>CAYNEI010000001.1:0-291347 GCA_964396185.1 uncultured Thermoplasmatales archaeon
GAGATCGAAGATGTCGAGCCCGAAGCCGACACGGCCGACGAGGAGGCTGACGAGGCCGAGCAAGCCGATGTCGATGAAGTCGAGCCCGAAGCCGACACGGCCGAGGACGAGACCGGCGAGGACGTCGACGAGGAAGGCGAAGAAGACGAGACGCCAGAGCCCAGCGAGGCCGAGGACGAGCCTGAGGCCGAAGCGGCCGACGACGAGGACGAGGACGAGCTCGCCGAGGACGTCACCAAGGCGCTGGAAGAGTAGCCCGGTCGTTCCGGGCATCCTCTAGGGGGTCACGCGTTGGTTCTCAACCCCCTGGACTCCCCGCTCGGGGCGTTCCAGGTCCTGGCCGTGGCTGCCCTGGCTGTCGCGGCCAACCGGAAACGGTTGCTCAACCCGAGCGGAGCCTTCTCCGCCTTCGTGGTGGGCACCACCATCATCGTCACCACGAACTTCCTCTGGCTCATCCTTCTCATGAGCCTGCTCTTCCTGGCAGGCGTGGCCACCCGGGCCAAGTACCGGGAGAAGGCCGCTCGCGGAACAAGCGAGGCCCGCGGCGGTGTGCGCCGGACCCGCAACGTGCTCGCCAACGGGCTGGTGCCCACGCTGGTGGCCATCTTCCACAGCCCCATCGATGGCATCCTGGGGCCCGGTGCTGCCAGCATGGTGTTCATCGGGGCTGTGGCCGCGGCTGCCGCTGATACGTTCGCCAGCGAGTTCGGTGGCCTCTCCAAGCGCACCTTGCTCATCACCACGTTCAAACCGGTTCCACCAGGGACCGACGGAGGGGTCTCCCGAGCGGGCCAACTCGCAGCCCTTGGCGGTGCCCTGGTCATGAGCGCGCTTGGCATCCTCTTGCTGGGCTCGCTCACCTTCAGCGCCGATCTAACGCCACCACCGGCGCCATTCACGGCTGCCAACCTGCTCGCGGGCACGGTGGCTGGCTTTATCGGCTGCCAGGTGGACTCGTTGCTCGGCGCGACCCTCGAGGTGCGCGGGCGGTTGACCAAGGAGGAGGTCAACTTCCTCGGCATCCTGGCCGGCAGCGTCGTGGTCATGGGCTGGCTTCTGATCGTGCCGCCCTGAACCACGGGCACCACAACGCCACACCGGGCACAACGAACGGGGCCAGCCGTGGCTCGCACCTACCTGCGAACCATGCCACTCGGCGCTTCCCGTCTAGCGCACCAGGGGGTTGGGCAGGATGATGGCTTGGGCCTCGTCGCGGTCGCTCTCGCTGGCCACGGCGACGTCATCGACGCCGAGATCCCCCGCGTTCGTCTGCCAGACCAGGGTCAGCGTGGTCTGCTCGCCAGCCTCGATGGTGAGCGCCGGCACCGTGTCGACGATGTTGCCGTCGAAGTCCTCCAAGCGGATCCATTGCGTATCCGAGGTGTCCCGCGTGTTCTCAACCTGGACGGTCACCTCCAGCTCGTCGCCCTCCAGCACCGGATCGCCGACGTCGAGGATCGTGACGACGAAGTGGGGTGGAAGCCATGGGTCGAAGCACACCTCTGCACTGCTGGTGCCGATCGTGTCCCCATCCCCCTCAGCTACCGCGCTCGTCTGGCAGTCCTGCACGCCTCCGGAAGGACCTGAGGCAGCACCCCAAGCGTTCTCCCGGACGTCCAACGGTGTGGCTAAGTCCTGGGCCCACAGGCCATAGCCCGTGTTGGATAGGATGTCGTTGCCCGTCACCGTGAGGCCCTCGCTGGCGACAACAACGAGGCCGTGCTCGTTCTCCGTGAGCGTGTTCTCGAGGACGGTGTTCCCATCAGCACCGCTCGAGAGGACCAGCCCGCTGTCGCTGTTGCGCCACACGAGGTTGTCCTGGAACGTGTTGTCCGCCGCGTTGAGCCAGATCCCGTCGTCTTGGTTCTCGCTGATCGTGTTGTTCGCGATCAGGTTGCCTTCGGCGCCATCCCACAGCGTGAACCCATCGTCGCCGTTGGCTCGGACCACGTTGTCGCGCACCTCGTTGCCGGTGGACCCGATCCAGATGCCGTCGGCGACGTTGTCCTGGAGCGTGTTCCCCGTGACGTCGGTCCTGGCAGCGTTGGTGGAGAGCACCAGGCCTTCGTCGGCGTTGCCGCTGACCGTGTTGTCCAGGACGCGGTTGTCGACCGAGTCGAGCCAGATCCCGTCGTTCCCGTTGCCAACCACGTCGTTGTTCGCGATCGTGTTGGACGGCCCCGTGTCCCAGGCGGAGAGGCCGTTGGCACCGTTGGCCTCGATCGTGTTGTCCTGGACGGTGGCGTGTCCGCCTGCCAGCGCGATGCCGCGGAAGCTGTTGTCCTCGATCACGTTGCCTTCGATGCGGGTTCCGTTGGCCACATCGCTGACCCAGACACCGTTGGCCTCGTTGGCTCGGAGCGTGTTGTCGAGGATCACGGTCTCGTTCCCGGCCACGAAGACCCCCTGCCAGGTGTTGCCCGACATCTCGTTGGCCTCGATCGTGTTCCCGTCGCTTCCCGAGGTGATCGAGACACCGTGGATCGCGCTGTCCTCCACGGTGTTGCCCGTGACCGTGTTCCCGTCGGAGGTCAGGAAGATGCCGTTGTTCTGGTTGCCTGTCAGGACGTTCCCCTCGATCACGGTCCCGGGGCTCTGCTCGCGCACGGCGATCCCCGTCCATCCGTTGTCTGTGATGGTGTTGTCCGCGAGCCGCGAGCTGCCTCCGTCGTCGACCAGCACCCCTCGGCTCTGGCTGTCGCTGATCGTGTTGTTGGTCACCGACGAGCCGGCGGCGCGCTCCCACAGGATGAGGCCATGGGAGCCGCTGTTCAGGACCTGGTTTCCCACAACTTGAGCCTGTGGGGCATCGATCAAGAGGCCGTGCACGCTGTTCTCAGCAACCGTGTTCTCTCGGATGGTGGCGTGTGACCCCGCGCCATCCAAGACGACCCCGTTCACGGCGTTCGCCTGGATCACGTTCCCTTCGACGCGAACATCAGCGGCGCCCTCACCGACCCAGACGCCGTTGTCCTGGTTGCCTTGGACCGTGTTGTTGAGGACCGCGTTCCCGTCTCCGAACACGAGGATCCCGACCCACGTGTTGGCCACGATCTCGTTGGCCTGGATCGTGTTACCGTCACCCCCCTCGGGGATGGAGACGCCGTGGACGGCGTTGTCCTCCATGGTGTTGCCCGTGACCGTGTTCCCGTCGGAGGCCAGGAAGATGCCGTTGTTCTGGTTCGCAGACAGGGTGTTGCCCTCGATGACGGTCCCGGGACTGTCCTCGAGGATGGTGATCCCCTCCCACCCGTTGCCTGTGATGGTGTTGTCCGCGAGCCGCGAGCTGCCTCCGTCGTCGACCAGCACCCCTCGGCTCTGGCTGTCGCTGATCGTGTTGTTGGTCACCGACGAGCCGGCGGCGCGCTCCCACAGGATGAGGCCATGGGAGCCGCTGTTCAGGACCTGGTTTCCCACAACTTGAGCCTGTGGGGCATCGATCAAGAGGCCGTGCACGCTGTTCTCAGCAACCGTGTTCTCTCGGATGGTGGCGTGTGACCCCGCGCCATCCAAGACGACCCCGTTCACGGCGTTCGCCTGGATCACGTTCCCTTCGACGCGAACATCAGCGGCGCCCTCACCGACCCAGACGCCGTTGTCCTGGTTGCCCTGGATCGTGTTGTTCACGATGCGCACGTTCCCGGCATCCAGCACGAGGATGCCGGTTCTCGACCCCTCGATGACGTTGTCGCGGATCTCCACGTGGGCGCTGGTGCCCTGGAGGATCAGCCCGTAGGCATCCGCGCCGGCCTCGATGCACCAGCGCTCCAGGACGTAGGGGTCCTCGGCGGTGCCCTGGCCCCGGGTGATCCCGTTGGTCGCTGTGAAGGTCCACTGGCCTGAGAACCAAGCCGGGTGGAGGGGTTCACAGTCGCCCGATGCCGAGAAGACGCGCGCGAGATGCTTGGCCTCCAGGTCGTCGCTTGCGACGGTGAGTTCGGCGAACCCGGCATCGCCCTGGTTCGTTGGCCACGTCAGGTTGAACGTGGCCTGCTCGCCCGGGTCGAGGGTGAGACCAGCGCGCTCGTCCACGGTTTGGCCGTCGAACCCGGTCAGGCGGATGGTCTGGGTGTCCGTCGAGCCACCTCCGTTGGTCACGGTGACGGTCGCGTTCAAGCCCTCACCCTCGGTGACGGGCGTGCTGGTGTCGATGATCTCTACCTGGAAGCCTGTGAAGTGCTGCTCGGCGTGATCCATGGCGGCCTTGGCATCGATGATGCCCGCGCCGTAGCGGGTGTCCTTGGCCGACCCGCCTGGCTTGGTCGCCGTGGCCTCGAGAGCCTCGGTCACCTGGTCGATGGACAGGTGGGGGTGCTGAGACAGGAGTAGGGCGATCGTACCCGAGACGTGCGGCGCGGCCATGGAGGTTCCCGACTTGGTGCCGTAGTTGTCGCCGGGCACGCTGCTGTGGATCTCCACGCCTGGCGCGGCGACGTCTGGTACCACGTACGTGCTCGGCCACCAGCCGGGAGCCTCGCGCCCCCAGGCGTTGCTCGTGTCGATCGTCTCGCCGCTGGAGAAGCTTGCGATGTCGCCACCGCTATCCGAGGCGCCCACGGCCAGAACGTCGTGTACGTTGGCCGGGGATCCCGATGTGCCCTCCCCGTCGTTGCCGGCCGAGGCAACGACGAAGGTGCCCAGCGCGTGGGAGGCGTGGATGGGTTCGATGAACGCGTCGACGTAGGCCACGGATCCCAGGCTCATGCTCGTCACGTCTGCCTGCTGCTCGGCGGCCCACTCCATGCCCGCGACCACGGCGGCGAAGCGGTTCTCGGACAGGGGCGTGAGCACGCCGGCGTGCAGGAGCTCGACCTCGGGGGCCACGCCGATGTGGGCTCCACTCGCACTACCGCCGGCCACGGTGCCGCTGACATGCGTGCCGTGCCCGTTGTCGTCGTACGGCTGGGAGCCATCGATGGGATCGCCCTGCGGGTCGAACTCGATCCAGCCCCCGGGGAACGTGGGGTCGCTGGCGTCGTCTGTGTGCAGGTTGAGGTCGTCGTGATCGGCGTCGATGCCGGTGTCGAGCACGGCCACGCGCGCGCCCTCTCCGCGGACACCGTATGTGTCCCAGACGTCAGGCGCGTTGATCTCGGCCAAACCCCACGCCACTGGGTCCAGGAGAGCCGTGTCGCTGGCCTGGTCACCAGACCCGCCATCCGTGGCCGCGGCCATAGGCTCCATCTGGAGGTTGGCGTGGATCCAGGTGACCTCGTCGACCGATGACAGGAGCAGCAGCCCATCGGCGTCGTGGTCGACCTCGACCACGGCTGCGTTCATGAGCCAGAACCGGTTGAGGATCGTGATCGCGTCCTCCCGCTCGGCCAGGTCCACGAGACGCTGTTGGGTGGTTGCGGCGTGGTCCTTGAGCGCTGTGAGGGGCTCCTCGAGCTCCTCAAGGCCGCGGGGATCAACGGGTTGGAGCCGGACGATGACCTCGCTTCGGCCGGTCCGGGCATCCAGCTCGGGGTCGACCCGGACCGAGGCGTCGGCCACGATCCCGGTGACGGTCGCCACCTCGTCCAACGTTGCGACGGTGGCCACGGACTCACCGGGGCCTAAGCGCGCGGGCACGGTGACCTCGAACACGATCTGCTCAGAGACACCAGCTCCCAGGTGGATCTCCTGGACCGCATCTGCGGTATCGTCAGGCTCGCCTGTGGCCACGCGTTGCTCCTCCAAGGGGCCAAGGATGGCGTGCTCGCCCAGGCCCAAGAAGACATCTTGGGTAGCGGCTTGGTCACCGGTGTTCGTCACGGTGGCGGCGATGCGCCACATCTCACCCTGGCGGACGACGCGGTCGGTGGCGTCCTCATCGATCGAAACCTCGAACGTCGGCCGATCGTCGGCCACTCCGGCACCCGCCAGGGCGACGAGAGTCACCAAGACGGCGATCGATGTGATGGCCCACGTGCTGCTGCCCCAGCGCTGCTGCATGTCTCCCGGTACCTCCCAGGGCGGGGCCCACCGGACCGCCCGGAAGGGTCCCCACGTGCGCTACGATGGCATGGCGGTCGCATAACTCTTCGGGGCATTTCTGAACGCCATGGCCAGAAATAAGGTTAAACGACCCCAGGCGGTTCAGCGCCCGATGGCCCCGCCCATCCTCGCGATCATCCTGGACGGCCTCGGTGACCGCCCGCACCCGGACTTCGACGACCGAACGCCGCTGGAGCTGGCCCGCACCCCGGTGATGGACGAGCTGGCCACCCAGGGCGCCACCGGGCTCATCGACCCGCTTGGACCCGGCATCGTGCCCGGCTCGGGCACAGGCCATCTGGGCTTGTTCGACTACGACCCTCTTTCTCCGGGGTCCCAGAGCCCGTCGCGAGGTGCCATCGAGGCGCTTGGCCTGGGCCTGGAGCCAGCCGATGGACGGGTGGCGGCCCGAGGGAACTTCGTGACCTTGGATGCCCAGGGGCGCATCGAGGACCGGCGATCCGGCCGGTTCGAGACCAAGCAGGACCGCCAAGACGCCGCGGCGTTCATCGAAGACATGGACGCGGTGACCCCGGACGGGGTCTCGCTCCACTACCACCCACGCATGGGCTACCGGTTCGTCGTCGTCGTGGAGGACGGCGCCTCATCGGTCTCGGACACCGACCCCGGCACGACCGGCGATGAGATCCAGCAAGCACGTGCCACGAGCGAGGACCCGTCAGCGGTCGCCACGGCGGACCGGGTCAACGCGACCGTGGAAGCGTGCACGAAAGTGCTGGCCGAGCATCCGCTCAACGACGAGCGCGCCCAGCGGGGCGCCCCACGCGCTACAGGCATGGTGACACGGGGCCTTGGGCCCCTGGAGCGCGGGGCCACGCTGGAGGAGCGTTGGGGCGTGCGCTCCCAGGCCATCGCGGGCGGCAACGCCTACCGAGGCATCGCGAGCTTCATGGGCATGTCGCTTGCAGACGTGCCCGGCGCAACCGGGGATCTGGAGAGCGATTATGGAGCCAAGCTCGATGCCGCCCTCAACGCGGTCGAGAGCGGCGTCGACCTGGTCTTCCTGCACATCAAGGCACCAGACATCTGCGGCGAGAACGGGGACTTCGAGGCCAAGCGTGGCGTGCTCGAACAGATCGATGCCGCCCTCTCCCCGCTCCAAGAGACCCAGGAGCTCGTCATCGGGCTGACCGGTGACCACTCAACGCCCTGCAGCCGGGCCAGCCACTCAGGCGACCCGGTCCCCTTGCTCTTCCACGGCCCTGGTGTGCGCGTGGATAGCGTGGAGTCCTTCGGCGAGCGTGCATGCGCGGCCGGAGGGATCGGCCGCGTGCGGGGGGGCGCCTACCTGCGCACCCTCATGGACCTCTCGAACCGGACCAAGAAGGTCGAGTGAGCTCAGCCCGCGATGGGCCGGGCTTCCCGGAGATCCTCGGCCGCTTCCTCGAGATCCTTGAGGCGGGCACGCACTGTGACCTCGGTGACGCCCGCCACCTTGGACACCTCTTTCTGCGTGCGTGGGTCGTCGGTCTCCTTGGCGGCGAGGTAGAGGGCCGCGCCAGCCACGCTGGCTGGGTTCTTGCCGGCCAACTGCTCCTCATCCACGTTCGAGATGAGCTCGCGGGCCCAGTTCTCGACGGCAGCGGGGACCTCGAGCCGGCTTGCGAAGGCCGGCAGCAGATCCGAGGGGTAGGTGATGGGCACCGGGAGCTTGAGCTTCTGGCTCAGCCTGCGGTAGGTCCGGGCGACGTCCTCCTTGCTGGCCTGAGCCGTATCAGCCACCTCGTCGAGCGGTCGAGGCAGGTGCTGGAACCGGGCGGAGGCGTAGACGCAGGCAGCCGCGGTGGCCTCGATGGATCGGCCGTGGAGGAAGCCTGTCTCTCGGGCTCGCCGGTACATGGTGGCGGCCGTCTCAGCCACGCTGTCGGGCAGGTCCAAGGCGTGAGCGATCCGCTCCACCTCGGTCAGCGCGCGCACCAGGCCCCGGTCCGCACCAGGGCGGTAGGTGGCTTGACGGTGGAAGCGGCGCATGCGAGCCAACTGGCCCTTCGTGCGGCCTCGGATCCGGTGGCCTGCGGCATCGCGGCCGTAGCCGATCACGGTGCCGAGACCATGGTCGTGGCGCATGACGGTCCGGCCTGGACCGGCCCGGGCGCGCTCCTCGCGCTGCTGGGGGTTGAAAGCGCGCCAATCTGGACCGAAATCGATGGCTCCTTCCGAGAGCACGAGCCCGCAGCGCGCGCACACGACGTCGCCGTGCTGGGCGTCTTCCTCGAACTGTACAGAGCCGCATTCGGGGCAGTCGGGCACCTCATCGGCGAGGGGTCCGTCGTTCTCGATCTGGTCATCGGGGGGTCCGGGTCCTTGGGAGCTGGATGCAGTGGAGGCCATGCCATCTCGATGCTCCCCCTCTTCTTGACTTAAACATATCGTCGGAGCACGTTAGATATGCCGTCTTTCTGACGGCCTAACTTGAAGGTTCCGCCTCGAGGGGGGTGCCGTCGACGATGCGGGTGCGCGGAACATCGTCCAACCTTCGCCCTGTGGTCCCGGGTTCGTCTGCCTCGGCTGGGTCCAGCGGGTAGAACAGCGGGACCACCAGCACCGTGACGAGGAACATGACGCCGATGGCCAGCACCGTGGCCACCATGGCCTTGGAAGCCGCGACGTTCTGGGTCTGGGTGAAGATGGCGAACGCACCGATGTCCGTGATCGCGCTGAACAGCACGGCCTTGCCAACGACACCGTAGACCTCCTCGCGGTCAGGGTTGTTGATCAGGTTCCACGTCATATGGATCGCGTAGTCCGACCCGATGGACGTGATGAAGACGGCTGGCAGCATCAGCGTGATGGCCAGACCGATATCGAAGGCCGGCAGCACGCCTAGCCACCAGAGCCCGGTCAACCCCATCACCAGCGAGACCGTGGTCGTCGCCCGCAGGCTCTTGGTGAAGATCGCGGTGAGGAAGGCCAGGACCAGTCCGCTCACGATGCCCAGGTAGTTGAGCCACGGCAGCTCCTCGCTGATGAACAGGAAGTTGAGCGCGGTGTTCCCGACGAAGGCAGGCTGGAGATCGTGTGGGCGCTGCCCTTCGACGGCCTCAACCGAGGCCCACACGTCGTCCCATGCAGCTTCTGCGTCCTCGAAGTCCCCGGTGGTGGTGGCCAGGGTCATGGTGGAGATGTTGTAGCCTGGGTGATCGACGAAGAGCGATGAGAACGTTCGCAGCGGGGACTCGAACATGGCGTCTAGCTCGCTGGTGATGGCCTCGCGCGTCTGGGGGTACTCGCTCGTTTCCGAGGCTGTGGGCCCCAACGGGGTCCCGATCAGGCCGCGCCTTAGCACCTCTGGCCCCGCGCTCTCGCCGCCGTCCTTGACACTGAGCCAGGTGCGCATGAGGAACGGCATGGTGCGCGAGGTGTCCAGGTTCAGGTTCGGCTTGTTGGCCATCTCGGCCTGGATCGCGTCGATGTAGCGATGGGCCTGGATGTCCGTGTTGTCGCCCTCGAAGACGATGATGTTGGTCTTGAGCTCGACGTTGCCCTGGTCCTCGAGATCGTAGAACCCGGCGATGCCCTGCTCGTGCTCGATGCGCAGGGGGTCGTCTTCGGGGAAGTTCTTGGCGGGCTCGCCGAACTCCTCGATACCGAGCTTCTGGGTGCCGACCACCGCGCCGGCGGTGAGCAGGAGCACGAGCGCTGCGACGACGACGCGCTGCTTGGAGGCCGCGCCTGCCAGCTTGGCCATGAAGCCTGAGGGCTCGAACTTCTGGCCCATGGCATCGCTGCTCTTGGCCAGGGTCAACAGCGCTGGCATGAAGGTGATGGTGAGCATGTAGACCGAGGTGATGGCGATGGCTGCCAGCAACCCGAGCTGGGCCATGAGCAGGCTCGGGCTGATGGTCATGACCAGCAGGCCCGAGACGCTCGTGACCGTCGCGATGAACATGGCGAACCCGGCGAACGAGCCCGAGATGCGCAGCGCCTCCTCGTCGCTCTTGCCCTCTTGCTTGAGGTGGGCGAACTCGGTGACCTGGTGGATGGCGAAGTCGATGCCCGTGCCCAAGATGAGCGGGAGCACCGTGAGGTTGAGCGTGTTCAGCGGGATCCCGAAGTGGCCCATGAGCCCGTAGGTCCACACCGTCGAGGCCAACAGCGTTGATCCTGCGATGCCGATGGCGGTGAGGTTGCGGAAGGCGAAGTAGAGCGAGACGACGATGAAGCCGAAGATCAGCGGGAAGAGCGTGGTGAAATCCTCGCGCGCCAGCTCGGATTGATGGTGGTTGGCCACCGGAAGATCCACGGTGAACAGTGGCGGGTTGTCCTCGCCGAACACGCGCCATGTCGTGTCCCCGTCCTCGACCATCTCGACGTAGGTGTCGCGGAAGGCCAGCATGGAGCCCCCGATCTCCTGGCTGGTGGCCTCGCTGTCCGTGGAGACCAGGTAGAGCGAGGCGGTCTGATCGAAGCTCGGGTCGATCACCGGCGTGACCACGTCAGGGATCGCTCGCCACGTGAGGTCCTCGACCTGAGCGTACCGGGCCATCTCCTCCTGGCTCGTGCCTGGCAGCGAGAACGAGGATCTGGGCGCATCCTGGCCTCCTTCGATCGTCCAGTTGATCAGCTTGTAGAAGGACGGCATCCCGATGTTGTGGCGGATGGGCGTGTCATCCTCCTCAAGCAGGAGGGTGAAGAACTCGTCCAACGCGCGGACGTACACCTCGTCGGTGATGTTGTTGCAGTCGATCTCCGTGACGCGGCGGCGGTCCTGGTTCGGGTTCAGGCTGTCCCGCTGGCCGAGCACGCGGTGGCTGTCGCGCTCGCACTGGTCCGGGTTCTTCTGGAACTGGAGGGTGACCTGCTGGGTGAAAGTCGACTTGAACTCCGTGGTGAGGTTCTGCGCGGCTGTCGTGTTGCCGTTGCCCCGCGGGAGCACGTCGGCCACGTCGACGTCCGTGGTGATCTTCGTGATCCCCATCCCCGTAGCCGCGGTGATCACGAGCACGGTGAAAACCACCGTGGCCGCGTTACGCGAGGACCAGAGCTGGATGCGCGAGATGACGTTGCCCCGCGGGTCGCTGGCCTGGACGGTGCCCGCGGCCTGCGCCCGCGCGAGCGCTTGGGCCACGGCGAAGGCGGCCAAGCCGGCGATGAGGGCCCCGATGATGATCTTGAACACGAAGAAGCCCTGGCCTGTGATCCCGCTCGGATCCACGGCCCCCGGGATGTCGAGCTCAGCACCGATCTCGGCGAGAAGGAACCCGGTCATGCCGGCAAGCGCTGCACCGATGAAGGCCATGCCAGAGGCCCGCCAGAAGGAGAACTCGCTCCACGAGCGCGCCTCGGCATCCTCGTCGAGGGTCTCGGGGCGCTGGGCGCGCATCTTGCCGCGCTTGGTCAAGCTCCAGGTCAGCGCACCGGCCACGCTGGCCAAGAGCAACGTGATCAGGAAGGTCGAGATGGCCAGCTCGAGGCCAGCCACCTCGCTCTCGAGCACGGGTCGCTTCGTCCACTCAAGCCAATCGAAGGTGGCCCCGGTGACCACGTAGTAGCCCAACACGGCATGCACGATGCCGGCGACGAGGGCGGCCGCCCCTCCGAACAACGCGGACCAAGAGAGGGCGTTGGGACGGTCCTCCTCGTGGGACATCGACCGAGCAGATTCCTCTTGGAATAAAAGGCTTCATCGAGAGGACTCGTCCGATCCCTGGGATTCCCAGCCCCTGGCTCCCCCCGAATCCCGAGCCCTTGGGCTCATGTGAGAGGGAACGCGGGCGACGCACCAATTTTGGGAGGCTGTGAAAAACGTTTCAGCGAGGCGCGCGCCCGCGCGACGCTCCGAATCGGGTTGCCTCATTTATGCGTTTTCATCCGCCCCCACACGGTCCACCGGCTCCACCGGCGATGCGTTCCGGAACCCTTGAATACCGTCCCTTTCCCTTGTGGAGCTGGGTCGCGACCTACGTGGCCCAGGGATGGGATTCCTTTGGCATTCGACCGCAGCACGCTCGTGCTCCCTGACGGGAGCCACTTCCTCGAACACACGATCGAGACCACAGGCGATGTGGTGCTCGGAGATCACGCGACCGTGGAGTACGGGATCTCGACCCCCCAGTCCATGTTCCTCGGCGATGGCGTGGAGATCGTCGGCGATCTCGTGGCCGGCGAGGACATCCGCATCGACGTCTTCTCCACGATCCACGGACAGATCAAAGCCAGTGGCTCCGCCTTCCTCGGCGAGGGCGTTCGCGTCACCCAGCGCTTGAGCGTGGACAAGGACCTGGACGTTGGCGACGAGGTGACCCTGGAGGCAGGCTTCGAAGCGCGCGGCTGGATCAACATCCGCAGCCCCATCCCCACCATCGTCTACCTCATGATCTTCCTCATGCAGATGATGCGCCAGGGCCGAAGCGAAGAGGTCCAGCGCGTGCTCGAGCAGCTCGAGGAAGCAGAGGAGACCTTCCAGGTCTCCGACACCTTCCTCTTCGTGCCCGGCGGCTCACGCCTTGGCCTCCAGGAGAGCCTGGTCAAGGGCGGCATGCGAACGGGCACGGACTGCCGGGTGCTGGGCAACTTCCAGGTCGAGGACGACACCGTGCTCGGCCGGGGCACAGAGCTCCATGGCTCCCTTCGAGTCCAAGGCGGCGTGCGCCTTCGACCCGGCGCGGTGGTCCACGGCGACATCGAGGCCTGGGACGAGGTGAGCCTCGGCGAGGAGGCTGTCGTCCACGGCCAAGTCTCGGCCAAGAGCGTGGATATCCGCCCGGGAGCCGAGGTGCGCGGCACGATCAAGGCGCCTGACGGGGTGCAGTTCCTCACCGAGGAGAGCCTCGAGATGGAGCGCAAGGTCCAGGACTTCAACGACGGCGTGCAGAAGGTCGGCGAGCTGCTCGACTGACCGGCTCCATCGCCAGCCTCCGCCGGCCGGCAACGCTTTTAGCCAGGGCCCCGCCTCCAGCGCGCCATGGAGCTCGGGCTGGTCGGCAAGCCGAACGTTGGGAAGAGCACCCTGTTCGCCTCGGCCACCATGGCCCCTGTCGAGGCTGCCAACTACCCCTTCACGACCATCGAGGCCAACCGAGGCATGGGCTACGTGCGCGCCGAGTGTCCGCACGTCGAGCTCGGGCTGGAGGCTTGCGAACCGAACAACGCCCCCTGCCGCTCGGGCACGCGCTGGGTCCCGGTCGAGCTCACGGATGTGGCCGGCCTGGTCCCAGGGGCCCACGAGGGTCGCGGGCTCGGCAACAAGTTCCTCGACGACGTGCGCCAGGCCGCAGCCCTGGTCCACGTCATCGATGCCGCAGGGGCAACCAACGCCGAGGGTGAGCCGGTTGACCCGGGCACGCATGATGCTCGCGAGGACATCGCGTTCCTCACCGACGAGGTGGAGCGCTGGCTGGCAGGCGTGCTCTGGAGGGACTTCGAGCGGGCCGCGCGCCGGGTCAAGGCGGGCACGGCCAAGACCGAGGACGTCATCCACGACCGGCTCTCTGGGTTGGGCGTGGCCCACCAGCACGTCGTACAGGCGCTTCGCGAGGTGGAGGTCGACGAGAGCGAGCCCACGGCCTGGAGCAAGGGGCACGTGCTCGAGATCGCGCGCGCCGTACGCCGGATCTCGCGTCCGGTCATCATCGCGGCCAACAAGGCCGATCTCGCCACGGACGAACAGCTCGAGGCGCTCAAGGCCACAGGCGAGACCGTGGTGCCCACCTCAGCCGAGGCCGAGCTCGCCTTGCGGCGTGCGGCAGAGAAGGGCTTGATCGCCTACGAGCCAGGAGATGCTAGCTTCGAGATCCTGGGCGAGCCAGAAGCCAAGCAGCGTAAAGGTCTCGAGCTGATCCAGGAGCGGGTGCTCGATCGCTTCGGGAGCACAGGCGTCCAGGCGGTGCTGGAGAAGGGCGTCTACGAGGTGCTCGATCGCATCGTGGTCTTCCCGGTGGAGGATGATTCCCACTACACGGATGGCGAGGGCAACGTCCTGCCCGATGCCTTCCTGGTCCCCAGGGGCACGACGGCGCGAGCCATGGCCTACCACGTACACACGGATCTGGGCGAGAACTTCATCCGGGCGGTGGATGCGCGCACCCACCGAGCAGTGGCCGCCGACCACGAGCTCGAGCACCGTGATATCGTGCGCATCGTGGCCGACAACTGACCGGTACGGCGGTCTGCCACTTCCGCGGTCGGCTAGGCCTCGCCGATGTCCATCTCGAAGCTGAAACCCATGGCGTACGGCCGTGGGAGCATCCCCCAGCTGGAATCCCGGGTGACGCCTGAGACGAGGGGGCCCTCATCCATGGTCACTGTGGCGTAGCGCGCCCCGACAGGCACCGAGCCCAGCTCGTCGCCGTGCTCGTCGTCGTGGACCTCGCCCACGGCCTGGTAGTCCTCGTCGAAGAACTGGACCGAGAGATCGTAGTCCTGGCCGCCCGTGTCCAGGCCCTTGGCCAGGAAGGCGTAGTTCTTGCTGTGCACGATGCACGAGAGCTCCACGACGTAGGCATCGATCCCGTTGGCGTACTTCATCCGGTGGTTCAGCTCCGTCTGCTCGCCGATGACGTGGACGAGCTCGCTTGCACGGAAGGTCTCGTCCAACGGCGTGGTGGCGGTGAAGTAGTCCTGTGTCTTCTGGCCAAGCACGCAGTCGTCGCTGGCCTCGCTGGCTGCCAGCGTGGTCCCCAGGGGGACCACAGCCAGCACCATGATGGCTGCGAGAAGGGCTATACGGGGTCGGGAACCGAGTAGTGGGATCATACCGTCTTCCTCCGGTTGCACTCCGGTCCGGCGGGGGGTTCAAAAGTCTTTCCGGGAGAGTCTGTCTGTCTCCCCCTCTCGTGACAACAGCGCCCGGCAGGCCGCCCACCAGGGGCGGAACCCAGGCGCTCTCCAGAGCGCGCGTTGATGGGCTGCGTTCTCCCGCGGCCGCAACCCAGGCGGTCGCCAGACCGCGCGTCAACTCAGTGGTTCCCCGCCCCCAGACCACGCGTCGACGCGATGGTCCCCCGGGCGCCAGAGCGCTCGTTGAAGCGGTTGAAGCGATGGTCCGTTGCCTACCAGGCCACCCGGCTAGGCGATGGGTTCCGCCAGCGTCTCGATCGCCTCGCGTTCGAACGCGCTGAGCTCCCCGGGGACGATGAGCGAGTGCATGGGCTCTCCGGAATCCAGCTCGCTGATCGCTTCGAGCGTGCCGCGGTAGACGGCTGCGTCCTCTCGGCCCGCGCGCGCGATGGCCAGGACCTCCGTGGAGGCCTTGAGCACCTCATCCCCTCGCTTGTCGGCAAGCTCGAGGAGCACGCTGGCCCCTTCGGCTGCCGTCATGCACGTGCCGTCCTCCTGGATGTCCAGGAGCACGAGGGTGTGGAGGCCTGCCTTCAGGTTGGCCCGGATGGCGTCGTAGGGGCTCTCGGGGAAGTAGCCAGGCTGAGGCGTGACCAGCGTGGTGGTGCGCCCGAACTTGTAGTGGGACGTGCCAGCAAGCCCGGAGGCGGCAGTGAGGATGCTGGCTGCGAAGTGGATCTCCACAGCGATGCCCTCCTCTCGGGCTTGCATGCGCAGGGAGGTGTGGGTGGTGGCCGAGAGGGGATCGCCTGCCACCAGGAGGCAACAGCCTCCGTCCCGAGCGGCCTCGAGCAGGACATCGGCGTCCTCGACGGGCGCCCGGCCGAGCGGTTCGACGGAGCAGCCGAGGCGGTCTTCCAGCGCTTCGATGGGCTCGGGCGCGATGGCGGTGTAGGCCTCGAGGTAGACGTGGCTGGCGCGCTGGGCGGCCTCCAGGCCCGCGACAGGGATCCCGCCAGGGCCCAAGCCAAGCCCGACGAGGGCCAGCCAGGCGTCGCTCTCTTCCACCATGGCCGGGCCATACGGCTTCTGGGCCTAAACCCCGAGCCTGGCTCGAAGGGGCCTCAGGGGCTGGGGTGGGTCGTCAGGGGCGGGGGTTGATATGTGGAGCAGCGACCGCTGGGGTTATCCCGCCAGCCCCCTGACCTGTTCCCATGGGCCACGAGGAGCTCGACCCGATCCGCAAGGGGTTGCTCGTGGCGTGCGGCATCCTGAGCGTCGGTGTGGCGTTCCTCGGGATCGTTCTCCCGCTGCTGCCCACCACACCGTTCGTGCTCCTGGCGGCCTGGTGCTTCGCGCGCAGCTCCAAGCGCCTGCACCGGTGGCTGCGCGAGCACCGGTGGTTCGGGGAGCCGCTTCGATCCTGGGAGGACCACCGCGCCGTCCCGCCCCGCACGAAGCGGTGGGCCATGGTGCTCGTGGCCGTCACGTTCCCGGTGGCGATCTACCTGGCCCCGCTGACCGAGGTGCAGATCGGGCTTGGCGTGCTAGCGCTGATCGCGCTCTTCAGCCTCTCCCGGCTCCCCACCCTGCCTCGCCCGGCGCCCGGTTAAGCGGTCTGCTCCACCGTCGCTCAAGCACGAAGATGATCGCGCCGAGAGCGCACGGTTCAAGGGGCAAGCCCTGCTTGCTGGCCGAGATGGCCGGCTCCTGGCGCGATGACGTGGACGCACCCGCCGCGGTGCGCGACCAACTCCCCCGCGGCTACGACTTGGTCGGCCACGTGGCCATCCTCCACCTCATCGACCCGCTCTCCAGCCTGGATCCCTCCCCCGGTTTCCAAGCCAGCGTGGCCGAAGCGCTCATCGAAGCCGTCCCTCCCGCGCGCACGGCCGCCATCGACCAGGGCGTGGAGGGCGAGCTCAGGACCCGGGCCATCCAGGTCATCGGCGGGGATCGCGAGCTCGTCACCGAGCACAAGGAGAACGGGTGCCGGCTCATCGTGGATCTGGAGACATGCTACTTCTCGCCCCGGCTGGCCGGCGAGCGGGCCCGCGTGGCCGAGCAGATCGAGCCAGGGGAGCGGGTGCTGGACATGTACTGCGGTGTGGGGCCGTATGCTGTGCTGGCGGCCAAGCAGGGGGCCAGCGTGGTCGCTGTGGATCTCAACCCCGCGGCTTCCAGGCTGGCCTGGCGCAACGCCAAGCGCAACAAGGTGGCCGACCGGGTGGACGTGGTCTGCGCGGACGGACAAGCCCTGGCCGATGGCAGCGGGCCCGTCTTCGACCACATCATCATGAACCTCCCCCACGATGCGCCCGCCCACCTCGGTGCTGCGCGCCAAGCCCTCAAGCCCGGGGGACGCATCCACCTGGGTGCGATGATCGACAAGGACGAGCACGAGCAGGCAGCGGCTGGCCTGGCCGAAGAGCATGGGCTCGCGTTGGCTGGCATCGTGCACGTGCGCAACTACAACCCGGCTGTGGGGCACTACTGCATCGAGCTGGACGGCCCAGCCGCGTGACGGCCTCTTGCGCAGCCACCTGCTACAGAGAGGTCGGCTGTGGCATCCTAGACGGCGGGGAGCAACACATATTTAAGTCTGTGCGCAGTAGAACTCCCACAGAATCGATTCTGTGGGTAGTGGACATGGCAAATATCCGGGGGATGCTGATCGACCTGAACCCGTGGTGGCGAGGGCCCTACGAGCTCGAGGGGTACAGCGAACGAGACCTGCGCACCGAGCTTGAGCCGTTCATGGAGCAGCCACAGATCGTCGCCATCACCGGGCTGCGCCGTGTTGGGAAGACCACGTTGTTGCACAAGTTGGCCGAAGGCGCCGTCGATGAGGGCCCGCCCACGAAGGTGGTCTACTTCTCCTTCGATGAGCACCACCGGGGGACCATCCGCGAGGTGCTTGACACATACCAGGACATCACAGAGGAGGGATTGGGGGAGGGCGATACGCTGGTTCTTCTCGACGAAATCCAAAAGCTGGAGGGCTGGCCGGATCAGCTCAAAACGCTCTATGACATGCACAAGGGCAATGTGAAGTTCGTGGTTTCCGGCTCCGAATCCCTGTTCATCCGCGCCGGGTCCCGCGAGACCCTGGCAGGTCGCTTGTTCGACTTTCAACTACGACCGCTGTCGTTCCGCGAGTACCTGCGATTCAAAGAGGCCGACTACGAACCCATCGGCGTCCATGAACGAGAGCTTGAGGCCCACTTCGATGCGTTCCTGCGTACGCAAGGCTTCCCTGAACTCGTCGATGTGGAAGATCGGGCGGTCGCTCGCAAGTACCTACGCGAAAGCCTGGTGGAGCGCATCGTCTTCCGGGATCTGCCGACCTTGACCGGGCTGCAGAACATCGAGGCACTAGAGAGCGTGCTGAACATCCTGATGGAAGAGCCGGGCCAGATCGTCAAAGTCAACGACCTGGCCGGCCAGCTGGACGTCTCGCGGAAGACGTTGTCGAACTACCTCAACTACCTCGAGCAGGCGTTCCTGTTGCGCAAGCTGTACAACTATTCCAGGAGCAGGCGTAAGGTCGAACGCAAGCTCCGCAAGTTCTACCCATCGATCCTCTCCGTCGACCTCGTCTACCGGGACGACCCCCTGGCCCGGTCCCGGACGTTCGAGGCGATGATCGTCCACCAACTGGATGCAGAGTTCTTCTGGCGAGACCCCTACCAGCACGAGGTCGATATCGTGCTCGGGAAGGATGAGCCGATCCCGGTCGAAGTCAAATGGAGCGCTGTGAACACGGACGGGGTGGAACGGTTCATGGAGAAGTTCGGCGTGGCCCGCGGGTTCGTGATCTCGCGGGATGTCGAGCAGACCCGCGAGGTCGAGGCGGGCACGATCGAGATCGTGCCAGCTTACAAGTTCCTCTTGGGCAGTTCCCAGCGGTTTCTCTAGCGTCAACGACGACAGCGGAGAAGAGCCACCGGAGGGATTCGAACCCTCGGCCTGCTGTTTACAAGACAGCTGCTCTAGCCAACTGAGCTACGGTGGCAGCACCCCTGCCAACCCCGCACTGCTCAAACCGTTTTCGCCTCCGGCACCCATGCACACCCTGGTCACCACAGCCGGACAACACCCATACCGCAGACCGGTCTCCTCGGCCGCGTGCGCCTGGCTCTCCTGGTCACCCTGCTCACCCTGCTCGCGCTCGCTCCGGCACACGCACCCCCCTCGGCGGCCTCCTCTGTCGAGCCGGACCGGCCCACCTGGCTCACCGTGAACGCGACCCAACCAGGGGCGATCGCCGCCGGCGCTGAGCTCGTGCACCCGATCACGGTCGAGCTGAACGGCTCCACGGGGCGCGCCCCTGGCCTGGCAGGACCCGTGAACCTCACGGTCTTGGCCCCCGAGGATGCGAACTGCTCGTTCAGGTCTGACGAGGGTACCTACGAGGCAGACCTCCCGCCCGACGCCCTTCCCGATGAACCTGTCCCGCACGACCCGCTGCCACCCGGAACCATCCCGGACGAACCCCTTCCATCGCAGCCTGATCCACTCGGCCCCCTCCCCGAGCAACCCGTGCCACACGACCAGCTGCCATACGAGGCCATCCCGGACGGGCCCCTCCAGCCAGAGCCCCTCCCGAGTGAGCACATCCCCGAGCACCCCCTTCCCGAGCAACCCCCCGCACAGGGCCACGCCCCGGAGATGGTGCTACTCGACCCGGTCGCCGGGAACGCGACGGGCACGTTGACCTGTGGCCCCCTCCAGCCCGGCATGTTCGAGCTGGCCGTGGAGGCCCGTTCGCCACCCCATGCCCCCGGCGATTGGAACGCGACGGTGACCGTGACAACCGGAGATCCCAGCGGGGTGCCAGGCGAGCCCGGCCTGGCTCTCACAAGCGGCAGCGTCAACGACGACGGCAAGAAGAAGCACCCAGGCCAAGAGCTCATCACGCGGCTCACCGCCACCCAGGTCGACGTGGTGGACGTGGTGGTCTACCGGCGCGTGGGCGACGGGCTCGTGCCCATCGATCAGAGAACCCTACACGTCCCATCGAGCGGCGAGGTGGAGCACCGGTTCAGCCACACCCCTCTGCCTGCCGGGCCCCTGGTCGTCGAGGCCACAGCAGGCCAGGCGCGCGCCGTGCGCACCGCCGTGATCCTGGACAGCGCGCCCAACCTCGGCGTGGAAGCCCCTGGCGAGCTCCTTGCCGATGGGCGAGAGCTGAGCCTGGAGATCGAGGTCCTGGACGCGAACTTCGGCTCCACGCCCATGGATCCAGGCCCCGTGTGGGGCTTGCCGGAGATCGCTTGGCGCATCTTCAGGGGGTCCGCGGAGGTCCAGGACTGGCAGAGCTTGCTGGCTGGCTTCCCGGGGGAAGGGAACGGCACGGCCGAGACGAACCTGATCACCTGGCCCAGCGGCGAGGGCGCGCTGGCGGTCACTCCAGGACGCGCGGTGCTCCCCATGACCATCGACCCACCTGAGAGCGTAGCGCCCGGCGACTACCGGGTCAGCCTCTACGACGCCGATGGAGATCGCCTGGGAGGCGCGAGCTGGACGCTCACCCCACCGCCGGCCATCTCGCTGGACCCTGCCCCACCCATCCCGGGTGCCCCCTGGCGGGTCAACGCCACGGTGGACCATGCCAGCCAGGGCCTCGAGGTGCGCCTCGTGGCCACAGTCCGAGAGGGGGCCACTGAGACGGTGCTCATCCCTGAAGGGCAACCAGGGCTCCATGGATCCCTGGACCTCCCAGCCCAGCTCCCGGCCGGCGAGTCCATCCAGCTGGAGGCCTGGGCGAGCTGGCCCGGCCGGCCGAACACGACCACCCCGGATGCCCGACTCGAGCTCGCCGTGCCCGAGCTCCCACCCGAGCTGGCACCCTCTGTGCTCGTGGATGGGCGGCCCGTGGCCTCACCAGTGGCCTTGCACCCAGCGACCGACCGTACCCTTGAGGTCTTCCCAGGTGCGAGTGATCCCAACGGCGATCCGGTGAGTGTGAGCGCGGTGGTGCTGGACCCGGAGGGCGCGCCAGTGGACTGGCCCGTGCAGACCGGTTCGCCGCTGGAGCTGGGGGTCCCAGTAAGCCTCCCGGCAGGTGGCTACCAGCTCCTGCTCACGGCCACGAGCACCGGTGGCACGAGCGAGGCAAGCGTCTGGCTCGAGCTCGCCTCGCACGGGTCCCCAGGCGACGGCCAGCTCCCAGCGGCCAGCGATCCCGACGGGGTCCAGCCCAAGGTGCGATCCGAACCCGGGCCTCCCGCTGAGCCCGAGACGAGCACCGCACATACCAAGGGCGATCCCGAGGCCCCATCCTCCCCAAACGCCACCGAGCAGGCATCCATGGACGCTAAGCAAGCCCCCTCGACGGCCGCACAAGGCAAGGATGGCCCAGCCGGGGACCGCACGCAAGGGTCCATGCGACCGGCCGGGTGGCCCTCCCAGGCCTCAGAGACGCACACCTCGCCCTCGGCTTGGCGAGCCTGGATCACACCCGGGCTGGCTGGCCTGGCTGTGGCTCTCGGGTGGATGCTCAGCCGTCGCTTGGAGCCCGCCGATCCGCAGGTAAGCGAGAGCGCCGGGGGCTCGCGATCGACCCGGAGCCGATGGGAGGGCGTCCAGCCCGAGCGATGGTCGCGTCACCGGTGAGGTGCGCCTCGGTCATCGGTTCCTAAGGAAGGGCCCCCCCAACGGTTTTTATACTCAACCGGGATGGCTGGACCGATACCCATGTTCCTTGCCGAGGTCCGGGTCGGGTTCAAGGAAGGGGTCGCTGACCCCGAGGGGGAGAACACCAAGAAGACGCTGCGCCTGCTCGGTTTCGAGGAGGTGGGTCGTGTCCGCGCGGCCAAGGCGTTCGAGATCGAGGTGGATGCCACCGACGAGACCGCCGCGCGTGATCGCGTCGAGCAGATGTGCGCCAAGCTGCTCGCCAACCCCGTGGTCAACGACTACACGATCGAGGTGACCGAGCGATGAGCGACGTGGACGGGATCTTCACCCCCGTCCGCACCTCCGCCTTCCCGGAAGGCGACGTCCTGGAGATCGACCTCCTCGGCGCGCCCCTGGAGAGCGTGGTCCAAGTCAGCGACGAGATCGGCTGGGGTCTCTCCACCACCGAGCTTGCCGCCATCAAGGACCACTTCCAGGGCTTGGAGCGCAACCCCACCGACATCGAGATCGAGGCGCTCGGCCAGGGCTGGAGCGAGCACTGCTGCTACAAGACCAGCAAGCCCGTGCTCCGCGAGCACGTCTTCGGCATCGCCGAGGACAAGGTGCTCGTGCGCGAGGACGCCGGCGTTGTCGACTTCGACGACGAGCACGTCTACGCCGTGCGCATCGAGAGCCACAACCACCCCTCGGCCATCGAGCCCTACGGAGGCGCGGCCACCGGCGTAGGCGGCATCCTGCGCGACATCACGTGCATGGGTGCTCAGCCCATGGCCGTGGCAGACATGCTCTTCTTCGGCCCCCCCGACCTCCCAGACGACGAGCTCCCATCAGGCACGAACCACCCGACCTATCTCACGCAAGGGGTCATCGCCGGCATCCGCGACTACGGCAACCGCGTGGGGATCCCGAACCTCACCGGCTCGATCCACTTCCACCCGGACTACACCACCAACTGCCTGGTCAACGTGGGCTGCCTGGGCGTGGGCAAGAAGGAGCACCTCACCCACTCACGCTCCGGGCCCCCGGGCTCGATCTGGGTGCTGGCCGGTGGTCGCACGGGCCGCGATGGCATCCACGGCGTCACGTTCGCCAGCAAGGAGCTCAGCGAGGAGTCAGCCGCTGATGTCCCGGCCGTCCAGCTCGGGGACCCCATCACCAAGGAGCCCCTCATCCATGCTTGTCTCGAGTGCATCGAGGCCGGCCTCGTGCGAGGCATGAAAGACCTCGGCGGCGGCGGGCTCTCGTGCGCCGTAGGCGAGATGTGCGAAGCCGGTGGCGTGGGCGCGGACATCGAGCTCAGCGAGGTCCACCTCAAGGCAGACGGCATGAAGCCCTGGGAGATCTGGGTCAGCGAGTCCCAGGAGCGCATGATGCTCAGTGTGGCCCCCGACGACCTCGACGACGTGCTGGCCATCTTCCAGCTCTGGGACGTGCCTGCTGTCGTGCTCGGCGAGGCCACCGAGAACACGAACATCAAGGCGCGCTGGCACGGCGAGGTCATCTTCGATCTGGATCCCATCTTCGTTTACGAGGGCCCCGAGGTCGACCGACCCAGCCAGCCTCCCGCCCCCGCCCAGCCCGGGGCGGATCCAGGCCCTCCGCCGGCCTGGGACAAGGCTGTCCTCCAGGTCCTGGCCGATCCGAACGTCGCGTGTCGTGCGCCCATGCTGCGGGAGTACGATCACACCGTGCGCGCGTCCACCATCGTGCCCCCCTGGATCGGGGAGCTCAACAGCGATGGCCACAACGACGCCTCGGTGATCAAGCCTCTGGAGGATTCATGGCGGGGTCTGACCCTGGCCACTGGGCTCAACCCGGCGCTCACCGCCGTGGACCCGTACTGGGGCTCGCTTAGCGCGCTCGACGAGCTCGTGCGCAACCTCGCCTGCGTCGGGGCTCGCATCGACACCATCGCGGACTGCCTCAACTTCCCCAACCCGGAGAAGCCCGAGGGCATGTGGCGCTTCAAGGAATCCTGCCGGGCACTTGGCACAGGGGCCCGCGCGCTGGATGTCCCGTTCGTCTCCGGCAACGTCTCCCTCTACAACGAGAGCCACGCCGGTGCCGTGCCCGCGACCCCCACCCTGCTCGGCGTAGGCGTGCTCGAGGACGTGCGCAAGAGCGTGACCTCGGATCTCAAGGGCGGCGATCTCGTGCTCGTCGGCGAGACCGGCCCCGACTTCGGCGGCTCCGTGTACGCAAGCCTCAACGAGGCCGGCGGTTCCGTGGGCCAGGTTGACCTCGACCGGCTCCAGGCCAGCATGGAGGCCGTGGTCTCGGCCATCGAACAAGACCTGGTCACCGCGGCCCACGACCCCAGCGAGGGGGGCCTGGTGGCCTGCCTGGCCGAGATGGCCTTCGGCGGCCAGACCGGGTTCACCGTGGACCTCACCAGCGTCCACGACGAAGGCGAGGTGGCGTTGTTCGCTGAGAGCCCCACCCGCTGGGTGCTGGAAACCCAGGACGCCGACGCGCTCATCACGCATCTCGAGCAAGCCGGTGTACCCGCCACCCGGCTGGGCACCACGCAAGCCGATCGCCTCACGATCCAGCACAACGAGCGTACGCTGGTCGAGCTGGGCCTCAACACCGCCTACGACGCATGGCATGGTGGCCTCACCCGGTTCTTCGGGGGCGATGCGTCGTGACCGAGCCCACCGTGGCGGTGCTGCGCATGGAGGGCACGAACAACGAGCAGGACATGTTCCGGGCGTTCCAGGCAGCCGGTGCCGAGCCGAGCTACGTGCACCTCAACCAGCTCACCCCGGGCCGCGTGCCCAGCCGGTTGGCCGTGGACCTTGAGGACTTCGATATCCTGGCCATCCCTGGTGGCTTCTCGGCTGGCGACTACGTGCGCGCAGGCGCGATCTTCGCTGCTCGGCTCAAGACCGCGTGCAGCGACGCGCTCGACCACTTCCACGAGGAGCGCAAGCCCATCATCGGCACGTGCAACGGGTTCCAAGTCCTGGTCGAGCTTGGCCTGCTCCCCGGCGTGGAGGCCCCACGCACGCCGACCCCGGAAGCCGTGCTCACCACGAACGAGTCCGACCGCTACGAGTGTCGTCCTTCGCTGTTGACCGTGGACGAGGGGTGCGTCTCCCCGTTCCTCTCCAACTACGCCAACGCAGAGACGCTCATGTTCCCCTCTGCCCACGCTGAAGGACGCTTCCTTACCCACCCAGGGTTGGATGTCGACGCGCTGGCGGATGCTGGGCAAGTCGCCTTCCGATACGCGGCACCCGACGGGCGCACGCCTGGCTACCCGTGGAACCCCAACGGCTCGCCAGGGGACGTGGCCGGCATCACGGACCCCACGGGCACCGTGCTGGGCCTCATGCCCCATCCGGACCGGGTCATCCACGGCTGGCAGCACCCGGACTGGACGCGCAACGGGGACCCGGATGCCCAGGGCGATGGCCTGGCGTTCTTCCAAGGCATCGTCGAGTACGCGCGCAAGCCCAACGGCCAGGGGTCATCCTAGCCTATGGCGCATGCTACTGGCACGCTGGAAGGGACCGTCGTGCTCGTACGCGACGGTGGCCAGGTGGACCGGCTCCAGGCCAAAGGCTCGTATGGCGTGCGCGTCAAAGAGGGCCTCGCACTGGATATCTACGAGGCTGCCCACCTGGTCGAGCAATCTCGCTTGGAGGTCCATCGGCCCGGCGAGACCACCGCGATCCCCATGGACCACCTGCTCGCACTCGGCGCCCAGGAGCTCGATCGCTTCGAGACCGAGCACCTCTCCTTCCGGGACCTGCGCTCCCGGGGCTACGTCGCCCGCCGCCGCGACGACCACGACCTGGACGCCTGGGAGCGCGGGACCGCGCCACCCCGGCAGAAGCCCAGCATGCTCGTGGCCGCCCGCGGCGAAGCCGAGCCCGCCACGCCTGCCACCCTGGACGACCTGATCACACGAGCCAGAGGGCTTGGACGCAAGCTCCTGCTCAGCGTGGTGGACGAGGAGAGCGATGTGACCTACTACGATGTCGACGAGGCCACGATCCTCGGACAGGTGCCTGACCCGGCCCCGGAGCTGGCCAGCCAGGCCCGCGTGGTGGTGCTCCGGGAGCGCGCGGTGCTCCTGGAGGCTCCGGACGGCCTGCAAGCGGCGGGCTACGGTCACGAGGCCGGCGACCAGATCTTCCTATCCCTGGCCGAGGCCCACCACCTCTGCGCCAACGGCATGACCGCCCAAGGCCTCGATGCCAACCCCCTCTCCCCTGACGACATCCGAGACCAGGTGCAAGCCAACCAGCCCTGTGCTGAGCACGCGATCCAAGCCTACGCGTGGCTGCGGGAGCGCGAGCTCGTGCCCAAAACCGGGTTCAAGTTCGGGGTGCACTTCCGGGTCTACCAGTCCGAACCCAACGTCTCCCATGCACCCTTCCTCGTGCAAGCCCTCGATCCTGAGGCGCCGTGGACGTTCAGGGACCTGGCGCGCTTCGTGCGGCTCTCTCACAGCGTGAAGAAACAGCCGGTGCTGTGGAGCCAGGCTGGAGCGGTGATGGTCCAGTGGACACGGCCCTGATGAGCCGAGCCCCGAGGCTAGTCCGCAGCACGGGTCAGGACGGTTGTTCGGGTTCCTGCTCGTGGTAGTCCTGGCCCTCGTAGGTCGTGGTCAGCTCACACTCCGGGCAGGTGTACTCATGCATGCCCAGCACGGGCCGGCCGGCGAAGCCTACCGAGATCCCAGTGGGGAACTCGTGGTCGCAATCCTTGCAGCGCACGTACAACATGCCCAAGGTCTCGTCCCCGTGACCCCGTAGCGTGCTACAGGGTCAAGCGTTTTTCGCAAGGCATACAGGACTCAATGAACGTTGACTCATCATCGTTGCGGCAATCGGTCCGGCGTGTGATGCGGCAACGAACGCACCGTGAGCGTACCCCACCCATGAAAATCCATAAGTACGATTATGATAATCCTTCTTATGGTGTTTCTCGATCGCGAGAACGAGCTCGCCAGCCTGGAGGGGCTCTTCGACACACCGTCTGCCAAGCTGTGCAGGCTTTACGGTCGAAGAAGACTCGGGAAGACCGCGCTCCTCCTCGAGGCCAAGCAGGCGAAGGGCGGCCTCTTCCTCACCGTCCCAGAGCAGACGCCCAGCGGCATCCTCCACGCCCTGAACGTACAGCTCCAGCGCGAGACGGGCCGGCCGCTCAAGTACTCCAGCCTCCAGCAGCTCCTGGAGGATCTGCCCAACATCGCCCCCCGGCTCGTCGTTCTGGACGAGTTCCAACGCCTGCGCGAACGCTACGATGATGTGGAGGGCACCCTCCAGACGGTTTGGGACCACGATCTACAGGACACCGATATCATCCTCGTTCTCTGCGGCTCGGTCATCGGGATGATGGCGAAGCTCAACGCGGCCACCGCCCCGCTGCATGGCCGCTTCGCATGGGACCTGCATCTGCAACCCTTCACCTACGGCGCGGTCCGCCTCTTCTACCCAGAGGCTTCGGAGGAGGAGCGCATCCGGCGCTACGCGGTCTTCGGTGCAACGCCCCACTACCACAGGCTCTCCCACGAGCACCCGCTGGAGGATGCCATCCAGCGTCTCTTCCTGGCAGAGGGCGCGCCGCTCAAGGAGGAACCGCGGCTGCTGCTCGAGCTGGAGCTGCGCAAGCCGGACCGGTACCAGGAGATCCTGGAGGCTCTGGGCGCCGGTCGCAGGACCCTTGGGGAGGTCGCGAACCTCTACGGCGAGAAGCACTCGGCCTACACCCCCTACCTGGCCAAGCTGCGCGACGAGTTGGGCATCGTCCGGAGCGATGACCCCCTCCACGGCAAGAAGAGGCGGAAGCGGATCCACTTCAGCGATCCCTTCTTCCACTTCTACTACCGGTTCATCTACCCCAACCTGGCCCGCCTCGACCTTGGCGACCTAGAGGGCGTGGTCGCCGACATCGAGCGTGATCTCCCAGCCCACGTCGGGCGGCCTGGGCTCGAGGAGGTCGGGCGCCAGACGCTTGCCGCCCTCAACGGGCGCCGGCACTCAGGGCAGCGATTCGCGTTCTCCGAGCTCGGGGCGTGGTGGGACGGGGAGGATGAGCTCGACGCGGTGGCGGTCGGCAGCGACCAAGCCTACGCGCTTGAGGCCAAGTTCACCGCCAGCCCGTTCAGCACGGGGGATTTGAAGGTGCTCCTGCGACGGGCCGAGCTCTTCGGCCAGGCGTGTAATAGGCGCGAGGTGATCCCCATCGCGTTGAGCCGGAGCGGCTTTAGCCCTTCCGTGGAGGCTGAGATCGAAGAGGGGACGTTGGTCGCCTGGACGTTGGAGGATGTCGAGGCGATCCACGGCACCCCTGGAGCTAATGCACGCTAGCGACGCGGATCAGGTTCGTGGTGCCGGGAACACCGATCTCGCCTGCCGTGAGCACGATGGTATCACCAGGTTCCACGGCCCCGACAGCCTTGGCAGCATCCTCTGCCACCCAGATGATGTCGTCCAGGGTGCCTGCATCGGGCACCAGGAACGGGACCACGCCGCGCACCAGGGCAAGCCTGCGGTGTGTGGCCTGCTCGGGAGTCCCACCGATCACAGGGGCTCGCGGGCTGAACTTGGCCACACGGATGGCCGTGGAGCCGGAGGAGGTCATGGAGACGATGGCTTCGGCCTCCAGCTCGTCGGTGAGGAGCACGGCGGCATGCGCGATGGCATCGTCGCGGCTGCCGTCTGGCACGGCCTGGCCGCCTTGGCGGTCGAGCTCGCCGGCCGCGATGGCGCGCTCGGTCTCCTCTGCGATCCGCGCCATGGTTCCCACGGCCCGGGGGGGGTCGACGCCGATGGCGGTCTCTCCGGAGAGCATGACCACATGCGTGCCATCCAGGATGGCGTTGGCCACATCCGATGTCTCAGCTCGCGTGGGGCGGAGGCTGTCGACCATGGATTCGAGCATCTGGGTGGCGGTGATGGAGACCACGCCGGCCCGCTGGCACTCGCGCAGGATGCGTTTCTGGGCCACGGGCACCTCCTCGGGAGGCAGCGCGATGCCAAGATCGCCTCGGGCGACCATGATGCCGTCAGCCACCCTTACGATCTCGGCGATGTTGTCCAGCGCCGCTCGGCGCTCGATCTTGGCCAGCACGGGCGTGGTCTCGCCCTTGGCGGCCAGGAACTCCTTGGCATCGGCCACATCAGCGGCCGAGGAGACGAAGGAGGCGGCCACGTAGTCCACACCGATCTTGCGCCCCACGAGCAGATCTTCCTGGTCCTTGGCGGTCAGCCCACCAGGCAGCGCCAGCCCAGGCGCGGTGATGCCTGCGCCGCTGCGCACCGGCCCACCGACGCTGACCTGGGCCTCGGCCCGATCCGCCTGGGCGCTGGTCACCTCGAGCTGGACCTCGCCGTCGCCTAGGAACAAGCGCGCGCCGGCATCCAGGCGCTCAAGCAGCTGCGGGTTGTCCACGGTGAGCACGCGAGCCGTTCCCGTGGCTTCGTCGGCCGTGATCGAGAGCTCGGCTCCGGTCTCCAGGGTGATCTCGTCGTCCTCGACCTCGCGCACGCGGATCTTGGTGCCCTGGAGGTCTTGCACGAGGGCCACGGGTCGGCCTGCCGCTGAGGCTGCCGAGCGCACGGCTTCCGCGAAGGCCTCGTGGGACTCGGGGTCGCCGTGGCTGAAGTTCAGGCGGGCACCGTCCATGCCAGCCTCGACCATGGCCCGGATCGTCTCCGGATCCGAGCACGCGGGACCGAGGGTGGCCAGGATCTTGGTTCGGCGCGCCATGTATTGCTCGATCTCAGTTCAGCTTACCTGAGCTCCCGCAGCCCGGGCACTGGGTTCGAAGCGGCCGCTCGCCCGTGTCCTCCACGTCGAACTGCGTGGCGCACTTGGGGCACTTGAGCGAGATCGCGGGCAGATCGCGTTCGGGCTGTTCGTCCGCCCATGGATCCTCTGCGTCGTCCCAGGCACCCGTCTCGGTCCCAGCGCCCCCGGCCGCGGCCTGTTCGGCGGTCTCGTGGGCGGCCGGTGCGGGCTCGCCTAGGTCCACGTGGCCCTCGGCCCCGCAGTGGGGGCAGACGGTGTGCAGCGGGCGCTCTCCAGTGTCGTGGACGCTGAAGAGGTCCTGGCACTCGGGGCACTGGAGGTCGATGTGGGCGTGCGGGTCGTGGGCTGCCTGCGCCTGACCGGCTGAGCTAGCTCCCGCCCCGCCGGCCGTGCCGGCGCCGCCGGTGGCCGTCGCGGCCTCGGCACCGGGCCCAGCCAGCCAGTCCGGGCCACCCTCCTCGCGGGCCAGCCCGGTGGCGACCACGGCGATCTCGAAGAGCAGGGCGAGCACGAGCACGACGATGGCGGTCCAGAGGAACCAGCCGCTGCCTGTGTCGTTGAGCCCGAAGAAGAGCAAGCTGGCCACGAGGAAGAGCCCTGCCACGGCGAGCACGACCACCGAGGCCTCGCGCCGGAGCTTGGCGTCCCAGGTGCGCAGGTCAGCGGTGTTGCTCACTGACCCCACCTCCCGAAGGCCGCGAAGGCGGCAAGCCCTGCTGTGGCCATGGCCAGCACCAGCACGGTCACGAACCGACCCACCGGTGCACCCAGGGCATCCCCGATGCTCTGGATGGAGACGACATCGCTGGTTCGCTCGTCCGTGGTCTCACCGTCGGCATCGACGGCCTTGATATTCACCACGTAGGTGCCCTCCTCGGTCACATCGAAGTTCGCACACCAGACGCCTGGTTCGCTCTCGGTAGCATCCGAGGTGGCCACGGCGTCGTTGTTCCGCATGAGCTGGAACTCGACGCGCGTCGTGTTCGCGGGGGCCTCGTAGTTGAAGCAGAGCTCAAGGTCCTCGCCAGGTTCCATGGTGGGCTCGCGGGGGTCGGGGTTGTTGTCGATCATGACGTTCACGGAGTCGCTGGCGGTCTCCTCTCCGTCGCTGACCTCCACGACGATCATCGCTCCGCCCTCCTCGAGTTCGCTGACGTCCACCTCGAGGGTCGTTTCACCTGTGGGGACATCGACACTGAGCGGGGAACCGCTCGTGGGGTTCACGCGCGTCGTGATGCTAAGCGTGTCGCCAAGATCTGGGTCCTCGACGTCGAACTCGACCGTGATGATCCCGCGCAGGCGGGCATCCGCGGTGGGCGAGATGATCGAGACGGTGGGGGCCTCGTTGGTCAGATCGAACCCGGAGAGATCGGCCAGCCGGGGGGTGCCTCGGTCGCCGAGGTTGCGCTTGTTGTTGACCGCGTCGGTGGCCTCGATGTAGTACTCGAGCTCCGTGGCATCGCTGGCCACGTCCACATCGGCGCTGAACACGTCCCCGTCGCCTGCCTCCATGGTCTTGGAGCTGAACGAGGCAGCACCGGGCGCGCGGTGGAAGAGCGTGACCGTGCCGATGCCGTTGGTGTCGGTGGCCTCGACGCTGACTCGCACGTTCCCGCCGGAAGGCTCCACGTTGGCCCGGTCCAATTCCGGGGGCGTGGCATCAACGGTGACGCTCGTGGTCTCGTTGGCCGCGTTGCCGGCCTCGTCACGGGCGCTGACCTCGATGGTCGCCGAGCCCTCGGTGTCGAGCCCGATGTCGCTGAGCGAGACCGTAGCAGTGGCCTGGCTCACGGTCGTCGAACCGCGCTCGGTGTCGTCGCGCAGGCCGCGCACGGTGATCGTGTCCACGTCGGTGCTGGGGGTGGCTGTCACATCCACGCTGGTCGCTGGGCCCACGATGGTCTGGCTGCCTTGGCCGACCTTGGGTTGGTTGATCGTGATGCTCACCGATGGCGGTGTGTCGTCCACGGTGACCGTGAAGGTCCTGGACGAGGTGTCGTCTGCCGCCACTTCAGCGATGATGCGGATCTCCAGGGTGTCCCCGTCGGAGAGGCCCGTGGGCGTGTAGGTCACATCGCAGGAGGACTGACCCGAGCAGTCGATGGATACCTGGCTGGCGGGCACGGGCTGGAAGGTGCCAGCCGTGCTCTCCTCCTCGACAAGCACGTCGAAGGTCGCCGCGGTGACATCGGTACGGTTGGTCTCCACGGTGAGCGTGTAGTCACCGGTCACGTTGAACTGCAGCGTGCCCGTGACCGAGCCGTCGGCCCCCTCCGCCATGAAGCTGCTCTCGTCAGCCCCGGTGAGGTTCACGTACACCTTGGCCGGCACGCTCTCGCCGGTCTCGTTGGTGATGGAGACGGAGAGCGACTTGTCGCCAGGCGTCGTGATGTTCTGCACGCCGGTGATGGAGACATTCTCTGCCGTGAGCGGGCCAGGCGTGGGCCCATCATCATCGCCGCTGCCCGTGTCCTTGAGCTCCACGCTGATAGCACTGGCGGTGATGGAGCGGTCCGTCACGCTGGCCTCCATGCTCCCGCCTGGCCGGATGGCCCCGGTGTCGGTATCGGAGAGGCTGGGGCGCGTGATGGAGATGCGAGGTGGAGCGTTCTCGGAGATGTTGAGCACCTTATCCGCCACCGTGACCCCGCCGGCGGTATCCGTGGCCAGGATGCGCAGGGTGTGCGCACCCTCGGAGTCGGGCTCGATCGAGCCCGTGTAGAGCCCGCTCTTGAGGGAGAGCGTCACGGTCTCGACGGCCTCGCCACCTGCACGCAGCTCGGCGCGCACGTTGTCCACCGGGCCGCTGGCGCCCACTTGGATCGTGATGGGCACGCCGACCTCGGCGCCGTCGGGCAGGCGGCTGATGTCCAGCCCGATGAGCCCGGCGCCTTGGATGGTGGCCAGGGTGTTCTCATACGGGCCTCCGGTTTGTGGGTCGCCGATCAAGAACGCGTTCCCATCAGACAACACCGGGTTAAGCGTGAACTGACCACGATCCAAACGCAGGCCCGGGATCGCGCGCAGATCCACGATGTCGTTGGACCCGAGATCATCCTTCCCGAACAACCCCGGCGCGTTGCCCGTGGAGTCGTTCTCGATGCAAAGCGGCATGGGGATGCCGTTGCTCGAGGGCTCGCGCTGCGCATGCGTCGTCACATCCGCAAGCAAACGCGTGATACGATCCCCATCCCCATCCCGAACCGTCACCTGGGTGCGCCAGGTGAACACGTCCGAGCCAGTGTCCGGGAAGGAGGTGACCGCCTTGAACAGCCCCTCGGTATCCGCGTCCGGGGTGAGGCTGACGATCCGGTCGTTGCCTAGGCTTGAGCGGTCGCGAGCCTGGACGAAGAGGCTCGCGGTTCCGTCCGTGTAGGGTTGGAAGGTGTGCTCGTGGAACTCGTTGGCTGTGTCCTGGTCGCGCTCCCCGATGCTGTCGCCGCCGGTCTGCGGCTGGTCCTCTTCCTCGAGGAGGTAGGTCGCGTAGTCGTGGACGCCGAAGCCCGTGTGCAACGGCGCAGCAGGATCCATCGGCCCACCAAGGAAGCGCACGGAGGCATGCACGAACGTCCGATCATCCTCACGCGGATCATCGCTCGGATCGAAATCGATCTCCGACTTACCCGCAGCCTGACCACTATCCTGGATCGCCGACGTGCCAGCCGTCCCGTTGAACTCAGGTTCGTCTGTGGCGGGCCCCCCGGGCTCGACGAGGCCGAGATCAGCAGCGCTCCAATACGCATCGCCATCAAGATCATCACCACCCGTGCTCCTCAGCCTGTCCGTGCCGACATGCAAGCTCCACGCCTCCACATCCAGATCGAAACGATCATCGACGGGATGATCGGCCAACGTGAAGCTGCTCGCACCCGCCCGCGTACCAGCCAGCGCATCGAGATCGGCGTCATCGAGCCCCTCCGGCAGGAACACATCCAACGCGTAGTACCCACCCGCCAAGCTGCGCAGCGGCAAGCTGTCGTCATCCGTGCTCAACTTGAAACTATCTGTGATGGGCCCCGTGGTCGAGTTCGCACGCAACACGAAGTTCAAATCGACATCCAGATCGTCCTCATCCACCCCAGCGAGGTTACGAGCCGGATCACCGTCACGATCCTCGATGTAAAGCACCAACGGGTTCCAGCCCTCACGCCACTCCAGCGTGCTGCCATCGCCCCAGCCGACGATGGTAACACTGCCCACCACGACAGCCCGATCCTGGTCACCGCTAGACGGACCCTCCTGGAGGATCAAGCCCGCGAAGTCCTGATCCGCATCCAACCGATCCTCATCGTTGAGCACATCATCCGACAGCCCCGTGCTCGGCGAGACAACCGTGATCTTGCTCTCCGTCGACTCACCATGCCCGTCGAAGGTGCAGTCCGTGTAGGGCTCGAAGGCACTCTCACCCGTACGACGCGTGAGCACCATGCTGTCCAGGTTATCCGTGCTCGGCGGAGAGAACACCAACCGAGCGTACTGCGTACCGTTGACCGGCATCTCAGGGTCGGGTTGGATCAGGAAATCGGTCATGCTGGTGGTCGGCGCATCATCCGCATCGTCCACCAAACGCAGGTGCGCGGGCTCACGCACGCGCAGGATGCTCCCCTCATCGTCCTCCACGACGAGACTGACCTGCGCGGTCCCCTCTTCACCAGAGGGCACAGTGACCACGAGCTGGTTACCCGACCACGTGCAATCGAAGCCACCCGTATCGAAGTTCACCGGAACCTGGAAACCAGCCGTCGTCTGCGTGCTCCGGAAACTCTCCGGACCACCGGTCTCACAACTCTCGGTGCCGAACTCGACACTGAGCTGGCTAGCGACGTCCCCGGCCGCGCCGAAATCACGACCCGAGTTGAGCACAGCATCGAACGTGACCGTGCTCGAATCACTCGAACCCGTATCCACCACATGCCTCGTGATACTGTCTACCGTCACCTGACCCACATGGTCGAACGTGAGATCCACGGTCACGTTCCCACGGATCCCCTCGGTCTCATCCACCCACTCGATCTCGTAAACCGCATGATCCCCACGGACAGCCAAACTGTTGCCGTTGTTATCCGTCGGCGGCCGGAACTGCAACAGGACCCGGCACACCACGCGGTCTTCCCCGTCTTGCGGGCTATCCGCATCGACGCTAAGACACTCCCAGGACCCCTGCTCCGTGATGCCGGAGCCGCCACCCTGCCCGAACTTGCTAAGATGGTCCTTGATGCGAGCAACATCCTCCGCATCACTGTGCGTCAGCGTGAAGGCCTGCCGGGCAGTCGTGAACGGGATGACGTTGCCCGTAGTCGCATCGACCCCAACCCACGACCCAGCCAGGTTCTTGTCGTCCTGAAGAGTGCGGATCGTTAGCTTGGGATCCAAGCTCACCGTGCCCACGTTCTCCAGGAACAACTCAACCGTATGCCCCGTCGAAGTCGGCGCCACCGTCTCAGCCAAGCGCGTGCCCGTGACATTGACCTCGTCTTGCCGCAGCTCAGTGAGCTCGATGATCTGGATGTTGCTCGCACCCGTGATGGTCAGATCCAACGCAGGCTCCTTGGGCACAAGCTCCGGGTTCGCACCCTCCTCGTTGATCACAGTGAAACTGCAACGGAACGGCGTACCCTGCGTACGCGGCACATCCCGACCCACATCCACGCGAAGCTGGATATCGGTTGGACCCGAGCCCGCGCTCACCGTGAGCGCATTCGACGCGGTGATCGTCGAGCCACTGGTGCGCTGGAACTGGATGTTCACCCTGTCCTCTTGAGACCCGGTCCCGATCCGGCAGACGTTGTCACTGTTGGATGCGAGATCGAACCAATAACGAGCCTGCGTGTTGCCCGTGTTCTCGATGCTCGCAGGGATCGTGAAGATGTCATCCGGACTCGCACTCTCGTCAGCGATGCGCTCGCCCTCCAAGAGCAAGCTGGCCTGATGGATCTCGAAGAGCTCCCCCTCCAAGAAGAGGCGCTGGAAGATGCTTGCACTATCCGCCCGCAGGCTGCTGATCTCCAACTCAACCACCTTGAACTCACCACCCAAGGCCTGGTCGTCGGGCTGGATCTCCACTGTAACCGTCTCGCGCGCCGGATCGTTCCGAGCAACGTGCTCTGAGATCTCGAAGGTAAGGATCCCGTTCTCGTTGCTGGTCGCGCCACTGGGCCCACGAAGCGTGACTTCCCAGGCTTGCTCCCCGCCTTCATGGGTCGCACGGACGCGCACCTGGTCCTCAGCGTTCCCATGATTAAGGATCTCGATCGGGATCTCGATCGCCGGGAAATCAGGGTCCGGGGTGAGATCCAGCGTGCGGTTACACGGGTTGCTGGCACTGTTGTCGCCAGCGTCTTGGAAGCAGCCGTCGTTGTCCCGGAAGGTGGTCAGCTCGAAATCAGGCACCGTAACCGGATCCATCTCAAGATCGTAGGTCGCGACCTTGAACCGCTGGACATCCGTCGGGCTACCACCCGTGCTGTCACGGTCCTCCACGACCACGTTCCCGTAGACATCCCGCGTGATCACACGGAAGAAGAACTCATCCACGAAGCTCGTGCCTTCCGGCTCAAGATCCTCGGCCAGGGTGAACGTGTACTCGTAGAACCGAGTCTCCGTCCCATCCCCGAACCCGCCAGACTCGACCGGGTCCTGGCGCACGGGATGGATGGCCAGACCGTTGGTGGGATCGCGCGCGCTCTCGTTGCCAGTCGGGAAGTTGATGTATTCGCAATCCACCGGGTTGTCGCCCTCCCAGAGATCCGTGGTTGGGAGGCTCCCGGTGAAGGCGTTGAAATGCTGGTACGGCTCCTCAACGTTGGAGGGCCGGTAAAGGCAAAGCCAGACATCCACGTCCCCGTCGTCGGTGTCATCGCTACCGTCGACGCGGTCGTGGCTGGTTTCCACGCCTGTTCGAAGCGTGAGGTTCAGGGTGACCGAGGTGCCCTGTTCGATGGTGGTCTCATCAGCCCCAGTCACGAAATCGTTGAACCGGACCTCGAAGTCGCTTGGGTCGAGGTCCAGCTCCACGGGGAAGACGGTGTGGGCCTCAAGCCCCCCCTCGCGGAACCGGTCGCTGCCCACACGGGCCTCGAGCACGTAGGGCTCGTTCAGGTCCGCGCTGCCCTGATCGAAGGGAGAGGTTCCACTGAAGTGGTAGTGACCGGGTTCGGTGAGCTCGATGAGGAAGAAGCAAAGTTGGCCGTTGGTTCCCGCATGGAGGTCGTTCTCGTCGACGAACCCCGGCTCACCCTGGTCATTCCCGCAACCATCCTCGCCTGTGTTCAGAGGTGTCGTCGGATCGTCTTCGTAGTAGGTGATGTTGAAGGCCCGGTGGACCCGTTGGGCGTCTTCATCTTGGTCGAAATTGATGCGGTAGACGAAGTCGGTGTCCCCGTCTTGGGCGTCGACGCGGACCTCGTCGTCCTCATCCAGGGTCTGCTCCTCGATCCAGTCGAACCGGATGGTATCCGTGCTGACGCTGCTGTACTCAACAGAGACGAGCACCAGCCCGCGGCCGGGGATGAGGTTGCTTTCCCGCTCGTTCTCATCGGTCCCATCAGGGATCTGGGTCCAAGCGGCCACAGGGTCGATGCGGTCCCCGTCACCATCGGTGGTGTCGGCAAGGGTCTCCGGGTCCCCAGGCGCGGACCACGTGTAACTCTGGACATCATCGATGGCAGCCTGGCCTTGATCAGCCATGGCCAGCACACCAGCAAGAAGTGCTAGTGTGGAGACAGCGATGATGAGCCAAGTGCGGGTTGTCGTGTGAGCAGTGCGCGGAACTGGGTCCATGAGCGGGTCCAACCTACCCTTTGCAGGGCAAGCAGCCAGTAGCACAGGCCAGTGATAAGCTTTCCTTCCTAAGGTTATGCGAGACTCATAACGTGAATACATTGAATACCGATGCCATCCTTCCAAGTTAACGTGCCTAGAACGACGATCCCGCTGACCATGGACACCCGGGACCGGCTCAAGGCCCTGGGCCGCAAAGGGGAGACCTATGATGAACTCGTGAACCGGTTGATCGACCACTACCTGCGCGTCCAAGCGCGTGGTGGGCCGGTGAGCGGTGTGGATGAGATCGACTTCACACGGGTGGATCGGGAGTGATCGGTGCCTAAAACACCAAGAACACGGAGTTCACAAAGGTTCGAACCGCCAAGCTGTGGGCCTTCGGCCAACTCGTGAACGGCTTGAGTCTTCGACCCTCATCGCGGGGCAGCACCGGGCTTGAGAGTCACAAGCCGGGCGTCTCGCAAGCGTCCACGAGGTCATCCAGCTCGAACAGGTGCACGTCGGAGCGGGCCGCCGCCTCGTCCACCAAGGCATCCTCGAAACCCCCCCGGCTGAACAAGGCGAAGCTCTCCTCGCGCGGTCCACCGCGCTCGGGCGACCAGCGGACGTGCTCTGCCTTCTGCTCGAGTCGATGGAGATCACGGGTCGAGACCGGAGCGTTCGAGAACTTGCACTCCCCCAGCACGATCTGGTCGCTGCTGGTCAGGCCCACCACGTCGATCTCGTGCTCCCCGTACCACCAGCGGCCGATGCGCTGGAACGGCACCGCGGCTAGCAGGCGGGGGAGGGCTTGCTGGCAGACCCGCTCGAAGGGTTCGGCGGCGTGGTCGGCCATCGCTGGAGCGACGAGTTGCTCGGCGGCGTCGTCGCCCAGCAGGGCGATCTGGCTTCGGTGAGCATGCACGAAGCGGAACCAGAAGGCCAGAAAGGGGTCGGCGATGCGGTACTGGCCCTTCCGCGAGCGCGCGGGGTCCTCGGTCACCGGGACCTCACGCTCCAGGACGCGTGTTCTACAAAGCTTGCGCAGATAGGTGCCCACCGAGGCCGCCTCCACGCCCGCCTTCTGCGCGATCTCGTTCGGCGTGCGCTTCCCCGCGGCCACCGCCTGCACGATCGCGAGGTAGGTGGACGGCTGGGCGAACGCCTGTTGCAACAGGAACTCGCCTTCATCGTGCAACAGGGAGCCCGGAGAGAGGATCAGCGCCTGGACGTTCTCCAGGATCCCCTGGCTTGGATCCACGTGCTCGAGGCTGTGAGGCATGCCACCGAAGACGCTCCAAGCGAGCACCCGGTCCTCGGAGCTCCATCCCGGCAGGAACCCGCCGGCCTCCCAGAGGGTGAGAGGCGCGAGATCCAGGTTTCCGGTCCTCCGCCCGAACAGGGGGCTTTTGGCGGAAAGCACCTCGTCCTCCATGATGCTGAGGCTCGAGCCGACGAGCACGAGGGTGCTGGCGGTCTCTTGGAGCGAGAGGTCCCAGGCCCGCTGGAACGTGGACGGTACCGAGGGGTCAGCGGTCACGAGGTAGGGGAACTCGTCGATGATCACGATGCGGTCCTGCTCGCCCAGGCGGGCAAGGATGACCTCCCAATCAAGTCGAAGGTCGGCCACCTCCGGGACGTGTTCGGCAGCCACCTCCACGAAATCCTCCAGTTGGATCTGGGGGGTGGATTCCCTTGCTTGGTAGTACACAACATCGTCCCGGCCCCTGATCGATCTCCGGGCCAGCGCACTCTTCCCGACGCGGCGTCGGCCGTAGATCACGAGGAACTCAGCGCGATCGGAGTTGTAGCTCTCGTCGAGCCAGGCCAGCTCGTCGACCCGGTTGACGAACATACTGGAGGATAGGTGAAAACATATTTAGTGTTTTTCGATTCTCTAAATCCATTTTCAGATGTTGACGAGAGTGGGGCTTTGCTGCAGGAGGGCGCGCCTGGGGAGCGCCCTTCCATAGCGCGACCCGAAACGTCCTTGTCCCCCATCCCGCTGTCCTCGTGATGCCTCCCATCCAGCTCCGGTTCCACGGCTTATCCATGGACGAGGAGACGATCGAGCCCGCCGATGGGACCACGTTCGAGGATCTGCTCCGCGAGCGCGACATCCACCCCGAGACCGTGCTCGTGTTCTGCAACGACCAGGTGGTCCCTCACGAGCAGACCGTGCCCGCCGGTGCCGAGGTGCGTGTCATGCGCATCATCAGCGGTGGGTAGGACCAACAGATCCCCGTGCACCCGACGCGCCCGGTCGCCCGTCTTGCGCGGCCCAGCCGCGCACCTGAGCGGCCAAGGCTCCGGGCGGCGCCCGCACCCTTTTAATCACAGGCCCTCCTGGCCAGCCTAGTGTCCGAGCGACTCGTGCGAGCCCAGGCCGACACAGACAGCGCCCATGGCTGCGTGCCCTCCCAGCGGCCGGTGAGTGAGCTGGTGCGCACGGGCTGCATCGTGCTCGACAAGCCCAAGGGCCCCTCGAGCCACCAGGTGGCCACCTGGGTGCGCGACATCTTCGGCGTGGACAAAGCCGGGCACGCGGGCACACTGGACCCCAACGTGACCGGTGTTCTGCCTATGGGGCTCTCGGATGCCACCAAGGCGTTGGCGGCTCTCAAGGATGCCGACAAGGCCTACGTCGGCGTCATGGTGCTCCACGACGACGTGGAGGACAAGGCGCTCGAGGAGGCCTTCACCCGGTTCACCGGCGAGATCTACCAGCGCCCACCCAAGCGCAGCGCCGTCAAGCGCGAGCTGCGCACCCGGCGCATCGAGTCGCTGGAGCTGCTCGAGGTGGACGAGCGCAGCGTGCTCTTCAAGGTGGACTGCCAGGGCGGCACCTACATCCGCAAGCTGGCCACGGACATGGGCACGTACCTGGGCGTGGGCGCGCACTTGGCCGAGCTTCGGCGCACGCGCGTGGGCCACGTCACCGAGGACCAGGTCGTCAACCTGCACGCCGTCCAGGACGGCTGGGACGAGTGGACCGACGAGAAGCGCGACGACTGGCTGCGCGAGACCGTGGTCCCCATGGAGAGCTTCCTCTCGGGGCTGCCCAAGATCATCGTGCGGGACAGCGCCGTGGATGCCGTCTGCCACGGTGCTCCGCTGGCGGTGCCTGGTGTGCTCGAGGTCACGCGCTCGCTGGAGGCCGGGCAGACCTGCGTGCTCGAGACGCTCAAGGGCGAGGCCATCGCGCTGGCCAGAAGCGAGCTCAACGCGCTGCAGATGATGATGGCCGAGAGCGGCGTGGTGGCCAAGGCCGAGCGGACGCTGATGGAGCCTGGTGTTTACCCACGTGGCTGGTAGAGACCGGCCGCGAGCCCAGCTCGCGGTGGCCCGGGCGCGTCACCGGCGCTGCTGGGGTTCCCGGTAGAGCAGCTCCTCGTCGCTGCGCTTCTCTTCCTGGTACTCCTTGATGAACTCGGCCGGCACGCCGCCGTAGGCCGTGTTGGCTGGGATCTCGGTGTTCTTGGTGACGAACGAGAGGGCACCGATGGACCCGTTGCGGCCCACCTTGACGCCTGGCGAGACGATGCTCCCGGTGCCGATGGTGGCCCCCTGCTCGAAGACGACAGGCGCGGCTTTGACCTTGCCTCCTTCGACCAGGTGCGCGCTGAGCTGGGCCTTGCCACCGATGACCACATGGTCGCCCATGGTGAACAGGTTGATGTCGTAGATCGCAGCGGTGTTGATGTGGACGCCCTTGCCGATCTTGGCGCCCATGCCGCGCATGTACCAGCGCCAGATGGGCGTGGCTCGGAAGAGCTCGCCGCAGATGACTCTGACCACGTGGGCCACGACGTTGTACTTCACCCAGCCGAGCACCTCGGGTCCCAGCTCCTCAAGCGAGTGCTCTCCTGAGGGGGTGCGCCAGCGGAGCAGGCGGCAGGCTGCCGCGGTGAGCGCCATGAGCGCGCAGCTGAAGATGATGTAGGCGGGGGCCACGCTGACAGCCAACATGGCGGTGCGCACGATCACCGGCGCGCCGATCTCCAAGCTGGCCACCCACTGCCAGAACGTGATGGCGGGCAGGGCGGCCAACCCGAACACGAGGCTCTCCACGGCGAGGATGGCCAGCACGGTCCACGTGACGCGCAGGCCCTTGACGAGCTTGGAGGCCACGATCAGGCCTCCTCTTCCAGGGAGAGGGCGTGTTGGCGGGTGCGAGCGATCTCGAGCAGGCGGCCGATCTCGTCCATGATCTCATCGGTCACCTTGCGACAACTCCCCCGGTCCGTGGCCAGCTCAGCCATGCCCTCGTAGGCCCGGGGCTTGCCGGTGGCCAGCACCAGCGGCTCGTCCAGATGAGGCACGCGGGCGTGCTTGGGGAGCACGTGGTAGCTGGTCATGGCGATGGGGACCACCGGGGCGCCCGTGCGCATGGCCACCCGGGCCACGCCGGTGCGGCCTCGGCGCAGCGTGCCGTCCAGCGAGCGAGATCCCTCCGGGAAGATGCCGGCGACCCTTCCTTCGTTGACGCGGCGCACGGTGGCCTCCACGGCGGCCTGGTTCCCGCCGGAGACGCGGTCGACCTTGATGCCGCCGGCCTTGGAGAAGAAGAAGTCCGTGACGGGGTGGCGGAAGAGGTCGGCCTTGGCCATCCAGTGCACCGGCCGGTCGAACACGGAGCCGATGAACACCGGGTCGAAGTAGGAGGCGTGGTTGGCCGCCAGGATCACGCCGCCCTGCTGGGGCAGGCGGTCCTTGCCGAGGACCTCGATGTTGAAGCCCTCGCGCACCCAGGGGCTGGCCAGGCGCTTGATGGTCCCCTGGATCGGGACCTCCTCCCACTCCTGGCTCTGCCCTCGGCCAAGAAGGCGGTCGAGCCACTGGAACCGACCCATCGGGCCTGGATGCGAGACCCCGTTCAAGAAGGTTCGTTCTACCCAACAGCCGGATCCGGATCGCTTGGAAGATCCAAATCCCGCCCGAAGACATCGCCGATCTTCGCAGCCGCGGCCTGCCTGCGGGCTCCGTGGAACTCTGAGAGCAGGTCGATGACTTCTTGCCACGAGATGTCGTTGCCGAGGGCGCGCCGCAGCTCGTGGAGATCGCCTGCGTATTTGGCTGCCGCACCGACCTGCCCCTTCCCTGTGCAATCCCCGTACGCGATGGCTTTCATCGCGAGGATGTGCTCCGCGATGGCCGTGGGGCCGATGGCCGTCTCGACGGCATGTTCCTGGATGCGTCTGGCAGCACCGGATGGGATCATCCCTTCGTCGGGTGTGATCACGTCGACTTCCCAAAGGATGTCCCCCACCTCGTCGAGGTTCACCAGCGCTACGGTCCCCCACCCCTTCTCTCGGATGTCGAGTCCCTCATCGGTCGCGATACGCTTGAGCATCACCCGGACCTCGTCGATGGTGAGGTCGTAGGCAGCCAGTGCATCCGCGTCCTTGGTCGACCGTTCGTAGAGCTCGAGCCCCACGACCGCTGTGCTTCCCACGAAGACCACCGGGAGGCCCTGCTCGGAGAACAGCTCGCGCATACGCACGGCGAGTTCCCGCTGTTCAGACCCGTCAAGCATGCGTCTCATCATCGTACCCTCCGGAGAGTCCCTCCGGGTCGCCTGGCGGCTGGTCCAGCACCGCCATGGAGTGCTGCCTGCTGGCCGTCTCCCAGAACCCCCGGAGCCACTCCGGGAAGACGACGGTGTTGGGATGGATCGCCTTGATCGGTGGGCTCTCCGGGTAGAGGCGCCTTGCTTGGCTCAGAACTTGGTCGTAAGCGATGGTGAGGGGAGCGCATGCCTGCTTGGATGCCTCGACGAACCGGGGGTCCAAGGTGGCAGTGAGGAGCGCGAGACCGATCTGTGGGTTGAGCGTTGGAACAGTGTCACGGCTCCCAGCTTGCGACGCGTCGGGTTCCCCTGAGGGCACCGGTTGCTCAGAGACTTCGTTGGTCGAGAGCCGGTACCACATCACCTCGGGGTAGGGTGGGTGAGATCGGTTCTTGAGTCGCTCGTCCGGTGTAAGCACGGGGATGGCTCGATTGATGGCTACGTTGAGGTTGCGCCGGATCGGTAGGCAAGCGAATGCCCAGTTTCGTTCGCCCCTCAGGGAGAGGATATCCTGGTAGAGGAGCAGGGATCTGCGATAGCTGCTGGGTTCGACGAGCAGCTGGCCGAACGTGATCCGGCGCGGGATGGCGTAATCGTCGTAACCTGCATGCAGGACAAGCCCGTGATCGGTCAGTTCCCGCAGGTACCCCTTCACGGTGGGCTTGGATCGGTCTGCAGCCTGGCAGAACGCCGCGAGAGAAACCCTGGGGTGTCCATAACCGGTGGCATCGATGAGGCCGAGGGCAGGGCGGGGGACCGAGAGCGCAGGTTGACCGAACGGGGCCATCAGCTCCACTGTTTGCACGCCACCGTATTTAAAACGTGCGCAAAGTATGGGCATATCCATCTTTTCCAGAAGTATGGAAAATCTCACCTTTCTACTGTCTCGGTAGGCAGCGCCATCTGATTCGGCTGCTTCCCGGAGGCAGTGGTCGTGCGCTCGTTGGGTTACGGTGCGCCGGTGGTTCCTTCATGGATCCAGCCGATCGCCTCGGTCGGTACATGCGTTGAGGCAGGGTGGATGGAAGTTCCGGTCGAGGTTCGCACAGGAGGTCTGATCCTGTTCATCCCTCTCCCGAGCTCCGCTCGGAGCGCCTATCCCCGTCCCCCGGCTCCCCACCTTCACCCTGGCTCTGGCCGGATGGAGCCTCCATGCGCATGGAGGCGAGCTGGCTCAAGATCTCATCCACCTCGCGGGCGTGCTGGATCTCGAGCTCCTGGCGTTGCTCGAGGTAGATCCGGATGAACGTCATGAGCATGGCCAGCACGAGCGGGCCCACGAGGAAGCCCATGAAGCCGAAGGCGATCAGGCCGCCGATCGCGCCCAGCAGGGCCAGGGTCGGGTGCATGCCGGAGCGCTCGGCCATGATCTTGGGCTTGATCACGTTGTCGATGGTGGAGACCAACACCGCACCCCAGAGCAGCACCCCGATGCCGCTGCCGGTCGATCCCGTGACGATGAGGATGATGCCTGCCGGGAGCCACACGATGGGCGCTCCGACCACCGGGAGCAGGGAGAGCACGGCGGTCACGAAGCCCCAGAGCACCGGTGCTGGGACGCCGAAGACCCAGAACCCGACACCCATGAGCGCCCCCTGGATGGCAGCAGTGGCGACTTGGCCGAACACCACCGCATCCAGCGAGTTGGCCATCTCGTCGATGATGCGTTGCTCGGTGGAGCGCTGGAGGGGAAGCAAGTCCTCGATGAAGTCGATGAACCGGTCCCCATCGCGCAGCGCGTAGTAGCCGATGAAGAGCACCACGGTCACACCGAGGCCGAACTGCGCGAGGAAGATGGGGGCGTTGGGCAACCAGCCGAGCACGGCCCCTCTCGCGCGCGGGACGACCTCCTCGATGACCGCGTCGGCCACCGTCTGGTTCTCGCTGACCTGGGGCCAGCCGAAGTACTCGCGTGTGAGGTTGCCAGCGCTCTCGGCCATGCCCTGGACCTCGTCCACCGTGACCTGTTGAGCAAGCCCCTGGGTCTGGAGCACGAGCTCGTAGCCGATGTAGCCCATGGGCACGATGACGGCCAGGATGAGGATGATGAGCGCGAGGCTGGCAGCCACGGCCCGGTGCGGGATATGCTTGTGCAGCCAGCGGAACACCGGGTAGCCCAGGTAGCCCACGAGCAGGCCCCCGAGGATGAAGGGCCAGAGGGGGGCCACGATGAAGAACGAGAGGACGGCCAGGACACCCAAGAGGATGTAGAGGCTCGGATGGATCCTCGACGTCGGGAGCTCGGCCATCCGCTTGGCCAAGGCGGGTTGTTGGTTATGAACCCTGCCGGTTCGCTACAGCGGGGGCAGCGTTGCCTGCGTTGCATGTCGTGACGCCACCCTTTATGACGGTGCGCCCCTACATCAGGCCCGATGCCTGCTCCGTCGGCGCCAGGACGGCGCACCGGTCGGCTCGTCGTCCTCGATGGGATCGACGGCGCCGGCAAGACCACCGTGGCCGAGCGGATCGAGCGGGAGCTGGACGCCCAGGGGATCGAGCTCACGCGCACACGCGAGCCGACTCAGAGCCAGGCGGGCCAAGCGGTGCGAGCGATCCTCTCGGACCCGGATCATGACCCGGTGAGCGAGGCGCTGCTCTTCGCGGCAGACCACGCCACCCACACGGCCTGGCTGCGCGAGCAGTTGTCCGAAGGCAAGCTCGTGCTCTCGGACCGCTACTCGACCTCGTGGCTGGTCTACCAGTCGTTGACGCTCGGATCCATCTGGCCCAAGCAGAGCACCATGAGCCCCCGGGAGTGGCTGGACCACGTGGTGGCCCCCTTCGAGCTCTCCCCGGATCTCGTGCTGTTGCTCGACCTCCCTGTGGAGGCGGCCATGGATCGCATGGGGGGACGAGGCGAGCAGGCCGAGAAGTTCGAGGAGGCTGCCTTCCTCGAAGAGGTGCGTGAGGCCTACCTGGAGCTGGCCAGGGAGCGGGGCTTCGTGACCATCGATGCCACCGGGTCCCCGGAGGCCACGGCACGAGCGTGCCTGGAGCCCATCCTCGAGCTCATCCAGGAGGGACGTGCACCGTGAAGCTGCCGGGCCCGCCCAAGCTCTGGCTCAACGTCGGCATCCTCATCGCCTTGGTCGGCGTCGTCGTGGGTGGGTACGCCTACACGGGCGATCGGGCCTACGAGATCGAGTTCGTGGCCGTGGCGTTCTTAGGCTTCCTGTTGCTCGTGCTCGGGAGCTGGATGGCCGGATGGGCACAGGCCCAGCGCCCGCGCCTGGGCGCTGCACGCGAACGCGACGATGACGAGGACAACGAGGAGCGAGGCAAGCCCTCCCTGACCGAGCGCCTCAAGGCCGCGCTCCCAGGCCGCTCGGGCACCGGGACGGCGATGCAGGCCCAGGTTGCCTGTCCATCGTGTCGAGCGGTTTTCGAGACCGAGGGCTCGCCACCGTTCCAGGCCACATGCCCGGAGTGCGGGCACGAGGACCGCGTCGAGCGGCCCCAGCCCGCTGGCTAAGGGAACGGGGATCGGAGAGGAGAGAAGGGGAGCGGAGACGCCCGGGGGGTGCCCGGGCGTGGATGGATCCGGATCGAGCTCAGCGTCGGCGAGCGAGCACGAACGCCGTCAGGCCAAGGGCTGTAAGGGCTGCGAGCAGGCCGAAGCCGGGCTGGCTGTTGGCCTCGCCCTCTCCATCGCCGTCGGCCCCGTCGCCACCATCCGCGCCGTCGTCCCCGTCGCTGGAGATGCTCCAGGACCCGAACATGCCGAGGCTCTCGTGCCCAGCCACATCGCACCAGAAGTAGAGCTCCCCCACGTCATCGGGGACCGTGAAGCTGATGGTCTCCTCCTCGCCAGGAGCCAGATCATCCGTGCTCGCCAAGGTATCCGATCCTGGATCCGTGCCGCCCTGGGCCCCGCTGCCTTCCTTGATGAAGAAGTTGTGATTGGCCGAGTTGCTGCTCGGGTTGCGTACCGTGATCTCCACGGTGGCGCCGGCGTCGATGGCGTCGGTGTCGCCATCGAACTCCCAGCAGTAGGTCTCCCGGCAGCCGCTCTCCTTGGCCTCGGCGGTGAGCGTGATCGTGTGTCCCTCGTCCGCGACGGCTGCGGGCGCCATGATCGTGACCAGAGCAAGCGCTAGCAGGCCGAAGATGAACCGATGTGGGGCCATAGCCGGGCGACGCCACGTGCTCAAGATAGGGTTTTCGGTCAATGCTTCAAGCAGGGAAACGGGCTCGGCCGCTGGTCACGGGACCCGTTCATCCAAGCTCCGGGGTGAGATGGTCCCACGGTCGCTCTCCCCCGCCCTCGAACCCGTGGATCTGCACGCGGTGGGCGTCCTCCTTGATCCGGGCCACGCGCCAGGGATCGTCCACGCCGATCACGTAGAAATCATGGAGCTCAGCGCTCTTGGCGGCATCCTTGAGCGGACGCAACACGCGCCCTCTGCGCTGGATGTGCTGTCGCTGGCTGGTTGACGAAGCGGCGAGCACCGCCACATCGGCGTCCGGTACGTCCAGGCCCTCGTCCAAGGCGCGCACCGCCACGAGCACGCCTCTCTCGATGGCGCGGAAGCGCTCAAGCGCGGCGTCGCGCTCGGCTTGGTCGAGCATGGAGTGGTAGACGAACGTCTCGAGCCCAGCCTTCTTGGCCGCGCGGGCCAGCTCCTCGGAGAAGGCGATCTCCTCGCTGAAGACGATGACCTTCTTCCGGGTCATCTGCCCGACGAGCCGTTCGAAGATCTCCACCTTGCCTGCCGCGTTCTTGACCACGCGGGCCCGCTGGAAGAGGTTCTCCTGGATCTCCTCAGCCAGCTCCTCTTCGCCCTCGTTGCGCAACAGGGAGAGCAGCTCGCCCAGGTCCTCCATGGTCGGCGGGTCCTCGAACCTGGCCTCCACCTCGGCCAGCAGCAGGTTGAGGGTCCGGCAGAACTCGTCGTACTGTTCCTGCTCGAAGGGGTTCAGGTAGGTGGAGTGGAGGTGGTAGGTGTAGCGCGCGAGGTGGCCGTCGGCCACGGCTTGGCCGAGATCGTAGGCATGAGCGACCCCTTCGAAGTAGTCGAGCACGCGGCGCGTACCGGTGGGGTCGAAGTCCCGCTCTGGCGTGGCCGAGAGGCCCAAGCGGAACGGGAAGGCGTCCACGAGCGTGCGGGAGAACTTGGGCGCGCCGGCGCGGTGGCACTCGTCCACGATGATGAGCGAGCGGTCCTGCTCGGTGACCATGGCCTCGAGCACGTCCGGGTTGCGCATGGCGGTCTGGATGGGGGTGAGCACCACCTGGGCATCCCCGACCCGCCGGAGCCGCCGCGAGCCTGCCACGCTTGCCACCTGCTCGGGTCGCAGCCCCCCGCGGTCGAGCAACTCGGCCTTCCACTGGTGGACCAGCGCCCGGGTGGGGACGACGATGAGGGTGCGCTGCTTGCCCGCCTTGGCCCACAGCACGGCTCCGATGCCGATCAGCGTCTTGCCTGTGCCCGTGGCCAGATGCGCGATGCCCCGGCCTCCCCGGTCGACGAAGGAGCGCAAGGTCTCGCGCTGGTAGCCCCGCAGGCCAAGCTGGGTCTCGATCCGGGCCAAGCTGGAGGTGGGGGGATGGATGGTCGATCGGCTCGCCGCCACACCCGGGCAACGAGCAGGGGGGTTATCAGCCGTGGGGCCGGGTGGCCGAAACTTCTCGTGCGTGCCTGTTGATCTCCCCGATAAGAGAGGTGGCCAACTACCGGGTCTGGCCTGGCAGCGGTCGGCGATGGACCCTGCCGCAGCGTAGGCACGTGGTGGAGACCTTGGCGCCGGTCACGCGGACGCGAGCGGTGCGCGAGGCGAGCAGGAAGGCCCGGCAGCCCCGGCACACCTGCGTGCGCAGCGCCGGGAGCATGGGCACGAGGTTGCGGGTTTTGACACGCCAGGCCAGCTCGCTGTACCGGTGAGCATCGTCGAGGCGCCCCTCCAGGGCAGCCTGTTCGGCCAGGGAGAGCAAGCGCTCCACGCGCTCGATCCCGATCCGGCGACGCTCGGCCTTCGAGAGGCTCGCTCGACCCACGAGCGTGGGACAGGAGGCTCGGGGATGAAGGTTTCGGCGATGGTGTGGTCGCGAATCTACGGATGTTGAGGACGCAGGGGGTGACAACGTCGGGTCATGACGATGCAAGGACCCGGTCATCCTCGCTCAAGGCGATGTAGCTCTCGATGCCTCGCTTGTACCGTCGGATGATCCGCTCCATCCTCCGGTTACCCTCCCCTCGCGCCCGCCTCAGATCCCCGTCAACGAGCTCGAGGAGCTCCCTCGCCTCGTGGAGACTGAGCGTGTCATGGTGAAACTTATTCAGGAGTTGCCTGAGACGCCGCTGGCGCTCCGAACTCGTGCCGTTAGCGGTCATCTTCGTTCTCTCCCGTATGCAGGCGGACTGCACACTGTATACAGGTTAAGGGCCTTCATCCTCTTCAACTCCTTCGCCTTCATCATTCGGGGGGATCACCTCATCCTCGTCAACGTATGGGGCATACTCCTCTGCCTCAACGTTCATATCTTCTACCCCTAGGTTCCCTTGGGCCACATCGAGCCGCAGCTCGTGAAAAGAGCGCTCCAGCGGGTGCTGTTTCACCTCAACCGTCCTGAGACGCTCCCGGTGGCTCTTGACGCCTTCCCAGATGACGCCCGCCTGGAAGACGGTCCCCGTCCAGAACGACAGCGCGGCGATGGCCACCGCAGCGATCGCCCACCCTAACTCAGTCGCGATCATCCGCTAGCAAGCAGCGTATGGGCCCTGCCGTTTTATAGGCGGATCTTGGAGTAGAGTGAAACAACCGGTTCCGGTCTGCCGGAACCTAAAAATCGTGGGTGTTGGACTGCGAGATCTTGATCCCTCCGGACACATTGCCGCAGTGGAGGTTGGGCGCGCTCCGCCCTTCGGGGGCCGGCCGGCCACGGCCGGAAGCAAGCGCCAATCAGGGCGCAACGCGATGGTTCCACCAACCCGCGAGAGCGCAGTGGAGGTTGGGCGCGCTCCGCCCTTCGGGGGTCACGCGCCCAACCTCCAGCTTCGCACCAACCAACGGCCTGGCTCGCGCTCCCGGGGCGGGCCGTTGGTTGGTGCTCGCTTCCGGAACGCGCCCTATGAGAAAGCGCCGAGGCGCGTTTCGGAAGCCGCCTCCGAGGATTGAACTCGGGACCTACTCCTTACCAAGGAGTCGCTCTACCACTGAGCCAAGGCGGCCGGTAGGCCCGGCAATCCATCCCCCCTATTAGAGCCTTTTCCGCTGCCCGCGGGCGTGCTACGGCCTGCCTCGCTTGGTCCGTGAACCTTCATGTAGGGGGTTCCCCCTGGCCGACCGGGTGCGAGCGTTTTGGGCCCCGGCTTGAAGAACTTCCTCCTTCCCTCCCTGCCCTTCGCTGGGGTTCTCAGCTCGAGCCTCATGATCGCATGGGCCACCGAGGTGGCCAGCTTCTTCCTCTCCCGGGGCCTGGCCTTCGCGCTGCTGGCGCTGATCCAGGTGCTCCCGGAGTTCGCCGTGGAGGCCGTGATCACCCAGCAGGCCGCCGAGGGGACGATCCGGGCCATCGAGACGGGTGGGACCATCGCCATGGCGGAAGGGCTCGATCTCGTCACGGCCAACTTCACCGGCGCCAACCGGCTGCTTGTCGGCCTCTTCCTTCCCATGGTCTACTTCGTGGCCGCTTGGGGGGCCCGGCCCGCCGGGATCTCGAACCGCTCCATCGTGCTGCCGCCGGCGACCTCGCTGGAGGTCTTCGCGCTGCTGGTCCCGACGCTCTACTCGTTCTCGTTCGCCCTGCGGGGCTCGATCACCCTGATCGACGCCGGCGTGCTGACCCTGATGTACGTCGTCTACCTGGTGCTGGCCTACAAGATGCCCACCGAGGACCACGACGCCAGCGAGCTGCCCTTCGTGCCTCGTTGGATCTACAACCAGCCCGCCCGGCTGCGCACGACATTCATCGTGGCGCTCTTCGGGGGCGGTGGGGCGCTGTTGTTCCTGAGCGTGCACCCCTTCTACGAGAACACGATCCATCTGGCTGCAGCCCTGGGTCTGCCGGCCTACTTCCTGTTCCAGTGGATCGCGCCCCTGCTCTCGGAGTCCCCGGAGCTCATCACGGTCTCGTACTGGGCCAAGACCGGGCGCGCGCCCCTGGGCGTGACCAACGTGGTCTCGAGCAAGATCAACCAGTGGACCCTGCTCATCGCCATGATCCCCGTCGTCTATGCCAGCGTGCTCTGGAAGGCTGGCTTCGGCCTATCCGCGCTCCCCCTGGGCAACGCCCAGCAGGTCGAGGTGCTCCTGACCGCCGCCCAGGGCCTCTTCGCCGTGGCGTGTCTGATGACGCTGACCCTGGAGCGGTGGCAAGCATGGACCCTGCTGGTCCTCTGGGCCGTCCAGGCCGCTGATCCGCTCTTCGAACCCTTCCTGGTGGGCTGGCTGCCCAGCCCCTTCCCCGCCGGCCTGGCAAGCGGCTCGCTGGTGCGTGAGTGGTTCACGCTGCTCTACCTGGCCCTGACCGTGTTCGTGCTGGTCAAGGACCGCCGACGGCTGCGGGCCATCCCGAGCATCCAGCGCGTCTGGCGCGAGCACGTCCGCGGGTCCTCAAGCAGGGAGGAGCAAGGGGCGTGATCCCAGGGCTCACGGGTCGGTGACGTGGTAGGCCACGCGAGCCAGGCCCGTGGTCCCCGCACCGGGCAAGCAGTCGATCTCGTCTGCGTTCTCCAGGGAGTTGACCACCAGGCGCAGCATGGTCGCGCCCTCAGGGATCTCCAGGGTCGCCTCGCCACAGAAGCTCCCGGAGACCAGCGCCGATCCGGCGCCGCCGAAGAAGCTCTCGTCGAAGTGGTCGGGGTCGTGGAAGGAGTAGAACACGGAGACTGCGGAGCTGGCCTGGTCCTCGATGGTGACCTCGAGCTCGTCGTAGACGTCCACTTGGCCATCGTCACGGAGGTCGAAGCGCATGGACCCGACGACGTAGATCGTCTCGCCACCGGCATCCACCGTCGTGATGGAGCTCGTGCCGCTGGCGCCGACGATGTAGACGCGCTCCTCGACCTTCTCGAGCTGCGCGGTCGCACTCCCGGGAACGAGCAGGCCAAGCACCAGGCAAGCAGATAGCAGCAAGGGTGTCAAGCGCATAGGTCAGCCTCCAGGCCTGGGTAGCCCGTGGGCGCCGGATGAGCGGGTCTGTGTCCCTGGAGGGGGTGGAGACACGGCGTAGTTTCAGCGACCCCACGGAGGGGATCGCTCGTCGGGAGCAGTAGGACGGCCAGCACGGGAGGCTTCAAGCCTGGGGGCCCCATGACCCATGGATGGCGTCCTCTCAGGCCAGATCGTTCGAGGATGAGCTCGCGCTCGTGACCGGAGCCGCCTCAGGCATCGGGCGCGCCACCGCGCAGCTACTCGCCCAGCGCGGCGCCCACGTGGTGCTCGCTGATCTCGACGAGCCCGGCCTCGAGGAGGCGGTCGAGGCCATCGAGCAGGCAGGGGGAAGCGCTGAGCTGGCGGTGCTGGACGTGCGCGAGACGCAAGCCCCTGGGCGGCTTGTCGATGGCATCGTGGATGCGCACGGCTCGCTCTCCCTGGCGGTCAACGCCGCCGGCGTGCTTGGCCCGCTCGCGCCCAGCCATCGTGTCACCGAGGAGGCCTGGGAGCACGTGGTCTCCACGGACCTCACCGGCCTCTGGCGGTGTCTCAAGGCCGAGCTCGATGCCATGGCCACCTTGGGGAGGGGCAGCGTGGTCAACGTGGCCAGCGTGGCGGGCCTTGTCGCCTTCCAGGGCGCCCCGGCTTATGCGGCCAGCAAGCATGGCGTGGTGGGGCTGACCAAGACGGCCGCCGTGGAGCTCGCCCCGAGCGGGGTGCGCGTCAACGCGGTATGCCCCGGTGTCGTGGACACGCCCATGCTCGAGGCCTCCCTGGCCGAGGCGCCGTTCACCGAGGATGAGCTGGCCCAGGACCACCCTCTCGGCCGCATCGCCGCACCGGACGAGGTGGCCACGGTCATCGCGTTCCTGCTCTCGGACGAGGCCTCGTTCATCACGGGTGCTGCCGTCCCAGTGGATGGGGGCCTCACGGCGCGTTGAGCGGATCTGGGCCCTCTTGAGCTGATCTTGGCCCTCTTGGACCCCTGGGGCGTTCACCGAGGGCTACACCCCGATGATTTAACCGTCGGGCCTCCATGACCGGCTCAACCATGCCATCCCAACGACCCGCTTTGATCCTCGCGATCGTCTCCACCCTCCTGCTGGCTGGCTGTGCAGCCCCCGGCGCAGACGAGGGTGAGGGCGAGCTCGCCTCGACGCTCAACATGGCGCCGGGCACCAGCGCGACAGCCCCCCTCGTCTTCGACGGCGTCGAGGAGGCGTCCGAGAGCCTCCAGGCCACGGTCACCGATGCCAACGGCTTGGATGTCCGCGAGGTCACGGGCCTGCAGGCTGGAGAGAACGACACCGTGACCGGTTGGTTGCCCGTCACGGTCCCAGCGGATGCACAGGCCGGCGAGCACCAGGTCGTGGTCTCGCTCTCGACCCCGGATGGCGAGCAGCGCCGACACGTCACGGTGAACGTCTCCGAGCCCGAGGAGACCCTCTCGGAGGGCCAGTTCGCCATCGTGCACATCACGGCGCGCACGGAAGACGGGCGTCTGGCGCTCACCACGGATGCCAACGTGAGCGACGCGCCGTTCCCCACCACGCCCTCCTTCCAACCGCCCCAACAGGGCGGTCCCACCCAGATCCCCCTCCAGGCCCAAGCCCAGCTCCCAGAGGGCCTGCTTGACGGCCTGGTGGGCACCGGCATCGGCCACGACGTCTCCGTGGAGGTCGTGGAGGCCTTCGGTGCTGAGACCGTCGACCAGCCCCAGCCCCGCGAGGAGACCATCGAGCGCCAGGTCCAACAGCAGCACGTCTCCGAGCTGCCCCGCGACCAAGCCGAAGCCCAGGGCTTCGTGGATGAGAGCACCGAAGAAGGCGACCCGGTCGAGGTCCCGGGCACCGCGCTCCCCTACGTCGTGGACGCGATCAACGAGACCAACGTGGGCGTGCGCCTGGACGTCGAGGAGAACGAGACCTACACGCTCTTCGAGGCCTGGCCCGATGCCGCAGAGGTCCAGGAGCTCGCCAACAACACGGTGACCTTCTTCATCACCCCCGACCAGGAGGCCGGCGAGATGTTCACGTGGCGCGAGGAGTGGCCGCAGGCCACCGAGATCGTCGAGGTGACCGAGGCGGTCATCGTGCTGCGCCACAGCCCTGAGGTCGGGACGACCTACCAGCAGCCCGGACCCCAGGGCCAGCCCACCCAGCTTACAGTCAGCGAGCTCACGGACGAGGAGATCATCGTGAGCCAGGACAACCCGCACCCGCTGGCGGGTCTGACCCTGACCTTCGACATGCACGTGGTCGACCAGCAGGAGCCCCCGGAACAGCAGCCTGGTATGGGTGGCCAGCCAGCACCGGGTGGGCGTTGAAGGTCCAGGCCCGATCTCTCGGAGTGTGACGGGCTCCAAGGTCCCCACCTTCGAGCAGCCCCGAAACGGGCTTGGAAAGCCCCTAGCCCGACGGTTGACCGGGAGGCCCGTGCAGTCCCAGCCTACCAGGACGGGTTCGAGGGCGGGTTGTGCCGGAGCGCGCACCGTTTGAGTACCCGGTCCGGGGGGTCAGGGGTTCTTGCGAGCGTGTCGAGCCCGATCCACCCGAGGGGCTGCTTGCCGGTCAGGCTGAGTGCGAGCGTCACGGTTCAAGGAACGTGAGCTTCGCACGCAACTCCTCGATCACGGGTCGGAACGGAGGGAGGCCGGGAGTGAGGCGGGCTAGGGCGGTTTCCCAGTGGCGTTCTGCTTCGCTGAGTCTCTGCCGATCGAAGATCGCATCGGGTTGGTACTCGATCTCTGTGCGTTCGCACTTCCTGACCAGCTGTTCCTCGGTCTTTGTGGCATCGAAGTCCCTGGTGGTGATCAGGCGCCAGGTGTCGTAGTAGTCTCGGGCGTAGCCACGTTGCATGATGCTGCGGAGCTTCTCGATCAGGATCTCGTTGAGGGTGTAGACGAGGATGGTGAATGGCGGGATGTTGTACTCGGGTTCGACCTCGACCGTCGTGGGGTCGTCGATCAGTTTCTCGGTGAGAGAGATGTCGAGCTTGATCGTGTTCTTGTAGCCGAGGGGTCCGAGGAACTGGGCGCGTGCCTGGATGTAGTATGCTTGGGTGTGGATCTGGCTGAATTGGAAGCTGAGGCCACTTTGTTCGCTGAGTTGGGCGAAGCTGTCCTCGAAGCCTTGGCTCACCGCATCTGGCTGGATGTCTTGGAGGATGGTGAAGTCGAGGTCCTCTGAGAGCCGCCATTCGGGCGCGTAGACTTTGCGCAGAGCAGTGCCGCCCTTGAAGACCAGCACGTCGCGGAGGGATGAGGTCTCCGAGTAGATGCCGTGGAGGAGCCAGGTGAGGGCGTAGTCCTTCTCCAGGGTGGCGACATCGAAGGGGGTGTCCGCTGCCAGACGTCGGAGATCGTCAGCATCCATCCTAGCTCCCTCTCCAAGCGAGCAGCTCGTCTTCGGTGCGGTTGAGGGTGAGGCCGTATGCTTTAGAGTAGCCTACCCGGTCCTTCGGCCCGGTGGGGTCGAGCCACATGTACCCCCTGAGTTCCTTGGCTTCGATCTCATCACGAGTGCTCTCTGCCAGGTCGAGCAGGTCGAGGAGGTAACCGAGCCTGCGGACCAGGACGTTGACGGCGTAGCGTTCAGCGTACCGGAGAAGCTTGTCGAAGTCGAGGTCGTCGCGTCCTTCCCAGATCGCTTTCACGACTTCGCTGTAGCCGCCGGCGTAGTCCGGAATGTCGAGGCAGTCGATGAGGGTCTTCTCCCTGTCGCTGATCTGGAAGGTGCTCCCTGCCATCTGCTGTTCGGTGTAGCCGAAGAACTTGCGTTCCGCGAGGGTCACGAACTGGAAGGTGGTGGGTCCGAAGGCGACGTCGCGCTTGCGCTTGGTGGTGGCTACGAAGACGGTCCGGGGGTTTTGTTCGGTGAGGTTCCAGTGGTTGAGCGCGGTCCAGTAGCCGATGTAGTACTCCTCGATGAGGTGGGGTACGACGAGGAAGGGTAGCTCGGACCAGTGTCCCTCAAGGCCAGCGCGCGCAGGTACAAGCAGGTACGTGCCTTTCTCGATCTCTTTGACGCGGCCTTTCTTCTTGAGGCGGTAGATGACGTTCCAAGCCGCGGGCTCGGTGGAGCCCAGGATCGCGCGTGCGTGGCTGAACTCGAATACTGCTTTCCCCTCCTTCTCAAGGGTGAAGAGGAGCTTCACCTCTTCCGGACCCAGACGTATCTCTTGTTCGCTCATCCTCTTTTCTAACAAGAGGTTCGTGACATAAGTATTAAGACGTTCGCTCCCGCCCTCTCAAGCCCCGCTTGCCCGAGTGAACCCCTCAATGGTGAGATGGGCCTCTACGGAACGTTTATCGAGCGAGGACTCACCTTCAGGAGCGTTTGCTGTGGTATCGATCCGTCTCGACATCCCTGAGGATGTCCTCGCGTCACTGAATCTCCCCCCTGGTGAGGTCGAGGGTGAGCTCCGCAAGGAGCTAGCGGTCGCATTCTATGCTCGTGGTGTCCTCTCTGTTGGGAAAGCTGCTGAGTTCTCGGGGATGACGCGCTGGACGTTCGAGGAGCTGTTGGGAAAGCGTCGCGTTCCTCGGCACTACGGTCCCGACGAACTCGAGGAGGACCTGGGGTATGCCCTCGGCGATCGCTGATGCCTCGGTCGTGATCCACCTTGCTGCCCGGCCTGTAGCACAGCGTGCTGCGGCGTGAGTCCGGCTACGATCTTCTCTCGTGTTCCGAGTGTTCAAGGATCAAGGCGGTCGCCGCGGCGTCGAACTGGGCCGCACTGCACCGCGTGCAGTGGGCGCCCGGGAGGCGGGTGATCACGGTCAGCCCATGCGGGGTGGAGATGCTCTTCTGAAGGTTGTTCGTGGTCACCATCTCACCCCCGCAGATCGCGCACTGGGTGAGCTCGCCCTCGGGGAGCAAGGGCTCTCGCGTGGTCACTCGGATACGAGCTTGCAGATCACGGATCTGCCCGCCGGTGATCCCTGGGACGTCGGCTGGGTCTGGAGTGTCGTTCTCGTCGCGATGGTTCTCACAGTCCGACATCGTTCTCACTCCGGGAAGGTGGTGATGGAGCGACCGGTCCTCGCGCTAGGCCGTTGGACGCATGCTCCCGCGGGGATTTGAACCCCGGTCATCGGCTCGAAAGGCCAAGATGATTGGCCGGACTACACCACAGGAGCGGTAGGCCACGCAAGGACGCGTCGGATTTGAACACTTCGGTCGGCGAGTACGGTGGTGCCGTTGGCCTGCCGTACTCGCCGACCAGCTTGCGCCTGCGGCGCAACGGGCGCGCCGTTCGGCCACCCCCTCGTGCGGCGGAGCCGCACGCCCCTGCCGGTGTCCATCATCGCCCAGTGCCGCCGAGCCCGTAGCGCTCGGACACCTGGTCGAGGTCGACCTCGCCAGCCCAGGCCTCCACGACGAGGCGGGCCTCGGCCTCCGCTGTGGTCGGCGCCATGCCCATGTCGCACTCGTTGACGTCCGGTGCCACATCCGGGGCGCACGTGGTGATGCCGTACGCGATGCGGGTCCGGCTCTCGCTGGCCCCCTCGTCGTCGCTGCGGACGTGCTCGCCCACGGTGAGCACCGTGATCGAGAACCCCTCCCCCTCCAAGCCCGGAGCGACGTAGACGAACTCGTAGTCCGTGCCGAGCAGGGCGTTGGGGGTGCAGGTCGTCGTGGGTGGGCAGCCCTCGACGGGGTCCCAGGTGAGCACGACGGCCAGCTGGGTGGCGTTGGGTGGGATCGGCTCCTCGAGGGTGGGCGGTTGCTCGGGGCCGAACCAGCCGGTCTGCACGATGGTGCGCTGCTGGTCGTGGAGGATCTGCGGGGGGGCAAGCTCGACAGGTGGTGGGCTCGTGTCGGGCTGGGCTGCCCGCTCGCCCGCCTCGGCACCCCCGACGGGCTCGTCCCCAGCAGAGTCAGCATCGCCGATGCATCCTGTCAGCGCGGGTGCAGCGAGCAGGGCGGTCACGAGGGCAAGCACATGGATCGATCGCGTCGGCGTGTGTGCCATGGGGGGCCGACGACCTGAGGGCACAAGCCGTGCGCGAACCTCTGCATCGCAGAGGGCTCTGCGTCACAGAGCGGGTCAAGCGCCCCGGGAGCGGCCCTCCACCAAGGCGGTGGCCACCAGGTGCGCGATGCGCAGCGGCTCGGGGGTGCGCCCGCGCACGGTCTGGATGCGCAGCAGCTCCTCGATCGTGTCCAGCTCGCCGCCGGCGCGGCGGACATGGACACAGCCGGTGCCCAGCTCGATGGGCTCGATGGGCTGGTTGGTGAGCAGCCGGTAGCGCTCAGCGGCGTCGTCGAAGTGCTCGAGGAGTGCCGCGCGCACGGCGGCATCGTCGGGTGGATCGCGGATGACCGCGATGACCGGGAGGCCAAGCGCGTCGTGGATGGCGTCGAGGTCGAGGACGTTGAAGCCGCCGAGCGCGCCGCCGTCGAAGGCGATGGCGTGCACGGTCTCGAGCATCGGTCGCCCGTCGAGCAGCTCCAGGATGGTCTCGGTGGCATCCCGGCCGTCCACGGTGACTTTGTCGGTGAGCACGGCCTCGACGTAGCCGCCGCCCCTCGTCATCACGCCAGCGATGGGCGTGGTGGCCTGCTCGAAGGTGAAGGGCCCATCGTCGAAGCCGAGCATGCGCGCCTCTGGCTTCGTGGGCTCACCCCGGGGCCAGCTCGATCTCGCCCAGCCAGGCTCTCAACTGCTCGCCAGCCGCTTGCACGTCCTCGGCTTGGCCGGTCAAGCGCACGATCACGCGTTTCTCCCCGTGCTGGGGATACGAGCCGATCTCGACCTCGGGGAAGGCCTCGGCGAGCTCTTCGAGGGTCGAAGAGACGGGTGCTTCGAAGGTGGCCAGGTGGATCTCCTCCACGCTCCGGGCTTGACCCACGGGGATGAGCTCGCCCTCGAGCAGGTGGGCGAAGACGCTTTGCAGCTCGGTGGGTGGCCCGGGGAGCACGTAAAGGGTGTCGGCTGGGCCCGGGTCGGGCACCGTGTGCACCGAGCCAGGTGCAGCACCCTCCGCGTTGGGGATCACGATGCCGCCTTTCGGGATCCTGGCCATGCGCCAGGCGCCGTCGTCCACCTCGTCGGTGTCCAGGTAGCCTGCCTGCTTGCCGTAGCGGTAGATGCGGCGGATCTGGTCGCGGGCCTTCTGGGGCGTCTCGAGTGGCCGGTGCAGGAAGCTGGCCACGGCCTCGATGGTAAGATCGTCCTGGGTGGGGCCCAGCCCGCCGCACACGAAGAGCAGCTCGGCGCGCTCACCTGCCTCCTGGAGGCCAGCCACGATCTCCTCGATGGTGTCGGGCACGATGGTGATGCGCACCACGCGGTGGCCCAACTCGCGGAGCTGGCCGGCCAGGAACGGGCCGTTGGCATCCTGGGTGTAGCCGGAGAGCAGCTCGTTGCCGACGACGACCATGGCCGCGCGCACGGGTGGTGCAGGGGCGGGGGGGGACCTATGCTCTTCGCCTGCGTAGCTTTATCAACCCACAACCTGCTTGGACGCTCCCTGGGTGGTCCTGTGGCGAAACACTCCCTCGTCGATCTCTTCCAAGACTCTGCGCGAGCTCACGGCCAGACGCCCGCCATGCGCTACAAGCGCCAGGGCACCTGGCACACCGTGACCTACGACGGCATGAAGCGGTTCGTCGAGGATCTGGCCGGCGGGTTGATCAGCCTCGGGCTAGAACCCGGAGAGCGCGTGGGCATCTACTCGGCCAACACCCCGGAGTGGATCATCACCGACTACGCCGCGCTGCACTGCGCTGCCGTCACAGCCCCGGTCTACGACACCCTCACGGTGGACCAGGCCGCCTACATCCTCAACGACGCCGAGGCCAAGGTCGTGTTCGTTGAGAACGAGGAGAAGCTCGAGGGCGTGCTCTCCAAGGCCAGCGAGCTCGAGCACCTGGAGCACATCGTCGTCATGGGCCCCGTGCCCGAGGGTTACGAGGCCAAGGACAACATCCTGGGCATGGATGCCCTCTACACCCGGGGACGCACCTACCTCGAGGAGCTCCCGGATCTGCTCCAAGACCGCGTCGATTCCATCGGCCCGAACGATCTGGCTTCGCTGGTCTACACGAGCGGCACCACCGGCAACCCCAAGGGTGTCATGCTCACCCACAAGAACTTCGCCTCCAACGTCGAGGCGACCCTGCAGGGCCTGCCTATCGCCGAGGAGACCCACTTGGCCTTCCTGCCGCTTTGCCACTCGTTCGCGCGCACCGGAGACCAGTTCGTACCCTACTCCTCAGGCTCCACAGTCTGCTTCGCCGAGGGCCTGGATGACCTGGCCAAGAACATGCAAGAGGTCCACCCCACCGTGATGCTCTCGGTCCCTCGCCTCTACGAGAAGATGTACGCCAAGATCAAGCAGAGCGTGGACGAGGGCAGCGCGCTCAAGCAGAAGATCTTCAACTGGTCCATCGAGGTGGGCCGCGAGGTGGCCCACAAGAAGGCCGACGGCGAGGACATCGGTGCTGGGCTCAGCTTCAAGCACAAGCTTGCCAGCAAGCTCGTGTTCGACAAGCTCAAGGAGACCACCGGCGGCAAGCTCAAGTTCTTCGTCAGCGGCGGGGCCGCGCTGAGCCCCGAGATCATGGAGTTCTTCGCGTCTGCTGATCTGTGGATCATGCAGGGCTACGGGCTCACCGAGACCAGCCCCGTGCTCACCGCCAACAACCCAGACGACTACCGGTTCGGCTCCGTGGGCAAGGCGATCCCTGGTGTCGAGATCCGCATCGACGAGGAGGTCTGGGATGGAAGCGAGGGCGAGGGCGAGATCCAAGCCCGAGGCCCGAACATCACGCAAGGCTACTACAAATTGCCCGAAGAGACCGAGGCGCTGTTCACCGAGGACGGCTGGCTGCGCACGGGGGATGTGGGCCGGCTGGACGAGGATGGCTTCCTGTTCATCACGGACCGGCTCAAGCAGATCTTCAAAACCGCCTACGGCAAGTACATCGTGCCCAACAAGCTCGAAACCCTGCTCACCGACCAGCCCCACATCGCCCAAGCCGTCATCATCGGCGAGGACCGCAAGTACGTGGGCGCGCTCGTCGTGCCGGACTTCGAGCGCCTGGAACCCTGGGCCACCGAACAGGGCCTCAGCTTCGAGACGCGCGAGGATCTCGTGGCACTCGACGACGTTCACGAGCTCATCTGGGGCGAGGTGGAGAGGGTCAACGAGGAGTTGGCGCGCTACGAGCAGATCAAGCGCATCGAGCTGCTCCACCGGGAGCTCGACCAGGAGAACGACGAGCTCACGCCCACCCTCAAGGTCAAGATGCGCGTGGTCGAGGACAACTGGGCCGACGAGATCGAGGCGCTCTACCCTGATGCTTGAGCGAGGCTGAGCGAGCTCAAGCTCGCCTCTGGGCAGGCGCGCAAATCCGATGATAGGCCATAGTCTGCAGGCGCTTCGCTACTCCGTGTGGGCAACCATCCTCGCGCCATCCTGGGAGATGCCCTCAACCCATGTGGTTGCGTCCGAACCTCCTAACCCAGACCAAGGTCTTCGAGGCGGCCGAGAGTCCGCGGAATCCCTGGTTCATCGACCGTGTGGAACCGCGCACCGAGCGACGGAGCCTAAGCATCTGGGTGCGCTGCAGGTTAGTACGTCCTTACCTAACGGGTGTGCACTGACAGACATAAGCCCTTGACCGAGAACCCTTCCACCGAGCTCAACTGAGCGACGTTCCCTCCTGGTAGGCAACCCTCACTTCCACTGGTAGTAGTAGTTTTCAGTCAAGACCACATGAGACCAAAGGGAGCCGATAGGCTTAACCCTCGACAACCTATTCGGGATTCCATGGGAGAAGGGGCCCCTCAAGGTCGTCAGTTTTCGATTATGCTCGTGTTTGGACTCATCTCAGGATTCTTGGTCGCCGCAGCTCCGACTTCCGCTGAGGTCGTGGAGGAGTGCGACGAACAAATTGGGCTCATCATTACACCCATATCCGATGACTGCGCCGTGGCCGCATGCCAGGATCGACCCGGGATCGCGACACCGACAGCGACCGATGCCTGTTATATAGGAGTATGTAACGACCCCATCGGAGTGTTCACCCCCGGAAATTGTATGACGACACAGTGTGAGCATGGAGGATTGGGCTACAGCGTACAACAGCATGATGGGTCCGATGATGGCCTCGATGTATGTGTGGCCACTCGCTGTTCCGACGGCTGGACCGGCATCGTCCTCGTAAGCGAGGTGCAAAGATACGACGCACTCTGCTTCTTCGTCTACACCTGCGATTGGGGAGAGACTGTTGACAGCTTCGCTGTTAAATATCGTTATGAAGCCACCAACCCACCCGGCACTTCCGAAGGTGAAACTCCCTGCACTCCACCCCCAGAGAACAAGGAACCCATCGACGAAGCACTCGAATTCATCAACGAGGGCGGCTGCTACGATCCACCGGTACTTGGGACATACTGCTCTGACACGGGAGTCCCCGTGTTTTGGCTCATCGAGACAGTGAAAGAATGGGCTGGGCAATCGTGAGCCATCTAGCTTCGCCCGTACACCATCCTGGGGGCAAGAGAGCTGGAGGTCCCGGTCGCTCGGTGAACAGGGGCCCTGCCTCACGAGAGTCAGCGGGATCCTGACACCCAGGCGGCGGCGCCTTCGAGGACAACTCCGGCAAGGACTGCAACCTGATCACGCCTGAGGCCCTCAAGGCCCACACGACGCTCAGCGCCACCTACACCGACTCAGAGGTGAACGCAGCTTCGGCTACCTGGTCGAGGCCCACGACGTGGACATCTACACGGTCCCCCTCGCGGACACCCAGCAAGGGGTCACCGGGATCATCGGCGATCTGATCCCTGACGACCTGCCCGAGCCCATCGCCGGCCTGATCGAGGCAGCCCAAGAGGCCCTCGAGGACGGCGCCAGCGATGTCGAGGAGCTCACCGACCCGCTCGTCGAGGAAGCAGACAAGGCCAGCTCGCGCGCTGGACCGACCAAGGCGGCCACCCCAGAGCCCAACGCGGCCGACGACAACAGCCTCACCATGTCGGCGCTCACGGATGGAACCCGTTGCGACGAGGTGCTGGGTCTGACCCCACCTGGCGGCGAGTCCAAGAGCTACTACAACCTCATGGACGTCCGCATCGTGCAAGACCCCACGTTCCGCCAAGCCAACTTCGACGGCGTGACGGTCAACGCCCTCAAGGACCCCACCGCGCTGGACGGCGACGGCCTGCCGGCCGAGAGCGACGAGCAGAGCCACAACCCATGGCACCCCGGCGCGTACAAGTTCGACGGGCTGCTCAACGTCTTCCTGGACGGCAACAGCAACGGCCAGTTCGACGCCTGCCCGGTCGACCAGGGCGACGGCCCGAGCCCGGACCTCTGCGTGGCTGATCTCGACTACGACATGTACGAGGCCAGCGGCGCGATCGGTGACAGCGCCCGCGACAAGAACATGGACGACCCCACGGGGCTCTACTTCGTGCTCAAGGTCACCGGCCCCGTGGCGACCTACGACGTCGAGCGCTCAGGGGACCCCGATGAGACCCTGGCGGCTTCCGCGGACCGCACCGTCGTCATGAACGGCGATGGGCTCAACTGCATCGTGGGCACCACCACGGGGCTGCTCGACCTTGCCCCCGGCGATCTCTTCCGGGAGCTCAACAGCTTGAGCCCCAGTGCAACCGACGAGGACGTCGCCGCCGATCTGTGCGGCGAGGACGCCGACGACGTGGCCCTGATCAAGGACGCGTTCGCGACCCAGAGCCAGGCCGGCGGCACCCTCAACGACGCCAAGAGCGGCAAGCTGGCCTCTGCAGTCGGCTTCGTGAAGACCGGCTCCAACGCGGCTGCGCTCAACAACGGCCCGGGCGACGGGCTCACCGTCACCGCGGTGCTCAGCATCCAGGACGGCGAGGTGCACTCGGACACGAGCGGGAACATCAACCTCGGCGACAACCCCGCCACGCTCGAGACGACCCTGTCCAACGGTGCTGACGTCTACGTCTGGACCGACCACGAGCCCTTCGTGAGCACGGTCAGCGGGTCCTAAGAAACGTGACGCGACTCGCAACCTCCTGGCCCGCGCGCCTCGCGCGCGGGCCAAGCTTCTTTTCTTATCCTGAGGACCAGGCAGCGGTAGCGCTGGCGAGTCAACCTCCGGCGCGCCGCACGCGCGCTGATTGCAGCGAAGCCGCGACCCGTCCCGGGTGCGCGCGCCACCGAGGTACCACCGCACCCGGTGTACCCGAAGCCTGGAACCCAACAACCACTAAATACCTCTTGCTCAATGTTTGTTTAACAGGCTGTTGTGGCTGTTCCAGCCGGCAGCGTGTGGAGGTTTGAAGCTTGAAGCGAGCACTCGTGATCCTTCTTGGAGCAACGATGGTGTTGGGGGTTCTTCCCTCGGCCATCGCTGAGCACAACGCCATCGGCGCGAAGGTAACTGCCGGGAACCCAGACCCTGTTCCCAGCGAGGAACCAGACATCCCCGACGCCATGCGGCCGATCTACCACGGCGGGGGCGCCCCTGCGCCGACGGTCGTGGACCCGGTCGCCTACCACGGAACCTACCCGCGCGTCTCACCCGAAGACCAGAGCGGTCTCGGGATGGGCGAGTGGGTCGGGTACATCAACGGTGTCATCGAGTACGGCCCCAATCCCTTCGTCGCGGGAGCCTTCGACCAGGACAACGACCCGCTTTACCGCGTGTTCCCAGGGGACGACGCGTACTGCCAGAGCGTCGACGGCAAAGCCGACACCGGCGCTGACCCCGCGGACCCGAGCGACGACCCGTGCGCAGGGACCGGACACGGTGTGAGCGTGGATCTCCCGACGAACCACCACCTCCAACAGCACCACATCGACGTGGTTCACCCAGATCGAGAGGGGAGTGGATTCATCTACCCAGGGTTGTACGATTTCTATGTCTACATCTTCGGGGAGGGCTCCAGCGACGTTCGCCCGGGCAGCGGTGCGTTCGACTACCTCGACGAGAGCCTGTGCGAGGACCATCTCGCCAGCCTCAACATCGAGAACAACTTGGGTGACTGCACCCTCATCACCCCCACGGATCTCCAGAACCACGTCAGCAGCACCCTGACGGATGCCAACGGCGCGACCCAGGAGGCCGCATTCTGCGTGTTCGCACCCCGGTTCTACCAGGTCGGAGGCAGCGACGAGCCGCCGACGTGCCAGAACCGGATGGAGGATTACGTCGAGCACACCGGGGCACCGACGTACCTCTCGAACAAGCCGGGCTGGTACGGTGGGAACTTCTTCATCGACCACATCGGCTCGACCGTTGCTGCCGAGGAAGTGGTTCTGAAGGGCGGTAGCCGCTCGGACATCTCGGCCGGCGGCATGTTCCATTACTACGTGAACCCCGTCCGACCGGTTGCTGAGCTTCGCTGTGCCTCACCACCTATCTCCACCACCGCCCCCGATAGCCTGGACACCGGGATCACCTTCGATGAAGCCAGCGGCACGTGGGCTGGAGACGGGGCCTTCGATTACCTCGTCGAAGCCCACGACGTCGATGTCTACACGGCCATCGACTCCAACGCGGAGCGCCAATTCGTGGTCGACACTGTGAACGAGGTTCTCGATCAGGTTCCTGGCCTACCCCCCGAGGTCGGCCAACTCATCGATGACGCCATCGATGCAGCCGAGGCCCTGCTTGAGACCACGGACCCCATCGCAGACGCCGCCGACGAGCTCAGCGGACGGGCCTTCCCGTACACCCTGAACCGCGGGGAGCCCAACAGCGCCGATGACAGCTCGCACCTCTACACCCGGGATGCGACGGTCGACATCGGTGTATGCGACGGCGGGCTCAACGACCCGGACAAGGTCGACGGTCTCTCGACCGTGTACTCGAACTACATCCAGGCCGACTACACCACGGGCCAGATCTTCAACGGCCTCGTGCTCCACGACTACACGGAGCTCGACGGGGAGGGCCTGCCCCGGGACTCCAACGAGCAAGGTTGGAACCCCTGGAACCCCAACACGTACACCTTCGACGGTGAGATCCTCGGCTTCCTGGACCACAACCCCAACGGCCAGCTCGACGCCTGCCCGTCTGGTGGCAACCAGATCGGCGCTGGCCAGGACCTCTGCGTGGCCCAGATCCGCTGGGACGTGAACAACCCCGACAGCGAGATCCAGGAGGCCAAAACGGAGACGTGGGCCCCCGCGAACGGGTTCGACGACTTCACCGGGCTCTACTTCACCCTGAAGCTCACCGGCCCGGTGGCCACCTACGACCTGGAGAACACCCCAGACCAGAACGCCCAGGTCTTCTTCGACCGGACCCGACTACTCGCCAGCGAGGGCCAGAACTGCATCGTGGGCATCAGCAAGGGCCTGCTCGACGACCCGGCCAACGACGCGCGGTTCCGCGAGCTCATCGGTGCTGCGAGCGGTGAACAGACAGCCACCGACGGCCCCATCACGGACAAGCTGTGTGAGGGCGCTGACGGGGACGTCGCCTTCATCCGCGACGCGTTCGCCGACCAGGACAGCGCGGGGGACTTCGACGCCGCCTTCGAGTGGGTGAAGCTCTCCGCCACCCCCGAGGCCACCCACCCAGACACGGGCGATGGCCTCACCTTCAACGCGGTGATCACCGTGGCCGAGACCGGCGACACGCTCACGGCCGGCAACCTTGAGCTAAGCGCGGCCACAGATGGCACCCCGACCCTGGAGAAGATCTGGACCGACGAAGATGGCGACAAGACGTTCGTGTGGACCGACCACGACGCCTTCGAGTCCACCCCAGACAACGCTGAGTGAACGCAGCGTCCGGCGTCCAACACCCACGTACCCGCCCCGGGCCCCTCGGGCGCCCCGGGGCGGGTCTTCTTCTCCTCTCTCCGACGATCCGTTCACGTCCAGCTTTGGAGGGTGGAACCGAGGCTCAGGTCGCGGAAATGGCTAAGTAGCTGCAACTTAGTGACTCCTTAACACGGTCCCTTGGGTCCACCCACGGGGGCGTGAGGAGGTTGTCCAAATGCGACGAGGCATCGCGCTCATCCTATGCTTGACGATGGTGCTGTGGGTCTTCCCCACAGCGCTTGCAGAGCACAACAACGCAGGGTACCGGATGACGGTCGGTAACCCCGACCCGACCCCGACCGACGAGCCGGACATCCCGGACTCCGATCGGCCCGTTTTCCACGCAGGCGGCGATCCTGCTCCAGTTCTGGCGCGCGTGATCGCGTTCGAGGGAAGCTACCCGCGACTTTCGCCGGCCGACCAATCCGGCCTGGGGATGGGCGAGTGGATCGGCTACTTCAACGGGGTCGTCGAGTACATGGCCCCGCAGTTCGGGAGCCTTACCGGGGACGACCCGCTCTACCGGGTCAACTCCGGGGATGACGGGAATTGCCAGACACCCATGCAGAAACTCGATACGGGCGCTGACCCGACGAACCCCAACGACGACCCGTGCTCGGGCGCGGGCCATGAATGGCAGTTCGACTTCCAGACGGCGAACTTCGTCCAACAACACCACGCCGATCCGGTTAGCCCCGTCATCAGCGGAGGGGATCCCCTCAGTGGGTTCCTCCTCCCGGCGATGTACGACTTCTACGTCTACTTCTTCGGTGAGGGCTCCAGCGAGACCCGGCCCGGTGTTGGGACCCTGGACTACCTCGATGAGGACCTCTGCGACAAGCACCTTGCGAAGCTCGGGATCACCAACAACCTGGCTGACTGCACCCTGATCACGCCGGATGACCTCAACGGCCACCTTGGCCTCACGGATGCCAACGGTCAGGCCCAGGACGCGGCCATCTGCCAGTTCGCGCCCCGCTTCTTCCAGGTGGGCGGCGGCGACGAGCCCCCAACCTGCCAGAACTTCGTGGATAACTTCTACGACGAGTCCGGCCAAACGGGGTACATCACGAACAAGCCCGGTTGGTACGGCGGCCTCTGGTTCATCGACTACATGGGCTCGACGATCACCGCCGAGAACGTGGTCGTCAAGGAGGGTGTCCGCCAGGACATCTCGGGCACGGGTCACTTCCACTTCTACGTGAACCCGGTCCGTCCTGATGCCGCGCTGCGCTGCGCCTCGCCCCCCATCTCCACCGACGCGCCTGACAGCCTGGATACCGGGACGGTGTTCGACGAGGAGACCGGGAGGTGGAGCGATGCCACGTTCGACTACCTCGTCGAGGCCCACGACGTCGATATGTACACGGGCGTGAAGGACCTGGGCGGGACCATCAACGACGCCGTGGATGAGGCCAACCGCGTCATCGGTGAGGTGCTCGACGAGATCCCCAACCTCCCCCCAGAGGTCGGCCAACTGATCGACGACACCATCGATGACGCCCAGAGTGCTGTGGACACTCTCCTAGAGACCACGGACCCCATCGCCGATGCGGCCAACGAGTTCAGCGGGCGGGCGTTCCCCTACACGCTCAACCGGGCCGAGCCCAACCACAACCTGGACGACTCGTACGCCTACTCGACGAGCGCCTCGGTCCAACTCGGCGTGTGCGACGGTGGCCTCCACGACCCCGCCGAGGTCGACGGCGTGGACACGAACTACTTCAACTACGTCCAGGCCGACTACACCACGGGCCAGGTCTTCAATGGCCTCGTCCTCCACGACTACACAGAGCTCGATGGAGAGGGCCTGCCCCGGGACTCCAACGAGCAAGGTTGGAACCCCTGGAACCCCAACACGTACACCTTCGACGGTGAGATCCTCGGCTTCCTGGACCACAACCCCAACGGCCAGCTCGACGCCTGCCCGTCTGGTGGCAACCAGATCGGCGCTGGCCAGGACCTCTGCGTGGCCCAGATCCGCTGGGACGTGAACAACCCCGACAGCGAGATCCAGGAGGCCAAAACGGAGACGTGGGCCCCCGCGAACGGGTTCGACGACTTCACCGGGCTCTACTTCACCCTGAAGCTCACCGGCCCGGTAGCCACCTATGACCTGGAGAACACGCCCGACGAGGATCAGGCCACCTTCCTCGACCGGACCCGGGTGCTCTCCAGCGACGGCCAGAACTGCATCGTGGGCATCAGCAAGGGCCTGCTCGACGACCCGGCCACCGACGCCCGCTTCCGCACGCTGATCGGCGCTGGGAGCGGTGCACAGGGCCCGAACGCGGGCCCCATCACCGACGTTCTTTGCGAGGGTGCGGACGGGGACGTCGCGTTCATCAGCGACGCGTTCTTCGACCAGGGCAGTGCAGGCGACTTCGATGCTGCCTTCGAGTGGGTCAAGCTCTCCGCGACCCCTGAGGCCACCCACCCCGACATCGGGGATGGCCTCACGTTCAACGCGGTGATCACCGTTGCCGAGACCGGCGACACGCTCACGGCCGGCAACCTCGACTTGAGCAACGCCGAGCCCGGCGCGCCCACCCTCGAGAAGATCTGGTCTGAGGAGGACGGCGACATGACGTTCGTCTGGACCGACCACGACGCCTTCGAGTCCACCCCAGACAACGCTGAGTGAACGCAGCGTGCGGCGTCCAACAACCACGTACCCGCCCCGGGCCCCTCGGGCGCCCCGGGGCGGGTCTTCCTCTTCTCCATCCTTGCTTCCCTCTCTGCTCTAGGCGTGGGCCTCGTCCAGCCAACCGGTGGCGCGCCGCAGGCACGAACCGCTGGCGATCCCTGGGGAGTTAACCGGTGTCACTCAGATCGCTGCAGAGCCAACGGTTAAGCCATGAGGCCCCCATCGTGGGCCCGAGAGGCTGGCCACGCGCGTGGCCATGGGAGGCCCAAAGATGCGAACCGGGATCGTGTTGCTCATCGGCTTGGTGACCCTGCTCAGTGGGCTCAGCCCAGCGCTTGCCCACCACAACGACGTGGGCGCGCGCTTCGCGGTTGGCAACCCGGACCCGGGGGTCTCGGACGAGCCGAACACGCGCGACGGGCTCCGGCCGGTCTACCACGCCGGAGGATCCCCGCCGACCCTGGCCTTCGTTGGCGACTACCCACGCCTCTCGCCGGCCGACCAGAGCGGGCTGGGCATGGGCGACTGGATCGGCGTCATCGACGGCGTGGTCGAGACCTTCAGCGACGGGTTCGGCCAATGCGTGTTCAACCCGAGCTTCTTGGGCTGCAACCGCGACACGGACCCCCTTTACCGCGCCAACCCCGCCAGCGACCACGGGGCCTGCCAGGGGGCCACCGAGCGTCTAGCGTCCGAGTGCGATGGGAGCGGGCACCCCTGGAAGCTGGATATCTGGCCAGGCGCGCGCGTGCAAGCCCAGCACTACGATGTTGTCGGCGGTGACGGGGCCGGGTTCCAGTTCCCAGGCAGCTACAGCTTCTATTTGTACCTCTTCGGCGACGGGAGCGGGGTGGCCGCCGGCCAGGGCACCTTCGACTACCTCGACCCTGACGAGCTTTGCGGCGAGACAACAGGCGCGGACACCTGCGCGCTGATCACTCCTGAGGATCTCAGCGACCACCTGCCCCCTGGCGCGGTGCCGGCGGTCTGCTTCTTCGCGCCCCAGTTCTTCCCGCTCACCCAGGCGTCCGATCTCGGCGAGTGCGCCCGGCAGAGCCGCTTCGACCAGTACATGGCGGACTCGGACTCCACCTTGTACCTAGCCAACAAGCCGGGCTGGTACGCCACGGCAGCCCTCGACGACCCCTTCGCGTCCACCCTCTCCTGGGCCAGCGTGCTCACCAAGGAGGGGGACCAGGACCACGTGTCCAACGTCTTCCACTTCTACGTCAACCCGGAGCCCCTGCCGTCCGAGAAATGGTGCGGGGCCCTGCCCGTGGCTACCTTGGCCACAGACAAGCTCGACACCGGTGTCCAGCCGGGGATCGATGGGGGCTGGGTGGAGGGTGATCCCATCGCCTGGAACCTCCAGGGCCACGACCTGGACGTCTACACCAGCCCCACGAGCGATGCCAACGGGGCCCTCCAGCAAGCCGTCCAGGGCCTGCTCGACGAGCTGCCCACCCTGCCGCCTGGCCTCCAGGGGGTGGTGGACCAGGTTGGGGAGACGACCGTGGACACCCTGGACGAGGTGGGTCGCACCACCGACCCCTTCGTGGAGGCAACCCTCACGGCCGGCCAGCGCTTCGTAGCGATCAAGAGCGACGATGCCGGCCCCAACCACCCGCTGGACAACAGCCTCACGCTCTCGGCTCCCTCAGAGGGTCAGCAGTGCAGCTCGCTGGCGGGACTGGCTCGGGATGCCACCGGTCGCACCCACTTCTACAACTACGTCGAGGCCGACATCCAGGGCATCACGCTCAAGGATCCCACGCACCTCGACGAGGACGGCCTTCCGGCCAAGGCCGACGAGCAGGGCTACAACCCCTGGCACCCCCAGCAGTACACCTTCGGCGGCGAGCTCATCGTCTTCGACGACCGCAACGGCAACGTCCAGCGCGACGCCTGCCCCCAGGGCAACGATGCCCCAGACGAGTTCAGCCCGGACATCTGCGCGGCCCGGCTGCCGTGGGACCTCTCCAACCCAGAGGCCACCGCTGGCCAGGGCGCCAGCCTGGCCACCTTCGCGCGCGACAGGGGCTTCACCGACCCCACCGGCCTCTACTTCGTGCTCAACCTCACCGGCCGCCACCTCATCACCGACACCGAGCCCCCCACCGGCACCAGTGAGCTCGACCGCACCCAGCAGCGCAGCCGAGTGCTCATCACCGGCGGCCAACACTGCATCGTGGGCACCAGCAAGGGCCTGCTCGACGGGATCAGCGGCTCACGGTTGGCCACCACCCTAGGTCTGCCCAACCTCTCCGAGGCCGCGCTGCTGGACCACCTGTGCAGCGACGCCACGGGCGAGCGCATCCTGCTCGAGGACGGCTTCGAGGATCAGAGCCAGCTCGGCGAGATCGACGCCGGCATCGCCTGGACCAAGCTCTCGGCCACCCCAGATGTCTCCCTGAGCACCGACGACGGGCTCACGCTCCATGCCCTTGTCACGGTGGAGGCCGACGGGGATGAGCTCACCCGGGGCAACCTGGAGCTGGGCACGGGCACCACGGCCACCCAGATCGCCACGTGGCAGGATGGCAGTGCCGTGAGCTACCGGTGGACGGACGTGGAGCTGTTCAGCTCGGAGCCGGCTGAGTAAAGCGGGGAGCGTGGTTCGGTCACAGCCACACCGCTTTGCGCTCCGAAAGACCTCGACGAGACCCTCGATAAAGGTCTTTAACCCATGAGTCGTCTAAAGACCGATATGGCAGCTGGCGATCCACTCCGGGAGGAGCTGATCGAGGATCTGGCGGCGCTTCCGGAGCACCACGTTCGAGAGGTCCACGATTTCATCCGGTTCCTCCGGTCGAAACAAGCTGAACGGGATGACCCGGTTCTGGATGTTGCCGGCGTCTTCGACATGGAACCGTTGGACTCACGAGAGATCTATGAGACCCTCTACGGGGAGGACGCCGCCTGACACCCGGATCGATTTCCGTGGACACGTAGGGCTGGCCCGCCCTCGGGAACAAGCGGGATGGCGACCACGAGCAAGTGGAAGCATTGTTCGGGCAACTTCACGATGAAGGCGTCCCCCGACACACCTCTGACTACGTCCTCGATGAGCTGCTCTCCTTGCTGTTCCGACGCGTAGACCACGAGGGAGCCACCCGCTTCGTGGAGGGGATCCTGGAATCCGCGCACCGCGGCCACCTCAAGATCCATCGGGTGACTGCGGAGCGCTTCCGTGAAGCATGGGTCCTCCGGAAGCGCTACCAAGACAAACCCTTGATCAGCTTCACCGATTTAACAAGCTTCGTACTCATTATCAGGAGCTCAAGCTTCCCCGGGTTCTCACGGATGATGGCCATTTCGAGCACGTCGATCTGGATGTCGAGCTCGTTCCTGGCGCGGCCTCACGCCGGTGACGGCCCGCGCTTCTCTGTTGGCGAATCGGGCGCCAGGTAGGCGCCGAGTAACCGAAGCCCCCGTCACGGAAAGCATTAAACGTACATTGACCACTCCAAGCATGGGCTACGAGGCCGTAAGGCTAGGTCCAGTGGAGGTAGAGGCATGAAGAAGACGTTCATCATCTTGATCGGGCTGACGATGGTACTCACCACCGTCCCCGCCAGTTTCGCAGAGCACAACACCATCGGGTACGGCACCACCGCCGGCAGCCCGGATCCTGTCCCAAGCGACGAGCCGGATGTCCGAGATGGGGGTCTCCCCGTCTACCACGCCGGCGCGACCCCGCCGACTGGCAGCCCGACCGCCGCGTTCGAAGGGACCTACCCGCGCATCTCGCCGCCCGACCAGAGCGGTCTGGGCATGGGCGAGTGGATCGGGTTCATCGACGGTGTCGTCGAGTACCCGGGCCAGCTCGCCATCACGCCGACCAACCCCAACGACCCGCTCTACCGGGTCAGCCCCGGCGACGATGAGAACTGCGAGACCAATGAGCAGAAGCTGGATACGGGGGAGAACCCCGCCGACCCGAGCGACGATCCGTGCGCTGGAACCGACCACCGGACCGCGGTTCGCGTCCACTACGGTCACCTCTACCAGCAGCACAACATGGATCATGTGAGCCCCGTTCTGAGCGATGACCCGCTCAGCGGGTTCCTGTTCCCTGGCTTGTACAACATGTACGTCTACCTGTTCGGGGATGGCACCAGCGACCACCGCGCTGGCGAGGGTGCGTTCGACTACCTCCCAGCGAGCCTCTGCGACGACCACCTGGCCAAGCTCGGGATCACGAACAACCTGCCAGTTGAGGGCGACCACGGCAAGTGCAGGCTCATCACTGCAGACGACCTGGAGAACCCGCTCGGGCTCGACGAGACCGACGCGCTGGGTACGCCGCAGAAGCCGAAGGTGTGCTCGTTCGCCCCCTGGTTCTTCGAGACCGGCAGCGACCCCAACCCCCCGGTCTGCCAGTTCGAGATCCCGGACTTCGTTGACAGCGAGGGAACGTTCTACATCTCGAACAAGCCCGGCTGGTACGACCCGATCCCGTACATCGACCAGTTCGGCAGCTTCGTCAACCACCCGGAAGGGATGACCGCCGACGGGATCCGCAGCGATCTGACCTACGGTCACTTCTCGTTCTACGTGAACCCGGTGCGACCCGCCGGTGCGCTGCGCTGCGCGGCCCCGCCGATCTCCACGTTCGCCGACGACGCGCTGGACAGCGGCGTGAGCTTCGACGAGGAGACCGGGAAGTGGACCACCTCGGACGCTCCAGAGTTCGAGTACATCGTCGAGGCCTACGACATCGACCTGTACACCGCCATCGATTCCACCCCGGCCCAGGAGCTTGTCCAACAAGTCCAGGACCTGATCCCCGATCTGCCCGAGCCGATCGAACAGCTCATCGAGGCAGTCGAGGACGAGGCGGACACGGTGCTCGATCCAGCCTCCGAGGCGAGTGGCCGGCTCTTCCCGTACACCCTGAACCGCGCAGAGCCGAACAGCGATGAGGACAACTCATTCACGCTCGAGCGCGCATCGGATGTGCCGCTGGGTGTCTGCCTTGACGGGCTCAACGACCCCGCCGAGGTCGATGGCGAATCGCCCAACTTCCTGAACTACATCCAGGCCACCTACACCACAGGCCAGACTTTCAACGGCCTCGTGCTCCACGACTACACGGAGCTCGACGAGAGCGGCCTGCCCCGGGATGCCGACGAGCAAGGCTACAACCCGTGGAACCCCAACACGTACTCGTTCAACGGCGACGTCATGGGTTTCCTGGACCGCAACCCCGATGGCGAGTTCAACGGGTGCCCGACCTCGGGCAACCAGCCCACGCCGAGCCAGGACATCTGTGAGGCTTTGATCGTGTGGGACGTCAACAACGAGAACAGCGAGATCCAATCCGTCGAAACACCAACCTGGGCAGCCCAGAACGGCTGGGACTCCTTCACCGGGCTCTACTTCACCCTGAAGGTCACCGGCCCGGTGGCCACCTACGACGCCGAGAATACCCCGAACGAGAACCAGGCCGTGTTCGAGGATCGGACCCAGGTGCTCGAGAGCCCGGGCCAGAATTGCATCGTGGGTACCAGCAAGGGCCTACTCGACGACGCGACCACGGCCACGCGGTTCATGGAGATCATCGGCGCCGAGGGCCAGACCGCCAGCGAAGCGAACATCCTCGCGACCCTCTGCGGCGGCGCTGACGGGGACACCGCGTTGATCCGTGACGCGTTCTTCGACCAGAACGACGAGGGCGACTTCGCGGCCGCCTTCGAGTGGGTCAAGCTCGCCCCCACCCCCGAGGGCACCCACCCAGATACCGGCGACGGGCTCACGCTCAACGCCGTGCTCACGGTGGTCGCCGACGGGGACACCCTGACCGGGGACAACCTGGACCTGGCCTCGTTCGAGGAGCCCACGCCGACCCTCAAGAGCGTTTGGGAGGACGACGGGGACAAGACGTTCGTGTGGACCGACCACGACGCCTTCGACTCGGATCCCTACCAGCCCGACGAGGAGTGAGGTTCCTCGCCACCTCTTCGGCCCGCGCCCGGTGCGCGGGCCGATCCCTTTTCTTCTTCTCTCGATGCCGTGCCAGCGGTCGCTCTCATCACCGCGCCGGCAGGCGCGCCCCAGCGCGGCCACGGGCCGCGAACCCTCGGCGGGGATGCTCGTCATCCCCGAAACAGCAGTCCTCGCCGTGATACACCGCCCGGTTCACGAGAAAAGTTATAAACACTCAATGAGTCCCTCCTTTGTAGGCCCCGATATGGGAGTCGGAGCCACCCTACCATGGAGGTATGGATATGAGGCAAGCAATCGTCGTTCTCGTAGGACTAGCCATGGTCCTCGGAACCGCGGGACTCGCGGCGGCCACGCACAACAACGTTGGTGCGCGGTTCATCGTCGGGACCCCGGATCCGATGCCCACGGTCGAGCCAGATACGTCAGATGACCTTCTTCCGATCTACCACTCAGCGGACCCATCCAACACGGATGTGTCCCAGGATCCGCCGTTCTTCGGAACGTACGAGCGGATCTCGCCTGCCGACCAGACCGGTCTCGGCCTGGGCGACTGGGTTGGGTACATCAACGGCGTCGTCGAGGCGCCAGGACCAGGGTTCCCGCACTGCGCGGCATTCAACCCTGACTTCGCCTGCAACCACGTCAACGACCCGCTCTACCGTGTCAACCCATCCGCCAGCGATGAGAACACGGAGTGCGAGAGCATCGAGGACAACCAGAAGCTCGGCGAAGATGAAACCGACCCGAACGACGATCCATGCGCAGGCGAGGGCCACTTCATGCAGGTGGACATCTGGCCGGGCGTGCGCGTCCAGCCCCAGCACTTCGACGAGACCGGAGGCGCTACTGGATCACCGGACAACAGCGGCACCATCCTGCCGGGCCTGTACGGCTTCTACCTCTACCTGTTCGGCGACGGCATCGGCGTTGCCGCTGGCCAAGGGAGCTTCGACTACCTGCCGACCAACCTCTGTGAGGTGGGCGCCGGCTTCGGCGGTGCGTTCGAAGACGGTTCGAACAAGCCATGCAACCTGATCCACCCCTCAGACTTGGCTGACCACGATGATCGAACGCATCCAACCACCGGGCTCAAAGCCTCTCCGGTTGCATGCGTGTTCGCCCCCCACTTCACGACCCTATCCGGCGCGCTTCCGGGTGACTGCCAGGACATCAGCGAGTTCAACCAGTTCTTCGCTGAGTCCGAGTCATCCACCTACGTGGCCAACAAGCCGGGCTGGTACATCCTGACCGGCTTCATCGACTCGGGCGCGCCCATCGCGTCCACCATCACCAAGACCGGTGACCGCACGGACGTGAGCCGGATCTTCTCGTTCTACGTGAACCCGGTCAACGTCGACGAGGCCCTCTGGTGCGCGGCCCCGATGATCTCGACCGACGCCGACGACCAGCTCGACACGGGCGTGGAGCAGGTCCTCGACGAGGACGGCAACCCCACCGGTGACTGGGAGGTCACAGGAGACTTCGACTACCTCGTCGAAGCCCACGACCTCGACATCTACACGAGCGATCTCGGCGGCGTCCAGCGCACACTCAACGAGCTGCAGCGTGACATCGTGGACATGCTCCCCGACGATCTGATGCCACCGGAGGTTGAGCAGGCCATCGAAGACGCGAACGACCTCGCTGGGCAGACGCTCGACGACGCAGACAGCACCCTCGACCCCGTTGTCCAGCGTGTTGCAGCGACGAAGGGCAACACCGCCGAGCGCAACGCGCCTGGCGACAACTCCTGGACGCTCACAGGCGAGACCGCAGCCCAGCGCTGCACCCTCTCCAACGGGCTCGTCGAGGACACAAGCGAGCCGAACCAGCTGTACAACCGGATCCAGGCCACGATCCAGAGTACGGCTGTCGGATCGATCCCCGGCGGTGTGGGTGGCATCCCCGTCGTCGGAGGCGTGAACTTCCCGGGTCTCGGCGGCGACGCGCTGCGTGACTTCACGGACCTGGACGGGGACGGTCTCCCGACGAGCGCCGACGAGCAGGGGTTCAACCCTTGGCACCCTGAGAGCTACTCCTTCAGTGGCTCCATCGCGGTCATCGAGGACCGCGACGGCGACGCTGAGTTCGACGGCTGCCCTGCCGGCGAACAGCCCCCAGGTCCCGGCCAGGACCGCTGTGCCGCGCGCCTCTACTTCGACTACACGAACGACAAGGCGCTGCGAGACAACAGCGAGACGATCCCCGACTTCATGGACCAGAACGGGTTCCGGGACGGTACCGGCATGTACGCCGTGCTCAAGGTCTCCGGACCCGTGGCGATCACGTCCACGGACACCAACGACCTGACGCAGGACAACTCCCCCGCGACGATCCTCGATCGGACGCGTGTCCTCAGTGGGGATGGTCTCCACTGCATCGTCGCGCTGAGCACGGGCCTTGAGAACCAAGACGACCGGTTCATCGACATCGTCGGTGCCAGCGGCACAGGCGACGACGAGATCACGGACGCGCTCTGCGGTGAGGACGTCACCGGCGAGACGCACCTGCTCCGCGACGGCTTCTTCGAGGGCGACGGCGCGGGCGGCTTCAACGCTGCGTTCTCCTGGACGCCGCTGGAGCCCCACCCGGACGCCTTGGACGCCGCGGGTGATGGTCTGACCGTGAACTACCTCGTGACCGTCGACGGGGAGACCGGCGACGACATCACGAAGGCGAACCTGAAGCTCGGAACCCACGGCATCGACGACCCCACGGTCGTCAAGGTCTGGGACAACGGCGACGGCACAGAGGACATCTCGTACCTCTGGACCGACTTCGACCCGTTCACGTCCGACCCGGACGGCGTCTGACCGGGGCCTTCGGCCCCAACGGCTTGGCCCGCGCACCGCGCGCGGGCCAAGGTCTCTTTCTTTTCATCTCTCGAGAACGCCAGCGGTTGCTCTCTCCATCCAGCCTCCGGCTCTCTCTCTCTCTCTCTCTCTCTCTCTCTCTCTCCCCAGCAACCTCCAGCGCGTCGCTGGCGCACCGTATCGCGGCGCAGCCGCGCTCCATTCGTTGAGCGTGCGCCGGACGCCAACCGCACGGCACTAAACGCTCAACAGTCATTGAGTACCATGCGAACACTTATCATGCGTGAGAGGCACTTCCAAGCGGGCTGGCTGGCCGGGAGAGCTAGCTGGCCCTGGAGGTACACATGAGGCGACTACTCGTCATCCTGACAGGCTTGCTTATGATCACCATCGGTGCTGGGCCCGCGTTCGCGGAGCACAACGATGTCGGCTCCCAGTTCGTGGTGGGCAACCCCGACCCCACACCGACTGAGACCGCAGACGGGGATGTCTCTGATGATCTCCGGCTCATCTACCACGCCGGCGGCTCGCTGCCGTCCCCGGCTGGCGCCGGCACGGTCCCCCGGATCTCGCCCGCTGATCAGAGCGGGCTCGGCCTGGGCGATTGGATCGGGTTCATCGACGGTGTGATCGAGCACCCGGGACCCGCGTTCAACCAGTGCATCCTGCTCGCTACGTGCGGGACGACCACAGACCCGCTCTACCGGGCCAACCCCGCCCCCGATGACACGGAATGCGAAGGGCCCGAGGACAACCAGAAGCTCGGAGAGGACCCCACGGATCCAAGCGACGATCCCTGTGACGGTGGCGACCACCTCATGCCCATCACCTTCTGGCCACCTGTGCGCGTGCAGAACCACGCCATGGACGTCTTCAGCGACCCGGAGGATGATGGAAGCGGCTTCAGCTACCCCGGCGTCTACGGCTACTACCTCTACCTCTTCGGTGAGGGTAGTGGCGTGGCCGCGGGCGAGGGCTCGTTCAGCCACCTCGATGGGTTGTGCGAAGCCCCCACGGGCCACTATGCCCCCGGCTCCGACAAGCCGTGCAAGCTAATCACCAAAAAGGATATCGAAGACCACCGCGAGCCGGGTCAGCGGGCGGCTGTGTGCATGTACCGACCGTTCTTCAGCACGCTTAGCGGCGGATCCGACGACCAGGCCTGTCCGAACATCAGCGAGTTCAACCACGTCACGACGGAATCGGACTCGAGCCTCTACATCGCCAACAAGCCCGGCTGGTACATGTTCACGGCCTCGATCAACCAGTTCGGATCTCTGTTGTCCAACAACAACGTCCCGACCTTCGGCGGGAACCACACGAACATCGCGGTCGGCGGCTCCTACCACTACTACGTGAACCCGGAGCGTCCGGCCAGCCACCTCTGGTGCATGGGCCCCCCCATCGCGACGCTAGCCGCGGATGGGATCGACACGGGCTTGGAGCTCGTGCAGGACCCAGAGACAGACGAGTGGCTCGGCTGGGAACTCGAGGAGATCGGGTTCAACGTCGCGGCCCACGACATCGACGTTTACATCGCCAACGAGGAGACCTCTGGCGCGGCGGACACCACCTTCGAGCTCGTCAACGAGGTGCTCGACACGGTCCCGGCCCTCCCACCTGAGGTCCAGGAGACCATCGACGACGTCCAAGACATCGTTGATCAGCTCGGTGACGACGCCGATGACACGCTAGGTCCGATCAACGACGCTCTCGATGAGACCGTCGATCGGTTCGCGGTCAACGTCGGCCAGAGCGAGGAGCCCAACCGGCCAGGCGACAACTCCTGGAGCCTCTCGGCCGCCAGCCCAGCGACCCAGTGCTCAACCTCCGACGGTCTCACCGAGGGTGAGGGGAGCACCACGTTCTACAACCGCAACCAGGCAACCCTGGACAGCGAGGTTGTGGACTCGATCCCCGGCGGGGTCTGCTGCGTGCTTGGACTCGGCGTGAACTTCCCAGGGCTCGGCGGCGACGCCCTGCATGACTACACCTACACCGACGAGGACGGCCTCCCGGCCGGTGCAAGCGAACAGGGCTTCAACCCCTGGCACCCCGACCGCTGGACCTTCGACGGCTCACTGCTCGTGGTCGACGACCTCGACGACGACCAGAACTTCGACGGGTGTCCGCCTGGCGACGACCCGCCAAGTCCGAGTCAAGATCGCTGCGCGGCGCGCATGCCCTTCGACGTCTACAACGACGACGCGATCCGGGAGGAGGACACCGGAGAGACCATGGGCGACTTCGCCCGCAGCCAGGGCTTCGCTGACCCCACCGGCGTTTACGCCGTGCTCATGGTCACCGGCCCCGTGATGGTGCTCCCCGAGGACGCCCCTGGCCAACTCGAGGAAGTCGGCCCCTTCACGGAGGACATTCGCGTGCTCGACAGCGAAGGACAGAACTGCGTCGTCTTCACGAGCACCGGTCTGCTCGATCTCGGTGACTTCGGCCAGGGGGAGCGATTCCGCACCCTCATCGGACTCGAGGACGACACCGCCGACCTGACCACCGTACGCGACCACCTGTGCGGTGACGTCACGGGCGACAGCCTGCTCATCGACGACGGCTTCGACGATGCAGCGGGCTCAGGCGGGTACAGTCTCGACTTCGACTGGATCCCGCTGGAACCCAAGCCCGAGGCCCTTGAGGACGACGACGACAGCCTCAGCGTGCACTACCTCGTCACCGTCGGCTCCGACGGCGACGACAAGACGCGCTCGAACATCGATCTCGGCTCTGCTGGGCACACCGAGGACACGGAAACCGTGGCCAAGGTGTGGGGCGACGAGATCGGCAGCATCACCTACGAATGGGTGGACGTCGAGCTCTTCGACAGCGAGCCGGGTCAGCCCGAGGACTGAGCCCGGCTCGCTACTTGCTTGGCCCGTGCGCACCGCGCGCGGGCCAAAGCTCTCTCTTTTCATCTTTCAAGAACGACAGCGGTAGCGCTTCCCAGCGAGCCTCTACCGCTCCGTAGGCGCGCTTCATCGCGGCCCCACCCCGAACCGTTGCTTCAACACCGCCACAGCGAACTTTATACTCATTGAGTGGTGTGCCACATGTGAGGCTGGCTCATGCGAGCCACCAGAGGTGATGTAGTGAGGCGAATATTGATCCTGATCACGTGCACAGCTATGCTCTTGGTAGGCGTCGGACCGGCGCTTGCCGAGCACAACGACATCGGCGTCCGCTACGGGGTCGGCAACCCCGACCCGGGGATCGCCGAGGATGCCTCCGGGGACGTCTCGGACGATCTTCGGTTGATCTACCACGCCGGCGGCAACCTCCCCGCACCTGCAGGCGTGGGCAACCTACCCCGCATCTCGCCCGCGGACCAGTCCGGTCAGGGCCTGGGGGATTGGATCGGGTTCATCGACGGTGTCATCGAGCACCCCGGGCCCGGCTGGAACCGGTGCTTCATCATCAACCCGAGCTTCGCGTGCGAGCCGCAGCCCGACCCCCTCTACCGGCTCAACCCGGCCGCCGAGGACGAGGGATGCGAAGATCTGGCTGACAACACAGAGCTAGGCGAGGACCCCGCGAACCCCGACGACGACCCGTGCAGCGGCGCGGATCACAGGAGCTTTATCGAGTTCTGGCCCCCGGTTCGCATCCAGAACCACAAGATCGACGTCATCAGCGATCCGGACGAGGATGGAAGCGGCTTCACCTTCCCCGGCAACTACGGCTACTACGTCTACCTCTTCGGCCAGGGCACCGGCCCCGCGGCCGGGACCGGCGACTTCGAGATGCTCCCTGACGACCTCTGCGAAGCGCCCACGGGCCACTTCGCTCCGGGCTCCAACAAGGACTGCAAGCTCATCACGCCTGTGGACCTGGACGTCGACCTGGAGCCCGGCCAGCACGCTGCTGTGTGCATGTACCGGGCGTTCTTCACGACGATCAGCGGGGGCTCCAACAACAACGCCTGCCCGAACATCAGCGAGTTCAACGCGTGGCGTGAGCCCTCGGACTCGAGCTTCTATCTCGCCAACAAGCCGGGCTGGTACATGGTGACGCGCTCGAACAACGACTTCGCGTCGCTCGACGCCTACGACAACGTGGTCACGTTCGGCGGCAACCGGACCGACATCGCCCGGGGTGGGGCCTACCACTACTACGTCAACCCCGTGCGCCCGGCCAGCCACCTCTGGTGCGTGGGACCACCAGTCGCAACGACCGCCAGCGACGGGCTCGACAGTGGGCTCACCCTCCTGCGCAACGAGGACGACTCCTGGGCCGGCTGGGAGCTGGACCGCTCCATCGAGTACCGCCTGGAGGCCCACGACGTCGACGTTTACCTTGCCTTCGAGGAGACCGACACCCTGTTCGATGAGGCCGACCGGCTTCAAGAGGACATCGAGGACAGCGTGCCGCCGATCGTCGGCGACCTCCTCGGCCTGGTAGGCGACACGATCGACGCTCTCCAGGACGAAACAGCGCCCGTCACGGATGCGGTCGGCAGCCTCACCTCCCGGTTGGGTCCCAACGTCCCGAACGGAGCCGAGCCCAACCGGCCCGGAGACAACTCGTTCACCTTGAACGAGGACTCCCCCTCCAGCGAGTGCAGCCCGGTCAACGGCCTGACCGATGCGAGTGACCCCACGACGTACACGAACTACATCCAAGCCGTCGTAGACAGCGTCGTCGCTGACTCGATCCCTGGCAGCGTGTCCGGCAACAACATCGCGGGCTTCGGTGGGGATGCCCTCCACGACTACACCTACCTGGGCAGTGACGGTCTCCCGGCAGACACCTCCGAGCAGGGGTTCAACCCCTGGCATCCGGACCAGTGGGCGATCTTCGGGAGCATCCTCACAATCGACGACCTCGACGAGGATCAGCGCTTCGATGACTGTCCGCCTGGTGACGACCCGCCGAGTTCTAGCGAGGACATCTGCGCTGCTCGGATGCCCTTCGATCTCTACAACCCGGATGCGCTGCGGGACGAGGGGAACATGGGAGACAAGATGCGGCTCGAGCGCTTCGGTGACCCCACGGGCATGTACTTCGTGCTCCGTGTCACGGGCCCCACCGTGATCCTCAACGAGAACGAGGTTCTCGAGGGGGTCCCGGCTGCTGTCCAGGACTTCGAGACGGTACCGGACTTCCAGCTCTTGGAAGGCGAAGGTCAGCACTGTGTCGTCGGCACCAGCATCGGGCTGCTCGACCTCGGCGCCTTCGGCCAAGGCGAGCGGTTCCGCCAGCTCCACGATGTGGACGCCAACGCGAATCCCAGCGAGTTGCTGGCCAAGATCTGCGACGGTTCCGATGGCACGCATCTGCTCATCGAGGACGCCTTCGCCGATGCGCCCCAGGCCGGCTCGTTTACCAGCCAGGTCCAGTGGATCCCGCTGGAGCCCAAGCCCGAGGCCCTGGAGAACGACGACGACGGCGTCGACGTCCACTACGTCGTCACCGTCGGTCCTGGCAGCGATCTCCGAACCGAGACCAACTTGAAGCTCGGCACCCACGGCCCCGACGACCCGACGGTCGCCAAGGTCTGGACCGAGGACGGCTCCAACGACGTCACCTACAAGTGGACCGACCAGGAGCTCTTCGACAGCGAGCCGGGTCAGCCCTCGGACTGAGCCCGGCTCACGAACCCTCGGCCCGCGCGGGGTGCGCGCGGGCCGAGATCTCTCTTCTTCTCCTCTCTCAAGCACGGCAGCGGTCGCTCTCGACCAACTTCTAGCGCACCGAGCGGCGCGCTTGATCGCGGCCGCAGGCCGCGAACCCCTCGTTGAGCGCGCACGAGCACTGAGCGTGCCGAACTCAACGCTCAATACTCACTGAGCCTCTCGCAAAAGCTCATGCTGGCGTGACATGTTTTGGCACGTCGGAGGCTGTCCGCTCCTGGAGCTGTGCGCTCCGTGACCGGAGCGGTCGCCTCGGAGGTACCACATGAGGCGAAGCATCATCGTGTTCGCGAGTTTGACGCTCTTGTTCGTCGGGGTCGGCCCGGCGTTTGCAAGCCACAACGACGTAGGCGCCCGGTTCGCCGTAGGCAACCCGGACCACGGGCCTGCCGAGGACGCATCCGGCGATGTGGGAGAGGCCCTTGTGCCCGTCTACCACGTCGGCGGCGCGTTCGCCGGCACCGGAGACGACGGCGAGATCCCACGCCTGGGTCCGGAGGAGCAGAGCGGGCTCGGCCTGGGCGACTGGATCGGGTTCATCGACGGTGTCATCGAGCACCCAGGACCCGCGTTCAACCAGTGCTTGTCCGCCTCCGGCATCGGGATCTTCGGGATCACGGTCGGCCTGGGCCAGTGCGGGCTCACCAGCGATCCCCTGTACCGTGTGAGCCCGGCGCCGGACGATACCGAGTGCCGGGATCTCGGCGACAACGCGGACGTCGGGGACCCCGCCGACCCGGACGACGACGCGTGCTCGGGAGGGAACGATCACTTGATGCCGCTGGACTACTGGCCCGGCGTGGTCGTCCAGAACCACAAGATCGACGTGGTCAACGACGAGGACGATGAGGGCAGCGGGTTCTACTACCCCAGCCTCCACGGCATGTACATCTACCTCTTCGGTGAAGGCAGCGGCGTGGCCGCGGGCGAGGGCAGCTTCAGCCACCTCGACGGCATCTGCGAAGCACCCACCGGCCACTATGCCCCGGGCTCCGACAAGGACTGCAACCTCATCACCCGAGAGGACCTCGACAAGCACACAAGCCTTGAGGGACAGCGCGCCGCGGTCTGCTCGTTCGGACCGTTCTTCGTGACGCTCTCCGGCGGCTCGGACGACCAAGCGTGCGCGAACATCAGCGAGTTCAACCAGTTCTTCGATGACTCCCAATCCAGCACGTACGTGGCTAACAAGCCCGGCTGGTACCTCCAGACGGGCTGGATCAACCCGTTCGCTGGACTGCTCTCCACCGGCACCGTGCCCATGATGGACGGCAACCGCACGGATGTGGCCGTCGGCGGGCTCTTCCACTACTACGTCAACCCCGTACGGCCGGCCAGCAACCTCTGGTGCGCCTTCCCACCCATCGCCACCGATGCTGGGGACGGCATCGACACCAGCGCCAACCTCGTGTTGGATGAGGATGGCAACTGGTCGCACTGGGAGCGCGGGGATGCGACCTACCTCGTGGAGGCCCACGAGTTCGACGTCTACTTCGCCAACGAGCAGACCGATGGTGCGGCAGGGACCGCACTGGACCTTGTCAACGAGGTGCTCGATCAGATCCCGGCCCTCCCACCCGAGGTCCAGGAGGCCATCGATGATGTCGAGGACACGATCGATGAGCTCGGCGACGACGCCAACGACGCGACCGGACCCATCTTGGACGCCCTGGATGAGAGCGTCGATCGTGTGGCTGTGAACGTGGGCCAGAGCGAGGAACCCAACCGGCCAGGCGACAACTCCTGGAGCCTGTCTGCTGCCAGCCCCGCGACCCGGTGCTCATCCGCCAACGGCCTCACCGAGGGGGAAGGCTTCACCACGTTCTACAACCGCAACCAAGCGACCCTGGACAGCCAGGTCGTGGACTCGATCCCAGGCGGCACCCTGGGTGTCAACTTCCCGGGCCTCGGCGGCGACGCGCTCCATGACTACACATACACCGACGAGGATGGCCTCCCCGGCGGTGCCAGCGAGCAGGGCTTCAACCCCTGGCACGCTGACCAATGGACGTTCGGCGGCTCCCTGCTCGTGGTCGACGACCTCGACGACGACCAGAACTTCGACGGCTGCCCGCCCGGCGACGACCCGCCAAGCGCGAGCCAAGACCGCTGTGCTGCGCGCATGCCCTTCGATGTCTACAACCCGGACGCGATCCGGGAGACCGACACCGGTCAGACCATCGGTGATTTCTCCCGGGGCCAGGGCTTCGGTGACCCCACAGGCCTCTACGCCGTGCTCAAGGTCACGGGCCCCACGATCGTGCTCCCGGCGGACCCCCCCGGCCAGGCCGAGGACGTCGAGGCGTTCGCTGACAACACCCACGTCTTCGACGGTGACGGCCAACACTGCGTCCTCTTCACGAGCATCGGCCTGCTCGATCTGGGTGATCTCGGTCAGGGCGAGCGGTTCCGCACGCTGATCGGGCTCGAGGACGACACCGCCGACCGGGCCACCGTACGCGACCACCTATGCGGTGACGTCACCGGCAGCACGCTGCTCATCGACGACGGCTTCGACGACGCACCCGGCGCTGGCGGCTACAGCCTCGACTTCGACTGGATCCCTCTAGAACCGAAACCCGAGGCCCTCGAAGACGACGACGATGGCCTCAGCGTGCACTACCTCGTCACCGTCGGCCCCGACGGCGATGACAAGACGCGCTCCAACCTCGCGCTGGGCAGCCACACCGGCGACGATGCGACCGTGGCCAAGGTCTGGGCCAACGATGACGTGACCTACGATTGGGTGGACGTCGAGCTCTTCGACAGCGAGCCAGGGGAGCCCGAGGACTGAGCCGGCTCGCTGAACCCTTGGCCCGCGCGAGGTGCGCGCGGGCCAAAGTTCTCTCTTTTGTTCTCTCAACCACGGCAGCGGTCGCTCTCGACCAACGTCTAGCACGCCGACGGCGCGCTTTATCGCGGCCGCAGGCCGCGATCGCTGGCTCCGTAAGCGAAATCCTATATCATTAAAGGACATATTGTGTCCCCTACTGATATGACTTCAAGCGCCGTGGCCTGGGAGTCGCTCTTCCGGGCGGACAAGACCGTGGTCACCAGTGAGGAGGTTCATCGAGCAGCCGAAAGGCTCGGCAAGGACCCCGCGCACACGGTCCGGCACCTGCGCCGGGAGGGCTATCTGCTGCCTCTGTTCAAGGGCTACTACTACGTTCGAAGCCCCGAGGAGGTTACGCTCGGAACCGCGCGCTACAACCCGCTCGAGCTCTTCGCGCTCGCCGCCGAGGCGAAAGGGATCGGTGCCTGGTACTTCGGCCTCCACACGGCGCTCTCGCTGAACGGGTTGACGCACGAGGACCGGCGCGAGGAGACCGTCATCTCCGATCACCTCTACCGGATCAACGGCGTGAAGGTCGGCGCGAAACGGTTCGTTATCCACAAATGGAGCGAGGATCTCCTCGGGTTCGGGGTGACCGAGCGTGGCCTGGTCCGGTTCAGTGATCCTGAGAAGACGGTGCTAGACTTCGCCTACTGGGACCACTGGCGCACACGCAAGAGCCACGCGCCCACGTGCGTCTGGCTCGACCATATCGACGGCGTCGACGCCGAGCTCCTCCGGGAGTACCTCGAACACTACCCCAACATGGTTCGAGAGATGGTGGAGGGGCGCGTGTGAAGAACCACGAGCCCATCGATGAGGTCGCCTTCGAGGAGCACCGGCAGCATGTCGTAGAAGTGCTGGCAGGTGTGGCGGATCGGCTAGGTGAGACATAGCCCCGGCCCTTGGCCGCGCTATCCCGTCCTTTGAGCACGCCGAAGGCGCGCTTGATCGCGGCCGCAGGCCGCGAGCCCTTGGCCGAGCGCGGTTCTCACGCCAGGTCAGTCACCGCGCTCACCAGGGGAAGACTTTTGTCCCCTCCCGGCCATCGCTGGCTCGCGGAGGCCGGAGTGGGAGTTCTGGCACTCCGTATCGGAGGTAGGCCAGATGAGGCACACGCACATCGTACTGATCGCGCTAGCGCTGATGTTAACCACCCTTGGACCAGCGTTGGCTACGCACAACAACGCCGGCATGCGGATGGCTATTGGGAACCCGGATCCCACGCCAGACGCCGAGCCGAACACGCCAGACGACATGCTACCGATCTACCATCTGAGCGAGGTCCTGGATGAGGACATCTCGCCGGACATCTCGTTCTGGGGCGACTACCCCCGGGTCAACCCGCCCGAGCAGAGCGGGCTCGGCCTCGGTGGGGAGGACGGATGGATCGGCTACATCAATGGCATGGTGGAGTACGTGGGCGCGGCGTTCTCCCGCTGCCTCGGCTTCGAGTCGACGGCCTGCGAGAACGATCCAGACCCGCTCTACCGGGTCAACCCGGCAGCCGACGACGACGACTGCCAAGGCCCGGAGGACAACTTGGACCGCGGCGAGGACGACACAGACCCAAGCGACGATCCCTGTAGCGGCGAGGGCCATACCCAGCGAGTCGACGCCTGGCCCGCCGTACGCATCCAGGGCGAGAAGGCCAACCAGCCCCTGGACCAGGGCCGGCCTGGAAGCGGCTTCCTCTTCCCAGGCACGTACTCGTTCTACCTCTACCTCTTCGGTGAGGGCAGCGGGCTGGCAGCCGGCGAGGGTGTCTTCGACTACCTGCCCACGAACCTCTGCGAGGTCTCTGGCGGGCTCGGCGGCGCCTACGCGGACGGCTCCGACAAGGCCTGCGACATGATCCTGCCCGAGGACATCGCCACGGATGACCGCACGGACCTGGAGAGCCCAACTGGCTCCGAGCAGCGCACGGCCATCTGTATGTTCGCGCCCCGCTTCGGGACCCTGTCTGGGGCCAGTGATGTGGGTGCTTGCGGGAACATCATGGAGTTCAACCAGTTCTTCAGCGACACGGACTCCTCGTTCTACCTGGCCAACAAACCAGGCTGGTACATCCAGAGCGGGTTCATCGACCCGGACGCCTCGCTGCTTCCGGTGACCACGTTCTTCACGAAGGGCGGGGTCAGGGACGACATCGCCCAGGTGTTCAGCTTCTACGTGAACCCCGTGCGGCCGGCCAAGACGGCCATCTGCGCCAACCCGCCCATCGCGACCAACGCGCCGGACGAGCTGGACACGGGCATCGAGCTGGTCGATGAGAACGACCCGGAAGGTGCATGGGTCCAGACCGAGGACTTCCACTACCTGGTCGAGGCCCACGAGGTGGACATCTACACCGGCCAGCCCACGCCGATCATCGGTGGCGAGGATGTGGAGACAGACCGGGCTGATCCCTTGATCGACCAGGTCAACAACTTCCTCGACAACCCGCCCCTTCCACCGGAGGTCCTGCCCATCGTGGACGCTGTCCAGTCGGCCGCCGATCGCGCCGACCCGACGGTCGGTACCGACGCAGAGCCCAACGCGGCCGATGACGACACGCTTGAGCTCGCCGTGGCCACGGAGACGGGTCCATGCCCGCCCACGGGTCTCTCGCGCGATGCCGGTGGCGAGGAGGTGTTCTTCTACAACTACATCCAGTCCAGCATCTTCAGCGCTGGCACGGGTGTGACCCTCCACGACTACACGTACACCGACGAGCAAGGCCTGCCCGCCGAGTCCGACGACCAGAGCTACAACCCCTGGCACCCGGACACCCACAGCTTCTCTGGGAGCCTCTTCGGCTTCCTCGATCTGAACGACAACGAGGCCTTCGACGGGTGCCCGCCCGGTGCCGACCCGCCCACCGCGGGCTCACCGGATCTGTGCACAGCGCTGTTGCCATGGGACATCTACAACGAGGATGCCGTGCGCGACAGCGAGCAGACCATGGGTGAATGGGCGCGCGAGCGCGGGTTCACCGACCCCACGGGCATGTACTTCGTGCTCGACCTCACCGGCCCCGCGGTCGTGACCGCCGAGAACGTGCCGACGAACACGGAGCAGGCTGGCGAGTCCCAGGACCGGCTCCGCATCACGGTTGGCGAGGGCCAGCACTGCTTCGTGGGCACCAGCAAAGGCCTGCTCGACAACGACTTCGGGCAGGGCGACCGGTTCGCCGAGATCATCGGTGCGGCTGGGCTCTCGGACAACGAGATCACCGACGCGCTGTGCCCGGACGCCACCGGCGAGCCGCACGTCATCAAGGACGCCTTCGATGACGGCAGCGGCGCTGGCGGCTTCAGCGCGGACGTCGAGTGGACCAAGACCTCGTCCAGCGCGGCCGGCTTCGACCAGACCGAGGGCGACAGCCTGGAGGTCACCGCGGTGCTCACCGTGGGCCCAGGCGTGGACGAGATCACCGCCGACTCCCTGAAGCTCGGCTCGCTCGACCACGACGAGAACACGCCCACCGTCGAGAAGGTCTGGGGCAGCGGTGACACCCGTGCTGTCACCTACGTCTGGACCGACAGCGATCCGTTCAACTCGGATCCCTCGGCGCAGTAGCTGCGGCACACCTTCGGTGGGGGCCTGTGGCCCCCACCGATGCTCTTCTCTTATTCTACCGAGGACTGGGCAGTGCTGGCTCTCCCCAGCCGACCTCCGCGCGCCTCCGGCGCGCCAGCGCGACGAAGTCTCGCTCCGCTGCACGTTAGACATATCAACCACGTGAGTGAACGCTCTTACCGTGGGGACGACTCGGTGAGCTTGGCGCCCGTTGCCGTGGCCGAAACGATGAAGTACGCCACGGTTTTAGGGCCGCCGAAACCTTTGGGCCGGCGCACTGTGCCCGGTCCTGGGAGGCCCCATGACCCGGAGACGAGCTCACACCGACACCGCGGCCAAGCCTGCCTGGACGATCGTGCTGCTCGTGGTTGCGCTGCTGGCCACGCCTTTGCTGGCAAGCGTGAGCGCCACCCACCACGCCGTAGGCGCGCGCGTGGCCGTCGGCAACCCGGACCCTGGCCCCAGCGATGAGCCGGATGTGCCGCCTGGGCTGACCCCCGTGTACCACGCGGATGGCGACGCGGATCTGCTCGCGCTCCGCGGGGATCAACCGCGCAGCTCGCCCTTGGACCAGTCCGGGGCCGGGCTCGGGGCGTGGATCGGCTTCCTGGATGCGGTGCTCGAGCAGACCGGCCAGGCCTCAAGCACGTGTCTGGCTGTCATCCAGGGGATCTGCAACCGGCCCGATGATCCGCTCTACCGCGCTGATCCCGCCGATGGGGATCCTCGCTGTGAGACCATCGAGCAGCGCCTGGACCCGGAGGAGTGCACCGGGGACAGGCACACGTTCTTCGTGGATGTCTGGCCGGGTGTGCGCGTCCAGCCTCATCGCAGCGACCCTGTGGGGGGCGAGGCCTCGGGCTTCCTGTACCCAGGCAGCTACAGCCTCTACGTGTACCTCTTCGGCGAGGGCTCAAGCGTGCTTTCTCCCGGCCAGGGTCCGTTCTCGCACCTTGAGTCCGAGCTGTGCGAGCAAGCCACCGGGCTGGAGACCTGCCAGCTGATCACGCCTGGTGATCTGCGCTCGCATGCCTCCAAGAGCTCAGCGCTGGGCTCGCCCCAGCAGGCCGGCATCTGCTTCTACGCCCCAGCCCTGCACCCGCTCAGCCAGATCACGACCACCAGCGGCTGTCCGATCAACGGGGATGTGAGCCTCTTCCTCGGGGAGACGGGCTCGAGCCTCTACATCGACAACCAGCCCGGCTGGTACGCCCGCCCAGCACTCATCGAGCCCACGGGTTCGCTGCAGCCCAGCGAAGCCCGCAGCACCCTGGATGGCGTGCGCTCGGACATCTCGCGCGTGATCCATACCTACGTCAACCCGGTCACCCCCCACCCATCCAACTGGTGCCTGGCACCGCCCATCGCCACGACGGCGGACGACGAGATCGCCACCGGGCCCACGGACTCCTTCATCGTCGAGGGCCACGACCTGGACGTCTACCTGGCCGTGGCACCTGATGCCCAGGACCCCGTCGAGACCGTGGCCGGCCAGGCCGAGGCCCTGGTGAGCCAGCTTACAGACCTCCTGCCACCAGAGCTTGAGCAAGCCGTGGACGAAGTCGAGCAGGCCAGTGGGGACGTGAGCGCGGCAACCCAGGCCGCCCTGGAGCGCTTCGGGCCCTTCCAGCCGGCCAGCGCGGAACCGAACACGCCCGATCCCCGTGAGGACACGCTGCGCTTGATCGCCGAGCAGGACGCTCAGCGCTGCGATCCCGCCCTCGGGCTCTCACCTGATGGCGTCTCGCGAACGGCCTACAACTTGGTGGATGCCCGTATCGCTCAGCGCGCGGCTGTGGGCGTCGTGACCTTCGCGGAGGTGCACACCCCGACACCTCAGGCCAGCTCCGAGCTGGGCCTCTCAGCCAGCGGGCCCGAACACCTGCCTGGGGAGCAGCCCCTCAAGGATCCTACGGTGCTGGATGAGGATGGCCTGCCGGCGCGTTCCAGCCAGACCGAGGGTGGTGCTTGGTACCCGAGCAGCTGGACGTTCGAGGGCGATCTCAACGTGTTCCTCGACACCGACGAGAACGGCGCCTTCGCCGGATGCCCGGCCAACGGCCAGGCGCCTAGCCCTGAGGCACCGGATATCTGCGCCGCCCAGCTCATCTGGGATGCCTACAACCCGCGGGCCTGCCTGGACCCCTCCTGCCTGGTCACCCTGGGGGATGCGGCCCAAGACCGTGGCTACACGGACCCGCTCGGTCTCGTGGCAACTGTTCGCACCCTTGGACCCACCATGGTCCAGCACCAGCACTCGCTGGAGACCTGGGTGCTCGGCGAGGAGGATCCTGCCAGCGAGGTCTGCATCGTGGGCACCAGCGAGGGCCTGCTCGCGCCTGGTACGCTCCAGCACGAGCGCATGCTGGCCCTCAACGGGCTGGGCTCGACCGCCACGGACGACGCGTTCCTGGAGGCTGCTTGCCCGGGGGCCGACGACGCGCTGCTCGTGCGGGATGCCTTCGGTACCCAAGGCCGGCTCGGCGAGTTCGGGGCGCTGTTCACGTGGACCCAGCTCTCCGCTGAGCCTGCAGCCACCAGCCAAGAGGGCGTGGGCGAGCTGGTGCTGGAAGCGGTCATCACGACCGCGCGCGTCACCGACGACACCGCCAGCAACCTGCGCCTAGGAGCGGATGGGACCACCACCACCCTGGCCGAGACATGGGGCAACGGGGATCGGACCTACATCTGGGCCGACGTGGATCCCTTCGTGTCGAGCCAGAGCAGCTAGGTGAAGGTCCAGCCATCCCGGTCGCGATGGCCCCCCGGCTGACAGGCCGCGCAACGAGGCAGTGGTTCCCGGGCCGTCAGGCCACGGGCTGACTCGGCTGGTCCGGTTAGCGCTGATGACCGACACAGGGGCCACAGAGTAGCACAGAGAACACAGAACGGAGGCGACCCTGCCGGTCGGCCTGGCGGGCGCCCCCGTGAGCGGGACGGCTAGTTGGATCGCACGCGCCGAGCCACCAAGCCCACCAGGCTGGCCAAGAGCACGGTGAGCAAGGCGCCTGGACCCGGGGCTCCGTTGGAGCCGCCGTCGTCCTCGCCGTCGTCCCCGTCCTGGCCATCGCCACCGTCGTTGGAGGGCGGGTCGCTGGATTGCGGGACGAGCGTCACGGTGTCCAGGGTGTGGCCCTCGTGGACCAGGCTCACCTGCACCGAGCCTTGGTTGGTGGGCACCGTAGCGGTGACCAGGCCCGAGCTCTCCTTGCTGACGGGCACGATGTCCCCTCCTGGCACGATGATCTCGGCCGAGGCTAGATCTGCGAGCTCCACCAGGAAGGTCTGCTGCGACTGATCGAACAGCGTACCGTTTCCGGGGCTCAAGATGTGGGGCCCGGTCTGGTTGGCTGAGCTCTGGCCGGGCTCGCCCGTGGTACCATCCCCGGTGCTGGATTCGCCAGGGATCGTCTCGGCCTGGGCCGGGTGCACGCGGATGGGGTGCGTGGCCTCGACGGCGTTGCCGTTGCGATCCACGCCGCTCACGGTGATCGAGTAGTTGCCTGGCTCCAGGAACGTGTGGGTGGTCTTGGAGCCGACCTGCTCGCTGGAGTCGTCACCGAAGTTCCAGCGCAGGCGCGCGAGCTCTTCGGCGGGCTCGGCGCGGAACTGGGTGCGCACGTCCTCGCGCACGTGGTCTGGAGCGAAGATGGTGAGATCCGTGGGCTGCTCGAGCACGCGCAGGAAGAGCGTGCGTCGCTGGGAGGCCGAGGCGTTGTCGGTGACCGTGAGCACGACCGGGTAGCGGCCGGGCTCGTCGTAGCTGAGCTCGATGGTCGGGCCGTCCAGGTGCGTACCGTTGTCCAGGCCCCACTCGAAGCTCTCGATCGTACCATCGGGGTCCGTGGTCCCCGAGGCGTTGAGCACGATGGTGTCGCCCACGAGCGCGGGTTTGGGCGTGACGTCGACACGGATGTCCGGGCGCTGGGTCAACACCGCGTCCACGAGCACCCAACCTGGCTCCAGGCTGGCCTCACTGTCCCAGGAGGCCACCCAGTAGCGCATGGCCGGGCTGTAGGCGAACCGGGTCTTCTCGGCGGCGGGCTCCGGTGTCGAGGTGTTGCGCGAGCTCGTGGTGACCTCGTAGGTCTCGAACGTGCCGAACGGTACCGTGGTGTTGGTGGGGTCGTCCGAGACGCGCGAGGTGTAGATGCGCTCGCCCTGGGAGGTGCCTGCGGGCTGCCCGTTGAGCACGCGGCTCGTGCTCACCGAGGAGAGCACCTCGTCGTCCCGGTGCTGCATGATCTTGTACCACGGGATGGGCACTGCGGGGTCGAAGCCGTTGACCTGGCGTAGGTGGTCGCTGCCCGTGTAGATGTCCGTCTGCACGAACACGGTTTTGAGAGTGTCCACCCGGATCTCGGCCACGGAGATCACCACGCTGCCGTTGGCCGACGTGGTGGTGCGCACGCTCCATGTCTCCATGGCCCCCCGGGAGCCGGGGCTTTGCACCTCGTGGCGGTCGATGATCTTGGTGACGGAGCGCTGGCCGTCCTGGTTCTCGAAGACCCAGGTCATGCCCTCGTGCCAGTTGGGCGAGCTGGGCCGTTCTGCGCTGGCTGTGGTGAGCGTGAACGTCGCCGCTAGCAAGAGCAGCGTGAGGATGGCTGGCGTGAGGCTGCGCTGGGAGATCACCGACACCATGGGCGGGTGTAACCCATGGGCTCAATAAACCTTTGTTCTGCCACGCTGGGGGGCGTGCATCGTCCGCTTCGTCTGAACATCCCCTCAAGGACTGTTCGACTCCCGAGACCCGATGGCTCCCGATCGGTGGACCGACCCCCGGCCAGACCGTCCAGCATGGGTCTTATATACGCTCGTATCTCGACTCTTGTACAGCCGGGAGGATGGGTGATCCTTATGACGCGTGTCGAGGTCCAACCGGAACTCCTGCAATGGGCCCGAAACCGGGCCAGGGTTCCAAGGGAGGATCTCATCGACCGATTCCCCAAGCTACCTGAATGGGAACGCGGCGACTGGCAGCCCACCCTGAAGCAACTCGAAGGCTACGCGAAGAAGACACACACGCCCATCGGTTACTTCTTCTTACCTGAGCCGCCCGTCGAGGACGTACCGATCCCAGACCTCCGGACCATCGGGCTGGAGGGACTGCGACAGCCGAGCCCGGATCTGCTGGACACCATCTACGTCTGTCAGCAACGCCAGGAATGGTACCGAGATTTCGCCAGAGCATCCCGCCGAAACCCCCTCGACTTCGTTGGATCTGCGAGCCTCGGCGACGACGCGTCAGTGATCGCAAGGCGCATCAGGGACGAGCTTGAGTTCGACATCACAGAGCGGGCCGAGTTCTCTACGTGGACGCAGGCACTCCGTGAGTCGATCCGCCAGGCGGACGCCGCGGGGATCCTCGTGATGGTCAACGGCGTCGTGGGGAACAACAACTACCGGAAGCTCGACCCCGAGGAGTTCCGAGGCTTCGCCCTCTCGGACGAATACGCACCGTTGGTGTTCATCAACGGCTCGGATACGAAGGCCGCGCAAATGTTCACGTTGGCCCACGAACTCGCCCACATCTGGCTCGGGCGCTCCGCCCTCTCGGATGTTCAAGCCGCAAGCAAGCCCGAACACAGCGTCGAACGATGGTGCAACCAGGTGGCAGCGGAGGTCCTGGTCCCATTGGATGCTCTGGAACGAGCATACCGCTCGAGCGACCCCCTGCAGAGCGAGATGGAGCGGCTGGCCCGAGTGTTCAAAGTGAGCACCCTCGTCATCCTCCGCCGAATCCACGATGCCGGCGGTCTTACGGAGGAGCAGATGTGGCACGAGTTCCGGAGGGAAAACGCCCGTCTGAAAGAACTCTCTGCAGGTGGACGCGGCGGGAACTTCTACAACACGCTGACCTCTCGTGTTGGCAATCGGTTCGCTCAAGCGCTCGTCGAAAGCACCCTGGAAGGACAGACCCTACGTCGTGACGCGCTGCGTATGCTCGGAATCTCCAAGCTCGAGACTTTCCACAAGTTGGGTCAGCGAATGGGAGTCGCCTGATGCCGTACCGGCTCGAAACGAACGTGTTCATCGAGGCCAAGGACCGGTCCTACGGCTTCGACTTCTGCCCGGCCTTCTGGGACTGGCTCCGCGCCGCCAACCGTCAAGGCAGTGTGTTGAGTTTCGAGAAGGTGCGGGATGAGATCCAGGCCGCCGATGACGAGCTCTCGGATTGGGCCTCGAACCTGGGAAGCGAGTTCTTCCTAGAGCCTGATGCGAGCGTCGTGAACGCACTCGGCCGGGTGAGCGATTGGGCTACGAGCCAAGACTACGAACCCGGTGCCGTGAATCGGTTCCTGGAGGTGGCGGACTATTACCTCGTGGCGCACGCGCTGGCGGGAGAACAGATCATCGTGACGCACGAGGTCCCTTCGAACTCCCTCAGGAAGATCAAGATCCCCAACGCCTGCAGCGGCCTTGACATCAAGTTCATGACCACCTTCCAGATGCTTAGTACCGAGCGAGCCCGGTTCGTGCTACAGGCCCCGTGATGGGACCTGGGAGGGAGTCGGGGCGAACGGGCTGGACTGGGTCAACTTCCCGGAGCGTCGAGCGTTGCCAGGGCCAACCCCGTGGCCAGGGCCTGGCTCGAGGCGCCATCCAGGGTCCACGTGAACCCGCCGTCGGTGGAGAGCTGGTAGGGTCCCAGCGCCTGGGTGTCCAGCCCGCTCAAGGCGCGGTAGGCCACAGCATCCAGGGTGTCGCCCAGGATCTCGGTCTCCGGGCTGGCCCCGAGGGCGGCCAGGGCTTGGCGCTGGGCGAAGGCCTCGGCGGGTGAGCGGGGCTGGCCTGCCTCCAGGTAGCGTGTGATCTGCGCGGTCCACCAGGGGTCCAGGGCATCGAGCTGGCCGGTGGTCTCCAGGGCTGTGAGCAGCAGGCCCGTGGCCTCCAGGCTCGAAGCCGGGTGCGCCGAGGCCAACCCGGCGCTGCCATCCCAGCGCACTAGCGCACCCGGGTCCACGGGTGGGGCTTGGTCGAGCACGGCCAGCGCGCTGGAGGCCAGGCCCGTGGCCACCGCCGAGGCGGGTTGCCCGGGGCGCCAGGCGAAGCCCGGACCGGCTTGCAGCGAGGCGAGGTAGCTGGACGTGGACGGGCTCTGCGTGGCCCCCATGGCGTCGAGGCCCTGGACCGCCCACGCTGTGGCTCTCAGGCTGTCGTCGTAGGCGCCGGCCTGTTCGCGCCCGGCCAGCAACGCCGCGGCGGCCTCGGTGTCCATCTCGTCGTCGGTGCGGTGGGCGCTTGGATCCGTGCCGCCGGCGATGTGCTGGATGCGCGCGGTGGTGGTGGCGGCGTCATCCTCCGGGAGGCCCTGGCCAGGCGATGGCACGAGGATCGAGGCAGCGAGGTCCTTGGGCTCGCCGGGGGCCGGAGCCACGGCGTGGACGACGGCCTCGTAGTCCCCGCTGGGCACGCCAGCCAGATCCAGGGCCAGAGAGAATGCGCCCTGGGCGTCTGCCGTGGTCTCGGCGGTGAGCGTGAGCTCAGGGATCTCGACGGTGACGCTGGCCAAGGGCTCGGTGGTCCCTTCCACGCTGCCAGGGGCCGACGACGTGGCGTCCAGGGGGATGCGGTCCACGGTGAAGCTCCAGGCCGCTGCTGGCACGTCCACGGAGCCCTCCTTGGTGACCAGGCCACCGTCGTGGATCGCCCGGGCGTAGACCGTGAGGTCCATGGGATCGAGGTCCTGGGATGGGTAGAGGATCACGCCCCAGCTCTGGCCGCCGTCCGGGCTGAACGGGGGATCCTCGAAGGTGGCTGAGAAGAGCTCGTCGCCTTCCAGGGTGCGCAGGTCGATGAAGAGCTCCTGGATGTCGTCTTGGGAAAGCGGGTTGCCGTGTTGGTCCTGGGCGCCGAGCGCGATGGCCATGGGTTCGTGGCCGTCGAAGTCCCGGGTTGGTTCGACCACATCGCCGCCGATGCCGCCGTCCATGAACTTCTCGAGCCCCTGGAAGGTGCCCACGAGCTCCGGGGTCACCCGGTAGGTCTGCATGGATGTGAACGTGCCTGCCTCTGGGGCATCCAGGGGGTCAGGCGCGATGACGAGCGGGCGAACCCAGGATCCCCACACGTCGGGGCCTTGGCTGAGCACCGTGTAGGCCGGGTCTGTTAGCAGGGAGCCGTCGGCGAGCTCGCCCGCGTTGGCGACCTCGACGGTGGTCTCATCGGAGGCCCGGGGGGCCAGGCTGAACTGCTGCGTGGGCGTGGGCAGGACGACCCGGGGGGACAGGGGTGCATCGAGCAACCGGGTCGCATGCGTGAGCTCGCCGCTCAAGCGGTCCACGGGGGCCACGTCGGCCAGGCGAGCCGTGGTCTCCACGGCGTGCGCGATGGGCTCGCCGTTCAGGCTGTGGCTATCGACGATGGTCCATAACTGGTCCTCGGTCACGATGGTTCGCTCGACCACGAGGAGATCGTCGACGAGGTAGGCCGCGGCCTTGCGTCCCTGCGGCGCGCTGGGGTGCTCCCAGACCAGCGCGCTCCCGTCCCGGTTGGCCTCCCCGAGCGTGCTTGGGCCAGCAGCGGTGACCACACTGTGGGTGTCCAGGATCTCGACCAGTCGCACGCCGTCGCGGGTGAGGTTGTGCACCACGGGTCGCCCGGCGTCGTTGATCTCCATGGAGAAGGTGTTCTCGGCGCTGTCGACCTCATCGCTTCCCGCGCTGGGCTCGCCCGCGCTCGGCGAGCCATCCAGCCCAGTGGGCTCGTTGGACTCTGTGGAGCCGGTGGATCCATCCGGCTGCTCGGCGGGCGCGAGAGGACCCAGGGAGCCCACGGAAGCCGGGGAGGCCAGGGAAACCGGGGAGGCCAGGGAAACCGGGGAGGCCAGGGAAGCCGGGGAGCTCAGCCGAGGTTGTGGGCCTTGGTCATCGAGCTCGATGAGCTCTCCGGCGCTCACGCGCCAGCTCCGTGGCCCGGGTTCATCGAGCACGAGCTTGGTGGTCTCCATAGAGCCGTCGGGTTGGTGGACGGCGAGGTGGGCCACGAAGACCTCTCCCGGGGCCATGTCCGCTGTGAGGAGGATGTCGTTGGCGCCAGGCCCCGCATCGGTCGGGAGCAGGGGGATGGCGATGGCCCGCATGGCCGCGGCGTACTGGGGCGAGGCGACCCCAGGGGGCTGGACGCGCTCCGGCCAGAAGCCGCCCTGCTCGAGCGTGGCCTCGATGGGCAGGCGCCACTCGCCGGTGGGCCCGGTGGCGATCCCGGTGGCGAAGTCGGGGGAGAGGTCGACGTAGGATCCCCAGGGGCCTGCCGGCGACCAGCCCACCATCTGGAGGTTCATCACGGTGCCAGGCGGCGTGGGCTGCCGGAACTCGAACCCGGGCGCTTCCACATCCCCTTGGGAGGCGTCGATGTCGCCGTTCTCGACTTGGAGCTGGGCGTGGTCCAGGTACATAGCACGCGTGAAGCTCGTGGGCACGGGGCTGGATGCCCCCGATCCGTCCGGCAGCGTGGTGCGCGGGTGCGTCGTCCAGGTGGCTTCGAGCACGTTGGACCAGTCGTCCCGGTGCTCCCATTGGAAGGTGCCCTGTTGGCCTGTGGGGGTGTGCTCGACCTGGTAGGCGTCATACGAGCCGCTCCAGGCCTTGATGTGGCCGACGTTGTCCCCGTCGGCGACGAGCGCGCCCTCCTGCATGCCGGTCCAGAGGTAGTAGTTGTCCGCGAAGGTGTCCTTCGGGGCTGGAGAGATCCCGCCGGCGATGACCCCGAGACCGCCCATCCACTCCTCAGCACCCTCGCCAGGCGACCATGCCTCACGGGGCAGCGTCACAGTGTTCGAGACGTGGTCGCGCTCGAGGCGCTGGGTGCCATCCGGGACGTGGAACTGGGTGTTGATCGAGTAGCCGAGGTAGGCGGGCATGTCGTTGCCCTCGTGACCGTAGCCCGGCGAGACCAACGCGTTGAGCGCCATGTCCATCGCCACGCCCCCGCCCTGACCGGAGGCCTGCACCGACGCAGAGGCGCCAGGGCTCACCTGGCCCATCGAGGGCCCCACAAGGGAGCCCAGGGGCCCCAGGGGCACGAGCAGCATAGAAGCGACGACGAGGATGCTGACGAGATGTGGCTTGGCCTCCATGATGCATGGACCTCCTTCCCAGGAGCCTCTCAAGGACCCCAGCGCATACACCAGGGAAAAAGTTTCCCCGCACCTTAGGGGGAGTGTGCCGAGGGCACGAGCCCGCGACAGGCGCTCTCGCCATGCGGGCGCCGCCGCGCCCGGGGTCAGCGGTCAGTCCAGCCAGCGCGCTGCGATCACGATGAGCAGCAAGACCACCAGGAACCCGATGCCCAGGGTTCGCCAGGGGATGTCTCGATCCTCGTCGGCGTGGTCATCGCCGTGGCCGTTGGCCTCGGCGTGCACATCATCACCCGGGAGCCAGAACAGGGGCTCCAGGGGCGCTTCCCCGTGGGCTTGGAGCAGCAGGCTTGCGGCGAACCGGTGGCTAGCGATGTAGCCGAGCCCCGAGCCGGCGGTGAGGATGGCGGAGTGCTCGTCCCCGGTGCTGTTGGCCTCGGCCAACCGGTTGGCCGCCGAGTTGTAGCTCTGGAGAGCCGCGCGGAGGTACGTCGAATTGCTCACGCCCGCATCGCCCGCGCCGTCCAAGGCGTGCAGGGTCTCAGGCAGCCGAAGCGCGTCCTCCAGGGTCGCCACCGCATCCTCCGCCTCGATGGAGAAGGCTTCCTCCTGGATCATGTGCTGGGCCACAGCAGACGGCTGTTGGCGCACGAGCGTGACCATAGCACCCAGGCTGGCCAGGGTGCGGTTGGCTTCCAGGTTGTCGTTGACCACGTTGGTGAGCTGCTGGTCGAAGCTGCGCTTGAGGTGCTCGACCTGCGGGACCCAGACCTCCAGGCGGGCGTGCAAGGTCTCGTTGGTGACCACGGGCCCCGTGGGTGAATCGGGCGCCTCGGCCAAGCTCTCGGAGAGCAACTCGGCGGCCAACTCGATCTCCCAGGCCGCAGCGTTGGACCACGCGATCAGGCCCAGGCGAACCTGTTGCTCGCGGTTGTCGTTGTTCCAGCCGCGGTCGAACTCGCCGTACGTGAACAGGGCAAGCTGGCCTTCGGCGAGCACGTCGCCAACGTGCAGGGTGCGGTCGAGCAACCACGGGTCCACGCCTCCGCGCTCGATGTTGCCCAGGCGCGCGTGGAGCCGGTCCACCTCGCTGACCGTGTCCTCGAAGAGATCCCGGCTGCGGGTGTAGATGGCCGCGTCCTGGTCGCTGGAGTCCTCGGTCTCGGTCTCCCAGATGGCCTGAGAGACGGCAGCGTGGAAGTTACGCAGCCCCTCCAGGGTCAAGTGCAGGTCCCCGGACTCGTAGAAGCGAGCCGCTCGGTTGAGCTCGACGGCGGCCTGGCCGATGGCCTGGTGGTTGGGGGCGGCCTCGTTGGCCTCGTTCCAGGTCCGGTTGGCCGCCCGGAGCTCCTCGAGCAAGACCCGGTCCAGGATCGGGTCCGGGTTCGGGGGCTCGAAGGGCAGATCCACCTGGGCGGTAGCCTGCATCGGGACCACGGATCCGACCAGGAGCAAGAGGGCGACCGAGAGGATGGTTCGCGGGGATCCCCGCTGGAAGCGCATAGCCGGGCACACGGGCTCGTTCGCTTCAATGTTTCCAGTCCTCCCCCAGTGGTTGGAGGACCCCCGCGGGGCGCTCTGGAGGTCGTGTTCACCTCCGGGGCGTGGGTTGGCTGTGCGGCGGACGGTCAGGTCTCTTGTCTGTCCCTTTATATGTTCTGAGGTCATACCGTCCGCGATGGCAGATGTGGATCTCCGCCGGACCCTGGCGCAAGTGGAGTCCCTGGAGCGGGAGATCGAGCGCGTCAAGCGTGATCTTCTGCGGCATCTCTCCGAGGAGCATGCTGGAACGGAGCTGCCATCGCTGTACGGGACGGTCGCGGGTGGCGATATCCCGGATGAGCTGATCCACGAAGCCCAACGCTCCCTCTTCCAAGGTGGCGACACTGGATCCTGAAGGGGGCTTGATGGACTGCTGTACGTCATCGATACACACGTCCTGATTTGGTATCTCATCGGTAGCCAGCGGCTCTCTGACGATCTCCGCACCAGAGTCGACGAGCTCCGGCACGCAGGCACTCGGCTCCTGGTACCGACGATCGTGCTGGCAGAGGCGCTCTACGTTTCGGAGAAGGGCCGTGATGTCTCAGCCGGCGATGAACAGGTATTGGATTTCGAGGCCCTGTACGAGACCGTCCTGGAGGACCCTGGGTTCGAGATCGTGAGCTTCGGCCGAGACATCCTTGAACAGACAACCCAGGTTCAAGATGTCCCTGGACTACACGACCGGATCATCACCGCGACCGCCCGGTGCTACGGGGCCGGGATCCTGACACGTGACCGAGAGATCTCAGCGTCACAAGCCGCCCTCGACGGCCCGGTACGGGATTGATACGCAGGGTCCTCGTCCCACACCACGCACCTTCCAAGCGGAGCCCGGCGCGTAACCGAGCGGACCGCCAGCGAGCACCCCCGGAGGAGCTGATCTCCAACAACCCCTGGAAGATGAAGCGGTTCATCGAGGGATGTCGCCGGGACAAGGCTGCTGACGACGCTTAGACTGCCGAACGTAATCTGGGGAACCCGCGCCGGCCAGTTGGCGCTTGAAGGTCGTCGAGCCGGGCCGCAAGGAGTAGCCGTAGGCTACTTCGAGGACACGGGTCGACGGCATGCGTTCATCGTGGAGTCAAGCGTCCAGGTGGCCGGCCCAGCGGCCCTATCGATGCAGGGTGAGCCCCTGGCCGCGCCGGGTCGACGGTGCCGGCGCGTCTCTTCCCGGTCGGTGCGCCGCTGGCAGGGCGGCCGTGTGCGGCGGTTGAAAGGTTGCACGAACCGCGGTGCGGTTCGTGCGCTCGCGGGCCCTGGTGGCCCCGCGATCCCTCCGGGCCTTGTGAGGGGTCGCCCTGCGACCCCGAACGAGCCCGAATCTCTGATTCGGGCGGACCTGCCCTTGCCCCCGACCACCTGCCAACGACCAGGGGCTCACGCGGGTTCCGCACATTCCGTCCGGCAGTCTTGCTCGACCGCTTGGTCCGACCCAGGATGGCCGGTGGCGGCAGGCAGGTCTTCACGATCCAGGGAACGGATCGCCCTGTTCCATCTGGCCGAGTCTATGCGGGCCGCGCGACGAGCGCGTGGATCGCCTGGACCACGCGATCGTACATCGCGTCGTCGACCCGCCCGAAGGATCGGTCCACGAGTTCCTTTTCGACCTGCACGAGCTTGTCAGCCCGGACCATGCTCTCCAGGGGCAGATCACCTTCGCTCAGTTCGTCGGGCGAGAGGGCGACCTTGTAGGGAGCAGGGGAGAGGTTGGCGGTGACCGCGCAGATGAGCACGTCGTCGTGCTCCTGGTTGTAGGCGTCCTGGGATACCACGATGGCAGGACGGGCTTTAGCATCCTGGAGGTTCGAGAAAGGGAACCGGATCCAGACGAGGTCCTGCTGGTTCATGCAGGGGCCTCTTGGTAGAACTCCTCCCACACCTCGTCCTCCGGGCCCCACGCGCGCTCAAGCGCCCGTGCGGTGATGGTGCGCCAGGAGGCCTCGAGCTCCTCTAGGACGTCCTCCTCACGCCGAAGCACGATCTCCCCGCCCCGCTTGACGAGCACAAGCACCGAGCCCCCCTCGATCCCCAGCGCGGTGCGCATCTCCTCTGGGATGACGAGCTGACCGCGATCGTTCACCCGCACAGCCCGAAGCATATCCTCCGTATCAGTCGTCATAATCATACCAGTATGATTCTTCCCATAGCTTAAGGTTTCTGGGTCCGGTTCGTACTCGCCGTCCGGTTCCATCTCAGCACGGCACCATGGCAGCCTGGTCCACCGTTCCTCCAGGAACGCCAGGTCTCTGCGCCGATCCGCGAAAGGGCCATGGATAGACGTACTCACGAGGAGGATACTCACGAGGAACATACTCACGAGTACCATGCGCAAGCGTAGACAAGCTGGCGGCCGGCTCGCCGGGCCCCAGCTCAGGCTAGAGAAGAAGAGGAGAAGAGCGCCCGGCCCACCATGGGCCGGGCAGCTTACGAGTCGATCCCGTCTAGGAGATCGTGACCGTCTTGGTCGCCTGGTTGCCGGCCTCGTCCACCGCGGAGACGATGACGACGTCGCCAGGCTCAAGCGGGTCGCTGGTCCGGTCGATCTTGACCATCTTCCCGTAGCTCGTCGTCTGGAACGTGAACAGCGGGAAGGAGTCCACGTCGCGCGGCGTGCTGTCCTCGAAGCTCGTGCTCGGGGTCACACCGTTGATGGTCACCGAGAACGAGTCTGGGACGATGGCTTCACCGAACTCGACGATGAGCTCGTCAGCGCCATTCTCGGCCTGGCTGATGCTCACATCACCCGGGACGATGGCGGGCCAGGGGGGCAGCAAATCGCGGTTCTCACAGTCCGGAGGCTGGCAGGACGCGTAGCCGTCCGGCGTGGCCGCCGTCTTGGGCTCGTCTTCGTACGTGTTGTCCACGATGGCGTAGATGAAGCCCGTCTTGACCGGGGCCAGACCACCGGGCGGGGTGTCGCTCGGGACGTCTGGCGGGCCGAAGGCGCGCAGCACGGCACCGTAGATGTTGTCGGGCACCAGGTGCGTGTTGATGGGGATCAACCAGCCGTCCTGGGGCGTGGTGTCGCCACGGTAGAACTCGTAGTAAGCACCCGAGACACCGATGCCGGCGTCGTTGCCAGTCATGTCGCAGACCTGGTCGGGGCCAAGCACGGCCTGGCCCGAGAGGTCGTTGACGGTGAGCGTGGTGTGCAGGAAGCCGAACCAGACGGCCTCGATGCTCTCATCGGGCTCGCCGGTGGCCTTCTCGAGCACGCGGGGGATCACGTAGAGCCCGCCGTCGGCGCGCAGGATGCTCTGGGTCTCCTTGTCGGCACCGTCGGGGACGTGGAGCGCGAAGGGGTTGCCGATGCGAAGCTCCAGGTCCTCATCGCCGCACTCGTAGAAGGGCGGGATACCGGCCTGGATGTTGCCGTCGTCATCGCGGGCAAGCTGGTCGGGCTGACCGTTGGCACCCTCTCCGTTGCTGCGTTGATCCGGGCCGTCGTTCCCGCACTCGTCACCGGCTAGGTTGACGCACGTGTCCTCGTTGAACTCTGCAGGAACGTCTGCAGGCTCCGGGACGAACGTGTCCAGGATGATGTTGTGTGCAGGGCGCGTGCTGATGATCGCCGATGCCGGCGCCGTCAGCATGATCGCTACGATGATGATCGCTCCAACTCGCATGGGGGACTCGCCTCCAGCTCAAGGATTCCTTAGTGGGTATAAAGGTGTTTTCGTGCCTCTGGCTTCGCCAATGCGAGTGCGCCGGTGCCTGAGTGACGAGTGCACTCGCCACGGGAGCGCGGCTTCGCCGCGATCAGGCGCGCCGACGGCGATCTGCTAACGTTCATCGCCGTCAGGCGATGCGGACGCGTCCGCATCGCGGGCGAGCACGGCCTGGAGCACCCAGCCGGCCACCCCGATGAGCACGAGCATGATGAGAAGCAAGGGGATCCAGCCGATGGGGTCATCGATGTCCACGGTGCCGGCCTGCGCGATCTCCACCTCGCCATCCTCGGTGACCATGCGCACGGTGAGCTCGTAGTCGCCGGCCTCCTCGAAGGTGAACGTGGCCGTGCCCTGGCCGGGGCGCTGGACCTCGATGGGCGCGCTGGCGACCTCAGCACCGTCCCGGGTGGCCACGGCGGTCAGCTTGCTCGCCGCGCGCTCCCAGGTCACGTTGATCTCCACGGGCTCGCCCGTGTCCCGGTCCCCATCGGCCTTGGCGTGGAGGAACGGGCCCTGGCCGCGCAGGAGCACGGTCTCATGCGTGACGGTCTTCCCGTGGGCCTCGGCCCGGATGTGGACCAGGAGCTCGCCGCGCCAGTCCGGGAGCTGGATCGCGCCGTCCTCGATGGGCACCGTGGTCTCGCGCTCGGTGACACGGTGGCGCACCGTGATCGTGGTGTCCAAGGCGTCGTTGTCGGGATCGTCCACCGTGATGGGGAGCGTGTCCCCGTCGCGCTGGCCCACGGTGATGGTGGGCTCGGCGTCCTGCACGGTCAGACGCTCCGTGAGGGCGGCCTCGTTGCCCACGCGGTCTTGGGCGGTGAGCGAGGCCACGATCCGGTCCCCGCGCACGACGTTGTCCAGGGCCACGCGGTGGGTGCTGGAGGCCAGGGGGACGGGCAGTGTGGTGCCATCCACGGAGAAGGTGAGGGTGTCGAGGCCGCTGAGCTCTTCTCTGGCGGTGACGAGCACCTCGTGGCCCTGGATGTCCAGCAGGAGCTCCGGGGCCTCGTCGTCGAGCACGAGCTCAAGCGTGCGGTTGGCCTGGTTGCCCACACCATCGGTGGCCTGGGCGTGCACGGGGCCGCTGCCGAGCTCCCTGGCCGGCAGGGTCTCTCCGACGGGATCCAGGGAGAGGCGTCGGGGGAGCACGAGGTCGAACGCCGTGACCTCGCTGACATCGTCGGTGGCGGTGAAGGTGAGATTCGCTGTGGAGCGGGCCAGGATAGCTGTGGCGTTGCGCACGCCCTGGTCGGAGGTGATCTCGATGCGGGGCCCGCGCAGATCCGCGGTGAGCTCTTGGGAGGCGCTGGCTCCTTGGCCGAGATCATCCACCGCGGTGACCGAGAGCGTGGCTTGCTCGCCGTGGAGCAGCGACGGCAGGTCCACGCTGATGTGCAGGCCGCGCTCTAGCAGCGTGACGCGCTCGCGCAGATCGGCCAGGCGCTGTCCGTCCTGGGTGGCCGTGATCGTGACGTTGCTGGGGCGCACGCTGCGGTCCTCCACCGTGATGGTGAGCTGGGCGGTGGAGCCCACGACGCTGGCACCGGGCAGGCGGATGCGTGGCTCTTGGGCGCGCTCGACCGTGAGGTTGGCGGTCTCGGTGGCTTGGTTGCCCCAGTGGTCGGTGACCTCGACGGTCAACGTGTGGTTGCCGGCTTCCAGGCCGGGCACGGTGAGGTTGAACGCCGCTTCCAGGCTCTCGTGAGCGGCCAGCTCCATCTCCCCATCGAGCACGCGCACGGTCAACGGTGGCGTCTCGTCGGTGGCCGAGAGGTCCACGTGGACCGGCAGGCCAGCTTCCTGGATGGGAGCACCCCTGAACCCGTTGATCTCCAGGTCCTCGAGCACCGGGGCTCGGGGCTCCCGGATGTTGTAGACGAGCAGCTCGCGCGAGATCGCACCGGCCACGTCCTCGGCCACGATGTGGACCTCGTGGCGGCCGGGGCGATCCGTGGGCAGGGGGATGGAGACGTTCTGCTCCGTGGTGTTCGAGGCCAGCACGACCCCGTCACCGGTGGTCACGTTCCAGGTGATACAAGCCTCGACGCGCTGGCACCCGTCATCGGTGATGTTGAGACGGGTGTGGATGACCTGGTCCTCGTCGGCCTCCTCGGGAGGCGCGTCGATCACCTGGATCGACGGGGGCTCGGGGTCGAGCTCAAGCTCCACGAAGCCGTCCAGCGTCGCATTGTTGCCATCCCAGTCCACCACGAAGAGATCCAGCGGCCCCGTGGGGGTCGAGGCCTCGATGGGGAGGGTGAGTTGGACATCGCGGGTGCCGTTGAAGGCGTCGGTGAGGCTGGCGCGAGCCAGCTCGGTGTCCTCCTGGGAGACGACCACGGAGCGCATGCCACCGCGCCGGTCGGTGATGTTGACGTCCAGGGTGACGTTGCCGCCCACGGGCCCGAAGAGCGTTCCCTCGACGGTGCCGGGGTCCGTGTCCACGTGCCGGATGCGCGGCGCGTTGGGGTTCCAGGTGGTGATCGAGAACGATTCGCCGCGCTCGACCTGAAGCGTCGGCTCCCCGCGGGTGCTGCTCACCGGGGTGCCGTCCACGCTGACGAGCTCGACGAGCCAGCCCTGCCAGGGCGCCCCGTCTCCCCAATCCCGGTAGTGCTCGGTAACGTCGAAGTTGAGCGGGATGTTCGAGGCGCAGTCCTCGCGCGTGTACGTGGTCGTGTGTGGGTCCGTGGTGTTCGGCAGGGTCTCCCACGTGGTGGTGGTGCCCCACGGTTGGAGCACGCGGCTGGCGCGCAGCGTGAACTCCCGGTCGCACTGCTTGGTGAACGTATCGGAGAACGTGAACCCCTTCAATTGGAGGGTCGCCTGCGAGAACGTCGCGTTGGTGTAGCTCGGGAGGAAGAACGGTTTCAGGAAGGCGATTTGGTCCTCCCGGATCTCGTAGGAGAACCCGTCGATCTCGCGTCCTCCAGCCCCGGTGTCGTCCACGACCACGACGCGCTCGATGCTCATGACCGTGGTCCGCTCGCCCTGCTGTTGGCCGGGCTGGGCCTCGGCCGGGGGTGTCAGGGGCACCAGCGCCAGGGCGACCAACACGGCCAGCACCGTGACCGTGATGGCACTGGTGGGGGTGGAGCGGCGTTGGTGGATGAGCGTGAGGATGCCCCAGGCGGCCAAGAGCAGGAAGGGCGCGCTCACCGCCACGCCAAGGCCTTGGGCTAGGTCCAGGCTCTCGCGCCCGCTCTGGGTGGTGAGCGCTGCCAGGGCGACCAGCAAGCTGGCCAGGAGCAAGAGAGCTGGGAGCAGGAAGGCCTTAAGCGGTGGGGGTGGCGTGGCCTCGCGGCGGGCTCTGGCGCCCTCGAAGAGGAGCACCGCGCCGAGAGCGGCAAGCACAGCCGGGATCCAGTCCATGGGCAGCGGCGGGGGGATCGTGGCGGCCAGGCCCGTTGCCAGGGCCACAAGGGCGAGCCATTCGCGGCCCCAGACCACGGCGATGAGGCCGAGCACGCTGGCGGCTGCGGGGAGAAGCGTGGTGCTGGCTTGGCCGAACAAGGGGTCCGGTGATGCGGTAAGCAGGGTGCCAGCGCCCACGAGCAGGGCGCCGAGCACGCCGATGGCCAGCGTGGTGGTTCGGTTCAGATCTTCACCCCCGCACCGTGGGCGTGGCTGACCACGCCCAACGGGAGCTCCACCAGGGTGACCTGGAAGCCACGCAGAGCTTTCACGTTCTCCTCGTGGTTCTCGTAGAGCTCTTGTTCGAGCTCGTTGGTGGGCTCGGGCACGTTGGGCACGAGGGCTGTGACCGCGCAGTTATGCGCGAGCAAGAGGATCACGCCGTCGAGATCGCCTGGGTGCATGAACGGTGAGCACACGAGCACCTTGGCGCCCTCGTGGAGCCGGTGCATGTTGTCCCGGATGGCCGGCTCCAGCGGGAAGGTGCCCTCAGGCTCCATCTCGGCCAACTGCTGGAAGTAGCGGGCCTTGAAGGCCGAGGATCCGTCGCTTTTGAGCGCCCTGGGCTCTTGGCCCAGGAACAGTGCTGTGAAGGAGTCGCCGCCCTCGCTGGCCAGCCGGTAGCTCAGAGCCCCGGAGCGGGCCACCTCGTGGATGGGCGCGTCCTGGAAGGGGCCCATGGCGGTCCAGAGGCGGTGGTCGATGACGGCCAGGGCTTGCGTGGATCGCTCGTCCTGGTACTGGTTGACCATGAGATCGCCTGTGGCGGCCGAGGCCTTCCAGTTGACCAGGCGCAGGGGGTCCATGGGCAGGTACTCCCGGATGCTGTAGAACTCGCTGCCGGACCCGGGTTTCGTGCTGGAGAACTTGCCGGGCCGGGGGTAGCTGTGCTTGGGCCGGCCCACGGCGTCCCGGGGCCGGGGCTCGGAGGGGAGCACGGTGAGCGTGAGGCTCTCGGCCTGGATGTCGAGCACGCGTTCGACCAGGCGGAAGGGGTCGCTGGCCCGCACCTCCAGGGGTGCAAGCGTGTAGGAGCCGCGCACGGGGGTCTCGAGCTCGAACTCAGCGGACAGGGTCTCGCCTTTGCCCAGCACGCCCTGGACGCGGGCTTGGCCGTGGAGCACGATGCCCTGGGGGAGCGGTTGGTGGACGTCCACGCGCTGGAACCCGCCTGTGGAGGCCACCTCGTAGGTGAGCTCGGTGCCGCTGCCCTCGGGGATGCGCTCGTTGGCCGCACTGCGCGTGGCCTCGACGCGGATCTGGCGCGCGCTGATCTGGGCGGCCAGGGCCACCGCAAGGCCTGTAGCACCGAGCAGGGCGAGCACGAGGTGGTTGAGCGCGGCGGCCGCCACGAGCGCAGCGGCCGAGAAGGCGATGACGGTGATGCCTCGCTTGGTGATCATGGGCGTGCCTCCTCGAGATCCTCATCCTCGAGCTCCGTGAGGTCCAGCAGCGGTTGGTCTGCCGCATCGGGGGCGCGCCAGGGTGCATCCAAGCCGTCGTCGTGGTCGGCCCAGTCCTCGCTGTCGCGGCCTCGGCGCGCCGCGATCCCCATGATGGCCAGCAGGCCCACGACCCCCCAGGGGAGGATGTCTAAGCTGGCGGGGAGGTGAAGGGTGCGGAAGAGCGTGAGGCCCACCTCGGCAGGGCCGAGCACGTGGCGGGATTCGTCTACGATGATCTGGGCGCGCTGGCCCGTGCTTTGCTGGGCTGCGATGGCTTCCACGAGCTGTGGGGCCCCGGCGCGGTTGCTGTAGGCGTTCGTTGCGAACGTTGCGTCCGCCACGAAGATCAGCCGGCCGGTGCCGGCGCGGTGCTCGATGGCCACAGTGCAGGCGGGCGTGCACGTGGGGTCAGAGGCGTCGATGCGGTCGTTGTCGTCGGCATCCCAGGCGGCCAGTTGGCTCGTCTCGCCGGCGGTGGTCACCTCAGAGCCCTCGGTGTCGAGTGCTACGGGCTCCCAGAGGTTCACGAAGGTGCCCGCGATGTCCACACGCACCACGCTGGGGTTGACCTCGTCCCCGCTCTGGGTGCCGTTCTCGGATTGTGTGGCGAACACGGTGCCAAGCGTGCGCACGCCGAGGCGGTCGAGCAGGCTCTTGCTGGCGCCTGTGTCGTCGAGCACGATGGCGGTGCCGCCGCGTTCGACGTAGTCGAAGAGCGTGTCGAGCTCGGACTCGGTGTAACCGCGGTCCACGCCGACAGCCAGGTAGACCGGGTCGGCCTGGTCGGTGTCGACGTTCTCGAGCGCGCTGGGACCGATGAGCAGGCTGGAGACGTCGAAGCCCTGGGCGCGCAGGGCGTTGACGAGCAGGCTGGCGTCGTCGTCGTCGCTCCCGTAGGCCGAAAGCGGTGCGTCCAGGAGCTGGAGCGATGGCAGCACGAGCAGGAGCGCGATGATGGCAGCGAGGCCAGCCCCGCCGCCGACGAGCGCGCGTTGCCGGTTCATGCCACCAACCCCCGGTCGCGCAGGTGGGTCTGGATGCGCTGGAGCTCGGTGATGGCCTGCCCGCGCATGTCAGGGGTGACCTGGTTGTACCAGGCGCGCTCGAAGAGCTCGATGAGGCCCATGACGGCTTCGTCGTCGAGATCGAGGCTGTCGACGAACCGGTGGCCGAACTCGCGCACGGTGTCCGTCTCCTGCTCGGGCTCGCCGAGCACCTCAGCGATGGCCCGCATGCGCAGGTACGCGCGGTAGATGGCTGCCTGGAGCTCATCTCCGAGCATGAGCTGGCGTTCCAGGTCCTCGAGGACCTCTTCGATCTGGCGGCCGACGCGCAGGCGCTGGATCACGCGGTGGAGGATCCAGGCGTCTACAGCGATGAGGAGGACCGCGGCGGTGAGGATGACCCAGGTCAACCCGCCAGGCGGCTGGGCGGCGGTCTCGGCGAGGTTGACCGTGGCCTCTGCAGGCGCATGGCTTGCATCGCCCCGGTAGCGGGCCACGAGCTGGCTGGGCTCGCCCTGGAACTGGATGACAGCGCGGCCCTGGTCGTCGGTCTCCTTCGTGATGGCGGGCCCGTCCAGGCTGGCCACGGCGACCACCGCGTTCTGCAGCGGCCCGTCAGGCGTGCTGGCTTCCAGGGTGAGGGTCACGCCCTGGCCGCCGCGCTCGATCCCGACGCTGAGCTCGACGGGGACCAGGGGGGCCACGAGCACGGTGGTCTCGCTGGGGGCCCAGGCGTCGTCGCCTGGCGTGGCCACGGTGAGCGCGAAGCGTTGGCTGGAGGTTGCCAGCGACGCGATGGCATCGCTGGGGATGTTGACATCGAAGCTGCCGCGTGCCCGGGTGGTGGCCAGCACCTCGTCGTTGGCCAGCACTTGGATGGGCAGGTTGACCGGCTGGCCGGTGTCGTGACTGGTGACGCGGCCTTGGATGGAGAGGCTTTGGCCGCGCACCCACACGAGCTCGCCGGAGGTCTCGATCTGGGTGGGGCTTCTGATCTGGACGGTGACGAAGGCCTCGGCGGGGGTGTGCTCACGGGTGCCGTCGAAGCGGGCTTGGATGGCATGCTCGCCGGGTTGGGTGTCCTCGGGGACCTCGAGCGTGAGGCTGGCCGAGCCCTCTCCGTCGGTGCGCACGGTGCGGGCCTCGCCCAGGGGCCAGTTGACCTCGATGGGTTGGTTCGGGATGGGTTCGCCTTGGTCGTCGACCAGGCTCATCTCCATGTTGACCACACCGGCTGCCGGCTCAACGGTGGCCTGGGCGGTGAGGTTCGAGGCGGCTTGCACGATGAGGTTCAGGTTGCCCTTGGAGGAGAGGATCCCGGGCCCGGCGGTCTCGTAGGTGACCGTGAGGGGTCCGGCGGGTTGGTCGGCGGGGAGCTCGATGGGGAGCCTGGCTTGGCCCTGTGCGATCTCCGCGGTGGTTTGGAAGCCCGGTGCCTGGAGGGCCACGCGGGCCTCGGGCACGGGTCGGTCCATGGCGTCGACCAGGGTGAGGTCGAGCTCGGTGGGGGTGCCGCGGGGCACGCGAGTGGGTTGGGCCGAGAGGATCGTCTCGGAGTGGATGGTGACAGGCGCGGTCGTGTTGGTGGGCTCGTAGCGTTGGCTGCCGAAGACCGAGACCTCCACAGTGGCTGGCCCGATAGCTCCCGACACGGGGAGCGAGATGCCGGTGACCCCGCTTCTGCCTTCCATGGTGGTGGCATCCGCCAGGCCTCCCAGGCGGATGGTGACGTCCAGGTCCTCGTCTGGGGTGGCACCACCCAGGTCCTCGACGTTGATGGTGAAGGTGCTGGGGCGGCCCAGGATGAGCTCGGGGTTGGAGATGTCGACGAGGAGGCGTTGGCGCACGGTGATCTCGCTGGCTTCGGTGGCGGGACCGAAATCGTTGGTGCCCAGGAACTGGGCGACCAGGTCCTTGGGGCCTGGCTGGATGTCGCGCGGGACATCCAGCGAAACCGTCGCGCGGCCGTCCAGGTCCGTGGTGCGGTTGACGGTGTGGCCGGCCAGGCTGACCTGCAGGGGTCCCTGGATGCCGTTGCCTTGGGTGTCCGTGGCTTCCACGGTGATCTTGACGCGCTCGCCGGCGGTGAGGCTGGCGGGTTTGTCGATGAACTCGAGCCCTGGGACTGGGAGCACGTTGAGGTCGTGGGCCAGCTCGCTGCTGATGAGCTTGCCCCGCTCGCCGGCAGGCGCCGTGTAGCTGAACTGGATCGTCACCGGCGTGGCTCGGTCCACGTCCGGGAGCGCCACGGGCGCGGTGAACGTGCCCTGGTCACCGAGTCGGTAGGTCTCCGTGCCCTCGGGGCCTTGGACCTCGAGGCTGCCTTGCGTGACCGGGTCCGTGGCTGCGTCGAGCACGGTGCCGGTGAACTCGACGCTCTCGCCTGCGCTGCCAGCGCTGGGTGGGGTGTCGAGCTCGATGGTCGTGTTGGCTTTGACGAAGACCTGGCGTCGGTCCACCGCGCCCACGTCCTCGCCGTCGCCCATGGCCCAGGCCACGATGGCCGGGTTGTTCTCGGGCGCGGCCTGACTGGAGGCCAACGGGTTGAGCGGGGTGAGCGAGCGGTCCCAGTTGGGTTGCGCGCTGCCGAACCAGGTGCGGCCCGTGCCGGCCAGGTTGGTGGAGGTGGACGTGCTGTCGAGATCGCAGCCTGTGGTCTGGATGCGGCCCTGGCTGTCGGTGATGAGGATGCAGGCCACCCGGGCCTGGTCGCTGAGCAGGCTGAGCTCGCCGTCGTTGACCAGGCGGCTGGATTCCGAGCTGGTCATGGCCACGATGGCCACGGGCACGTTGCTGGCGGGGTCCCCGTTGTGCGTGACCTCGATGTCGAGCAGGATCGCATCGCCCTTCCAGACGATGTCGCTTGGGTCCGCGGCTTTCCCGGCTTGGTTGAGCTCCACGTTGAACGCGCTCTGACCGGCTTGCCCGGTCCACTCGAGCGGCGTGGCCGGCGGGCAGGTGATGCCCAGCTCGTTGCACGCGAGATCCCAGGCGTTGGCCGGTGTGGGTTGGCTGGGCAGATGCGCGTACGGGTCAGGGTCCAAGCCGAGCGCTTCGGAGAGCCCGTCGCCGTCGGCGTCCAGGCCACTGGCCGTGCGGGGGTCCGAGCCGAACCACCAGACCTGGTCGCTGGGCCACGTGGACGGCATGCCAAGCGCGTACTCGGCGCTGTCGCGCACGCCGTCGGCCTCGAAGTCCGCGCTGGCGGAGAAGACGGCGAGGTTCGGGTTGGAGGGGGATTCGCGGTAGCTGTGCAGCATCTCCCAGGCGTCTGGGATGCCGTCCCCATCGGCGTCCGTGGTCTCGCCGTTGGGGTCCGCGCTGGGCTCGCACAGGAACGTGCCCGTGGATGGCTCGAGGATCGCTCGTTGTCGAGCGGTGGCCAGGCGGTCGGCATCGTTGCCGGGCGTGAACACGCCGCCGTCGCAGGCGCCGTCGAGCAGATGGTCGCCGTCGGCATCACGGATGCGCACGGCGTTGGTCTCGGGGGAGAGCGGGTCCTGGTCGCTGCCGTCGATCTCGCCGTCGCCGTCGGTGTCGCGCACCAGGGGGCTAGCGCCGAGCCGGAACTCGTCGCCCATGTCGAGCTCGTCGGTGTCCGGGTCGCCTTGGTCGCTGCCTGGGTCCACCAGGTTACGCGTGTCCGTGGTGTTCTGGCCGATGGCCAGCCACAAGGCCTCCCAGGCGTCCCCGGCGCCGTCCCCGTCAGAGTCGACGGGGCCAGCGGTGCTGGGGTTCACGCCGGGGTCACTCTGGGCGGCTTGGGCCCAGTAGAGGTTGAAGGTGATGCCGGCGATGGAGCAGAACGGGCAGCGCGTGCCGGGCTCGGCCATCTGGGTTGCTTCGTTCCAGTTGCACCCGCCGGTGCGCACAAGCCAGACGTTGTTGGCCTCGGGTTGGCTGGCCTGCTCGCCGGTGGCCGGCGCGTCGTCCATGCTCTCCAGGATGGACACGATGTCCTCGACGTCGTTGGCCACGAGATCGGATTCCACTGGGAGCTGGGCGTCGCTGTTGGTGCCGGGGTAGCACACGGTCTGGACGTAGGTGCCCGCCCAGGGTTCCGAGAGCGGGGTCAAGGGGTCGATGGAGGCGTGCTGGCGGTTGGCGGCCTCCCACCCGTCGATGAGCCCGTCGCGGTCGGTGTCGCAGCGGAAAGGGTCCGTGTTGGCGGTCATCTCGTCGGCGTTGGTGTAGGCCCGGTTGGCCCAGGGCCGTGAGTCCCCGACAGCGTCCTCGTTCGGGTCCCCGTCGGGGAGCACGCGGCTCCAGCACGCCTGCAAGCCCTCCACCTGGTCGAACTTGCCCTCGTAGTCGTCGTCCCCGTCGGGCACGCCGTCGCCGTCGCTGTCCGCGTTGCGGGGGTCGAGCAGCCAGACCGGTCGGCCAGAGGCATCGAACCCGGTGAAGGGGTTGGCGAGCTCCCACTCGTCCGGGAGGCCATCTCCGTCGGTGTCCGCGATGGCCGGATCGGAGGGGGTGAGCTCGCGCAGCTCGCCTTGCTCCTCCTTGGGGTCGATCTCCTCGCCGTCGAGCAGGAGGTTGCTCTGCACGCTCACGGGCAGGGTCTCGTTGCCGTTGCGGTCGCTGTCCGGGTCCAGGATGTTGGGCAGACAGTCGCCGTCCGGGTCCCCGGCGGGACCGAAGAGCGCGGGGTCGCGGGCCTGGATCGCAGCGCTAGCCTCGTCGGTGCACTCAGCGGGTGCTGGGGCTTCCAGGTGCTCGGGGAAGGTGCTCTCGGCCTCGACCTGGCGGTTCTCCCAGTACTCGAGCTCCTCTGCGTCCTTGAGGCCATCGCCGTCGCTATCTGCGGCGGTGGCGTTGAGCCGCATGCCCAGGAAATCGGTGCGGATCTCGAAGCCGTCCTGGAGCCGATCGCCGTCGCTGTCGGGTAAGAGCGGGTGGGTGCGGGGGAACGTGAGGGTCTCGCCTTCCTGCTCGGTCGTGCCCTCGAACTCCTCGAGGTCCGTGAGCCCGTCGTTGTCCGAGTCGACGAGCAAGGGGTTGGAGCTGACGCGGATCTCGCGGCCGTTGAGCTGGATCGCCCAACCGTTCACCTCGTCGCCGTCCGGGAGCCCGTCACCGTCGGTGTCGGCGTTGAGGGGATCTGTGCCCCAGAAGAGCTCGTCCCCGTTGCCCAGGCCATCCTGGTCCGGGTCCCCAGCCCCGTCGGCGGGGTCCAGTGGGTCCAGGTCGTGGGTGACCTCCCAGCCGTCCGGGAGCCCGTCACCGTCGGTGTCGCGCTGGGTGGGGTCCAGGCCACCGGAAAGCGCGTCGCGGGCGGAGCCGGCGCGATCGATGCTGTACTGGGCCTCCAGGGCCGAGCTGAGCCCGTCGCCGTCCATGTCCTGGCGGCCGACGTTGGCATCGTGGGGGTCGAGATCGAAGACGACGGCGAACCCGTCTGGCAGCCCGGAGCCGCCTGTGCTCGTGCGGGCTGGGTCCGTGGCCTCGAAGGTGTAGCGTTGGCCCGCGATGGTGGCCTGGCCGTCGAGCTCCTCGACGTCCGTGAGGCCGTCGTCGTCGCTGTCCACCTGGTTGTCCAAGGTGCCCAGCTCGTGCTCGTCCTCGGCCAACAGGCCATCGCCGTCCAGATCCAGGGTGGCCGACGAGGCGTCCAGGGGGTCATGGCCGCTGTCGATCTCCCAGCCGTCTTGCAGGCCGTCGCCGTCGGTGTCCGGGTCCCAGGGGTCCGTGCCGTTGGTGAACTCGGCCATGTGCGGGAGCCCGTCGCGGTCCGGGTCGGCGGACGCATCGGCGCGCGTGGGGTCCGGGCTGATCAGGCTGGTGAGCGGGTTGACCCGGCTGTTCTCGGCCTCCCAGCCGTCGGGCATCTCGTCGCCGTCGGTGTCCGCGCTCTGGGGGTTGGTGCCGAAGCGCAGGTCCTCGTGGTCGTCGCTGAGCCCGTCGCCGTCGGTGTCGGCGACCTGGCCCCCGCTCGGGGTGCGTTGGGCTTCCGAGAACGGCGTGCCTGCGAGCAGCACGGCGCCCGTGATGAGCAGAGCTCCGAGCAGCACGAGCGTGGTGACCATGACGAGGCGCTCGCCCCGGGTGAGCACTTTCCAGTACCTTTCGAGACCCATCTACAGATTCCTCCGACGCCAGAGCACTCCCCACGCGGCCAGCAGGGCCACCAAGCTCAGGCTCCACGGCAGGGGCGCGTCTGCGCCGGCGCCGGGCAGGCCCGTGGTGGTGGCTCCTGCGTTCTCGTATCGGCCTTCCGGGTCCACGAGGACCTGGAGCCCGTCGAGGGTGGGCAGGGATTGCGTGGCTAGGGTGATCGTGGCGCTTCGCCCTGGGGCGAGCATCCCGATCGTCTCGTTGACGAGGGGGCCCTCGTCGCTGGTGAGGACCAGGGAGACGTCGCGCGCGGGCGCGTCCCCGGTGTTGGTCACCGACACCAACGCCTTGAATGGTTCCCCTGGACGGGGGGGTGCGGGGTCCGTGGAAACGACGTCGAGCTCGAAGGCCACTTGGCCGACGCGCACGGTGAGCTCGTGGGCCGGGCTCGGGTCGATGGTGCCCACGAGCGTGTGGTTGCCCAGCTCGGTGGCCGCCAGGCGCAACGAGATGGTGTCCGTGTCACCGGGGCCAAGCGTGATCGCTTCGGGGATAGCCGTGCTCTCCACGCCTGGACCGTCGAGGGCGAGGCCGGCTTCCCCGGCCGCGTTGCCGCGGTTCTCCACATCGATCTCCAGGGTGCGGCGCTCGCCGAGGCCCATCTCGAGCTGGTCGGGCAGCTCGAACTGGAAGGCGGGCCCGTCGAGCACTCGCACGGGGATCGTGATGGTCAGGTCCTCGCCAGCGCTGGCCGGGTCGGCCAAGAGCCGGATGGACTCTGAGCCGGCCGGGATGCCAGGCGGCAGGGTGAGGTTGAAGCGCAAGGGCGTGGTCGTGTTCTGCGGGGCCTCGAGCACGTCTGGCAGGTCGACCTGCCAGTTCAAGGGCGCTCGGAGAACGGTGAGCTCCAGGCGCTCGTCGACGTCGCCCTCGTTGAGCACGTCCACGCGGACCGGTTGCTCAAGCCCAGGCAGCGCGTCGATGCGGTCGACGACGCTGAGGTCGTGGACGGGCACGACGCGAGCGCGCAGGCTCAGGAGCTGGCGCGTGGGCTCCAGGTCCTGGCCGCGCCCGTAGAGGGCCTCCACCGTGCCCACGAGCACCGCGCCCAGGGGCGCGTCTGGAGCCACGGTGAGGTTGATGGGGATCGTGGCGTTCTCGACGCCAGTGCCCTCCTCGCCCAGGTTCACGCTGGATCGAGCGGCCTCGAGCTGCAGGCCCTCGGTCTCGAGCGGCGAGATGCGCACGTTGACCGGGCTGCCGCGGTTCGCGAGCACGAGGTTGGCCGTGGCGGTGGCCCCCCGCGGCAGCGAGACGAGATCCGGCAGGATCCTGGCGTCCACGTCGAGCTCCACGTTGTGGACGACTTGCGCGGTGACGCTATCGGAGACCGAAGCGTCCTGGGTGCCCTGCGCGCTCACCGTGACCGGGAGCACGACCGCGGTGCCCTCAGGCGCATCGATGGCCAGCTCCAGGCGGGCTTGCCCACCGGGTGGCAGGGTCAGCGAGGAGACGGGGGCTCCGCGCTCGGTCACCTCGACGCTCCAGCCCTGCACGGGCGGCATGCTGATGGTGAGCGTGACGGCTTGCGGGCCGGTGCCCAGGTTTCGCAGGATCAGCGGTGTCGTGGCGCGGCCGTCCTCGGTCTCCAGCGCGGTCTCGTGGGTGCCGTCCTCGAAGGTGAGGCTGACGTCGCGCTTGACACGCACGGTGAGCGTGGAGCGCGTGGTCACATCATCACCCTCGACCCCTTCAGGGTCGCCGGTGACCGCCACGGCGTACGTGGTGGGCAGGGCATCCGGCGGGTACTGGGCAGGCAGCTTGACCTGAAGATCCGTGACCTTGGTCAGCTCGCTGGGATCCAGCGTGGCTGAAGAGCTGGCCAGCAGGAGATCCGGCGGGAGGCCCGGGGGCCCGCCGCTGGTGTTGGTGGAGAAGGAGAGGGAGAGCTCGGCGCGGCTGCCGTCCACGCGCTGGATGAACCCGGTGCCCATGAGCGAGAGCGTGACGGTCTCGCCGGGTCGAGCGAAGACGTCCGGGGGCTCGATGGCGAGCTGGAAGAGCGCACCCAGGATGTCCGGGGCGCCCTCCTCGGCGGGCACGCCCTCGAGCTGGCCGGCGAAGAGCCCGCTGACCGCATCGCGCACGTTGCCGGGCTTGGAGTCGTCCAGGTCCCCGTAGATGGCGAACGCGGCCAGGGGACCGGTGGTGCCCGCAGCGAACACCTCGGCCAGGGCGCCGTCGATGTCGATCGTGCCGCTCTCCTTGCTGTTGCCGTCCTCGCTGTAGCGCAGGGCCTCGGTGGCCAGCGGCGAGGCCGAGCCGCCCTTGCCATCCTCGACGATGATGCCGGCCTGCTCCTGGGTGGAGAGCGCGATGCGCAAGCTGTCCTCGCCTTGGAACGGGAGGCTGATCAGGCGCACGGATTCTCTGGATGCTTCGGACCTGCTATGGGGGCTGGGGTCCTCGCCGATCCAGCCGGTGGCCCCCACGGGTGTGGGGCCGAGCTGGGTGATGCCAGAGACTTGGTCCGGGACATCCGTGGATCCTTGCACGTCGGCTTCGAGCAGTTGCGGCCAGTAGAGCGTGTTCTCGGCTTGCAGCATGAAGCCGCGGCCCTGGAAGTCGGCGACCTGGGTCCAGGTCGTGGCGGTGAGGTCGTGGGCCGGGTTGACGGGCTGGCCTTGGGCGAACCTGCGCTCGGCGGAGACCGAGCCATCCTCGTCAGTGAGCAGGATGCGGGCCCCGTCGTCTCCGGTGGCCGACAGCCGCGGCTCGAAGCGATCCATCACCTCGGGGCTGGTCATGCCGGCGAACGTAGCGTTGGGCGTGATGCCCACGGGCAGGTTGGCCGGGCCGCGACCGCTGCCCTGCAGCCAGCCGATGATCGGCCCGTTGGCCTCGAGCAGGGCCGGTTGGGAGAGCGGGATCTCGCGCGGGATGCCCACGCTGAGCGCGCTGGGCGCCCCACCGGGGGTGGGGGTGACGCTGCAGCCGCCGGGGCAGGGTTCCAGGGCGACGACGTAGATCGACGTGGACCCGGTCGGGGCGGGTGCGAGCAGGGTGCGATCGGCGGAGTGGCCGTGGATCCCGGAGAGGGGGATGACCTTGCGCTTGTCTGGCTCGCCACCGGAGCTCGCGTACGCAGGACCAGGCCACGCGTAGACGGCCACAGGCGTGGAGGCCTCCACGCGCACGGGCTGAGCCTGCTCGCCTGTGTTGAGGCTGCAGGTGACCCACTGGGACGGGCTTACGCTTCCGCTGGTGCACGCGATGGGCGCCCATCCCTCGGGGGTGAGCTGCTGGGCCTCGACGCTGCCGGTGTAGCCGCTGCCGATGGCCAGGCGCACCGCGCCTTGCGCGATGCCGATGTTGCGGTGGCCCGCGCCTGGGCCGGCCAGCGCTTGCAGGATCTGGTGCTCGCGCACGGGATCGCGGGGCAGGGGGTCGTCGGTGCCGTCCTCCTCGCGGTCGAAGTAGATGAAGTAGTCGTCCACGCCGCGCTCGGCGGCGAAGGCGACGGTGACCACGTCGTGGCCGGCCTCCACGGTGCCCGGCGGCTCGAACGGGGCGCCATCCCAGGCCAGGTGGCTCAAGGGTTCGGCTTCCCCGTCGGCCGGCACGACGCGGATGCTGTCCATGTCAACGGTGAACCGCAGCGGTTGATCGGTGACGGCGTCCAGGGGCCAGTTGCCGCGCTGGAGCACCTCGGTGACGTCGAGCGCGTGGGCCACCACGCGCTCGCCGGACCATGTGCTCGGGTAGGCGCCGGTGAGCGAGAGGCTCAGCGGGACGCGGACCTTGAGGGTCTCGTCGTACCAGGGCGCCCAGTCCTCGGGGGCAGGCGCGATCGTTGTCCCGGAGGTGGTCTCCCCGTCGTCCCCGGTCTCGTCTGCATCCCCTTGCGCGGTGATGGGGACCGGGAGCAGGAGAAGGGCCAGCAGCACCACGACGAAGGTGGGAAGCGCTTGGGCGCCGGTGCGCCTGCGCGGGGCCCTGGTCACTCGCGGCGCACCCCCTTGGCAGCCAGCGCCACGAGGGAAGCCGCTGCCAGAAGGAACAGCATGGAGGGGCCCGGCACGGTGGACACCGTCTCGGAGCCGAACCGGGAGCCGGCCACCTCGACGCTCTCGATCTGGCCGGCCACGTCGTTGGATTGGAAGGCCTCCAGGTTCACCGCGCCCAGGCTAAGCGTGCCCGAGCGGGGCAGCACGACGTCGTGGCTGACGAGCTGGGTCTCCCCGGGCTCAAGCAGGCCGATCTCCTGGGTGCCCACGAGCTCTCCGTCCACCAGGAACCCGAGCGGCGTGTTGTTCAGGGGTTGGCTGCCCATGTTCTCGGCGTTGGCCACGATGGTCACCGTCATGCCTTGCTCGAGGTTGACGCTGGGTCTCAGGTTGATGGACGCAACGTGCACGTCCGTGGGGTCCGGGCCACTGGGGAGCTCGGCCTCGTAGAGGCGCGTGCCGGCCAGGTCCTCGAGCACGAGCTGGCCCGGGGTTCCAAGCTCCGGGCTCCAGTCGTAGCGCACGGTGGTCTCTTGGCCGGGTTGGAGCGAGACCACGGGGCTCGACGAGAGCACGGCGGCACCCTGGATGGTCAGGTGACCGGCGGCCGGCGCGTTCCCGATGTTGGACAGGTTCGTGGACAGGGCCAGGGTCCCGTTGATCCCGCGCCGTGGCTCGGTGTCGTCCATGGCGAAGGCCGGGGCGCGCTGCACCGTGAACCGCACGGTCTCGTTCGTCACGAGGTCCTCGCTCTCAAGGCGCAACGCGACATCCTGGGAGCCAGGCAGGGCACCCTGCTTGACCGTGAGCGGGAGCGTGAGGGTGGCGTTGGTGGCCGTCGGAAGCTCCACCTCGGCGGCCCCCGTGATGTTGTCGCCTTGGGCGACCAGCGTCCCGCGCAGGGGCACGTTGCCGGTGTTCTCGACGCTCACCTGGATGGGCGTGGTGCCGGGCTTGATCCGGGTGGTGGAGAGCTCGAAGCTGGCCTGGGCGTCGCGGGCCACCTCGAAGGTGATGGCCTGGGCCTTGGGTTGGGTGGGCAGGCGCGCGGTGCGCTCGCCAGGGGAGCTGCCCTCGGAAGCGAAGAGCAGCACGGTGACGCTCTCCTCGCTGCCAGCCTCGACGGTGAGCGGCTGGTCGAGCACGGCAGCCATGGCGAAGGAGTCACCGACCACGGGCTCCACGCCGATCTGGGCGGGCACGGTCCCGTCGTTGGAGACCGTGGCCTGCACCAGGGTCGGCTGACCCGGCTTGATCGTGACGCCCTTCTCCAGGGAGACCTTGAGGCCCGCCTTACGCACCTCGACCTCCTGGGTGAACGTGTTGTCGCGGGCTGCCGAGGTCCCGTCGACGCGGATGGCCTTGAACTCGTTGGGGGCCTGAACCGAGGCGATGACCACGATCTCGCCGGCGGTGACCGGGATCCAGTCGGCCTCGATGACGTGCTGTTGGCCAGGGTCGATGTCCGGCAGTTCCACCGTGAGGTCCTCGAGGATCGGGAGCAGCCCGTTCTCGGTGAGGGTGAGCTCGGCGCTCGTCGCCGGCACGCCACCCTTGTTCTCGATGACGATCTGGATGGGCACGCGCTCCCCGGCCGTGACGGCCTCGGGGATGCCGCGCAGCTCCACGGCCAAGTCAGGCCGCTGGAGCGGGGTCACGTCGATGATCTTGTCTGCAACGTTGTTGCAGCCCACGCCCGGCAGGCACTCGGCCTCCTCGTAGACCAGGCCCTGGAAGGCCCGGAGCTCAGGCGTGGCCAAGACGGCCACATCACCCTCGTCGGGGTCGGCCACGATGCGCAACCTGTGCTCGCCGGGCTCGAGGGGGTTCCACTTGAAGAGAGCCTTGACCTGTCCGCCTGGCGGGATGCTCACCGTGGTCTCCTTCTCGCCGGTGAGGCTCTCGAGCACGCGGAACCCGCTGGGCCCGGAGACGCTGGCTTGGACGGCCACGCCCTTGGCTTGGCGCTCGCCCTTGTTCTCGACGGTGACCGAGAACGCGGCCTCGCGCCCGACCTCGAGGTTCTGGACGCTGATGTCCTCGGGCACCACCGAGATGTCGGGCCGGGGCTCAGCGTCGGTGGAGATCTCCGTTCGGCCAGCCGACTGCATGCCGCCAAGCCCGCGCAGAAGCGCCTCCCCGCTCTTTCCCACAGAGGCTTCCACGTTGTTGTCCAGCGCGGTGAGGTAGGCGTTGGTGCCTGTGCCAGAGACCGCGCCTGGGGCTTGGAGGGGGTAGGCGACGATGTCGAGGTTGACCGTGGGCCCGCTGGAGCGTCCAGCCGGGATGTTCACGCGCCAGGTCCCTTCGACCTCCGTGTGCTGTGCCAGCTCGATGGGCTCCATGATCCCGGTCTCGGAGTCGTAGAGGATCTCACCCTCGGGGCCCGTGATCTGCATCTCCCAGGAGCGCGGCACTTGCGTGCCGGGGACCACGTGGAACACATCCGAGCCAGCACCCGCGTTCTCGAAGGTGAAGCGGAACCGCTTCTCCGTGCCGGGCCCGGCCAGGATCTCCTCCTCGGCCACCGTGACCTGTGGCATGGCGCTCAGGATGCCCGGCTGGTCGACGAGCACGCGGGACGGGGCGTCGGTGTTGCAGTTGTTGACCACGAGGTAGAACTCCACGCTTGCCGCGCCTGCAGCGAACAGGGGCGCCATCTCGTCGGCGGTCAGCGGGTAGACGGCGGTGTGCCAGGCCGAGAGGAGGTTGGGCTGGCCGGTGCCGCCGCGGGTACCGTAGGCGATGTCCGCCTGCTCGCCCTCCAGGGCCCACTCGGCTGGCGTGTTGCGACCGGGCTGGTTGGCCTGGTCGACTCGATCGCAGATGTCCATGTCTTGCTGGTTCTCATGCGCCTTACGCTTGATCGTGGGGTCCGGGCTGTAGCCAGCCAGGGTGCACAAGCCGCTCGTCGGGCTCTCCGTGGTGCACGCGTCGAGGTGGCCCCCGTTGTTGGCTCGAGCCTCGGCGACGACCGCCATGGAACCGTAGTTCGCTCCAGAGGTGATCGGGTGGTTGGCCAAGCTGCGCTGGTGCTGGAAGACCAGGGCAGGCACTGGGCCCTCCTTGCCACCGTGCAGGTCGAGCATGTCACGCAGATCCCCCGTGCTCATCTCGGCCAGCAGCATGGCTTGCACCTCGCCGCGGTCAGCCGTGACCAGGTAGCCCTCCTCGCTGGGCACTTGGCCTGGCAGAGCGGGCTTGGCGAACTCGGGATCCATCTCGATGTCCCCCTCGCCTCCTGCGGGGGCTGGGCCGGAGACATCGTCCATCTCGTGGTCCTCGGTGGCGCGGTAGTCATCCCAGGCCTCGGTCAGATCCGACTCATCGTTGTCCGGGATCCCCTGCTGGACCTGGGCGAGCACGGTCATGCGCGTGTTCTCCTGGCGGGGGAGGTCGACGGGCACCGTGATCTGCTCCTGGGGGGTCCAGGGCAGAAGGATGGTGGATGGGATCGGGGTCGAGCCCACAGCGCGGTTGTTGCGCTGGGTGATGAGCTCGCCGGCCAGCTCGACGGGGGCGCCCGTGGGGTTGGTGAACGTGAGGATCGCGTTGCGTGGCGAACCGGCGGGCGCGCGGTCGGGCGTGATCTCGATCTGGGCCAAGCCGGGCGCCTGGAGCGCTGCGGGGCCGATGATGTCCAGGGTGACGTGGTCGTCGGCCGGGTTGGGGTCGACGAGCTGGCGGCAGGCGAAGCGCTCGTGCTCGGCCAGGTCCTCTAAGTCCGTGGGGCAATCTCCCACGCTCTGGGTGAGCTCCTCTGGGAAGCTTCGCACGTAAACCCGCATGGAGACGATGTCCTCGGGGACCGCTGGGTCCTCGCGATCGCGCAGCTCGGGGTGGGCATCCCGGATCTCAGCCCAGGGGACCGTGATCGTTGCAGAGCCGCTGCCCTCGTCGGGGTCCACGTCCACGTCCCAGGTGTGGTTGTGCTCCAGGGGGTCTTGGTCCAGGTGGAAGCGGCGCTCGAGGCAGCGCGGGTTGCGGTGCTCGTCCTCTTCGGGGTTCTCAAGCTCGATGCAGACCCCGACCTCGAGCTCCCAGTTGGCCTGGGACCGGCCGGGTTCCTTGACGTCGATCTTGAGCTCGGGGATCACATCAGGACCGAGCACGCGCTGGTTGCGGAAGAACGTGGAGCCTACGAGCTCGGCGTCGACGCCGTGGGTGAACCGGGGCTCCATGGTCTGGACCGCGGTCTCCGCGAGCTCGAAGACCCCCTCGTGGATCGTGTCGTCGGTGAGCCCGCGCAGCGTGGGCTGGTAGGTCTTGGCCTTGGGGGCGGCCAGGAGCAGCTCTGTCGTGGCGATGCGCATGCTGCCCTCATCGTCCGGCGACCAGATGCGCAGGCCCACCCGTGTGATGTGGCCGGCCAGTGGCGTCAAGTCGGCGCAGACCGTCCTGTTCGTGGTCGAGCTGTCGACCCGGGCGACGTCACCGGGCAGGGGCCCGACCAGGCGGTTGGCGTTGGCGCCCAGGGGTGTCGGAGCGCGCTCCTCGTCGCTGTCCGCGCGCAACGGGCTGGTGCAGTCGAAGCTCCAAGGACGAGCATCGTCGGGACCAAGGAGCTTGAGCGGCTCCCAGTCGACGCGCGCGGGGGCTTGCTCGCCGAAGGCCTCCGTGGACTCCACTGGGATGCCCACGACTTGCACGCGGTTGCCGCTGCCGTTGGCCGTAGCGTTGAACCGGAGCACGGCGGTGGCGTTGGCCGCGCTGGCCGGATCGTCGCTGCCGTTGCAGTTCGGGTTGTCGTCGTTGGCGCTGGTCTCGAGGCAGCCGCGCACGGCGCGGATGTCCAGGGTGGTGGCCGTGTCCACGTAGCGGAACGGGTTGGGCAGCCGCTGGTCGTCGTCGCTGCAGCCGGTGCGCTGGACCTCACCGTCGATGGTCTCGGTGTCCCAAGCGATGCAGCCATCGCGGTCAGGCAGGATGAGGTCCTCGCGGGACTTCTCCTGGTCGTTCTCGTTGACCCACTTGAACCGGTCTTCCTTGAGCTCGCGCTCCCGCATGAGCGGGGAGATCCACTCCTCTGCATCCGTGAGCTGCCCGAGCTCGGCCTCGGTGGCGGGCGCGATGGTGCGCGCGCTGGAGCCGCTCCACTGGATGATCTGCACATGGCCGCTATCGCCGCGGCTGGGGTTGGGGCCGGTGGTGCACACGCCCCAGTACCGCGGCACGTTCACGAATTCGAAGTCGTAGCGGTCCAGGCAGCGGTCACCGTTGTCGCCCACCTCGCGGTCGCCGACCCGGGAGGGGCCCATGGCGACATCGGGGCTGGAGTCGTCGGTGCCGAACTTGGTGTTGACCTCGCCGATGAACCAGCCGAGGTCCATGGCGTTGGTGTGGTTGGAGTAGCCGTCGAGCGCGAAGATCAAGTGCGCGTTCGTCGGGAGGGACTTGTGCACCCCGCTCAGGGGGCAGGAGCCGAGCGCTTCCCCCTCGAACTTCGTCTCCTTGGTCCACGGGCGCTGCTGGTCGAGGATCTGCTCGATGGCTGGCCGGAGGTCGATCTCGTAGATGACGCGCGTCCAGCCGGTGCGGTGCTCGTCCTGGAGAGCCGTGATGATGCGGCCCGGGAGTCTGGCGGGATCACCATCGCCGGTGGGGCCGACGAGCTGGTTGGTGAAGAAGCGCACGGAGGGATCCCAGGTGTCCTCCATGATGCGGCGCTCGAAGGTCTCGACAAGCATCTTGGTGGCGCCCTGCTCGACCTGCTCGGCCATGGAGCACCACTCGCCCGTCTTGAGGGGGAGGCGGAGCTCGTGGTGGACGGGATCGTTCTCGTCCGTCGCCGAGAGGTAGGGTGCGGTGGGGAGCCAGAACGCCCGGCGACCCTCGCTGGGGGGCTCATCGAGCGTGAGCCCGCCGAAGTCGTCCCATGCGTCGGGCGCGATGCGCTTGGCAGGCCGCATGTCCCCGGCGGCCAGATCCGTGGACCAGGCCCGCACGGGCTCGTTGTGCTCTCCGGTGATGGCGGGGACGGCCTCGCCAGCGCGGGCGCCAGCGTGGCTGGAGGCAAGCACCTGGTCGGGGCTCACAGCCGTGTGGAACGGATGCGTGGTGTCCCGGCGGTCCACGGCCTCGGAGCGCTCGGACCAGTTGACCGCGACACCGTCGAACCCGGTCTCCAGGTCGATGGTGCCGTTGAGCATGAGCGCGGAGACGGGCGAGGCCACCAGGTCGAGCTGGCCGTCCAGCGGCAGGTCCTCGCGGGCCTGGCTGGGCACGCGCAGCCCGTCGCCGAAGCGTGGCTGGGGGGTCAGCGTCCAGTGGTCGTAGTCGCCGGCCTGGCCGGTGATAGCCTGCTGGGTGAGCACGAGGAGGCGGTCGCCGCCTTGAGCGATCAGCGTGGCCTCGGACGAGCGGGATGCAGCCGGGTTCTCGGCTGTGGCCGTGACCAGCACGGTCTGGCTGCCTGCATCGCGCGGCGTGATGAGCACCCTGGCGGTGGCGTTCTTTCCTGGCAGCAGCAGCGGGATCGGCTCGTCTGCGAGCCGCTCGGTGCCAGCCGGGTCCAGGGCCACGGTGACGGTGACGTTGCGAAGCGGCACGTTGCCCTTGTTCTCCACGAGCACCGGGATCGGGATCTCGTCTCCCGTGATGGCCGTGCGCGGCGGATCGATGTCGCTGACCACCAGGCGCGGGAGCGACCGCGTGAGGCCCGTGAGACGGACCACGTTGTCGCCGGGATTGGGGTCGTCGGTGGCCACGGGGGCCTCGAGGACCTCGAAGGTGACTGGGAGTACGCGCTGGCCGAAGGGAACGCCGGCCTGGCGGAACAGGACCAGGGCCACGTAGGTGCCGGCCTCGAGGTCCTCGAAGACGACGCGGCCGGTCTCGGAGCCCTTCTGCTCGAGGTTGCCGTCGCTGGTGGGCACGCGCACGGTCCAGAACGGTCGATCGCTGTTGGACGCGACGTTGATGACGACACGGCTACCTGGCGCGCTGGCGGTCACCTTCGCGGTGACCTCCGCGCCCTGCTCCTTAGCCATGCCCTTGGGGGCCGGCGAGAGGAACGTTTCCGGGGCCTTCTGGCCCCAGGGGTCCTCCAGGGTCGCCTTGACCACCGCATCAAGGGGCTCGATGTCCACGTTGCGCTGGACCGTGATCTCGGTCCAGCTCACGGTGATGTCGCCGGAATAGCTGTCCTGGATGGTGGTCTCGAGACCCTGGCCCTCCACCACGAGGGTGTACTCACCAGGGAGCTCCACCGGGATCGACAGCTCCTCGTCGGTATCGCCGTTGTCGACGTTCATGGCACCGATCTCTTCGCCTTGCGGGTCGATGACGCGGAAGGTGAGCCGGGTGGCACCACTGTCCTCCGGGATCGTGGCCGTGACGTCGACGAGGGCCTCGTCTTCGTTGACGTCGAAGAAGTACTCCTTGTGGTAGAACGGGTCGGGGACGACCTCGCCGATGGGGGTGATGGAGGAGCGGGTCTCCAGCTCCGCGCGGTCGGCGGGGTTGCGCGTGCCCTCAGCGGTGATGGAGAGCTGGTTCGTGCGTACCCTCACATCGCTGCGCTCCCCGATGATCTCGTGGTCGAAGTTGCGCCTGAGATCGTCGCCGCAGTCGTCGCCGTCTACGCCGGTGGCGCGGATCACGAGGCTGCCGTCGTCCATGCGCGTGGTGGGCAGGAGCTCGGGCGCCTCGCTGATGGGCTGACCTGGCCCGGTCTGCACGGTGAGCCGGCGCTCGAAGCGGTCGAGCTCCTCGTCGGGGGCCTCCCAGCCAAGCGAGCTGGTCTCGAAGACCATCTGCTTGCCTGGTGGCAGGCCTGGGAGCCCGGTGTCCGGGTCCTGGAGCGCGATGGGTACCACGGTGGGCGGGATGACGTCCCCGTGGCTGTCCTCGGCCACGCACCCGTCGTTGTCCAGGATGACGCGGCGCACGGTGGCCTCCTGGAGGGTCGAGGCGCCGGTGTTGTTCACGATGAGCTTGAAGCGCTCCTCGACGCCTGGCGCGATGAAGGGGGCCGGGTCGTGGTCGGCAGCGAGGTCCAGGGGCGGGGCGCCCTCGCGCACGTTCCAGTCATCGACGCGGAGCTGCCCGGCCGAGCGGGCGTGTTTGGCCAGGCCCATGGCGTGGATCTCAAGGACCACACGCTGGCCCTGGAAGGGGGTGAGGTCGAACTGCACGTCCGTCCAGTTCGTCGGCAGCGCGAAGACGGGCTCGTCGTGGCCGAAGACGAGCTCGGTGGGCACGCAGGCGTTGGTGGGATCCGGGACGAGGAAGCTCGCGGAGCCCCCGAATTCCGTTTGGAAGCAGTCCGCCAGGAGGGCGGCGTCGAAGTTCACGTCCGTGAGCTCCCTGAAATCGGCTTGCTTGACGATGGCGGGCGGGGTCTGGTGAGTGGCTGTCCCGTTGAACAGCACGGGCACGTTGCCGTCCTCGACCTCGCTGCAGTTGTCGTAGCCGCCCAGGGGCTCGATGGTCTCGGCGGGGCCAAGGCTTCCATCGGCAAGCACGGGCCGGGCGCGGACGTTCCAGCCCACGCGCGTGTAGACGGTGCCGTTGGTGGAATCCTCCTCTTTGTCGCATGCCTTGCCGACCGCGTCGGGGAGCTGGGATAATCGCGTGTGCATCTCTGAGACGGGAGAGGCGTAGCCGCTGAGATCGAGCACCGGGCTCTGGAGAACGCCGTAGGTCACGGGGTCGTCGGTTCGGATGGACACGCGGCCACTGGGGTGGACGTGCTTGACCGGGGTGGTTGAGGCTGACTCGGCCTTGAAGTGATCGTGGGTCTGGGTGAACTCGGACGGCCTGTCGTCGCCCAGGGCTGTGCCCCTCCAGACGAACGCGCCGGGAGCCACGCTGTCCGGGTTGCCGCCCAGGGGTTCGAAGTTCCAGGGGAGCGTGAGGTTCTCGCTGGCCGGGAGGAAGCCCCAGCCCTGGATGCCCGTGGGGGGCAGGGCACTGGTCGGCTTGCTGCACGCGTACGAGGCGGTCAGCGGCGCATCGCACAGGCGCTCCATGCGGATCTCGACGCCGGCGCGCTCGTGCTGTACCGTCATGTTGTCCACGGTCCACACGGGCACGGCATCGGGGGACCAGCCCAGCTCGGGCCGGGTCTTGATGAACGGATCCTGCTTGCAGACGACGACCGTGTTGTCAGCACTGGAGCAAGCGTTCGGGTTGAGGGTACCGGTGGCGGCCCGGGCTTCCAGCTCGGGGCGCACGCGCTCAGGTCGCTCGGTGACCGCTGCGCTGGCGAGCACGTCCTCGAAGTTGCTCACGGTCTCCAGATCGAAGACGACGTAGAACTTGCCCTCGCGGATGGCTTCCGTGGCGATCCCCGTCTCAAGGGCGCCTGGACCTTGGTTCTTGAGGATCGCTTGCCGGATGACCTCGGTGGCCGTGAGCTCGATGTGCTCCCAGCCTGAAGGCTCGGTGAACTCGACAGCGTCCACGGCCCCCTGAAGCTCACGGAGCGCCAACGCGTGGGCGCTCACATCATCCTCGGGGAGCGCGCAGTCCACGAAGGCGGGCTCAGACGGGCACCCCTCCTCCACGGTGCGCACGTACCCCGGTGCGCCGCAGATGTTGACCGGCTGGCCCGGCTCGCTCACGATGCCGGTGTCGTCAAGGCCCTCCAGGATCCCGATGACGCCGCTGAGCTCCTCGAGGCCCAGGATCTGGCAGGCATCTCCCGGGACCTCGCGGATGCCGGGGATCTCGAAGACCTGGTCGAGCAGGGCGTCCAGGTTGGCTTGCCCTACCACCTCTTCGACCGCAGCGCGCAGGGTCGCATTCGGGATACCCTCGATGGTGACGTTCTGGACCTCGCGGAAAGCATCCACCAGGTCGGTGTCGTTCTGGGTGGGCACGATGAAGGCGCGGGCCCGGCTGCCGGTGCCGAGATCCTCGGCCAGGGAGTCGTAGAGGGCCTTGGTTGCGTGGTCGAACTCGACGCTGAGCTCATCACCAGGCTCCCAGCGCTCGGAGAGCACCTCGCTTGGATCAAGCTCGTAGGCGATGAGGTGGTGCTGGCGCACCTGCCACGTCTCAGGCACGGCGACCAGGCCCGTCTCATCCGGCAGATCGAAGCCTGCCTTGCCATCCACCAGGGAGGCGCAGAGAGCATCACCGACGAGTGGGACGTCGTTGACTGGGCCGATGCCCACTGTGGTCTGGTCGCAATCCTCGCCGAGGCCGACGAACGCGTGGTCGGCGAAGCCGCTGACGTCGCGGCTCGCGTCGATCTGGAGGTCCGCGCCGCTCGTGGCCAAAGCGCTTTCGCCCTGGAGCACGAACCGCGTCTCCGGCCCGCGGAAGCTGTCCAGCAGGTCCTGGGTGTATGTGCCCTCGGGTGTCTCGAAGGTGCCGTTGGGCAGCAGCGAGGTGGGGCCCTCCTTGACGCCGGTGACCTCCTCGGTGAGCGCGGGCGGGGCTGCCGTGTCGAAGGGCACGACCACGCTGGCCTGTGCCCCTGGGTCCACGGGGGTCTCGAGCACCAGCGCCCAGACGCCGGGCTCCGGGAGCTGCACGTCGAAGCCGACGTTGGCCTCCGGTGAGACAGCGCCCAGCACGTTGACGTCGCGGCTGTGGGGGACCGTGGTCCGGCCCACCTCGCCCAACGAGATAGCCTCGTCTGCCCGGGGCAGGCGCGTGATGCGATCGATGGGGATCAGGGTCCCTTGGACCGGGACGGAGAGCGGCGTGTTGCCGCGGTTCTCGATGGTGGCGTTGAAGCTGGCTGTACCATCCTCGACCCCCTCGGCGGCCACGGAGAGATCGATGTCCGTGAGCTCCTCGATCGTGGTGGTCACGGTGGCTTCGTTGTTGAGCTGGTACGGGTCGCTGGGGATGGGCGTGCCGGGGGCCTGGCCCGGGGGCACGATCTCGGCCGTGATGTTCAGCTCGCCGAACGCGTCGGCAGGGAAGGAGATCGTGGTGACGTTGCGCTCCACGGGCTCAAGGGCCGGGATGGCCACGCGTCGCTCCATCTCGCCGCTGCGCACCACGAGGTCCACGGGGTTGCTGGTCAGCCGGCCGAGGTTGACGACCTGGACCTCTGCTGGCACTTGGCCTTTGGGGAACGAGGAGTCGTGCGTCGGGTGCTCGATGAGCACGGCGATGTCCGTGGGGGGTCCAGTGTACTCGAGCCCGAAGGCGTCGATCCACCAGCCGCCGTCCTTGGTCGTGATGCCGGGTCCACCTGTGGCGTGCAGGCGGATCTCGACGCTCTCACCCGCGTACGGGGCAAGATCGAACCAGTGCTCGACGAACTCGGGGTTCTGGCTCCCGGCAGGCGCGCTGGTACCGATGAACCCGCGGCCTTCGCCTCGGATCACACCGGGGTAGCCGTAGAACTGGGTCGCCCCTGTGGCGAAGCTGCTCGTGTCGATGTTGACCTGGATGCCCTCCGTGCGGGCGGTCCCCTCCTTGGATCCGGGGTGCGTGGTGACCCAGAGCAGGCTCTCGCAGAACTTGGCCCACTCGGAAGGCCTGCTCTCTTCGCCGAGGTCCATGTCCTCGTCGCTGCCAGGGGAGGTGAACGGGAAGACGCCGACGCTCCCCCGACCGCGCTCGGCCTGGAAGTTGGAGGCTGCACCGCAGAGGATCTTCTCGCCGTCGGCGCGCGTGGCGTATGCAGCCACCGGGTCCAGGCGCGTCCACGAGTCGCCGGGGGTGCGCACCTCGAGCCAGCCACCGTCGCGGCCGTGGATGGACGCGGGGTCCTCGAACTGGTAGGCGTGACGCATGGTGAGATGCAGCGCGCCAGCGCCAGCACGCAGGGTGGGGACGTCGATCTCCTGGGTGCCCATGATGAGGTTGCGGCAGACTTGGCGCAGCGGCATGGCCCCTGTGTCCAGGAAGCCTGGCCACGCCGAGCAGGTGCCCATAAGCCGGCCAGCCGTCTCGGGGCTAACCCCCTCCTCACGCAGGGCGTTGACCACGCCGTTGAGCGTGTCGTCGGCCGAGCCGTCGGCTGCCAGGTGACCGGTGGGGAGCGTGGGGGAGCGCAGCGTGGCCCGGGTCCCGGAGCGGTACGAGCCGTCGCCCCAGGCGGTCACGCAACCGTCCTCGCTGCCAGCGAACGTGGTGTTCGTCCATCCCGTGCGGCCCTGGAGGATCTGGCCGAACCAGTCCTCCAGCGGGCAGTCCCAGGAGCGGATCGTGGTCGTGGCACGCGTGTTGTTCAGGGTCTCCAGCGGCAGCTCGTCCACGGCCTCGCCGGCGTCCGGGATCTCCTCGTCGGGGTCGGGCAGGGTGTCGTCGTCGACTTGAGCCACAGCCGTCGGTGGCACGACCGAGAGCATCATGAAGGCCAGCAGAAGCGAGAGGGCTCTCATGGCTCCCACCTCCGTCGAGCAAGCACAGCACCCAGGAGTGTCAACAGGATGGCCAGGGGTGCCGAGAGGGTGGGCACCGGGAGCAGGCCGCTGTCAGCGTCTAGAGCGGCGGCTTGCACGATGGGGCCGGGCAGGGTGCCCTCGTCGGGGTAGGCTTGCCCGTCCACCAGGAACCGCACGTCGGCGGGGTCGAAGAGGTCGGTGGTGGGGAAGGGGATGCTGGCCTGGTAGAGCCAGCGGCCTTCGCCACCGCTCTCCAGATGGAGCTCGTGGGTGGCGTCGCCGATCTCGATGCTCACGGAGCCTGGGCGCTGGCTGGCTTGGATGACGGTGCGAACGGTCACTGGGTCTCCCTCGTCTGCGATGCGGGGGTCGAACGAGTAGTGGGCAAGGCGGGTGGCGAGCTCGCCGTCCACCGTGGTGGCCGGCGACCAGACGCTCTGCTTCCCGCTGAGGTCCACGGCCTGGACGCGGTAGGCGTGGGCGAGCCCTGGGGTGGGGTCGTCGAGAACTTGGGTCTCGTTGGTGATCTGGGTCGTCGTACCCTCGGTGTTGGAGCGCTCCACGACGTAGTGGCCGATGCCGCCGTCGTCGTCGGCAGGCGCCCACTGGATGAGCACCGTGCCGTCGTCGTTGACCTTGGTTTCCACGGCCTTGGGTGGGGTGGGTGGGGCGGCGTCGTCGGGGAGCTGGATGGCGCGCTCGATGAGCGTGTGCTGGGATCCGGTGGCGAGCTGGGCGGCGATCTCCACCGTGACCTCCTGGCCAGGCGGGAGCCCGGTCAGCGTGAGGGTGTGGGTCTCGGCGGCCTCGGAGCTGGCCTTGGCGAGGACTTGGTCGCCGGTGAGCGCGGTGGCCACCAAGGGCGCGCTGCGGTCCAGGTCCACGGTGGCCTGGATCGTGCCTGGGCCCTCGGCCGTGATCCGCTCGCCGAGCACCTCAGGGGCCTCGAGCGCGGAGCGAAGGGGCAGGGTGACGCGCGTGGTGTGGCCGGCGCGGTCGATGCCCTCGGCCACGAGCACGTCGATGCCGCGCACGTCCACGGGCATGGTGATGCCCTGGATCACGGGGAACCAGGGGGTCCAGGAGCCGTTGGCGGCTTGCGTGCGGATGGATCGAAGCCCCGAAGCGTCATCCGTGGAGGCCACGCGCAGGTCAAGCATGGGGCGCTTGACGGGCAGCGGGTCCTCTGGGATGAGCTCGACGCTGGGGGGGTCGAGGTCCACGGGGACCTCGAAGGTGCGCGTCGCGTTGCGGCCCACGGCGTCCGTGGCCTGCACCTGGATGGTGTGGACGCCGGGCTGGGAGAGGGTGAGCGCCTTGAGCTTGTGCCCGTCGTGCAGGATGTGGGCGGTGGTCTCGGAGGCGTCGTCGGTGGCCGTGGGCTTGATGCGCACCTTGCTGGTGTACCAGCCGGTGGACGAGAGCTCGCCCTCGACCACGTGTCCCGGGACGGGCGCTCGCGTGTCGTGGATGGTGCGCGTGGCCAGGGCCACGGTCTCCAGCCCGGTGGTGAACGTGGCATGCAGGGTGAGGTTGCCGGCCGGGCAGTCCAGGATGGAGAGGGTGGCTTCGTGGCTGGATGGATCGTCCATGGGGGCCGAGATGAAGCTGGGGATGCTGCGCGAGGCGCACGGCGTGCCGTCGGCGCGGGCTTCCAGGGTGACAAGCGTGCTGGGGTCGCCGCCCTCGACGGTGGGCATGGCACCGGCCAGCCACGTGAACAGGGCTTGGTCGCCGGAGACCTCGGCCACAGGCTCCAGGGTGACGTTGAGGGTGCGCGCGGCGGTCACGTTCACGCTCTGGGTCACGCGGTGGCCAGCGAGGTCGATGATCTCCAGGGTCACGGGGTAGGTCTGGTTCGCCTTGAGCCGGGTGAAGGAGAGGTGGTGCTCGTCGGTGAAGGCCGACGGGAGCAGTTGAGTGGGTCCGCGCACGCGCTCAGGCGTGAGCTGGAGCTCGGCGTCCACGATGCGCACGGGCTCGTCGGCGGTGATCTCGAGGGTCGCACCGTGGGGCGCGCTTCGGGTCTGGGTCACGTTGATCTCGGGGGCGCGCAGGTCGTAGGTGATGACCGCGTCGAAGGCGGATCGGCTGAGCTCCTCGTTCCCGGTTTCGTCGAGGGCCACGGTGCGGACCTGGACGACGGCTTGCTCGTCCTCGCCCAGCCCTCGCAGCTCCTGGATGTCCACGGTGAGGCGCTTCCAGTCGGAGCGGTCGTCGCTCTCGCAGTCCTGGTCGACCTCCTCGAGATCGTCGAGCTCGTGGTAGGCGCCAGGCGCGCGCTCCCAGCTCTGCTCACCGAGCAGCCGGGTCTCGATGAACAGGCCGAGGACGTCGTCGGAGAGCTCCTGGTAGAGCAGATCGGCGGTGGTGGCGTTGGTGATCAGCGAGGTGCCGGCACCGCCGCAGGTGAGCACGAGGTCCTCGGGCGGTGCGAGGTTGATGCGGATCGAGCCGAGACCGGAGGAGGCCACGCGGCGGGCATCATCCACGGTGCGCACGCCGCCAGGCACCACGAGTCGGGCTTCCTCATCACCCGTCACCAGGCGTCCAGCGGCCCGGTCGATGTCGCCCGCGTCGCTCGAGTCCAGGTTGAACGTGACGTTGAGGGTGGCTCGGCGCTCCCAGCCGGTGCCATCTTGGCTGGGTCCAGCGTAGGTGCGGTTGAGCTCCACGAGACACGCCGCCTCGTCCAGGGGCTCGGTGTTGCACGTGAGCTCCTCGCGCACGCGGTCGTCGTTGGGCGGGAGCAGGACGGTGATGGGGTCGCCGTCGGGCCCGACGGGTAGCGGGCCTCGGATGCTGTCGTCCAGGCCGGCCACGGTCATGGAGCGGATGGGGCTGTCGTCGGTGACGTTGATGGGGAGCTCGAAGCGCAGGCAGTCGATGCGTCCGGGACTGGTGACCGCTTCGAAGAGCTTCTCGAAGGAGCCCGGGCAGGCGAGCTGGGCGTAGCCCGCAGTGACCCGGTCGATCTGGGGCTTGCCGGGCGAGATGGAGAGCTCGGGGGACTCGTCGTCGACGATGAGGGTGTCGGCGATGCGCTGTTGCGGGATGTCCAGGACCCGGAACTCGAACCCGCGGTCGAAGACGAGCCAGAGCTCGACCTCGTTGGGTCCCTCGGCCAGGGGAAGCGTGGAGCTGCCGGGCGTGAAGCCGAAGAGGGGAGCGAGTTCGTCGTCCTCGACGAGCCGGTAGGTGGTCATCCAGAGGCCGAGGTCGTCGTTCCAGCTCACGTCACTGATGCGGTCGTCGGCAGCCGAGTAGACCGTGCCCTTGTGGGCCAGCACGGGGTAGACGTGGGGGACGTGGTTGAGCTGCATCGGGGACCAGACCTCCACGGCCTGGGGCCGCGACGTGCTGGATTGGGACTTGGCGCGCACCCAGATGCCATCCAGGTAGGTGGGGAGCTCGGTCGTGTTGTCGTCGTGGCTCTCGATCCAGGTGCCGATGGGGTCAGGGAGGCTGGGTCGCACGGGATCCCCGAACGGGGTCTCGTAGTCGACACGCAGCGTGCCGTCGACCTCGGCGTTGGCGCCCAGCAGGGTCTCAAGCGCGCCGTGGAAGGTGAGGTTGTAGCGGTAGTCGCCCTCAGGCAGGAGAACGCGGCCGGCCTCGTGGCCGCCGGTGCCGTCGACGTGGTGGGGTGTCGGGAAGGCGTCTGTGGAGCAGGCGATCCCCTCGACGGGCACCACAGATAGGATGCCGCTGTTGCCGCCGTCGTCGACGATAGTGCAGATCACGGGGCCTTCGAGCACGACGGTGTCCCGGGTGGCGTTCGGGATGCGGGGCTCCCAGATGGGGCTGGGACCGATGTCGTGGAACTTGCTTGTCTCGGTCGAGTTGACATGGAGCTCGAGCACGGCCCAGCAGCCAGACAGGCCTTGGGCCAGCGGGTTGCCGCGGGGGACGTTGCTGTCGTGGATCTCCAGGCCGAGCGAGGCGTTCTGGCCGCCCTCGTCGCTGGCGCGACCGATATCACACGGGTCCAGGGTGTCGAGGAGGTTGACAGGCACCTCGAGCTCCGAGCGCAGCGAGATGTGCATCTTCTCGTCCAGGGTCGGCCCTGTGCCGCAGCTCATGCCATCCACCACGAGCGCCTTGCCGTCGCTCTCGGCGAACGAACGGGGTTGGCCCGTGCAGATCTCCGCGGAGAGCAGGTCCACGAAGGACTCGAGACTCCGGTCGGCGGTCTCGGACACGGTTCCCACAGGCGTGGTCGCCCACGGGAGCACGTTGTCGATGCCCTGGGCATCCGCCCAGCGGCGCTCGATGGTGGAGGCGGCAGGCAGATCGTTGAGGAGCTGGCGAGCCAGCGGGTAGGCCTCGCCGATGACGTAGGGGACACCCTGATCGTCCAGGGTCTCGGCAGTCGCCTCGGTGAAGCTCAACAAGGCGATGACCGTCGCCAGGCCTCCCACCCAGTTCCCGGAGCAGAACACGTTGCGGGCCGCCCGCAGGGCGCTGTCGTTGATGCTCGGGTGGACAGCGTTCGTGGAGAGCTCGTTGTCGCACCTCTTGAGGGTCTCGTCCACGCCCCCGTCCTCGCACTCGATGCCGTTCCAGTCGTTGTCGTTGCCCCATGCACGGACGTCGATGTCGGTGCGGGAGAGCTCGTAGGTGTCCGAGCCGCCCAGGTCGATGAAACGCGTGATCCAGTACGGGAGGTTGTTCACGGTGGTGGGGTCGAACTGCTGGCAGGCGTCCTCGACACCGTCGCCGTCCGAGTCGCCGGTGATGACCTCGCCGGGACCGGGGAGGTCGTGGATGCGGTACGTGTCCGAGCCCTGGCTGCCCAGGAAGAGGGCAGCCACGGAAGCCCCGGGTAACAAGCCTTGGATGAAGGGGGGTTGAACGAGTGCGCGGTTGCTTTCCCCCACGTCGTCGCAGCCGCCTTGGGCGTTCTCGACACAGGAGCGCCAGTCGATGGCACCCAGGCTTGCGGGTCCGACGGTGTAGTCCGAGCCGGAGGTCACGACTGCGCCGGCGATGATGCGGCCGTCCTGGAAGACGGCGCCATTGGTATCGCCGGTGCGCACGTCGAGCACGACGCCGCCGAGGCTGCCTTGGCCCGTCTGGAACGTGTTGCGGCCGCGGCCACCGTCCAGCAGCACGGCGGTGGTGTAGTCCGGCATGGCTTGCTGGCTGTTCCCGAGATCCCCGGGATCGATGGTCTCCTCCAGGCGCACGCCAGCCATCTGGCCATCACCGGTGTCGTAGCGGTCGGTGCCGTTGGCATCGTAGACGAGCAGGGTGAGCCGGTCCGCCGTCATGGGGACCGTGGCGTTGAAGGTCACGCTGGAGACGTTGCCCATGTAGTGGTCGTCGCCCTGGATGTCGGCGACCACGGCGGCCACACCCGCGGCGACCAGTTGGCGTTCGTGCACATTGGTTGTATCCGCGCGCACGTGTGCCGTGTCCCCGAGGTAGGTGTCATCCCCTGAGGCGTCCAGCACCAGCATGGGAAGCGATTGCGTACTGGAGGCCGAGCTGGACTCGGTGATGTCGACGAAGAGGTTCGTCGGAGTCGCGTTGATGTATGTGTCGTCGCCGGCGGCGTCGATGAGGATCGCTGGGAAGAGGCCATCGTGGATGTCGTTCCGGTCGGTGAGGGCCATCTCCAGCAAGCCCGGGAGCTCAAGGTCTTGGAAGCCCTCCGGGAGCCTGAACCCGAAGATGGAACCGGAGCCGAGTTCCAGGATCGAGACGCTCGGCCGGGCCTCTGCCGTCATGTTCGAGACCGTGATCGTCCCGTTGCTCAGCTCGGTCGTGTTGGCGAAGTAGCCCCGTTGGAGGGCTTGAACGGTGAAGAAGTGGGTCCTGAAAACCTCGCCAGCGAAACTGCACTCGTTCGACTGTGTTTCATCCTCACAGTCAGCGTTCGAAGCGCCGGAGCCGGTTGGCACCATCACCTGTTCCCAATAGCGCGCAGCCCCTTTGCCGTCCTCCTCGAAGGAGACACTCGGGTCGAGGCGCTCGCCACCCGCGATGGGGGTGAAGCCCTCGGCGCGACCGTCGAGATCCAAGGCGGTGGCATGGGCGCGGTAGATCGAGGGAGTCCCCGTCAAGCCACCGGAGGAGTCGGCGACCGAGAAGAGCGTGGAGTTGTAGAACGCGGTCCCGTGGCCGAAGTCGTCGAGCCGGTAGGTGTCATCGCCTAGCGTGTCCACGAAGGCGGCCAAGCTGGGGAGGTTCATGGGCAGTTGCTCGCCGGTCTTGGGCATGACCGCTCCCATGCCGTTCTCGGCACGGTACCGGTCATCTCCCCTCGCATCGAAGAGGAAGCCGTAGCCGTCGAGCTCCACGAGGCCGAGCCCGTCAGTGGTGCGGTAGTCGTCCGAGCCGTTGAGATCGATGATGCCCGCCGTGGCCCCACCAGCGGCGTAGGCGACGCGATCGCCCCGATAAGTGTCGTCGCCGTCCAGGTCGATGACGATACTGGCCGGCTGGGGAACGGCTAGCGTTGCTTCGATGTCGGTGAAGTTGTCCGCCCGTCTGCCCTCGCGGCCGACGCTATCGCCGGCGATTTCAAGGAAGACCTCGGTGAACACGTCCACGAGGAAGTTGCCCGTCGATATGCCGCCATCGGTCTCCTCGTCGATGGGGTCCGTGACCTCGCTGACCCCCGCGCCGGGGCCGCGGGCATGCAGGATGCGCTTGGTGCCGTTGGCATGCGCGACGTTCTTGTACGTGTCGTTGCCGCCGGTGTCGATGATGACCAGCGAGCCGTCCGGGAAGAGCGGGCCGACGGGTTGGCCGAGCTCGCTGTTGGGGGGCACGTCGTCGCCGTCGATGTTGTCGTCGCCGTCGCCCATGATGACGATGAGGCCGAGCGGGTCCACGGCCAGCGGCGTGCTGGTGGCGGCTGGTGCGGCCAGCGGGCCGAAGGCCTCGGCCGTGGCGCTCAAGGCGTGGACGGCGTCCACGCGGGCTTGGAGGGGTTCGAGCATGACCTGGTGGGCCAGGTCTGCAGCGCGCTGGATCTGGCGAGCCTCGGACTCGCTCATGAAGCCCTTGTCCACCGTGGCCAGCGCCTTGGCGAACTCCTCCTCGACGCTGGGGAGCAGGGGGGCCAGGCTCTGGGCGAGCTGGGTGGTGGCGATGACCTGGTTCGTGGCGGCCACGATGCTGGCCAGGGCGTGCTCGGGCACGTCTGCAGGCAGGTTGGCGGGCAGGCGTGGGAGGCCGAGCAGCTCGGAGAGGTGCTGGAGCTCGCGGTCCAGGTCCTCGGAGACCACGGCCTGGCTCTGCCCGGGCAGGAGCTGGAGCTCGGTGTCGGCCAGCGTGTTCATGCTGGCTGCGCTCTGGAAGGCCGGCGCGTTGGTGCGGGCTACGGTGGCCAGGCGCGCGGCGGCGTAGGGGACGAGCTGGGCGGCGAGGGGGTCGTCGTTGGCCAGCTCCATGAGTTGGGTGAGGCTGCCGTGGGCCTGGAGGACCTGGGAGAGTGCCTCGGAGAGGTAGCCGGGCAGCACGGGCAGCGGCGGGGCGTCCTGGAAGGCGGGGTGCTGGGCGATCGCCTCGGAGAGCGGCATGCCGAGCTCGACGGGCTTGAGTTCGACCAGCGAGGGGCCGACGAGCTCGTCGAACATCTCGTTGGGGTAAGCGTCGTAGTCGATGGGGTCCAGGCTCGCGCGCCGGGGCACGTCGGCCGACGAGCCTGTGTTGGAGGGGTCTTGGTCAGACAAGGGGTGCTCGCCTTGGCTTGCGGCAGCCTGGGCCTCGGTCAGATCAGCTTGACCGGAGGTCCCGGCCGTGAGCTCGTCCTCCGCGCTGGCGCCGTCCGTGAAGAGGACGGTTTGTAGCGCGGGGACCGATCCGATGAGCAGGGCTCCCGTGATGACCAATGCCAAGATCGTGCGTCCCTTCAGTCGACCCACCTCCGAGCGTGGGGGTGTGGGTTGAGCCTATGCGTCGTGCCCGCTCGCACTGGCTTCCCCGTGACGATGACGTCCGCCGGTGGGCCCTTGAGGACCCGTGCGTCCCCTTCGGGGGTGACAAGGTCCGTCTCGAGGCGAGACAGCAAGGGGACGAGGGGCAAGGAGGTCATCATCCCCTCGACCCTGGATGTGGATAAGAACTTTGTGGCGCAGGTGTATTCACTTACCGATCCTGGGTCGGCGGATCATCGTGCTTGTAGCGCTTGTAGGCGGCAACGAGCCCGATGATGGTGAAGAGCACGAGTGTGAGGGCCACCGCACTTCCCAGCGGGCCCATGCCGAGCAGGCCCGCGGGAGGCTCGCTTGGTTCGTGGCCCTCGATCTCCAGGGTGCCCCGATCGTCATCGATGAGCGCGATGATGCCCGTGGTCGTGCCATGCCCAGCCATGGCGCGCACCAGCGCGGTGCCCGCGCGCGCGGCCGAGAGATGCGAGAGCCCGGCGATGGCCTGCTCGGTGGCTTGCTCGGTGGCGTTCGAGGCCAGGGCCTGCTTGGCCAGTGCGAGATCCCGGATGGCACTGGCCAGGTCATGGGCGCTCTGGGCCCCCGCGGCACCGGTTCGCTGGGCCCATGGGAGGGAGTCGTCCACCTCGATGGCGTTCTCCAGGCGCTCGATGAGCTCTGCTGGTCCGGGCAGTTGGCCACTGGCGTCGAGCTCGAGGGCTTGGCCGCGGGGTTGCTGGTGTGCCCAGCTCACCGCGGCTCCTGCACCTTGGAGCCAGGCGCCCTGGTCCACGGCGGCGCGCAGCCGGGATCGATCGCTGCGATCGTAGGCGGTGGCTTCGTCGTGGGTCATGGGCACGAAGGCCTCGACCACGGTGGACAGGGTCGTGTTGCCCACGATAGGGCGCCCGCTGGGGTCCAGGTCTGCCACGCCGGCGAGCAGGTGCTGGGCCAGCGTGGCGTGGATGCGTGGGCCAACGGCTGCGGGCATGGGGCCGGGGCCGGCCGTCGTGCCGGTGGACCAGGCGGCCATGCCGTCTGAGAAGGTGGATCCCAGCCGGGCGGCTCCCGCGAGCAGCTCGCTTGCTAGGAGGGCTCGGTCGAACTGGGCGGGGTTGACCCCGGTGACCTGGAGGTGGTCCAGGGCGCCAAGCGCGTCCTGCTGGAGGTGCTCGGTAGCGGCACGCTCTTGCCTGGCGCGGTCGCGCATGGCCTGCGAGGCGTCAGGCCGGTCCTCGGTCTCGTGCTCGGCCTCGCGCCAGACGGCCAAGGTCAACGCGCCGGACGTGGCCTCCAGGGCGGTGTCGGGGTCCGGGACCCCGAGCGCATCCTGGGCGCGCTCGAGCAGGTTGGTGGCCTCGCGGACCTTGGCATCCGAGCTGCCCACGCTCTCGCGCACGCTCTCCACGCGCGCGCTCGTGGACGAGATGACGTTGGCATACGCGTCGAACACGACGCCAGGCTGGGCTGGCGGGTCGTCTGGATCGGCTGCCAGACCGGTCGGTGAGAGGGGGGTGGTGAGGAGCAGCAGACCGAGGATCACGCTTGCGCGCATCGACCCCGGTATCTGCTCCTTGTGTTCAAAGTTGCTGGGAGCCGCGGCGGGGGGCCCGCCGCGGCACCTGCAGGGCCGATCACCGGACCAGCGGTGCGTACGGGCCGAGGATCGTATCGAGATCCGCGGGTTGCCAGTCCACCGAGATGGCCTCGCAGGGGGCCGCTCCCCAGCCGCCGGCCAGGTGGAGTTCGACCTGGCTGGCCGTGACCATGCCAGGGGTGGCGCGCAGGGTGTACTCGCCCTCCTCGATCCCGGAGAGGGTCGAGACGTAGTTGCCGCTGCTGACACCGATCCCGCCGCCGGTGTCGCTCCAGAGCACCTCGTCCTCATCCTCGTAGATGAGCTCGAAGTTCACGGGACCGGCGCCGTTCCACCTCGCGTCGAGCTCGAGCCAGCCGCCGTCCTCTTCGAGTTCGATGGTTGCGTAGTAGCTGCCCGTGCTCGCCATGAGCCCGCCGGCGCTGTCCTGGTCGCAGCCGCCCTCGAGATCGTGGCGCTCGGGGCTTTCAGGCGCCTCGCCATCGAAGCCGAAGCCGAAGTCGTCGAAGCCCTCGGTGGCGTGGAGTTGGATGATCTCGCCCTCGGCGGCGTCGATGACGGCATGACCCATGGTGGCGTTGCCGTCGCTAAAGTCAGCCGGCATGGAGACGACCTCCCAGTACGGGGTGCCGTTGTACATGTGGAGGTGCCAGGCCACACTGGTGTCCTCGGTCATGGAGGGCCAGGTCGCATTCGCGTTGAGCAGGGCTGCGGCCTGGGGAGCGTCGATCCGCCAGTCGTCGATGACCTCGGGGTAGTGCTCCTCGATGCTCATCTCGTGGCCGTCGTGCTCCTCGTGCTCGTCGGTGGCCTCGTCTTGGTCCTCGTCGGCCTCCCACCCTCCGGAGAGCATGGGGTCGGCCTCGTAGTACTCGGCGAGCACACCGATCTGGGCGCCGACGACCACGATGACGTGGCCCTCTTGGCCGCGGAAGTGGTAGGTCCACAGCGGCGCGTTCCCGTCGCCGGGCTCGCTGTCCGCGTGGAGGATGAGCTCGAACTCGCGTTCGCCGTTCTCATCGTCCTCGGCCAACCGGTGGAGAGGCTCGATGCCCCAGACCTCGATGAGCTCGGGGTTGGTGACGTGGTCCTCGGCCACGTCACGCGCGGTGTTCAATTGATCTACGGCCCCACCAGCATCCAGGTTCCCTGCGATGCATCCGGCGAGTACCATCATGGAAGCGACTGCCAACACAGCCCAGCGCATGGCCCCGAGTTCCCGTGGTCCCATATAACCTGTTCGCCGACGCCTTTGAAAACACGAGCACGGCCTGGGCGGTTGGCGCGCTGTGCTCGCCAGGGGCGTGCGGCTTTGGGGCACGATGAGGCATCGCGGCGAGGCCGCGAACCACCGCAGCCGGCGAGCGAACCGCGCCGCCGGACGCTCACAAGGAACAGTCAAATAGGTCCACCCACTATCGCGGCGCCGAGGCCTTATGCACTCCCGTGGACTCCGGCCGCTGCTCCTGGGACTCCTCGCGTTCATGCTCATCGCGACGCCGCTTGCTGGCGCGCAGGAAGACGCAGAGGAGCTCCTGACGGGACCGGCTCGTGTGACCATCGAGGTCTACCTTGGACCTGGTTCTGGCGGGGATACCTTCACCATCACGCCGGAGAGTATGACCGTCGAGCCTGACACGGTGGTCACCTTCCACGTTCAGAACGTCGGGGGCACCGACCACGACTTCGCTCTGTTGGGTGAAGGGTTCGAGAGCGACGAGGAGGACCAGCAGACCCGGGAAGATGGCAACGGGGAAGCGGTCAAGACCCCGCTGCTTGCGCCCGGTGAGACCTACAACCTGACGGTCACGTTCGGACCCGATTTCTCCGGCAGCGTCACCTACATCTGCTCGGTGGGCGGCCACGCTGATCTGGGCATGGAGGGGACGCTCAACGTGGGCGTCTCAGCCGCGGACGAGGAGGAGATCACCGATTTCGGCGTGGACTACCTCGCCTACTGGATCGGCATCGCCTCCTTCGTCATCCTGTTCATCGTCCTGTTCGCGACCTTCTTCTACTTCCGGTACGGCGAGACCAAACAAGCCGTGGACCACCGTACCGGCGGGCCCGCCACGATCACCGTGGCGGCCGGCTCGACGGAGGGGGAGACCCGGGAGATCGTCCAACCCCTGCTGCCCTCCCCCGGCCAGGTGGTCAAGGTCCTGGTCATCCTGACCCTGATCGGCCTGGCCTTCTGGTACCTGATGTGAGGTGAACCATGGCACGAGAGCCGGGAGACGTCGTCCGACACGACCCCGCCGAGGCGCCGTTGAGCGTCGCCGTGGCCATCGCGGTGCTCACCCTCGTCGAGCTCGTCTTCGTCGTCCTGTTCACCATGGGCATCGTGCTTCGATGGAACAGCATCCAGGCTCAGCAGGTGATGACGTTCTGGCTGGCCAACGCGTTCCTGGTGCTCGGGCTCATCCTCGTGCTCTACCGCCGGTTCTACCTGGACGACATCATCGTCGTCAAGCAACGCAAAGAGAAGTGGGAAGACCTGTTGTGAGGACCATGTCAGGCCAAGGATTCGATCGGCGAGCGTTCATCAAGGCCTGCGCCGGCGTCGGCGCTGCGGGAGCGGCGGCTGCGGCTGGCTTCGGGATGCTTCGACCCCTCTCGGATGTCACAGCGGAGGTGTTCGACATCACCTACCCGGGCATCCTGGTCATGGAGGGCAGCCCGGCGCCCTACGGGCTTCCGCTGATCCCGCTGCGCAGGGAGGACAACGGTGATCTGGTAGGGCGGCCTGATGCCGCTGGGTCCGACCAGCTCAACTGGTACAAGTACTGCAGCCACGAGCGCGCGCCGGGTACCGAACAGGGCTTCGAGTCCAGCAACAAGCTCTCCTACTTCGTCACCGAGGAGAAGATCCACAAGGGCTTCGATGCCTGGTACAAGGACATCATCGGGGACACGGTCAACGTCAACGACTTCCCCGCCAGCGAGCCCCTGGAGCTCTTCGAGGGTCTGCCCGGTGTGGGGGCTGCGTTCAAGTGGCGCTCGGAGGGTGTCGACCCCGAGGACACGATCACCGGCATCGTGGTCCGCTACCCAGAGGACCGTTTCAACTTCACCGCCAAGATCCCCGCCCCCCAGCAGGAGGAGCTGCTCTCCTGGTTCCCCGAGGACCCCAACAACCCGGGCGAGCGGTTCGTCGCGTTCTGCTCCTTCTGCACCCACTTCTGCTGCGTGCCCGGGTTCCATGAGTCCGAGCTCGCCGTGACCTCCGGTTTCGGCGAGACGGTGTTCTGCAGCTGCCATCTGTCCCGCTACGATCCGGCCACGTTCTCACGCTACAACCGGCAGATCTTCGTGTTCCCGAACGAGGGCGATGAGGAAGACTACGAGGATGGCGGCGGGGGTGACCACGCTTGAGCGAGCCCAAGACCAACGGCCGCTCGGACGCCTTCACCCAGCCCGGCCCGGTGGCCAAGGCCCTGCTCGCCACGTTCGCCTGGCTCGATGAGCGCTACCGGATCCGCAACTACGCCGACAAACTGCGCAACTTCTACCACCAGCTCAACCTCGAGCTGCCCCGCACGCACACGGAGAAGTACAAGCTCCGTGTCATCTGGTACTGGTACCCGCTCTACACCCTGGGCTCCATCGCCTTCCTCTCGTTCATCTTCGCCACGATCAGTGGCATCCTGCTCACCTTCTACTACGTCCCCAGCACGGCAGCCGTTACGGTCCACGGCTTCGAGGCCACACAGGCCTGGGAGTCGGTCGTGCTCATCATGACCGAGGTCCCGCTTGGCTTCATGATCCGCGCGGTCCACTTCTGGAGCGCGATGGTCATGGTGGCCGCCGTGGTCCTCCACATGGTGCGCGTCTACTTCGTCCAGGCGTACAAGAAGCCGCGCGAGCTGAACTGGCTGCTCGGCGTCGTGCTGATGCTGCTCACCCTGGGCCTGGGCTACAGCGGCTACCTGCTCCCCTGGAGCCAGCTCTCCTTCTGGGCCGGCCGCATCGGGTTGGAGATGTCGCTGGCCAGCCCCATCATCGGCAAGTGGCTGGCGGGCTTCATGTTCGGCGGCGTCGAGCTTGGACAAGCGACCGTCATCAGGATGTACGTGCTTCACGTCATCCTGCTCCCCATCCTGACGTTCGGCGCTGCCATCGCGCACGTCGCCATCGTCTGGTGGCAAGGCATCGCGGAGCCGCACTGATGGAGGATGGTTGAATGTCGCTCAAACTCCTAACGCAGGAATACGTCTCCGAGGCCGAGCGGATGGACCGCGAGCGCCGCTCGGAGAAGAAGCTCCGGCCCGTGGAAGGCTTCCCCTTCTGGCCCCACGAGATGATCCGCATCGTCGTGGTCTCGTGCTTCTTCACCGCGGCCGTGCTCTACCTCTCCGCCTTCATGCCCTTCTTCCTGGAGGCGCCGGCCAACCCGGCAGGCCAGCCCGAGGTCATCCTGCCGGACTGGTACCTGCTCTTCTCGTACGGGTTCCTCAAGTGGGGCAACGATCTCACCCTGCTCAACGGCCCCGGCGGTGCCTGGGTGGACTCCTGGTGGCACATCTGGGACCAGCAGTGGTGGACCCCGTGGGACTTGGGTCCCCACGAGGGCATCGTGCAGTTCCCCATCATCGGTCCCATGAACGCCAAGCTCATGGGCCTGATCGGCATCCATACACCGCTGATCCTGGCCGTGTTCATCCTGCCGTTCATCGATCGGGGCAAGGCCCAGCGGCCCCAGGAGCAACCGGCCCTGGCAGCCTGGGGCGTCTTCGTGCTCAGCGTGGCCTTCATGGCCAGCGTCTACTCCATCAACAACGTGATCTACAACCGCTGGCCCGTGTTCGCCAAACCCATCCTCAAGGACGAGATCGAGATCTTCTTCCAGTTCCTGCAATGGGACCTGTTGAGCTGGTTGACCATGCTGATCCCGGTCGCTGCAGGCCTGATCACGTACGTCGCCATCAAGTCGTGGCGCGATCGGATGATGGACGCAGGTGACCGGGTGTTCAAGCTCAACCGGAACTACTACCGGGTGCGCTGACCCCTCCCCGGGAGGCTCGCGTTGGATCTCGAGCCCGAGCGGTTCACCCGGGTCACGAGCCTCCTGCTCGTGCTCGCCACAGCCACCCTGGGCCTGGGCCTTGAGCGCCTGGCACGCGGGGCCACCCTCGTGGCTGGCACATTGTTGGCGATCGGGGTGGTGGCCGCTGTGGTCGCCTTCACCCTCGAGCTCCCGCGCAGCCAGCAGGCCAGCGCGCTGCTCTTGCTCACCCGCGAGCAGTGCCCCCTGTGCGATCAGGCCGAAGCGCTTCTCCGGCACGCCCAAGAGGACCACGCCTTCGTGCTCTGGACCGTCGATGTGTCCACGGATCCCGCGTTGGCCGAGCGCTACACCGCCGAGGTGCCCGTGCTCCTGCGCCAAGGCGAGGTCATCGCCTCGATGGACATCACCGAGGCCGACATCCGCGCGGCTCTCGGATCGCCCCGTTGATCGCGCCGTAGCCGCGAACCCCTGGCTCGGTGCGAATCGCGCCGGAGGCCTGAACCCGTGGCGAGCCGGGGCAACGGTTGGGAGCCAACGGCAACGCTTATCCATGCGTTCGAGATAGCCATCCTCCATGGCCACTGGTAAGGTCAAGTTCTACGACGCGACGAAGGGCTTCGGCTTCTTCGAGACCCCCGACTCCGGCGACGACGTCTTCTTCCACGTCGACGACATCGACGGTCCTGACCCCCGGGAGGGGGAAGAGTTCAGCTTCGAGATCGAACAAGGCCCAAAGGGCCCCCGCGCGACCGCCATCTCACGCTGACCGGCCACTTTGCGCATGCGTGCCGGACAACCATCAAGCCCCCCGGGACCACCCCGGGGGCTTGGTGACCCAACTTGCTCCGAGCCCTCTCCCTCTGCCTCGTTCTTCTCCTATCTACGCTTCCCGTTAGCCTAGCCGATCACAACAGCATCGGCGCGCGCCTGGCCCTGGGCAACCCAGACCCTGGCCCCAGCCAGGAGCCTGACACACCAAGCGAGCTGAGACCCCTCTACCACGCCACCCCAGACCATCCCCACATCGCCTTCCGCGGGGACCATGCCCGGTTGACCCCCCACGACCAGACGGGCCGGGGCTTGGGCGAGTGGATCGGCTTCCTCGACGTGGTCGTCGAGGCGCCCGGCCAGCTGGTCACGCCTTGCCCGGCCACCGGGGCCTGCACCCAGCGCGATGATCCGCTCTACCGGGTCAACCCCGCCTCCTCGGACCACGAATGCCAGAACGTCTTCCAACGTCTGGACCCAGACCAGTGCACGGGCCAGGGCCACCGCACCCGGATCGACGCCTGGCCGCCGGTCACCGCGGACACCCGCACCTACACCGAGGCACTCGGTCTGAAGACCGGCAGCAGGCTGCTGCTCCCCGGCACCTACACCTTCTACCTCTACCTCTTCGGTGAGGGCAGCGGGCCCTCCGTGGGTCAAGGCGCCCTCGAGCACCTGCCCAGGGACCTGTGCGAGGCCAACGGGCCAGACACACAGGGCGTCTACGGAGGCCACTTCGACCACCGGGACGACAAGCCGTGCCGGTTGATCACGCCGAACGAGCTGGCCGAGCATGCCACCGAGCGCAACCCGTGGACCGGTGTCGCTCAGCGGCCAGCCGCGTGCCTGTATGCCCCCCTGTTCACGGTGCTGGCCGCGAGCCAGGATCTGGCCGCGTGCCCGGACGGTGGCGCCTTCGATGCCTACCTCCCCTCCACCGAGAGCTCCCTGCACGTGGTCAACCGGCCCGGCTGGTACACCCGCCACACGTGGCTCGACCACCGAGGCGGCCTGCTCGCCGCGACCCCGCTCCCCATGGCAGGCGGGCCCCGCTCGGACGTAGCCAACCTCTTCCACGCCTACGTCAACCCCGCGCGCCCCTCCAGCCACCTGTGGTGTCTGGCCCCACCGATCGCCACGAACGCCCCCGACGAGATCCACGCCGAGAGGTCCAGCGACTACCTCGTCGACGCCCACGATCTCGACGTCCACCTCGCAGCAAGCCACGAGACCCGCGAGAGCGCCCACGAGGCCCTGGAGGGGACCCCGGCAGACGTGCTCGACCTCGTCCCCGACGATCTCGCCTGGCCCGTCTCGCTCATCATGCGCGAGGCCGAGGGCCTGCTCGAACCCGGATCGAACCCGACCGCCGATCCCCTGCAGAGCGTCGTCTCCCGCGCCGACCCCCTTGAGGACCCCGATCCCGAGCCGAACCACCCAGCAGACGACACCGGCCGGCTCGTGGCCACCCTCCCTGGGGCACCGTGTGCACCCACCGGTGAGATGCGAGGCGACCAGCGAGCCGAGACGACATATGTGAACCGGGTGCAAGCCACCGCCTCAGGCACCACGCTAGCCGATCCCAGCCAGCTGGACGAGGATGGCCTGCCAAGGGAGAGCGATCAGCGGGTGCACAACCCGTGGCACCCGCAAGCCTACCGCGTGACCGGTGAGCTCGCCGTCTTCGAGGACCGCGACGGGGATGGCCGCTTCACCGGCTGCCCGGCAGGCGACGGGCCGGGGGATGCCAGGCGCCCGGACCGATGCGTGGCCTCGCTTCCCTGGGATCTCTACAACCCGGATGCCGTCACCGACGACGGCCGTCCCGTCTCCACGTGGGCACGAAGCCAGGGCTTGCAAGACCCCACCGGGCTCGTGGCCGTGCTCGAACTCACGGGCCCCGGCTGGCTCCACGACACCCGCGATCCCACGGCCCCCTCCGCATGGGTGCTCGAGGAGGGGCGCCACTGCGTGGTCGCCCTCAGCCATGGCTTGGGCGAGGGGAGCGCTCTCCAGGGAGAGCGCTTGCTCCAGCTCAACGGCTTGGAGGATGGAAGCGCCGGGTTGCCGGAGCTCGCCGAGGCGCTGTGCCCCGAGGACGTAGATCAGCGCGTGGTCCTCGAGGACGGCTTCGAGGACGGTGGACCGGATGGCCGGTTCGCCACCGCGTTCACCTGGACGCGAGCCAGCAGCAGCGCCTCGGCAGCCGATCTCACCCACCAGGACACCCTGCGCCTCAACGCGCTGATCACGGTCAGCCCGGACGGCGACCAGTTCACCGCCGGCAACCTCGCCCTAGGCGACCCGGATCATCCCACGGTCGAGCAGACGTGGGAGGACGGCGCGGTCAGCTACGTGTGGACCGACATCGACCCCCTCGGCCCACCCAGGGAGCACGGAGAAACCTGATACGCTCGACCGCGTTTGTCCGGCCATGGCCTCCGGGAGCCGGCTCGCCGTGGTGGCAGCCCTGGTGGGCAACCTGATCATCGCGCTGCTCAAGCTGGCCACCGGCCTGGCCGCCTCGAGCTCGGCCATGCTGGCCGAAGCTGCCCACAGCTTCTCGGACGTGGGCAACCAGGTGCTGCTGCTGGTGGGCCTGCAGCGCTCCCAGGTTGGCCCCAGCCAGACCTACCCGTTCGGCCAGGGCAAGGCGGCCTATTTCTGGCCCTTCCTGGTGGCCGTGCTCCTCTTCGGGGCCGCCGGCTCCTACTCCCTGATCGAGGGGATCGAGAAGGTCCGCCACCCCCACCCCATCGGCGACCCGACCCTGGCCTTGGCGGTGCTGGCCATCGCGTTCGTGATCGAGGCCATCGTGCTCACCGTGGCCGTGCGCAAGGCCCAGGAGCAGTCACGCGCCCAGGGCATCACCACGGTCCGCCAGTTCCTGGAGGACAACCGGGACGCGACGCTGCTGACGGTCATCGTGGAGGACACCCTGGCGCTCGTGGGGTTGCCCATCGCTGCCGGGGCGCTCGTGCTCTCGCACGTCACCGGGAACGCGGTGTGGGATGGCGTCGGAAGCTTGCTCGTCGGCGTGCTGCTCATGGGCTTCGCGCTCTTCCTGGCCTGGGAGGTGCGCCACCTGCTCGTGGGCCGGGGCCTCTCCCAGCGGGATCTGGCCCGGGTCCACCGGGTCCTCGAGGAGCATCCTGCCGTGGACGCCGTGGGGACGGTGCAGTCCATGTACTTGGGCGCCGAGGATGTGCTGCTCGGGGCGGACGTGGATCTCATCCCCGGCATCCACGGGGAGGAGGCCGAGGTGGTGGTGGCCGACATCGAGGCAGCGCTGCGCGAGGAGCTGGCTGTGTTGCGGTTCGTCTACCTGGAGCCTCGGGATGCAGGCGACGCCTGACCGCTGCGTTAGACAGGCGGCGTCTCGCTGAAGACTTGGAGACCGAGACTGCCCGTGACGTTGCTAAACGTCAGCTCGATGGTCCAGGAGCCCAGTGGCTCACCGCCGGGGAAGCCGTAGTCGGACTGCTCCTGCTGGCCGCTGGCTGAGGTACCGTCGTTGGAGCCCGTGTAGACCTCTCGCCCGATGGCATCGAGGATGCGGATCTCAAGCTCGCCCTTGGCGATGCCGCTGCCCCACTGGACGTAGGCCACCGGCGACGGGTTGGTCCAGTCGTAGGACTCGGTGCCTGTCTTGCACGTCACCGCGCCACCGTACTGGAACCGGCCAGGATCGTTCTGGGCGCCGCGGGCCTCGGTGCACCCGACGGCGTTCTCGGCCAGCGTGGCTGCTTGCTCGGGCGTGATGCAGCCGGCCAGGGCCGGGCCTGCTAGCAGCACGAGGCCGATGATCAACGGGATGGCGCGCGGGGTGCCTCCTCCCTGCTCCATGCCTGCCAGGGTGGCTGGGAGCGCAAAAGGGTTTCGGCGTCCTCGTTGAAACCTTGGCGGCTCCCCGCCCCTTCGGGCGCGCGGGCTGCGACCTGTTGCGAGCAAGGCCTTTACGAAGCGAGCGACTGCACCGGTCGTGCGCGAGCAGGCACATCTCTCGGGTCGGAGAGCCTTGGTCACCGGCGGCGCCCGGCGCCTGGGCCGAGCCATGGCCCTGGAGCTGGCCGACCGAGGGGCCGGTGTCGTGGTCCACTACCGCACCTCCGGGAAGGCGGCCGAGGCCACAGCCGACGAGATCCGCGATGCCGGCGGGGTGGCTTGGACGCTCCAAGGCGACCTGGAGGATGCAGACGGGCTCGAGGGGCTCTACGCGCAGGCCTGCGAGCTGGCAGGCGCGCCCATCGACGTGCTCGTGAACAACGCCAGCCGGTTCCCGCCGGGCCGTTTGGACGAGACCACCTACGGGGATCTCGACGCCATGGTCCGCCTGCATGCCTGGGCGCCCCTGGCCCTCGCGCGCGCCATGGCACGAAACGATGTGCCAGACGGGGTCGTGGTCAACGTGCTCGATGCCCGCATCGCCAGCCAGGACCCAGGCCACGTCGCCTACATCCTGAGCAAGCGCATGCTGGCCGATCTGACCCGCGTGCTGGCTCGCGAGCTCGCACCCGCCATCCGCGTCAACGGTGTCGCGCCAGGCGCCGTGCTCGCACCCGAGCGGGTCGAGGACCCGCAAGCCTACATGGAGGCCGCCGCCCAGGCCACGCTCACCGGCCGAACGCCTGAGCCCAACGAGGTTGCCCAGGCGGTGGCCACCCTGGTGGAAGCTGGCAGCGTGACCGGCCAGGTGCTCTTCGTGGACGGGGGCCGCCACCTCCGCTGACGGCGCCTTGGGCCCCGCCATCTTCATAAACCCCCTCCTGCTAACCGGGATCGAACCCTGATGGTCGATGCCGCCTCCTTCGTCGAGAAGACCGTGGCCGAGCTGCGCGAACGCATCGACGGGCCCGCGCTGATCGCCTGCAGCGGTGGCGTGGACAGCGTCACGGCCGCTGTGCTGGCCGGCAAGGCCGCCCCTGAGCACCTGACAGCCTTCTTCGTGGACACGGGCTTCATGCGCAAAGGCGAGCCCGAGCAGGTCAAGCAGCTGCTCGAGGGCACGGGCATCAACCTGGACTTCATCGAAGCGCGCGAGCGCTTCTACGAGAAGATGGCCGGGGTCACGGACCCCGAAGAGAAGCGCAAGATCATCGGCGAGGAGTTCATCCGGGTCTTCGAGGAAGAGGCCGAGAAGATCGGTGCAACCTACCTCGTCCAGGGCACCATCGCGCCGGACTGGATCGAGTCCGGGGGCGAGGGCCGGGACACGATCAAGAGCCACCACAACGTGGGTGGCCTCCCGGAGGACATGGAGCTCGAGGTCATCGAGCCCCTCTACCACCTCTACAAGGACGAGGTGCGAGAGGTCGCCCGCCACTTGGACATCCCGGTGAGCGAGCGCCAGCCCTTCCCGGGTCCCGGGTTGGCCATCCGTTGCCTGGGCGAGTGCACGCCTGAGCGCGTGGACGTGGTGCGCGAGGCGTGCTTCATCGTCGAGGAGGAGATCGACCAGGCCGTCGAGCAGGGGCTGCTTAGCGAGCACCCGTGGCAGTACTACGCCGCGCTTCTCCCGGTCCAGACCGTAGGCGTCCAAGGGGATGTCCGCGCGTACGGCGAGGTCATCGTCGTGCGGGCCGTCGAGAGCCTGGATGCCATGACAGCCACCTACTTCGACCTCCCCAACGAGCTGCTCGACAAGATCAGCACCCGGATCACCAACGAGCTCAAGGAGCACGTGAACCGGGTGGTCTACGATGTGACGCACAAGCCGCCTGGTACGGTCGAGTGGGAGTGAACGCTCACCACAAAGCCACAACGGGCACAACGGACGGTTCAGAGGACCATACGCTTGAGCCCATCCACCAGGCGTGGTGCGTTGAAGTTGATCAAGTAGCCGAGGCGCTTGCCAGAGAGCTTCAGGTAGGTGAGAAGCTGGGCCTCGTGGACCGCTAGGAGGCTCTCGACCGCTTTGAGCTCGAGGATGACCTCCTCGCTGACGACGAGGTCGAGCCTGTAGCCTGCATCCAACTCGATGCCATCGTACTCGACGGGCAGGGCGACTTCTTGCTCGATCGAGAGCCCAGATCGTTGGAGCTCATGCGCCAGGCAGACCTGGTAGACGCGTTCCATCAACCCTGGCCCAAGCCGACGATGGACATTGACCGAGGCCGAGATGACGGTGCTCCCGATGTCCTCGACCCGTCGCGGGAGCGGCGAACGGTCGTAGTCGGGCGTCCGAACCATAGCTAGCGGCTCTCGCGGCCCCTCATCAAACATCCCCTCCTAGCGTGCACTTCCCGTGCTCACGTTGGACACCCGCCTCCCCTTCCCTTGTGCTCGTTGTGTCTTTGTGGTTCAAGGTTCGTTGGAACCCATCACCTTCATCCAGCAGGACCCCCCTGCCAGCCACGATGGCCCCTGTCATGGAGATCTCCGGGGCCGATGCGCACCTCATCGACACCGGTGGCTTCGGCATCGAGCAGTACTGCGGCGCCTTCGTACTCCAAGGCGAGGACGCGGTCGCCCTCATCGAGACCGGCCCATCCACCACGTTCGAGGCCATCCTCGACGGGCTCAAGAGCCTCGGCATCAGCCAGCGAGCGGTGACCCACGTCCTCCCGACCCACATCCACCTAGACCACGCCGGAGCCGCGTGGAAAGCCCTGGAGGCATTCCCCAACGCCACGGCCTACATCCACGAGAAGGGCGCTGCCTTCCTGACCGACCCGGCACTGGTGGACAAGCTGCTCGGCAGCGTCGAGCGAGCCGTGGGCGAGGAGCGCTTCCCCCAGTACGGCACCTTCGAGCCTCTCCCAGCCGACCGGGTCCAGGAGATCAGCGGGGGCGAGGAGCTCGATGTGGGTGGCCGCACCCTCGAGCTGCTCGACGCGCCAGGGCACGCCCCGCACCAGTACAACGTGCTCGACGCAGCCGGCGACATCGTCTACGTCGGGGATGCCGCCGGCATCCAAACCCCGGATGGACCCATCATGATGACCACGCCACCGCCCGCCTTCGATCTGGACGCCTGGCAGGGCACCCTGGACATGCTCGAGCTGCTGGATGCCACCCGGTTGGCGCTCACCCACTTCGGTGTCGTGGACAAGGACGAGCACCTCAAGGCCTTCCGCGCCCGCCAGGACGCCTGGGTCGATGAGATCCGCGAGCTCCACGACGCTGGCGCGACCCTGGAGGCCACGGTGGAAGCCATGGTGCACGCCCATCCCGAGGGCCAAGCGGTCTACGACGAGACCACGTTCTTCGAGGAAGTTCGGATGAACACGACAGGCGTCTGGCTGTGGTTAGAGCGGCAGGATTCTTGAACTGAGCCACCGCTCCAACGGTCACTCATCGAGAGCCGCTTCGAGCTCTCGGAGGCTCAAGCCGGACCCCTCGGACATCTCTCCTCTCCGTCTACGGTGCACTTCCAGGGCGTCAGCGTAGAACTCCGTCAGGTCGACCCGATCGAGCAGCTCGTTCACGACATCGTCGAACGAGCGCCCTGCGACCTTGTACTCCTGCAACCGGTCGTAGGTCCGCGGCTTCAGGTTCACCGTCTTGTAGGCCACGAGATATAGTCCTTCTAGTTACTATAACTAATTTTCCCACGGGCCCCGTGGAGCCGAACGCTTTTGCGCCCCAGCACCCTGGCCAGGGCGTGCCCTTCCCCCCCGAGCCCAAGCCCTCGGCTGTGGTGATCCTGCATCGCGACGGTGAGGTCTTCCTGGTCCAGCGCCCGAAGACCGCCAGCTTCTTCCCTGGCTTCCACGCCTTCCCTGGAGGTGGTGTCGAACCTGAGGACGAGGGCGGAGGGGGCTCCGGCCAGGATGCTGGTGGCGGCGACGAGCTGGCCACGCTGCGTGCGTGCGCGGTGCGCGAGCTCGAGGAGGAGACCCTGGTGGCCCTGGAACCCGATGCGCTGCGGCCCGCTGGCGTGGTGGTCACGCCCCCGTTCTCGCCGATCCGGTTCCGGACTCAGTTCTTCCTGGCCCGCCTGCCGGCCGGCATCGAGCCGGCCCCGCAGCGGCCTGAGCTGGCCGGCGGCCGGTGGACGGACCCCGGTCGGGTGCTCGAGGAGTGGCGGCGTGGCGAGATCAAGCTCCCGCCACCCGTGATCCACACCCTGGAGCTTCTGGCCGGCGATGGAGAGGAGGCGATCCTGGCTCGGGGGACCGAGGTGGATCGCTTCCCCATCACCTTCCTGCCGGGGCTGCGCGTCGAGCCCCTGGAGGTGGGCACGCTGCCGCCGCACACCCACACGAACGCCTTCCTGGTCGGTGAGGAGGACCTGGCCATCGTGGACCCCGGGGCCTCCGGGACGGCCCTGGAGCCCCTGCTTGCGGTGATCGAGCAGCTCGAGGCCAAGGGCCATGAGCTCACTCATGTGCTGCTGACGCACCACCACGAGGACCATGTAGCTGGCGTGGACGAGCTCGTGGAGCGCTTCGATGCCCTTCTCGCGTGCTCGAAGGAGACCGCTGATGCCCTCGGGTTCACCCCGGATCAGGTGCTCTCGGATCTCGACCAGGTCAGCCTCGAGGGCACCGAGGTGATCGCGCTCGAGACCCCGGGCCACGCACCTGGCCACCTCTGCTTCCACATCCCCCATGCGCGCACGGTGCTGGTGGGCGATCTCTTGGCCGGGGTGGGCACGGTGCTCATCCCACCGGGCGAGGGGGACATGGCCGCTTACCTGGCCAGCCTGGATCGGCTGGCCGGGTACTGCGAGGAGCACGGCGTGCGCTTGGCCTTCCCGGCGCATGGACCGCCGCTGTTCAACCCCGTCAAGCGCCTGGCCAAAACCCGCGAGCATCGCCTGGAGCGCGAGCAGCGGGTGCTGGATGCGGTGCGGGGCGGGGCCCGGGAGCTCGGTGAGATCGCGAAGCTGGCCTACGAGGACAAGCCAGAGGCGCCGCCGCCGCTCACGGAGATGAGCACGCGCGCGCACCTGGACAAGCTCGTGGACGATGGTGTTCTGGGGGTCGAGGATGAGCGGTGGGCGGCGCGGTGAACGCTGGGATCTCAAGAGCCCAGCGATGGCGTGCCGGGCTCGTCCCCGCCCAGGCCATCAGCTTCCGTTGTCGACATCCAGGCTGATGACGAGCACACAGAGCTCACAGGGTAGCACAGGGTTCACAGGGTGACGAGTGGGGAGGGCGTTCTGTGTTCTCCGTGCTCCCCTGTGTACCCTGTGTCGGTCATCAGCGCTACCAGGGGTCCACCATCGCATGTTGCCTGGGCTGCCCCCCTAGCCAATGCCTTCCCTTCCCTCGTTGTCAGGGTTCCCAAGTCCACCCGGGTCGCTGGCTTGTGTCCTCTTCCTCGACCTCGGGGTCGCGGCCCGTGAGCTTGCCGGCCACCATGACCAGGGTGAGCACACCGCCTGCTGCCAGGGGCACGATGTTGGGCACGCCGGGGATGATCTGCGGGCCCAGCATGCCCGGGCTGGCGACGTTGGGGAACGAAGCGGCGTGGATGCGCTCCTTGACCACGGGGATCTCGACGCCCTCGTGGTGCTCGAGCCACGTGACCACGATCTTGGCCTCGTAGGTGCCGCGGGCCACGCCGTCCGGGGAGAGCTCGACCTCCCACATGCCTGGCGCTGGGTCCTCGATCTCCACGTCGCGGGTGTCCGTGACCATGACCGTGCGGGCGTTGCCCTCGGGGTCCTGGATCTGGACGCGCAGGCGGTCTTGGCCATCCCAGGCGAGCTCGGCCTGGATCCCGGTGGCGTTGGCTGGCACCCGGAAGGTGAAGCGCTCCTCGCTGTCGACGCTGGCAGCGCTGAGCACGCCTGAGGCTTGCCGGGGGCCTGTGAGCTCGCCGTCGCGCGCGGTGGTCGAGGTGCGCTCGCGCACCTGGTCGCCGGCCTGGTCGAGCAGTTGCAGGGAGCCCTGGATGTCCAGCATGCCGTTCCCGCTGGCGTGGTCGATGCCGGTTGGGCCCACATCGCGCGCGCTCTCGAAGAGCAGGCCCTTGACCTGCTGGGGTGAGAGGTCCGGGCGAAGGGAGAGCAGCAGCGCTGCCGCGCCGGCCACGTGGGGGGCGGCCATGCTCGTGCCGTTCATCATGACGTAGTAGGAGCCCTGGGTGCCCTCGGCCTGAGTGGATAGGATGCGTGAGCCGGGGGCCACGAGGTCTGGTTTCGTCCAGTCAGCCTCCCCCTGGCCATCGTAGACGGGGCCGCGCGAGGAGTAGTCCTCGACGGTGCCCGTGTCCGTGGTTGCGCCCACGGTGATGACGTTGGGGTTGGTGGCCTCCAGGGTCATCTGGCCGGCCTGGCCCCCGCCGTTGCCGGCCGAGAAGACCACGACGAGGCCCTCGGCTACGAGCGCATCCGAGGCGCGGATGAGCGCGTCGTCGGGCTCGTAGGTGGCTGGATCGCGGTGGCGGCCCCAGGAGTTGGCGATGACCTCGATGTCGTAGGTCTCGTGGTTCTCGTAGATCCATTCGAAGGCGCGCAGGGCGTTGCTCGTGGTGAACTGGTCGGAGAGGTCCATGGAGACCAGGCCAGCACCAGGCGCGATGCCGGCGTGCTGGCCGTTGGTGGATCCAGCCCCGGTGCCCACCAGGATCCCGGCCACATGCGTGCCGTGCGCCGAGGCCTGACCCTGGCCTTGCGTGATCCCGTCGGGTCCGACCTGCAGGGCTGTGACGATGCGATCGCGAAGCGCGGGGTGGTCGGTGTCGATGCCGGAGTCCACGATGGCGATGTTGACCCCGTCGCCTGTGATGCCGGCCTCCTGGATCTCAGCCGTCAGGCCCGCGGCGGGTTTGCTGGAGGCGAGCTGCGGCTCGATGGGCTCGTCGGGATGGGCTTGGGCCACGAAGGAGAGGGCTTGGAGGCGCTGGCTGGCCTGGCCTGGGGCCTGGACGATCAGTGCTTGGGCCATGGGGACGGTGTCCACGACCTGGACGCCGAGGCCAGCAAGGGATGCCTTGGCCGCGCTGTCAAGGGGCCAGGTGTCCAGGGTCACGATGAGGGTCTCTGGCGAGGTGTCCTGCGAGACGGCCTGTACCGCCGATGGGACGAGGAGGAGGCTGAGGAGGATGAGGACCCGCCATCGCATGCACTCCCTGGCTCGTCGCCCGCGGTTTATGTAGGGCCGAGGGCGGGCTCAAGGGCGAGATGTGCCCGTGGTCCCCAGGGAAGAGGGGACAAGGTCACCGTAGCACCCCGTTTGCATCGTGCAAAGATACCTTGGTCGGGCTAGATGAGGCCGAGCTCGAGGCGGGCCTCGTCGCTGAGCTTGTCCGGGGTCCAGGGCGGGTCGAAGACGATCTGGACCATGCACTCCTCGACGTCCTCGATGGCCTCGATCTTGTGTTTGGCGTCGTTGGCTAGGATGTCGCCCATGCCGCAGCCCGGAGCGGTCAGGGTCATCTCCATGTAGACGTCGTGCTTCTCGTCGTCGTCGCGTTCGAGGATCTGTACGTCGTAGATGAGGCCGAGCTCGACGATGTCGATGGGGATCTCGGGGTCGTAGCAGGTCTTGAGCACCACCCACACTCGCTCCTCCAGGGGCTTGTCCGAGGCGCCCGCACCCACGGCCTCAGGGGTCTCGCGCCCGATGGCATCGGCATCCGTGCCCTCGATGCGCACGAGGTAGCCGCGCTGGGTGCGCAGCGTGAACGTGTCCCCAAGCTCCTGCTGGACCACCACGGGCTCGCCCTCCTCGAGCACGAGCTCGTCGCCGTTGGGGATCGTGATGGCTTGAACGTCCCGTTCGAGCTCGATCCAGCCCTTGCTCTGTCGGCGTCCGAACATGGTGTCACTCCGTGGTCACAGGTTGGTCGTGGTCTCGTAGCGCTGCTTGGAGGGTGTGCCAGCCGAGCACGGCGCACTTGACCCGGGTGGGGAAGCGTTTGACGCCCTCGAAGACGGCCATATCACCCATCTCGAGGGGATCAGCTCCTTCTTCCCCCTTGACGAGGTGGCGGAAGGTCTCGAAGAGCTCGCTGGCTTGCTCGATGGTCTTGCCTTGCACGGTCTCGGTCATGACAGAGGTGCTGGCCTTGGAGATCGCACACCCCTGGCCCTCGAAGGCCACGGCCTCGATGGTGTCGCCGTCCAGCTTGACGTGCACGGTGATGCGATCCCCGCACAGGGGGTTGTCCCCATCAGCGCGCCGGTCGGCGTGCTCCAGGGGCCCGTAGTTGCGTGGGCTCTTCGTGTGGTCCAGGATGACCTCCTGGTAGAGATCAGCTGCATCGACTATGAGAACACCTCCTTGGTGGCTTGGACGGCTTGGAGAAGCGCGTCCACCTCGCCAGCCGTGTTGTAGAGCGCGAAGCTGGCCCGGCAGGTGGCGGGGATCGCGAAGTGCTCCATGACGGGCTGGGCGCAGTGGTGGCCGGCTCGGATGGCCACACCCTCACGGTCCAGCACGGTGCCCACGTCGTGGGGGTGGACCCCGTCGAGCACGAAGGAGACCACGCTGGCCTTCTCTGGAGCGGTGCCGATGACGCGCACGCCGTCGATGGCCTCCAGGCCCTCGGTGGCCTCCTCGACCAGCCGGTTCTCGTGGGCTTGGATGGGGGCCAGGCCGATGGCGTCGACGTAATCCAGCGCGGCGGCCAGCCCGATGGCGCCCGTGATGTTGGGGGTGCCGGCTTCCAGGCGGGCCGGTAGATCGGCGTAGGTTGTTTCGTCGAAGCGCACGCGCCGGATCATCTCGCCGCCGCCTTGGTAGGGGGGGAGCTGGTCAAGCGCGTCGTGTTGGCCGTAGAGCGCGCCGATCCCCGTGGGGCCGTAGACCTTGTGGCCGCTGAAGGCGTAGTACTCGCACCCGATGGCTTGGACGTCCACGGGCGTGTGAGGGACGGCTTGGGCGCCGTCGATGAGGACCTGGGCGCCGACCTCGTGGGCCAGCTGGGTGAGCTCGCGGACCGGGTTGATGGTGCCCAGGGCGTTGGAGACGTGGGAGATGGCCACGAGCTGGGTGGCCTCGCTGAGCGATCGCTCGAAGGCGGTCAGGTCCAGGGACCCGTCGTCCTGGATGGGCGCGATCCTGAGGGTGGCCCCGGTGCGCTGGCAGGCCATCTGCCAGGGCACGATGTTGGAGTGGTGCTCGAGCTCTGTGATGAGCACCTCATCACCTGGGCCCAGCTGCTGGCTTGTGCCGTGGGCCACGAGGTTGATGGCCTCGGTGGTGCCCCGGGTGAACACGATCTCGCTGGAGCGCGTGGCACCCAGGCTGCGTTGCACCGTCTCGCGGGCGTGCTCGAAGGCGTCCGTGGCCCGCTGGCTCAACGTGTGGATGCCGCGGTGGACGTTGGCGTTGTCGTGGCTATCGTGCTGCGCGATGGCCTCGATGACCTGGCGGGGCTTGTGGGTGGTGGCCGCGTTGTCCAGGTAGGCCAGGGGGTGCCCGTTGATCTCCTGGTGGAGGGCGGGGAAATCGGCCCGGATGGCCTGGACGTCGATGAGCGGCGTGGTGGTCGCCCGCGTCGTCATACCCCCTCCAGCAGCAGGCTCTGTTCGGGCAGGCGGTCGAGCACGAGAGCGCGGACGAGCTCGCGGGCAGGCGCGATCTCGACGAGCTCGATGACCTCGCCGGCGAACGCGTAGGTGAGCATGCTCACAGCCGTCTCCTCGTCGATGCCGCGGGCGCGCATGTAGTGGACCCACTCGTCGTCGAGCTGGCCCGTGGTGGAGCCGTGGCTGCACTTCACGTCGTCGGCGAAGATCTCGAGCTGGGGCACGCTGTTGGCCAGGGCCTCCCGGGAGAGCAGGAGGTTGGGGTTGTGCTGGTAGGCATCGGTCTTCTGGGCGGCCTTGGCCACGAAGATCGTGCCCCGGAAGACGCCCTGGGAGGCGTCGTCCAGGATGCTTTTGTAGAGCTGGTGGCTCTCGCAGTTGGGGGCCTGGTGGTTGATGACGGTGAAGTTGTCGATGTGCTGCTCGTCCTGGCCGAGGTAGAGCCCGTTGAGCATGGCATGGCAGCCCTCGTCGATGAGCTCGGCGTGCACGTTGTTGCGCACCAGCGAGCCTCCGAAGGTGAAGGCATGGGAGCGCACGTTGCTCGCGCGCGCCTGGCGTACGGCTTGGGTGGCGATGTGCACCGTCTCGGCGGTCTCGCGCTGGAGCTTGACGTGACGGACCGTCGCGTTCTCGCCGGCGTCGATCTCGGTGACACCGTTGGTCCACCGATCCGCCTCGCCGAGGCCAGCGTAGGTCTCGATGATGGAGACCTCGCTGGAGCGGCCCGCGGTGATCAGCGTGCGTGGGTGGGTGACCGTGGGCGTGGCATCACCGGTGGTAGCGAAGAGCACGTGGATGGGCGTGTCCACCACGGTGCCCTCTGGGACGTCGATGAACGCGCCGTCCTGGAAGCTGGCGGTGTTCAGGCCCACGAAGGGTGCCTCCTCCAAGCTGGCGATCTCGCCGAGCGACCCTTGCAGGCGTTCCGGGGTCCCCTCGAGCACGGTGGACAGAGGCGCCACGGTGACGCCGTCAGGAAGGCCGGCCAGATTCGAGTGCTCGGGCGAGAAGGTGCCGTTGACGAAAGCCAGGAGCACGGTCTCGGCATCGAAGAGGAAGGGCTCGAGGTCGTCTGCGGCCAGGCGTGATGCTGGCGCGGGTTGGAACTCGGTGGCCTCGACGTCGCGCAGGCTCGTGTACTTCCAGGCCTCGACCTTGGTCGTGGGCCAGCCAAGCTCCTGGTAGGTGGTCAGGCCGCGCTCTCGCAGCTCCTTGACCCAGTCGACCTGGTTGCCTGGGAGCTCGTGGGCGCGCTCTTGGGCGGTGCGGGTGTGGACGTCGAGGGTCTGGGCCACTTGCGTCATCGTGGGGTCGCCTCTTCGGGTTGGAGGGTGCGCTGGATGCCGGTCTCCTCCTCGACCCAGCTGTACCCCTTCTCCTCGAGCTTGCGAGCCAGGCTCATATCCCCGCTCATGGCGACCTTGCCGCCGACGAGGACGTGGACATGGTCGGGCTCGATGTACTCGAGGATGCGTTCGTAGTGGGTGATGAGGATGAAGGAGCGCTCCTCGTTGCGCATCCGGTTGACGCCGTCGGCGACGACCTGGAGCGCGTCGATGTCCAGGCCACTGTCGGTCTCGTCGAGCACACACAGCGTGGGCTCGAGCAGGGCCATCTGGAGGATCTCGTTGCGCTTCTTCTCGCCGCCGCTGAAGCCCTCGTTGAGCGAGCGCTTGAGCATGTCCTCAGGCAGCTCGAGCTCGGCCATGGCCTCCTTGGCTTGCTTAAGGAAGTCCCCGGCGCTCATGGGGTCCTGGCCGCGGGCCTCGCGCACGGCGTTGACCGCCTGGCGCAGGAAGGTCATCTGGGTGACGCCCGGAATCTCGACCGGGTACTGGAAGGCCAAGAAGACGCCGGCGTGCGCGCGCTCCTCGGGGTCCAGCTCGAGCAGGTCCTCGCCGTTGAAGAGGACCTCGCCCTCGGTGACCTCGTAGGCCTCGTGGCCGGCCAGGAACTGAGCCAGGGTGCTCTTGCCTGAGCCGTTGGGGCCCATGATGGCATGGACCTCGCCGGGGCCGACCTCCAGGTCGATGCCTCGCAGGATCTCGTTGTCGTCAGCGGTTACGTGCAGGTTGCGGATCTCCAACATGTGTGGTTCCTCCTTGTGGTTGGGTGGGTGAGTGGGATGGGTCATCCGACGCTGCCCTCGAGCTTGATGCCCAGCAGGTTGCGGGCCTCGACGGCGAACTCCATGGGGAGCTCGTTCATGACCTCTTTCGCGAAGCCGTTGACGATCAGGGAGACGGCGTCGTCCTCCTCGATGCCTCGCTGGTTGAGGTAGAAGAGCTGGTCTTCGCCGATCTTGGTGGTGGTGGCCTCGTGCTCCATCTGGGCGGTGGGGTTCTTGACGTCGATGTACGGGAAGGTGTGAGCCCCGCACTTGTCCCCGATGAGCATGGAGTCGCACTGGCTGAAGTTGCGAGCGTTCTCCGCGGATGGGTTGATGCGGACCAGGCCCCGGTAGGAGTTCTGGCCGTGTCCGGCGCTGATGCCCTTCGAGATGATGGTGGACTTCGTGTTCTTGCCGATGTGGATCATCTTGGTGCCCGTGTCGGCTTGCTGGTGGCGGTTCGTGATGGCCACCGAGTAGAACTCGCCCACCGAGTTGTCGCCCTTGAGGATGCAGCTCGGGTACTTCCAGGTGATCGCGGACCCGGTCTCGACCTGGGCCCAGCTGATCTTGGAGTTGCGGCCCTCGCACAGCCCACGCTTGGTGACGAAGTTGAACACGCCGCCCTGGCCGTCCTTGTCGCCGGGGTACCAGTTCTGGACGGTGCTGTACTTGATCTGGGCGTCGTCCTTGGCGATGAGCTCGACCACGGCTGCGTGGAGCTGGTGCTCCCGGCGCGCGGGGGCGGTGCAGCCTTCCAGGTAGCTCACGTAGCTGCCGGGCTCGGCGATGACGAGCGTGCGCTCGAACTGGCCGGTGCCGGCGGCGTTCATGCGGAAGTAGGTGGAGAGCTCCATGGGGCAGCGCACGCCCTCGGGGATGTAGCAGAAGGATCCGTCGCTGAACACGGCGCTGTTGAGGGTGGCGAAGAAGTTGTCCGTGATGGGCACGACCTTGCCCATGTACTTCTTGACCAGCTCAGGGTGGTCTTGGACGGCCTCGCTGATGGGGCAGAAGATGATGCCCTTGTCCGCGAGCTCTTCCTTGAACGTCGTGGCGACGCTGACCGAGTCCACGACAGCGTCGATGGCGATGCCCTGCAGGCGCTTCTGCTCAGCAAGGGGGATGCCGAGCTTCTCGTACATCTCGAGGATCTCGTCGTCCACCTCGTCCAGGTTCTCAGGCCCCTTGTCGCGCTTCTGGGGGGCCGAGTAGTACTTGATGTCCTGGTAGTCGATGGGGTCGTAGGTGATGTTGGCCCAGCTGGGCTCCTCAAGGGTCTCCCAGTGCCGGTAGGCCTTGAGGCGCCACTCGAGCAGCCACTCGGGCTCGTTCTTCTGCTCGGAGATGTACGCGACGATCTCCTCGCTGAGCCCCTTGGGTGCCTCGACGGCGGGCAGGTCCATGGACCAACCGTGCTCGTACTCGGCGTCAGCGATGTCCTGGAGTTGCTTGGACTGGGTGGGTGGTGTCATGTTCTAGCGACCTCCTTGGGAGGCGGTGGTGGACGCGGCCGCGTTGGCCGCCGTAGGATCGGGAAGCTCGCCGTCGGTGGCGACGGCGAGGGTCTCGGGGGTGAGCTGGCTGCTCAGATCAGCCAGTGTGAGGTTGGAGAGCGTGCGTCGGATCGCGCCGTTGATCACGCGCCAGTTGTCGCCGACGGGGCAGGCGTGCTCGATCTCGCACTCGCCTGCTCCTTCGCTGCAGACCGTGAGCGCGATGGGTCCTTCCATGGCTGCGATGACCTGGGCCACGGTGATCTCGCCGGGGGGGTGGGCGAGCTCGTAGCCGCCATGCGCGCCCTGGTGGGAGACGAGCAGGTCCTCTTGGGCGAGCTTCTTGCAGACCTTGCGGACCGTTGGGAGCGGGAGCGGGCCCTGGTCGGCCAGAGAGCTGCAGCTCACGATCTCCCCCTGGCCCTCCTCGGCCAGGCGTGTGAGGATGATGAAGGCGTAGTCCGTTAGTCTGGAGATGCGTAGCATGTCGTCTCACCGGGCCTGTTCCAGCAAACAGTACATGAACAGTACCATTTAGATAAAGGTAACCCCCAGTTTAGGGAGGCCGAAATCAGGATGCGTGTGGAAACGTGGCGTGGCCACCCCGTTCGGGCAGGACGACAGCGTAGCTATCAAATATGATAAATGCTCATAGTAGCACATCATGGGTACGACGATCCCGGTGGACAAGGACGTGCGTGACCGGCTCCAGCGGTTCGGTCACGCCGGGATGACGTACAACGATATCCTCACCCGACTCATGGACGAGATGGACCGGGAGGCGTTCGTCGCCGAGATGCGGCGCCGGGCCGACGAGGTCACGGACTGGGTCGACCTGGACGAGATCGAATGAGCCACCAGGTGCGCCTGGACCCGGTCCACGCCGCCGATGTCCTCCGGCACCTTGAACCGACGGTCAAGAAGCGGATCCGTGCCGCCCTGCGGAGGCTCGCCGAGGATTCCACGGGCAGGAGCAACGATTTGGACGTCCGCGAGCTGGACACGTCCGATCGGTTGCCCCGGGCGTTCAGGCTCCGAGTCGGGGACTGGCGGGTCGGGTTCCTGCTGAGGGATGGGGCGATCCTCGTGATGCGTATCTTCCACCGGCGGGACGGGTACGGCTGGCTGGAGCGGATGGACGCGGAGCGGGGCGAGCCTCAGGGACATGAGAGGAACAGGTGAAGCCTCAGCCGGGCCGGTGGTGCGGGCGTGTGACCGAACCGCAGAACCTTTATCGCTACGCTTCAACCATTGCTGTGAAGGATGGCGACGACCCTCACGCTGGACCCAGCCACGCGTGACCGCCTGAAGCGCTACGGCCACGCGGGGATGAGCTACGAGGAGATCCTCATCGCGCTCATGGACCGACTGGACCAGGAGGCGTTCGTCCGGGAGCTCCGGCGCTTGGCCGTCGAGGCCGACGAGCACGACCTCTGGGTCGAACTCGACGACGACGCGCCTGGAGAGGACGATGCAGAGCCGACTCCTTGAACCTCACAGGTGGTTCGCGAGGTTCTCCAGGCAGCCCAGCCAGCCGTCGGCGTGCGACTCGACGCTCTCGCGGTCCGGGAGCTTGGTGTGGGTGAGCACGAGCTCGGTGCCACCGTCGACCTCGCTGAGCTCCATGGTGACGAGGCTCTCGCCAGCCTCCGGCATGTGGACCCAGCGCCAGGTGTGGACGATGCGCTCGTTCTCGACGACCTCGCGGAACGCGCCGACGTTGTGGTAGCGGCCGGGGTCGCCCTCTTCGAGCTCCTTCTCCTCGCCTGCGATCATGGTGATATCCAGCGTACCGCCGGGGGTCGCATCCCAGGCCTCGACCTCGGTGGTCAGGGTGCCGGGATGGTACCATTCAGCGATGGCCTTCGGGTCCGTGAGGGCGTGGAAGACGCGCTCGATGGGCGCATCGAAGGTTCGTCGCACGGTCAGGCTCGTCTCGCTCAGTTCGGGTTGGGGTTGTTCTGTCATGGGGTTCACTCCTCCGTTGGGGGTGTGGATGGTCGTGGGGTCGGCGGGTCGCCGGTGCGTTCGAGGTAGGCTTCGAGCTGGTCGAACCGGTCCTCCCAGAAGACGCGGTAGCGTGTGAGCCAGCCGAAGGCCGCCCCCAAGGGGGCTGCATCCAGGTGGCAGCGGCGCACCCGGCCATCCTTCTCGACGTCGATCAGGCCAGCCTCCTCGAGCACGCGAAGGTGCTTGGAGATGGCTGGCAGGGAGACGTCATGCGGCTCGGCGAGCGCGCCCACGCTGGACGGCTCTCCAGCCAGTTGCTCGATGATGGCCCGCCGGATCGGGTGGCTGAGCGCCTGGAAGACGGCGTCCATGTCCATCCCTGGATCCACTCGATTAACCATCTGGTTAAGGGTAAGAGGCGCGTATACTTAACCTTGTGGTTAACTTTGGCTCGGTTCGGCAGCGGCTGCTGGCCAGGCGTGAGGCTCGCTCACGGCAGCTGACTGACCCCATGGGGAGCACTTTCAACTAGAGACCCTCGTCACCAACTGGTCGGAGGCGCTGAACCCCTGACCCGATTCGATGCGCTCAAGTCACCGTTTTCATGCGTCTAGTGTGGCTGGCGTGGAGCTCGAAGCCTTAAAGCACCTCTACGACGAGGGCCACGCGAACGTCGAGCACCAGATCGCTACCGGAACGGACCTCGATACCAAGGCCTCCCAGGTCTTCCGGTTCAACACGCTCGTCATCGGCATCCTCGTCTCCGCTCTCTCGATCCTCCTCCGCCTCGAGGATGCACCCCTCCAAGTCGGCGACTGGATACTCTACGCCATGGCGGGGGGCGTCGTCCTCCTCGGCATCTCTGCACTACTCGCGATCCTGGCCTATATGGTGACCGAGTTCGCCATGGGCCTTCGCGCCGAGGACCTGGCCAACGCACGCGAAGCGGGCTTCACGGAGGCCGAGCTGCTTGAGGAGATGGTCGCTGCCTACACGAGAGCGGCGGCAGCGAACAGAGCGAACATCGATACCACTGCTAAGCGGCTCAAAGGTGCCCTCTGGACCCTGTTCCTGGGTCTGATCATCCTGGGAGCGAGTGCAGTAGGTTTAATATACTACGCAGCCTCAGTATGACCTGTGCCCCCCGAACCAGAGACGTCCAGTAAGAAGCGCAGGAAGCGCGGCTCGTTCTTCAGGCTGGAGTACGTCTCCAAGGGTGGGAACACCGAGGAACTCAACAAGAGCACGCAGTAGCTCCGTGCTCGCGTGGGTGTTCAGCAGCACACATTCTCCTCCTGAGCCGAAGCTCAGAGAGCCTCACGGTATACTCGTTGTCTTCTGCAATTGAACTCCTCCGCCCGGCGGCTGCCCGAGGCTCACGTTTCCTCGTCGTCGATCTCGCGTTGCGTGTCCGCATCCCCTTCGTCGGCCCCCTCGTCGGTGGTGCCCGCGTCGGCCCCGGCTCCAGGTTCGCCGTCCGCCTCGACCCCCGCGTCCACCTCGGCCTCCTCCTCGCGAGCCAAGCGAGCCACGGCCACGGTCTCATCGCCCTCCTCGAGGCGCTGCACGAACACGCCCTGAGCCTGACCGCTGGTGATCACGCTGATATCCGTGGCCTTGGAGCGGATGACCACGCCGTGTTTGCTCGTGAAGAGCACCTCGTCGTCCTCATCCACGGCCACGGCACCCACGACCGGGCCCGTGGCGTCCGTGCAGTCGTGCATGTAGACCCCCCAGACGCCCCGGTTCTTGGCTCTGAAAGAGTCGAACGGGGTGCGCTTGCCTTTCCCCTTGCGGGTGACGGTGAGCAGGCTGGCCTCCGGGTCGCGGATGATGACCATGGAGACGACCTCCTCGTGGCCTCTAAGCTCGGTGCCCTTGACCCCTGCAGCCACGCGACCCATGGGGCGCACCTGCTCCTCGTTGAACCGGACGCCCTTGCCGGAGTCCTTGACGAGGATGATGTCGTCGTCACCCTCGGTGATACCGACACCGACGAGCTCGTCGCCCTCCTCGAGCTTGACGGCGATCTTGCCGTTGACGTTGATGCGCTCGTACTCGGAGAGCGCGGTCTTCTTGACCTTGGCGCCGCGCGTAGCGAAGAACAAGTAGCGGTCCTCGCTGAACTCGCTGACCGGGAGGGCCGCCTGGATCTCCACGCCTGGGTCCAGGCGCTCGAAGAGGCTGACCACAGGGGCGCCCTTGGCGTACCGGTCGCCCTTGGGGATCCTGAAGGCCTTGAGACTGTGGACGATGCCGTTCTGGGTGACGAAGAGGATACGCTGGTGGTTCGTGCACGTGAACAGGTCCACGACGTAGTCCTCGTCCTTGGTGGACATGCCGATGACACCGCGCCCACCGCGGCGCTGGGTGCGGTACTTCTCCAGGGGTACGCGCTTGACGTACCCGTCGCTGGTGAGCATGATGACGACGTCACGGTCCGGCACCAGGTCCTCGATGAGCAGATCGCCAGCGTCCTCGCGGATCTCGCTGCGGCGCTCGTCGTCGAAGGCCTCCTTGACCTCGAGCAGCTCCTCACGCACGATGGCACGCTGCTCCTCGGGGTCGCCCAGGATGGTGTTGTAGCGCTCGATGTCCGCGAGCAGGCCCTCGAGCTCCTCCTCGAGCTTGCCGACCTCGAGCCGGGTGAGCCGGCCCAGGCGCATGTCCAGGATGGCGTTGGCTTGGTCTTCTGAGAGCTCGAACTCGCTCATGAGCCCGGTGCGCGCGCCGTCGCGGTCGTCGGCGGCGCGGATGAGCTCGATGACCTCGTCGATGTTGCGCTGGGCGATGAGCAGGCCCTCGACGATGTGTCGGCGGGCCTCGGCCTTCTCGAGCAGGTGCTGGGTGCGCCGGACGATGACCACGATGCGGTGGTCGATGTAGCGCTGGAGCAGCTGTTTGAGGTTGAGCACCTTGGGCTCGTTGTCCACCAGTGCGACGTTGTTGATGCCGAAGCTGACCTGGAGCTGGGTCTGTTGGAAGAGCTGGTTCTTGACGATCTCCGGGTTGGCCCCCCGCTTGAGCTCGATGATCAGCCGGATGCCCTCGCGGCTGGACTCATCACGCAGGTCCCGGATGCCCTCGAGCTTCTTGTCACGGACCAGCTTGGCGATGTCCTCGGCCAGCTTGGCCTTGTTGACCTGGTAGGGGATCTCGGTGACGATGAGCCGGCCCTCGTCCTCCTCGACCTCCACGCGGGCTCGGATGCGCACGATGCCCCGGCCGGTCAGGTAGGCTTGCTGGATGCCAGCCGTGCCCTGTATGATCCCACCTGTGGGGAAATCAGGACCCGGGACCACCTCGAGCAGACGCGTGATCTCCACGTCAGGGTCCTCGAGCTGGAGGACCATGGCGTCCACGACCTCGCCGAGGTTGTGGGGGGCCAGGTTGGTGGCCATGCCCACCGCGATCCCGGCCGAGCCGTTGATGAGGAGGTTGGGGATCTTGCTCGGGAGCACCGTGGGCTCGGTGAGGCTGGCGTCGAAGTTCTCGACGAAGCCCACGGTGTCGAGGTTGATGTCCTCGAGCATGGCCTCAGCCATGGGTGTGAGCCGGCACTCGGTGTAGCGCATGGCCGCGGGGTTGTCGCCGTCGATCGAGCCGAAGTTGCCCTGGCCATCGACCAGGGGGTAGCGGAGCGAGAACTCCTGGGCCATGCGCACGAGCGCATCGTACACGGCGGTGTCGCCGTGGGGGTGGAACTTACCGAGCACCTCACCCACGACGCGCGCGCTCTTGCGGTGCTGGGCGTTGCTGGCCATGCCCATCTCGTTCATGGCGTGCAGGATGCGCCGGTGCACCGGCTTGAGCCCGTCGCGCACGTCGGGCAGCGCGCGCCCGACGATGACGCTCATGGCGTAGTCGATGTACGAGCTGCGCATCTCCTCCTCGACGGTGACCTCCACGGTGGCCGCACCGTGCTCGGTGGGTTGGCCTGGGAGGTCGTCGGGGATGTCCTCGTCGTGCTCGTCGGGAGCCATGGTGACACGCTGCGAGGAAGGGCCTGGCCTACGGCCAGCCCTTCCGGTAGCTCGGCGATGAAAGACCCCTTGGATAACTGTTCCTATCGCTGTGGCCAACGGAGGGCGGTTAGGCCGCGTTGGCGCGCCTACGGCGCGCGAAAGAAGGGGGCTAGAGACGGCTCAGTAGAGGCGATCCAGCGGGTAGCTTCGGCGCACCTGCACAGTAGTCCCGAAGGTTCGGAGACCCCAGCGTAACCTACATGAATCCACCGACCGGATGTCCCTTCATGGGCCTCACGTTCGAGCAGTGGCAGCGCCTCGGGTGGACGTTGACTGCCCTGTTCTTCCTGATGGCCATCGTCGGACTGATCGGGGAGATCGTTGGATGGTGGAACGACGTCGGTGAGCTGAGCATGACCATCGGCGCCATCGCTGGTCTCCTCATCGGGATCGCGACGCTCTTCGCCGGTGCAGGACGTAGCCAGGTCGCTGGCGTCCAAGCCGCCGTCGAGGCAAACGGGTTCAAACTAGACAAGCTGGACAAGCTTGACGACCTCGACCGCATCCAGTTCGAGCTCGACGAGCAAACCGGCGTCCTGCGCGACATCCGGGACCTGCTCTGAGCCGTCCAACCGCCGTCCACCGCCCGCCGCCTTTTTGCGGCGGGCGGACATCTGGTCTCACATGGACCAGCGCATCAGGGACCACGCGGAGATCATCGCGACCTGGAGCACCCGCATCCAGCCAGGCGACATGGTGCTCATCGAGTGCCAGGAGGGCGCGGAGGTGCTGGCCGAGGCGCTCGTGGGCGAGGTCGCCGAGCGAGGCGGTCAGCCCACCGTGGTCTACAGCACCGGCGGCGCCGGGCGCGCGCTTCTGACGCGGGCCGACGAGAAGACGTTGGAGACCGAGCCAGTTCACACGCGCGCCTTGGTGGAAGCCAGCGACGTGGTCATCTTCCTGCGGGCCGGCTCCAACACCCGGGAGATGGCTGGCGTGGCCAAGAGCGCCATCCAGGCCCGCCGGAAGGCCAACGAGCAGATCCGGGAGATCCGCCTGTCCAAGCGCTGGTGTCTGACCATGCACCCGACCCCCGCGCTGGCCCAGGAGGCCGGCATGAGCACCCAGGCTTTCCAGGACCTCTACTACAACGCAACGCTCATCGACTGGGAGGCCTTCGCCAAGGAGGTCGAGCGCGTGGCCGAGCGGTTCCAGGGCGCCGACGAGGTGCACCTGGTGGCCCCGGACACGGAGCTCACCATGCCCGTGACCGGCCGTACCTTCGTGGCGTCCATCGGCGACCACAACCTCCCCAGCGGCGAGGCGTTCACCGCACCTCTGCTGGAGGGGACCACCGGGCATGTGCGCCTGGATCTCCCAGCCGTAGTAGAGGGCACCGAGGTCCAGGGCATCGAGCTGACCTTCGAGGATGGCCAGGTCACCGGCTACGCAGCCGACCGAGGCCAGGATGCCCTGGAGAGCCTGCTCAGCACGGACGAGGGCGCGGACAAGCTCGGCGAGCTGGGCATCGGCATGAACCGAGGCGTGGACCAGGCCACCAAGAACATCTTGCTCGATGAGAAGATGGCTGGTACGATCCATCTGGCCTTGGGCCGGGCCTACGAGGAGTGCGGCGGGACGAACAAATCCGCCGTGCACCAGGACTTCATCAAGACCATGGGCCAGGGCTCGCGCATCGAGGTGGGCGGCGAGGTCGTGCAGCGGGATGGTGTGTTCTGGTACGAGGATGGCTTCCCGGGGTGACGGGGGAGGGAGGAAGAGGAGGCGGAGTAAACACGGAGACACGGAGTGAACGGAGGGGAAAGGGGAGAGGCTGGAAGGAGACGGGAGGACGCCCCGTACGATGGCAGACGGGTAGAGGTTGGAGGGCTAGAACGAGCGAGTCGAGATGCCCCCGGCTGAGACCGTGCTTGCTGACCTCCGCTTGCACACCCCTCCACCCGACCCCCCTCCCATCCTCCGTCCGCTCCGTGTCTCCGTCTGCCCGAGCAAGCTCGGGCGCCCGCTGCACCGCGGAAGGCGGTGCATCGGCGCCTCCGTGTTGAAGGTTCTCCCAAATGGCCCACGGTTTCTCCCCTCCACCCAATCCTCCCCAGTCCCCATTGGTCCCACGAACCTTCGGGGGCCTGCGGGAATCCTCGCCTGTTCATATACGGTGCCCGTGGAGACTGTGGTCGTGAGCCGCCCATGAAGGCGAACCAGAGGACCCGGGAGAACGACGAGCACCTCCGCGACCCCCGTGACGAGGGCCTCATCGGCATCGGTACGATGATCGTCTTCATCGCTGCTGTGATCGTGGCCGCCATCGCTGCCGCGGTGATCATCAACACCGCCGGCAACCTCCAGCGAAAGGCCTCGGAGACCGGCAAGGAGACGACCAGCGAGGTGGCAGGCAACCTGTTCGTGCGCAACGTCATCGGGAACGTTACGAGCGACCAGAAGAACGTCCAGAAGGTCTACTGGTACCTGAGCCTCGCGCCCGGGGCCAACCCCATCGACCTGAACAACACCATCGTCCAGTGGACGCACGGGGACGACCTGTTCGATATGAACATCACGAGCGAGGACGACTGCGACGATACGGACTTCGACTCGCTCAGCGACGGGTTCTGCGTGCGCGACGTCTTCGATGCTGGCGACAACTCGGTCAGCGTGATCAGCGAGGGCGACAAGGTCCGCGTCGAGGTCCACCTCCTCGCCGCCGAGTACCTCGGGCCCCGTGACACCGTCGAGGTCCTGTTCATGCCCGAGGCGGGCTCGCCTGTGGACGCGAGCTTCAAGACGCCGCCGTCCTTCGGGCGCAACGGCAACGTCGGCCTGATCTGACCGGATCAGAACGGCTCGGACGCCGCTCTGGCGCAGCGGCGTCCGATCGACGGGTGCTCACACGGGCGCGGGCACGGCCCGCGCCCGCGATCTTCTTCTTCGAATCTCCCACTGCTCGCTCTCCTGACGACCTCCCGTTGTGCGCTCTTCATACAACCTCTCACCGCGGGCTCCAGGCACCGTTTCGTCCGGAGTCGCAGGCTCCGGGGTGCCTGGCCCGGGGGCCGCAGCTCTCGGGTTTCGAGGGCCGGCAGCCTCCAACACCATCGTTTAAGGCTACCGGTTCCCCCCGAGGGCCAACCGTCCGCCATCGGTCCTCCGGGTGTACCGGGAGAGCGGGTTCGGGTGTCGTTTCCCGAAACGAGAGCGGGGATGACCCCTGGACGCTGAGCATGGTCTGGTGAGCCAGGCATGAAGGCAAACCGGCATGCAAAGGACAACCTCCGCAACGATGCGGGCGAGGTTGGCATCGGTACGATGATCGTATTCATCGCCGCTGTCATCGTCGCCGCGATCGCGGCTGCAGTGCTCGTGAACACCGCGGGCAACCTGCAACGCAAGGCATCAGAAACGGGGGGAGAGACGACCGACGAAGTCGCGGCGAACATCTTCGTACGCGACATCATCGGTTATGATGACGACGACGACAACAACCTCGACGAGGTGTACTGGTACATCTCGCTCGCGCCAGGTGCCGATCCCATCGATCTCAACCAGACGGTGCTCCGGTACAAGTGGAACGCAAACCACACTACCCTGGCTGCAGACGACCTCGACCAGACCGACTGCGACCACGCAGACTACAAGGCGCTGTCCGATGGGTTCTGCGTGCGCAAGTTGCGCCAGGACTCCGCCGACGGGAACACGTACGTGCTCTCGCCCGGTGACCGCGTCCGCGTCGAGATCCACCTGACGGATGATGTCGCGAATGAAGAAGAGGAGATCACAACGCGCGAGACGGTGGACGCCCTGTTCATCCCGGAGACCGGCTCCCCGGTGGACGCGTCGTTCTCGACGCCGACCTCGCTCGGTGGGGACAGCTACATGAGCCTCGTGTGACCGCGAACAACGACCTCAACACAACAAGGTGATTCCACAATGAAGGCGAACCGAACCATTCGGAACACGCACAACGACAAGGGAGAGGTCGGCATCGGCACGATGATCGTATTCATCGCCGCCGTGATCGTCGCGGCCATCGCGGCAGCCGTCCTCGTGAACACAGCCGGGAACCTCCAACGCAAGGCGGCGGAGACCGGCGGAGAGACCACCGACGAGGTCTCGGGCAACATCTTCGTCCGGGACGTCGTCGGGCACGTCTGGGAGATCTCCAGCGAAGACCGGGTCGACCGGGTCAACATCACGATCTCGCTGGCGCCCGGGGCCAACTCCCTCGATCTGACCACCATGGTGGTCCGATGGCAGGACGGCACGACCCTGGACGACCTCCTCTACGACGAGGATGAGGACTCGAACGCCGGTGACGGCGACTGCACCACCCTCGCGCACGGCTTCTGCGTCAACGTGATCAAGGAAGCCAAGGGCGACGACGACACGGTGCTCGAGTCCGGTGACCGCGTCCAGATCCAGATCGGCCTGGACAACAGCGGCACGGCCGAGCCTCTCGAGACGCGCTCGAGCGTTGACCTGCTCTTCATCCCCGAGGTCGGAACCCCGATCCACACGGGATGGGAGACGCCGGCGAGCTACGACGGTGAGACCTTCGTGGTCCTCGCCTAGGCCAGGCCACCCACCACCACCCGGGGCGCGTCCCGCGCCCCTGGTCTCCCTCTCTCATGATCACACGACTTCACACGATCACGCGCGACGCGTACCACGAACGACGACGAGGAACCACGAGGTGACACCTGATGGCACTGTTCGGCCGCGGCAAAGAGGAGAAGGTCGAGGACGACCCAGCGGAGGCTGGGACCGAAGCCCCGGAGGATGAGGTGGCCGATGAGGCCACCGAGGCATCCACCGATGGCGAGGGCCCAGCCCCTACGGATGAGGCCCAGGACTCGGGACCCCAGCAAGGGGAGGACGAGCCCAAGAAGCCGTCCATCGACGTCGAGGACTCCCTCAAGGATCTCTCGGCTCGCATGGCGATGCTCTCATCCAACCTGGACGGGGTCAAGGAGTCCAAGGGAAGCCTGGAGGACAAGCTCGGCAGCATGGAGCAGCGCATCGCGCGCCTGGGCTCCCTGGCCGAGGCAGTCTCCAGCCAGTACAACCCCTTCATCCAGGAGAACGCTCCCAGCGAGCCTTCCTGGCACGGCAAGGAGGACCCCAGCGAGGTCCCAGAGGCCCCGCAGGGGTCACCGCCGGTGGAGGAGGCGTCCGGGGAGCCCGGCGCCAACGGTGAGGGCCAGGAGGATGAGGAGCAGGCCACAGCGGAACAAGACGCTGCGGCGGAGATGGATCAGGTGCCCGCGCCCCAGCCCGAGCCCGAGCCGGAGCCGCTCCCCAAGGCCGCGGAGTTCCCAGGACCCGATACGTTCCAAGATGGCGAGGCCACGACCGAGGCTGAGGCCGAGGCTGACACCCCGGACCCGGTGGAGCAGGCCCTTGCCCCCTTCGCACCCAGCCAGAGGGAGACGGACGCCTTCGAGGACAACCTGCTCATGCTCGAGTGGGTCGGCCTCATGCTCCGGCGCGTCGGGCGCGCGGGCTTGCTCGATCTGCTCGACTACTACCAGGGCCTGGGCTGGCTGGATGCGACCCTCAAGGATCGTGCCACCCGCATCGCCGTGGGGGTCGAGGCGCCCGATCGGGTAGGGGACGGCCACTGGCGCGGGGATCTCGAGCTCCACCGCCGCTCGCTCGTGGCCCTCCAGCGCCTACACGGCAACGAGGTCCCGACCGCCCGGATGGACGAGCTCGCCCTTGACCTCCGGCGCCTCTTCGGAGACGGGTGAGACCAGTGGGTCTCAGCGCCGTGGCTGCCCACCTCATCGTCCTGGTCGCCCTAGCCAGCGCTGGGACGCTGTTGGTCAGCGCGGTCAACGAATCTATCTCCGGCCAGCTGGACGCCCAGTCCCTGGCCTTCGACCGCTTGCGCGTCCAGGCGGACGCCGACATCCGATTGGCCAGCCACAACTACAGCGCCACACCAGACCGCACGTACGCGAACTGGACGAACGACGGCAGCCGGGAGATCCCCCTCGACAAGGTCACGCTCCTGGTCGACGGGGTCTTCACGAGCCAGGCCAGCGTGGCCACCTTCCAGGTGCGCGAGGACCCGGGCTCGACGCTCTGGATGCCCGGCGAGACCCTGGAGGTCATGACCGAGGGGCAGGGGAACGTGGATCTGACCATCGTGGGACCGTACGCGAACGCAGCCTACCGACGAGCGTGAAGACCGGAACCAAGAACCAAGGGGGAACCAAGAGTGGGAAGCGAGGTATCCAGCGGACTCATCCTCTTCATCGCCGCCATCGCGGTGGCCGGTGTAGCGGCAGCAGGCATGGCCAAGGTCGTAGGATCCATGGCCCACGAACTCGGCGAACGCGGCGAGGTCATGAGCCAGGCCATCGGCACGGACGTCGCGCTCATCAACGACCCGGACAACGTCCCGTACGACAGCGGGGCCGAGGAGCTCACGCTCTACGTCAAGAACACAGGGAGCCAGGCCCTGATGGCCGAGGAGCTCTCGGTGCTGGTCGACGGCCAGCACCGCACCTTCACGAGCCAACTGCTCGACGGGGCCACGCGGTGGAGCCAGGGCACGGTGCTCGAGCTCACCGTGTCGGTGGCGCTTGGGGCAGGGGACCACAAGGCGCGCGTGATCTACACGCCGAACATCGCAGACAACATCGAGTTCAGGGTGTGAACCATGAGCCTCAAGTTCGATCTGGAACGAGACGAGCTCGCAGACCGCCTCGGCGGCAGCCTCCCCACGGGCGCGCTCGCCCTCATCGAGGGTGGCAGCGGCAGCGGGAAGAGCGTGCTCGCCCAGCGCCTGGCCTACGGGCTGCTCAAGCAGAACAACAACGTGGTCTACGTGAGCACGGAGTTCACCACGGCCGCCTTCCTCGACCAGATGCAGCAGCTCGGCTACCCGTCCATGGACGCCTTCACGGACCGCAACCTCAAGTTCGCTAGCACCCACCCGCTCATGGGCCATCCCGTGCCCAGCGAGGAGCTGCTGCCACGCTTGCTGGGCGCGCGCCAGCTGATCACCGAGGACGTGGTCATCATCGACGTGTTCAGCCAACTCACCGAGCCCCACCTCGCACCAGGCAAGCACGGGGCCCGGGTGCTCGAGCACCTGGCCCGCACCCTGAAGAAGATCAACGCCACGGGCACGACGCTCATCTGCTGCCTGGACCCCCGCCACATGAAAGGCATCGACACCTCGCCGCTCACGAGCAGCGCGGATGTGCGCTTGGAGTGCGCCACCGAGCGCGTCGGAGGAGCCGTGGACCGCTTCGTGGTGCCCAAGAAGTTCGCGCGCGCCTCCGGGCAGGTCGGCGACGTGATCCCGTTCCGCGTGGAGCCCGGCGCTGGGTTCATCGTGGAGATCAAGGCGGTGGCCTGATGACCGACTCGTGCTGTCAGCCAGGGCGATCTCAACCGTCCACCGCGGAGGCGCGGAGAGCGCGGAGTTCGCAGAGCTCAACGAGAATCCGGAGACGTGCGTTCGTTCGGCCCTCCGCGGTCCTTCGCGCTCTCCGCGCCTTCGCGGTGATGGTGACCGAGCAAAGGACCGACCCTACGCCGACGAGGAGGTGACCAGGTATGGACTGGGAGAAGACCACGAACCTGGACGCGGCCATGGATCGCCACAAGCACCTGGCCGAGCACGTGGAGGCCTGGACGCGAGCCAACGGGACCCGGCCCGGCTTCGAGGTCAGCCTTGGCCGGGATGTGACCGAGACCGACATGGTCGACGTCATCTACCCTGTGGGCGACCCGCTGTTCATCCACGTCCACGGCGACCCGGACAAGCGGGTCAAGTACGCGGCCGTGGAACCCAAACTCGAGCAGACCGACCGGGCCCTCTACGGCCAGCTGCGCGAGCGCATCCTCCAGCTGGCCCCCTACGAGGAAGCCCCGTCGAACCCGGAGGAGCTCCGCGCCGCGCTCGACCGCCTCTACGACCGGGTCACCACCATCGGGGACAACGGCATGGAGGCAGCCGCGCTTGGGACCCGGCTCAAGGCGATGATGGGCTCGCGCAAGCTCACGCTGACCCCGCAACAGGACAGCGTGCTGCGCTACTACATCCACCGAGACATCGTCGAGCACGGCCCGCTTGAACCCATCATCCGCGACCCCTACATCGAGGATATCCACGCCATCGGGCTCGAGCCCGTGCGCCACATCCACAAGGTCTTCGACATGATGGAGACCAACGTCTCCTTCGCGGATGCCCGCGAGCTCGATGACTTCCTGCGCACCATGGGCGAGCGCATCGGGCGGCCCGTGAGCGAGTCAAAGCCCATCGTGGACGCCACCCTGCCTGATGGATCCCGGATCAACATCATCTACAGCGACGACGTGAGCCTCAAGGGCTCCAGCTTCACGATCCGAAAGTTCCAGGACGAGCCCCTGTCCATCACCCAGATCGTCAAATGGGGCACCATGAGCGCGGCCACCGCCGCCTACATCTGGCTCTGCCTGGAGCACGGCCAGTCCGTCTTCGTGTGCGGCGAGACCGCCTCGGGCAAGACCACGAGCCTGAACGCCTTCCTCCCGTTCATCAAGCCCGAGGAGAAGGTGTTCACCGCCGAGGACACCCCGGAGGTGCGCCCGCCCCAGCCCACTTGGCAGCAGCTCTCCACCCGCGAGCAGGGACCCGAGGACGCCCGCGTGGACATGTTCGATCTGCTGCGCGCAGCCCTGCGATCCAGGCCCAACTACATCATCGTGGGCGAGATCCGGGGTGCGGAAGGCAACGTCGCCTTCCAGGCCATGCAGACCGGTCACCCGGTCTGCGCTACCTTCCACGCCTCAAGCGTCCAGAAGATGATCCAACGTCTGTCCAGCAGCCCGATCGACGTTCCTGTCACGTTCATGGACAACCTGCAGGTCTGCCTCATCCAGATGGCCGTCTACCACCAGGGCAAGATGCTGCGCCGGGTGCTGGGCGTCCACGAGATCGAGGGGTACAGCGAGCGCGCCGGGGGCGTGCTGACCCGGTCGGTGTTCAACTGGGATCCCAAGAAGGACGAGGTCAACTTCCGAGGCCGCAACAACTCGTACGTGCTCGAGGAGCGCATCGCCACGGTGGCCGGCTACACCGACAAGCGCGAGATCTACACCGAGTTGGACCTACGCACCCGCATCCTGGAGCGCATGATCGAGGAGGACATCCTGGACTACTACGAGGTTAAGGACATCATCTGGAACTTCTACGAGGACGGCATCAAGGCCCTCCCGTTCACCCTGTAAGGAGGCCAAGGCATGGTGAACAAGGAGACGTTTAGACGCGCGACCTCGGCGGTGGACATGCCGCTTCGGGACTACCTGCTCAAGCTCCTGCTCCCGGTAACGGCCACTTCGCTGGTCCTCGCCATCGCCCTGCCGCTGCTCTTCTCGGACATCTTCACCGGGATCTTCGCGCTCATCCCGCTCAGCATCCCGCTGCTCATGGTGGGCGGCGCCTTGTTCTACCCGTTCGCCGTGGCCACCCAGCGCGGCCACGAGATCGATCACAACATGCACTACTTCATCACGCACCTGGGCACGCTTGCCACCAGTCAGGTCGCGCCTGTGGAGCTCTTCACGCTTATCGGGGAGAAGCAGGAGGAGTACGGGGCGCTGGCCGAGGAGTGCGAGAAGATCGCCATGCTCGTCACCGAGTGGAACATGGGCATGAGCGAGGCGTGCCGGTTCGTGGCCAAGCGGACCACGAGCGACCTGTTCAGCGACTTCCTCGAGCGCTTCGCTTTCGGCATCGAGTCGGGCACCGACATGCAGCTCTACCTCGAGGCCGAGCAGACCGTGGTCATGGCCGACTACGAGGTCATGTACAAGGAGGCCCTGCAGAAGATCGAGGACCTCCAGGGCCTGTTCAACGGGGCGCTCATGACCCTCGTTTTCCTGGCCATGTTCGTGCTGCTCATGGTCGTGCTGGTGGACGTCAACCCCGTGGTGGCCTTCGCCTTCGTCGTCCTCGGCGCAGCCGTCGTCGAGGGGCTCTTCATCATGCTGGCCAAGTCCCAGGTGCCAGGGGACCCGGTGTGGGCTGCCAGTCGCGCCCGCTCGCCGCTCTGGGAGAAGATCAAGCTCTCCCTACCCATCGGCATCGCAGGCGCCATGGCGGCGATGGCCTTGGTCTGGACAGTCACGGACTGGTCCCCCCCGATCAAGATCGCCGTTGGGTTGACCCCGCTGCTCATCCCAGGCCTGTTCGCCTCCCGGGAGGAGACCTCGGTCAAGCGCCGGGATGACAACTACCCCGGCTTCATGCGCTCGCTCGGCTCCTCGACCGCCGCCCGCGGGGGCGACGAGCGCAGCGTGCTCAAACACCTGCACCACCACGACTTCGGGCCCTTGAGCAAGAACATCAGGGACCTGTTCGTGCGCCTCCAGGTCCGCGTGGACGACGAGGCCAGCTGGGAGTACTTCACCACCGAGGCCGGCTCGCGCCTGATCGAGCGGTTCACCGGCATGTACGACGAGGCTGTCGATGCAGGCGGCGAGCCGGATGCCATCGGGCGGATCATCTCGGACAACATGGTGCAGATCATCGGCCTGCGCAAGCTGCGCTACCAGAAGGCCAACACGTTCCGGGGCATGGTCTTCGGGCTGGCCGCCGGCACCGGCTTCTCCATCTTCATCGGCATCGGCGTGCTCGAGCTCCTAACCGGCCTCTTCGACGGCATCGGCCAGGTGGATGGCTCACCCGTCCCGGTGCCCGAGTTCGTGCACATCGACAACGTGAACCTGCCCGTCATCCAGGCCCTCGCCCTCACCCTGCTCCTGATCAACGCAGCCATGAGCAGCGTGCTCGTGCGCTTGGTCGACGGCGGCACCCATGTGCGCGACCTCTCGGACTTCAGCCTGCTGGTCTGGGTGAGCAACGTGACCGCCTGGGCCAGCATGGCGCTGATGGGCAACGTCGTGGATAGCGGGCTTGGGGTCTAGCTACCGGAAATCTATTCCCCCTCCCACCCCTCCTCGGCCCATCGACATCGTCAAAGGAAGCGGACATCAAGAGCACGATCGGGTCCCGTTCGCCCGCATCGACGCCGAAGGGAAGCGCTTCACCGTGGGCTGGTGTATCTGGAAGGAGTGCCCGGAGGAATGACGGCCACCACGAATGCGGTGGATGACACTGCACCCTCGGTGAAGAGCATCCCCCGCGTGATCCTACGGCATCTCGCAATCCTCGGCTTCTTGGCCGGCATCTTCCCCGGGATCGCCGGGTTCGCCATTGTCTTCGATCAGGCCTCTGTCGGGCTCGGTGCGGAGGGAACATCCGCCGGTCTTCTTGGATGGGCTGGAGCTCTACCCCAATGGATCCTGGTCATACCCTTCATACTGTTACTCGCCTCCGGTCCCGCAGCGGCACTGATGGCGATGTGGACCTGGAAGCGTGAGCAGGATGAGGTCGATCCGTGGGTCCCGCTCACCATCTACGGTACGGTCACTTTGGCGATCTACCCGCTGTACCACAGCGCAGTGTTGAGCCTATTCACCCCTGCACGGTTGGGTGTTCGAACTGGCTCATTGGTTTGGGGGTCCAGTCCAGGGCATCCCGCTGCACCCGGCCTGTGGGTGTGGCTGCTGGTCGCCGTTGCGATACCTCTCGGCGTCCTCGCGTCGCGAAAGCTGCGACAGGATACACTTCGATTCACCTGGGGAACGAATCTGAAGGTGATGATGGTTATGACGATCCTGTGGTTCGATCACCTCCTCCTTTTTGCAGGCGGCGCACCAGAGTCGGTGATCGAGGCAGTTGGCCTTGGCGCGTTCGGCCTCATCATCGGCACGCTCCTGACCCTCGTCGCTGGTTGGCCCGTGGTCCTGAGCGCCGGGTTCCTGCTGGCGCTCCCCCTAGCGCTCATAGGTCGCCGACGCGCCCCGTCAGGCTACGAGGATTCCCCTCCAGCTGTGGATTCGAGGCCTGGGGCAGCATCACGTACCCGATCCACATGCGAGCCTGCCGAGACCCTGTTCAAGCCCGTCGAACGGTGAAACAGCTCATCGCTCGGAGCGCTCAACGACCGAGCTCACCAACCGCCACCCCAGTCGCCATCCCAGTCACCGTCGAAGCCCCATGAGTCGTCGAAGGCGAAAGCTTGCCCGGTCACCGCGTCCACGATGGCGAAGGCGAAGGCACCACCCTCCTCGTTGTGACCGAAGGCGACGATCACCCATGCCGCGTTCTCCTCAGGATCCTCGCGGCCCAGGGCCATCACGAGGCTGTGGTCGTCGGACTCGCGAGCCTCTTGCAGCCGGTCGCTGCGGTCCATGGCGCGCTCCATGGCCTCGTCCGAGTCGATCCTCCACTCCCCGACGGGCACGAGGTCCTCCTCGCGCTCGTCGGTCTCCGTGGCGAGGACCTCGCCGTCCTCGTCCACGGCGACGCCGAACTGCTCGCCGGGCTTGGAGTCTGCGATGAAGACGTAGAGCCACACCGCGCACCGGCCATCACCGACCTGATCGTCGCTCTCCGTGGCTGACCAGTACGCCGCCCCGCGGTGCTCACCGGATGGCGCGGCCCAATCATCGTAGGGACCATCCCAGTCACCGACGAAGGGTCCCTCGACCCCGACGATGGACGCAAGCTCTGCATCTGACGCCCACCCTTGGGCCTCCTGTTCTGCGGTGCTCAGCTCCCCCTTGGCCGTGGCCGCAGAGGCCGAGCCGATGCAACCGGCGAGCACCGGGGCTGCCAGCAGGAGGCTTACGATCACGGCGGTACGGATGCTCTTGGACCCATCCATGACCGAGCCACGCCTTCGGAGAGTTTAAACGCTTCCGCGATGGCGTTGAAACATCCCCGATGGATGCTGCTGGCGGGTCCGAGGCGCGCGCGTGGTTCGGTGAAGCCGCATGCTGCTCGCGCTAGCGATCCCAGCTGGAACCCCAGTCCCCGGCGTTGCCGAAGCCGCCCTCTGCCTGGAGGACGTCGCCCGTGACCGCGTCGATGACAGCCATGCCGCCACCGCCGCCGGACATGTCCCCGCCACCGCCGGCGATGTACCAGACCGGGTTGGCATAGCTCCCGTCGTTGACGAGCACCATAGCCAGGCCGTAGTAGGCCTTGTCCGTTCCTTGGGCCAGACCCTCGCTGGCGTCCATGGCCTTGGCGGTGGCCTCGTCGGAGTCGATCGCCCAATCACCCAGCGCCGGAGCGTTCTGGTCGTCGCGGCTGGTGCACTCCTGGATCGTCGAGCCGTCCGCGTCGAGCACGATGACGCGGATGCCGGGCTCCTGGTCGGAGTCGTACATGTAGGCCCAGACCTCGCTGCGACCGTCCCCGACGTTGCCGTCCTCGCTGGCTCGGTCCCAGTAGTCGCCCTCGCAGGCGGCCTGGGCGACGTTCGAGGCCATGCCGTGGCTGAAGAAGTTCCCCTCCATGCCCATGATGGCCACGAGTTCAGCATCAGGAGCCCAGGCCTGCGCCTTCTCGTCGGCCGTGGCTTGCTGTTCTTGAGCCGTGGCCGCTTCGGCTCCACCGATGCATCCTGCCAAGACTGGCGTGGCCAGAAGGAGGGCGATCACGAGCAATGCGCCGGGCGTAAGCCTCTCTCGCATGGATGCTCGACGGGTCGAGGGGGTTAAAACCGTTCTCGTAAGGTTCCTGAAACGTCGTGGGGGAACACAACCACAACGGCACAAAGGACACCACGGCAGCATGAGATGGCCAAAGGAGCCCGAAAGGGATGCGAGTTACCCGGCGAACTACCCCCAGGTGACGCCGGATCCCCGCCCAGTTGACCGCCGATCCAATCCTGGTTCGCCGGGCATCCCCGGCACCATCGACATCCACCGTATGGCCACCCTTGAGGCGAAAACCTATATAGGGTTAGATACAGATACAATTGCAGGTAATTGGATGACCTCCATCACCATCCGGGACGACGTGAAACAGGAGCACGAGGCGCTCAAGCCCGAGTCGCTCACCTGGAACGACTACATGCGCATCGTGGCCCAGAGCATCGACCCGGATCGCTTCACCGAGCTGGTCGAGGCCTTCTACCAGGCACAGTACGGAGACGCCGTCGAGCGCGCTCGGGAGAGATACGGTAAGGCCCGCGAGGATCCCAGCCACCTGTTGAGCGCGGAGGAGGCCCGACGCCGGGTGCGTGAGGCCAAGGGCGACGCATGATCTTGCTCGTGCGCGAGATCCCCCTGGATCCCCAGGACCCCGAGTACGACGTCCGGTACGCCCCGGAGGTCATCGGTGAAATCGCGGCAAGGGATGATGCAGAGGAGCTCATGGATGAGTTAGAGGAGGTGCTCTCCGTCACGCCCTACATGCCACCAGGCAAGCGGAGCAAGAAGATCGAAGGCGCAAGCGGTCTTCGCCGGTACCGCCCGCACATCGACAACGACACACGCGTCTTCTACGCGGTCGAGGACGACGAGGTCTGGATCCTTGGCTTGCACCCCCGAAAGAAGGCCTACCGGCGACAGAACATCGAGACCGCTCTGACTCGGTTCCGGCGGGCGCAGGAGTAGACGACAGCACGCTCGTTCGGCATGGCCATAATCAACCCCACAAGCAGGAAGAGGACGCGTACCCGGACCCCACCCTCACCGCGCCCTCTACCGGGCGTCGGATTCTCTCGTCCTTCGTGCTCGTTGTGCCCTTGTGGTGGATCGGTTCACCCAAGCGCGAACCCTTCACGCACCTCGAAGGGCTCTTGGAGGCCCTCGAAGCGCCCGGGATCCAGGTTGTGCGCGGGGTGCGGGGGGTCTCGGTCGAGCAGCAGGTGGGCGGCGATCTCGCCCAATGCGGGGCTTCGCATGAACCCGAACCCGTTCCCGCCTGCGCAGACATGCACGCCCTCCAGGCCCGGGAGGGGGCCCACCAGGGGCCGGGCATCCGGCGTGCCTGCCTCGTAGCCCGCCCAAGCGCGCACGGGCTTGGCTTTAGCGATGGTGGGCCAGCGGTGGGCCAGGCGGGCCGCGAGGTGCTCGCTCAGGCCAGCATCCGCGCGCGGGGGTGCATCGAGATCCTGGTTGGAGAGGTCCGTGCCGTTGCCCGCCACCACCTTGCTGGGCCCCTCGGGACGCCAGTACGTGTGGTGGACGCAGTCGTGCACGCACGGTCCGTGGATCTCGCCGGCGCCGTGCTCGAACGCGGTGGCTTGGGCCCGGTAGGCCTGCAGCGGGAGCGGGGCGGCCAGGTCCGCCAGGAGATCAGGCGTCCACACCCCGCACGCCACGAGGATCCGGTCCGCGGTGAGCTGGCCGCCATCAGCGAGTTCCACGCGGCCTGGCTCGACCTTGGCGATAGGCTGCCGGGTCCACAGCTCAGCACCCCGAGCGGTGGCTTGGTCGAGCATGGCGTTGACGGCGTCCGTGGTGACCGCCCACCCGTCCCGCTCGGTCACCACGCAGCGCTCGCTCTCGCGGGCCTGGAGGTGCTCGCAGCCCGGGATCGAGGAGAGCTCCCCTGGGGCCACCTCGCTGACGTCGAGGCCTTGGGCGCGCCAGATGCGAAGCGAGCGATCCATGGCCTGATCGTCCTCCGGGCCAGTGATGAGCAGGCCACCGGTCTCGTGGTAGCTGAACCGGCCTCCGGCGCGCTCGTCGAGCTCTTTGAACGCGGTGATGCTGGCCTCCACGAGCGCGATGTCTTCGGGGTGCCAGAGCAGCCGGTTGACCAGGCCGGCCCCCTGGGGGCTGGTGCCGCTGCAGGCCTGGCCCCGGTCGACGACCAGGACGTCCTCGCAACCGAGCTCGGTGAGCTGCCACGCCGTGGCAGCGCCCAGAGCACCTGCACCGACGATGAGGACCTCTGCATCCGTCACGCGGGGCCAGGCGTGGCTTGGGCCAAGAGGGTTGCTCCACCCTCCCGGGGGGCGCCTGTCCCGGGGGACCGTGAGGCTTAAAGGAGAGCCCTGGCCTCCCCGGCTTATGCGGAGCTGGCTCACGGCTTCCGGTCTGGTAGCGCTCGTCTTGACCGCCGGGTGCCTCGGGGGCGTGGACGCTGCCGAGATCCCGGACCAGACCCTCTCCCAGGAGGGATGGGAGCTCAAAAGCGAGGAGCGCGACAGCGTCGTGCTGGGCATGGGCGAGAAGGTCTCCCGCGAGTACGGCAAGCGTGGCGGGGTCGCCGGTGTCATGGGCGTGATGGTCGTGACCGTCAACGACGTGCCCCTGGTGGATGAGAAGAAGTTCATCCCGGGTGCGCTCGAGGAGGTTGAGAAGAGCCAGGGCATCCAGTTCGAGGAGACCGGAACCACCCAGCTCAGCCTGACCAACCTCGACACCACGGTCTCAGCCACCGAGTACCGGGTCACCAAGGACAACCTGAACGGGGACGCGGTCCTCTTCACGCCGAACTGCGGCTCGTTCGTCGTCGTGGTGGGCTACGGCGCCAGCGGTGCCGGAGGGGTGGGCTTCGGGGGGGAGTCGAACTTCTCCCAAGAGGCCCAGCGCGTGGCTCGGACCGTTGCCTGCTAGCCGCCACCGGCGCGCGGGGGTGGGTCGGGATGCCCCAGCGACGGGATGCGCCTGGAGCATCCCGGCAACGGCTAAGTATGACAAAAGGGCTCATGGTGTGAGGCGAGGCTGTTGCATGCTGGCAAGCTCTTCATCACCGCGCTAGCCCTGTTGATCGTTCCTGTTGGCCCAGGGGTGGGCCAAGGCTCTACCGCGGCCGACCCGTTGTCGCCCGCCGCGACGATGGAACGCGTGGATGGTGGGGTCCTTGAACAGGGCTTGCTCGACAAGCTCGAGGATGGCCCCCGCGGGATCATCGTCCACTTCGAGGACACGGTCCCCGCCAACCTGGCCGAGATCCCCGGCATCCAGCCATCCTACACCTTCGAGAGCATCCCGGCAGCCTACGTCCTAGCCGACGCCGCAGCCGTCGGCACCCTCAGCGCCCTCGACAGCGTCACGTTCATCGAGGACGCGGAGAAGGCGCTGGCGTTCCATCTCGACTCAGCCACCATCGCCAGCCGGGCCCGCGAGGTCTTCGATCCCACGTTCACCCCTCCAGCCACGATCATCGATGAGACCGATCCGACCCCGACCCTCCCTGAGGGCGGGACCATCGACGGGGCCGGTGTCGGCATCGCCGTGGTCGACACGGGCATCGATGGCACGCACCCCGGCCTGGCAGCTCCCGGCAAGCTCGTGGCCAACCACCTCGTCACCCCGACCGGTGTGGTCGAGGCGGGGGCCTACACCGAGACTGGGACCGGCCACGGCACCCGGCTGGCCGGCGTGGCCGCTGGCACCGGGGAAGCGAGCACCGGGCCGGACTGGCGGGGTGCTGCTCCGGGTGCGAGCCTGTACGGCCTCGCCACATCTCCCGCCGGGACGACCCTGGCGCCAGCCATGGCCTTCGACTGGATCCTCACCCATGGGCTCGACCAGGACCCAGAGATCCGGGTCGTGCTCAACGGCTGGAGCTGCGACGACCAGGCCTGCGGAGAACCCGACCAGGCCCACCTGGCGCTGGCTGGACAGCTCGCACAAGCCGGCTTCGTGGTGCTCTTCCCCGTGGGCAACGACGCGGGCGAAGCACTGGTCTCCCGTGTGAGCACCGAGGCAAGCCTCCAAGTCCAAGGGATCCTCGGGGTCGGCGCCCACGACGACGAGGAGATCGGTGGCCGCACGGACTGCACCAAGAGCATCTCCAGCCGCGGCAACGCGCTCGATCCTTCCACCTGGCCAGACCTGCTCGCGCCTGGAGACGACGTGTGGGCCCCCCAGGCCCTGACCATCGACCCCGACACCCGCGTGCCCGTGCTTGAGCGCAAGGCCTACACCTCCACAACAGGCACGTCGCTGGCTGGAGCCCATCTCGCCGGGGTCGTGGCACTCTTGCTCCAAGCCAACCCGGCCCTGGATCCTGCAGGGATCGAGCACATCCTCGAGGTCACCGCCCACGAACTCGGCGGTGCGGATCGGGACTGCGTCGATTACGTGCGCGCAGACCCCACCAACCCGTGGGGTACGGCGAACTTCGCGGCCGGCCATGGCCTCGTGGACGCGGTCGATGCCGTCCAGCTCGCGCTGGACTGGACGGGCCTGCCGGACCCGGACGACGCGCCGGAGCTGGAGCCCATCCCCGCGGGGTTCCACGGCCTCGACCCAGTGTTCACCCCAGACGATGCGCTCGACGGTCCGCTCTACCTCGCCGGTGATGACGCCTTCTCCGAGCAAGCACCAACGGGGACCCTCCCCCATGCCCGGGCCTTCGCCGACGGGCAGACCGCCGTCCACGCGACCGCCCCCCTGGCCGAGGCCATGACCCTCTCTGCGGCCTACGTTGAGGCGTGGATCGGCACCAACGCCGAGTGGGGCCCCGTCAAGTGCTCGAGCACCGATTTCGTCGCCGTCGTCGAGGCCATCGACCCCGCCGGCGATGTGACCCAGCTCGGCCGGGGGGCCGATGTCAACACCGAGTTCGTGGCCACGGGAGGCCCGTGGCTGCGCGAGCTCCCCGTCGTCTTCGATGAGCCCGTCACCCTGGACACCGACGACAGGATGCGGCTCACGCTGGACATCAAGGACGAGTGCATCGGCACCGAGGACCAGTGGATCCTCTACTCCGATGCCGACGCGACCCCAAGCCGGCTTCTGCTTGGCCAGGCAACCCAGGACATCGCGCCCGATTCCTTCGAGTCCTGCCAACTGCTCGAGCGGGCCGACGAACGTGGCTGCTCGTGGATCGGCGGTGTCCGCCAGGCCGTCCCCCTGCGATGCGACGGTACCCTGGACCACTACCGTGTCGTCTGGCACGGCCCCCCCGGCTCCGGTGCGGCCATCACTTGCCCCGGCGCCCAGGCCGTCTGCATCGTACCAGGCGGCCCCGGCGACCCTTGGGGTACCTGCGAGGCCGTGTCTGCCACCGGGAAGCTCGGTGGCTGGGTCATGGACGCCTGCGTGTACTTCACCCCGGATGGCCAACAGGTCGAGGGCGAGGGCTTCTGCGTGTTCGAGCCTTGAACGCCATGCGGGCGGATTCGCGAGAGGCATGCTGGGAAGGGCTAAGTATGTCAAACGCTCTCATGGGAGGGAGGCGAGGCCCGTGACTTGGAGGAAGCTCTCCGTCGTACTGCTAGCGCTGCTGACCATGCCCATCGCACCCGGCTTGGCCGGCGGGGAGGGTCTTGAGACCACCTGGGCCGACCCATCACCACCCACCGCGCCGGTAGAACACCTGGGACGCGAAGTGCTTGAGCAAGGCCTGCTGGACAAGCTCGAGCAGGGTCCGCGTGGCGTCATCGTCCACTTCGACGACGCCGTCCCCGCCAACCTCGATGACATCCCCGGCATCCAGCCGTCCTACACCTTCGAGAGCATCCCAGCCGCCTACGTCTTAGCCGACGCCGCAGGCGTCGGTGCGCTGAGCTTCCTCGACGGCGTCACGTTCGTCGAGGACGCATGGAAGCCGCTGGCGTTCCACCTCGATTCGGCGACCACCGCCAGCCGCGCCAAGGAGGTCTACGACCCGACGTTCACGCCCCCGCCCGCGGCCATCGACGAGACCGACCCGACGCCCACGCTCCCCGGCGGTGGGACCATCGACGGGGCAGGCGTCACCATCGCCCTGGTCGATTCCGGCCTCGATGCCACCCATCCCGCATTCATAGGGCCCGGCAAGGTGGCAGGCAACTACCTCGTGACCCCCGCCGGGGTCCTCCCAGGAGGTCCCTACACGGTCCAAGGCGACACACACGGGACCCATATGGCAGGCGCGGCTGCAGGCACGGGCGCCGAGGCCCACGCGGGTCGCGATCTTCGGGGTGCAGCCCCTGGCGCTTCGCTGGCCATGTTCGCTACGTGGAACACGGGCCGCGAGAACATCCTGGAGCCCAGCACGATCCACCCAGCCATCGCCTTCGACTGGATCATCCAGAACGGCGCGAGCCTCGACCCGCCGATCCGAGTCGTGGCCAACGGCTGGAGCTGCGCTGGAGCGCCGTGCGAGGACGCAGACCCGAGCATGGCCCACCTCCAGCTGGCCATCAAGCTGGCCGAGGAGGGTTTCGTCGTGCTCTTCGCGGTGGGCAACGACCGTGGCCGCGGGGGGGAGAACCGCGTCAGCGCCGAGGCCCGGCTGCCCACGCCCGGCATCATCGGCGTCACCAACCACGACGACGAAGAAGGAGGCACCCGCACCGACTGCATCAAGACGAGCGCGAGCCGCGGGGACGCCCAGGACGCCACCACGTGGCCCGATCTGGCCGCCCCCGGTGACGACGTGACGAGCACCCAGGCCTTCACCATCGACCCGGATAGCCGTGTGCCCGTGCTGGAGCGCAAGACCTACACAGAGACGGACGGGACGTCCATCTCGACGGGTCACCTCGCCGGTGTCGTCGCGCTGCTTCTGCAGGCCAACCCCACGCTCACGCCTGCAGAGGTCGAGTACACCCTCAAGGCGACCGCCGAGAAGCTCCCGGCCGAGACGAAGGGCAACTGCCCGGTCCCCTACGTTCGCGCCGACCCCAGCCATCCCTGGGACGGTGCGAACTTCGCGGCCGGCCACGGTCTCGTGGACGCCGTCGACGCGGTCAACCTCAGCCTCAACTTCCCGGGCATCCCCGAGACCGCTCCAGAGCTCGAGGCGATCCCCGCGGACTTCGACCTCGAGATCGAGCGTGTGGGCGTGGACGTCCAGAGGCGACTCTACCTAGACGACGAGGCCGGCTTCGGCGCTGCGCGGCCCACTGGGGAGGCCTCCTCGGTGCGCGTGCTTCGACCCAACGAGGAGGCCACGTTCACCAGCGAACCCCTCGGCACCCCTTTGGTCGCGGAGGGGATCGACGCAGCCGTCTTCGTCGGCGTCATGCCAGAGGGCGGTGGCGGCACCTACGACTTCTTCGTCCCGCACTCGCTGGTCCTCCGCCTCGAACGGCTCTCGCCTGATGGAGAGGTCGTGGATGTCACCCACGGACGCCTCAACCTCCACATCTCGCCCATCGATGTGATCGTGGAGCGCGACCTGAACCGGGTCCTGTCCAGCCCGATCTCTTTCGAACAAGAGGATCGGGTCCGGCTGACCGTACGCGTCGTCGATGCGGGCTTGGCAGGGGAGCAGAGCGCGATCTCGAACTGGATCTTGGCTTGGGACAGTAGCCGCCACCCCAGCAGCATCGGTCTCGGCTCCGTTCTCGATCCTGCCCCCCAGGGGAGCCAGGAGGACTGCCAGGCCGACCCAGACTGCACGTGGATCGACGCTGATCACCCCAGCCCGTTCGCCGAGTGCAAGGCCGGCCTGAACCGGCTCACCTTCACAGGTCCGCCCGGCTCGAGAGCCATCTACCGGTGCCCCTATGAGACGGCGACCTGCGAGGTGCCGGGCGATGCTGGGGGTCCGTGGGGGACTTGCGAGGCCGAGATGGTGCTCCCCCAGGGAGCCAACCTCTGGACGACGTGCACCTACACGACACCGGATGGATCCATGGACGGGTACGGGAACTGCCTGGCGATCGGATGACCGCCCCGCTTCGAGAATACAGGCAGCCGGGGGCCCGATACTCACTGCGTATACGCGCAAGCCTTGAAGTAGCACCTCGGGCATGCTCCTGGGAGGCGAGGCTGTTTGCATGCTGGAAAGCTATTCACCATCGCGCTAGCCCTGTTGATCATCCCCCTGGCCCCTGGGGTCGCTCTCGGAGGGGGTCAAGGCTCCATCGCGGACGACCCATCGGGGCCGCCCGCGGCAGTAGACGCCCCGGCAGACGGGGTTCTTGAGCAGGGCTTGCTGGACAAGCTCGGCGAGGACCCGCACGGCGTCATCGTGCAGTTCGAACACACCGTCCCAGCCGACCTGGCTGAGATCCCCGGCATCCAGCCTTCCTACATCTTCGAAAGCATCCCGGCAGCCTACGTCCTCGCCGACGCTGAAGCTGTCGCGACCCTGAGCCTGCTCGACAGCGTCACGTTCATCGAGGACGCCGAGAAGGAGCTGGCCTTCCACCTTGAGACCGCAACGGTCGCCACGCGCGCCAAAGAGGTCTACGACCTGGCCTTCGAGCCCCCGAGCCTGGTCATCGACGAGGAGGACGAGGTGCCGACCCTCCCTGACGGCTCGCCCTACGACGGTGCCGGCATCGGCGTCGCCATCATCGACTCGGGCCTGGACGGCACCCACCCTGACTTCCAGGCGCCCGGCAAGCAGGCCGGCAACTACGTCGTCACGCCAGTAGGCGTCGAGGACGGCGGCGAGCTCACCGCGCAAGGGTCCAGTCACGGCACCCACATCGCCAGCGCCGCGGCCGGGACCGGCGCGGCCTCAGCGGCCGAGGACGGCCCTGACCGACGCGGTGCGGCTCCTGGCGCGCCTCTCTACACGTTCGCCACGTGGTCCCCGGCCGACCAGGGCGGCGCGGAGGCCACGACCCTGGCCCCAGCCATGGCCTTCGACTGGATCCTCCAGAACGGCCACGCCCAGGACCCCGCGATCCGCGTCATCGTGAACGCCTGGAGCTGCACGGCTACCCCGTGTGCGGAGGCCAACCCGGCCCAGGCCCACGTCCAACTGGCCACCGGGCTGGCGGATGCCGGCTACCTGGTGCTCTTCAGCGTCGGCAACAACGGCGGGACCGGCGACGGCGCGTTCACAAGCCCTGAGTCGCAGCTGGCCACGCCAGGCATCCTCGGGATCGGTGCCGCCGACGACGAGGGTGTGGGCAACCGGGATGACTGCACGAAGAGCATCTCAAGCAAGGGGGATGCCTTCACCCCGCTCACCTGGCCCGATCTCATCGCGCCCGGAGACGACGTCTGGACCGCCAACGCGATCCATGCCAGCGAGGAAACCCGGGTCCCTGTGCCCGAGAACCCGGCCCAGTCGAGCCGACGCTCCTACGTCCAAGTGACCGGGACGTCGATCGCCGCCGGCCACACAGGCGGGGTCGCAGCCCTCATGCTCCAGGCCAACGCGAGCCTGACCGGTGAGGAGATCGCCTACATCCTCAAGGAAACAGCCCACAAGCCGGCAGGCGAGAGTGAGAAGTGCAACCGGGCCTTCTACCAGGCCGACCCCACCCACCCGTGGGGTACCGCGAACTGGGCGGCCGGTCACGGCATCCTGGACGCGGTGGACGCCATCCAGCTCGCCATCGACTTCGATGGGATCCCGGACACCGAGCCTGCCCTCGAGACGGTTCCGGAGGATGTCCTGCCCGTCGACCCCAGCTTCACGCCGACGCACACGTTCTACCTCAGCGGTGAGGACGCGCTGGCCTCCGAGGCGCCGGGCCGCGGGATCCCCACGATCCGGAACGTTGGTCCCGGCGGAACCCTCGTGCACACGAGCGAGCCCCTCGCCGAGGGCTTCACCGCCGACGGTGCGCTGGCCGAGATCTGGATGGGGACCACGGCTGAGTACCAGATCACCTTCAACGCCTTGGATCCCTTCGTGCTAATCGAGCGCCTGCCTGCCGACGGCGGCGAAGCCGAGCTGATCTTCGGGGAGGAGATGCCGCTGATGCACACCCAGCCCCTCAACCCGATCCTCCGCCCCAAAGACGCCCTGTTCGACGCGCCGGTCACCTTCGTACAAGGCGACCGGATCCAGATCACGATCCGCGTGATCGGCACCAGCGCGGCATCCCCTGCTGTAGGTAACGCGCTGATCTACAGTGACGCCCGCCCGGTGCCCTCGCGGATCCAGCTCGGCGAGCTCGTCGAGCGCCCAGCTGTCGGCAGCGAAGCGTGGTGCATCGAGACATCCGCCTGCACGCGCCTGGGTGGTCCCATGGAGATCGTCAGCCTCCGCTGTAGCGACGACTTCCGCCAGACCCACGTGGTCTTCACCGGCCCGGCTGGAGCCAGGGCAACCGTGGAGTGCAACCAGGCCGTGGCCACGTGCACCGTGCCTGGCGAGATCGGAAGTGGCGAGGTCGGGACGTGCCGTGCCGAGTCCGTGCTCACCCACATCTACACCGGCCAGGGCTCGTGCACGTACACGCTCCCCGACGGGACCGCGGGCGGCTTCGGGCATTGCGCGCACGGGCCGCTGCCTGAGGAGTGATCAGGCTCGGACCCACCCATCGGGAAGCGCTTCGTGCCTTCGTGATCGAGCCGGTCACGCAGGCACGAAGCCAGCACCCCGGCCCAGCGAGCGTGGCTCGCGCGTCGGGGCCGCCAAACCTAAGAACCCGGCTCGACTCATGGTCGGGCGTGCCCGGTGCAGCGATCTTCCAGGCCACATGCCCAGGCTGCGAGCAGACGGCCAAGTTCATCGAGCTCAAGGTCGAGGCCTGCGTCCAGCCAGACGGGGGCCCGCCGAAGGCGTGGCAGGGCTTCAAGTGCCTGGCGTGCAACCAGCGCACCAAGGAGGTTGAGGGCGCTGATGGGGTGCACCGGTTCGTCGACGGGCGCCACGTGGTCGAATGATCCCCAGGTTACTCCACGATCGGCAACCCGACCTCGACATCCCCGATGACCACTGCGCCGGGTACCCGGCTGGCGTGGCCAACGAACTGGGCCGCCCACGGGCTGATGGCCAGGTAGAGCTCCTCGTCCTCACCGATCTCGTCCACGATGCCTCCCAGCTCGATCTCCATGGGCTCGGCCAGCGCGGGACCCTGGATGAGGCTCGGCATCCACTGCTTGTCGATGAGCTCCGCGTTGTCACGGCTCGTGCCCGCCGCCAGGCCCCAGAAGAGCCGCGCGTCCGGGTGGGGGGTCGTGACGGTGGCGGTGAGCGTCGGGATGCCGGCCAGGGTCACGGGTCCTTCGACGAGAGGCATCATCCGGAGCTCCCCGTGGAGGCCGACGGTGAGGGCCTGGCCGTCGAGGGCCGGGACGTCCACGACCTGGTTCTCGGGCAGATCCGTGAGGGCAACGCACGTGTTCTGGGCGCTGCCCAGGAGCACGCCATGGGTCGCGGTGGGCAGTGGTGTGCCCAGGAGATGGTGCTTGAGGAATGCGCGGGCGCCCGCGAAGCTGTCGTCCTGGGTGCACGGCTGGCCGCTGCCGGTGCGGTAGGCCAACGGCTCACCCTGGGGGATCTGACCGGGCAGGCCGTGGCCACCCTGGTGGCCGATGTAGAGGCTCTGAGCCCGGGCGGCTGTCGTTAGGGCTTGGGAGAAGCTGTGCCAGCCGTCGTTCATGTTGAACACGATGTCGGCAGCACCCTGGTTGATCCGCACGGGGATGTCCAGCTGCGTGCCTTGCTCAGCGAACCACGCGGGCCCGTGTTGGTGGATCTCCTCCCAGAAGTCGGCTGGCGGGGGACCGTCGATTGTGGAGCCTGTGGCGGTCACCGTGGCGAAGCCCAGGTGGATCCATGGAGCCAGGTTGTTACTGGCCACCCCGGAGGCGTAGAGGCCGCTGACGATCTCGGTGCGCAGCACGCCGTTGGGTGCCAGGCTCTCTCGCAGATCGTACCATGTGTTGCCGGGGGTGAGCGCGTTGAACCGGGTCTCGCCGTTGAGCGACTGGTCGGTGAACGCGCCGACCCACTGGAAACCGCCGCCGTAGCTGCCCCCGATGCCCCCCATCACGGGATCGCTCCCGCCAGGCCCGTCATCCTTGGCGACCCACTCCAGCTCGGCGATCCGGTCGATGACGGCGACGATGTCTCGGCCCTCCAGATCGGGATCCATGACGTTGTTCTGACCCTCCGAGCCGGTGTTGCCGCGCTGGGTCATGCTCACAGCACCGATGCCGGCGTCCAGGTAGCCGCTGAAGCCATCGCAGCCCTTCTTGTTGCCTCCCCAGCCGTGGCTGTGGAAGACCACGGGGACCGGGCTGCTCGCGCTCGCGCCCGCCGGCTGGCAGATGTTGATGTCGATGAGCGTTCCATCGAAGCTCTCGACGAGCTCGCTGGTCTGGGTGTAGCCGGCCTCCCCGTCGCCGGAAACTGGCAGAGCCAGGCCGGCGATGGCCAGAGAGAACGCGCTCAGGATGGCAAAGATGGATGTGGGCCGCATGGTCGCCTCCGAGGGAGGCAACGCAGCCCGGCCATTAAACCGTTCTTGACCTCGCGCCGTCAGGAGAAGCTCTTCCCGCAGCCGCACGCCTGGCTGGCGTTCGGGTTGTCCACCTGGAACCCGCCACCGATGAGGCTGTCGTTGAACCGGATGATCGATCCCTCGAGCAGCTCGAGCATGTCGGCTTGCACGTAGATGTCGATGTCGTGGTCACGGACCACGGTCTCGACCTCTTCGGGCTCGCCCTTGGCCATGCTGAGCGCGTACTGGAGGCCCGCGCACCCGCCGGGCATGACGAGCAGGCGCAGGGCATCCACGCCGTCCTGGCGGTCCATCTCGGCCTGGAGCCGCTCGGCCGCCTGGTCGGTGAACGAGAGGGCTGGCGATGCGGTGGGTGGTTGGGTGGAGATGGCTTCGGTCATGGTCGACCCAGGGGGAAGTGAGGCGTCCTGGAACATAAACATGGCGTCCAAGCACGCATGCTTGAGACGGATGCAACCGGGAGGGAGTTCACCCGAAGACGTATAAACTCCAGAGGAGCTGCAGGACGCGGTGAGGCTTGGTATGAGCAGGCTTGGCGATCTGGTACCCCGGTCGAGGTGGGCTGCAGCGCTTCTAGCGCTCGTGATGGTGACGGTCTCTGTGCTCTCGGTCGCCGAGGAGGCCCCGTGGAGCGCGAACGCGCTGGACGAGGGGCTCGCACCTTCCAGCCAGGACTCGGGAGAGCCCTGGGGCCTGCACCTCTCCTGGGCGTTGGACCCGGCCACGACCATGAGCGTCACCTGGTTCACCGAGACCCTCGACGATCCGGGCACCACCGTCGAGTACGGCGAGGACGCCACACTTGGCACGTCCGTCACCGGGATCGTCAAGCAGGTCCCCGGACGCCAGGCGCTGGTCCACGAGGTCAACATCACGGGCTTGGAGCCCGGCACCACGTACCACTACCGTGCCGGCAGCAGCTCCAGCTTCTCGGAGGTGTACACGTTCACCACGGCGCCCGAGCCCGGCGAGCCGTTCCGCTTCGCCCTCTACGGCGACCAGGGCCGCACGGACAACAGCAAGAGTGTCCGTGACGGCGTGGCAGCGGCCGACCCCGACGTCATCGTCATCGCCGGCGATCTCGCCTACGACGAGACCGTGCACCAGCGGCAGTGGGACGACTGGTTCATCATGAACGAGGAGCTCTTCGCCACGACCCCGGTCATCCCCGCCATGGGCAACCACGAGTGGGAGAACAACGAGATCGGCACCAGCGCCTTCGAGGAGCGCTGGACCCTGCCCGGCATCGAGCGCTACTACAGCCTGGACGTCGGTAACGTGCACTTCCTCATCCTGGAATCCGACCCGGTCTCCTACCGGAACAACGGGGACCTGGCCAACATGATCGCCTTCGCCGAGGAGGACCTCAAGGACGCCGCGGCCCGCAGGGACGCGGGTGACGGGATCGACCACATCATGGTGGTCCAGCACCACCCCCTCTACTCGAACGCGGCCAGCAACCGGGCCACGCGTTGGGTCAACCACGACGCCACCTGGGAGGAGCAGCTCTTCCACAAGTACGACGTCAAGTTCCTGCTCGTGGGACACAACCACTACTACGAGCGCTCACGCCCCATGGCCTACCAGGTCCCCACCACCTTCGAGGACGACGAGTACACGGACCCGGAAGGGTGGATCCAGATCATCAGCGGCGGCGGGGGCATCAGCCTCTACGAGTTCAAGCACCCCGACGACTTCCTGCCGTACAACGCCGCCCACGCTCGCAAGTACCACTTCACCCAAGCTGACGTTGATGGCGAGACCATCCACGTCCAGGCCATCACCGCGGATCTGGCCGCAGGCCAGGTGATCGATGCCTTCAGCCTGACCGACACCTCCGGGCCCTCGGCGGCCGGTCCGCCTGGCGGTCAGGCCGGTGCGAGCACGGGTCCGACGGCATCCTGGACATAGCCGGTGCTCTGGCGCGCTCGAAGCCCAACGCCTAAGCTGGATGCTTGCCTGGACCCGCCGTGGCTGACGGCTTGAGCTGGTTGGAGGCGATCCTGCTCGGCATCGTGCAGGGCCTGACCGAGTGGCTCCCGGTCTCCAGCAGCGGCCACCTCGTCATCGTCCAGCAGACCCTTGGCCTGGAGGCCACGATCCTCTTCGACCTGCTGCTCCACGTGGGCACGCTCGCCGTCGTCTTGGTCTTCTACCGCTCGCGCATCCAACGGATGGTGCGGGCGGTGGTCAGCGCGCCATCCGAACAGCGTGGTGGGCGGGGATGGCAAGCCACCTGGTGGGGGGATGAGGACCGGCGCCTGGCGCTGCTCGTCGTGGTCGCCACGATCCCCACGGTGATCATCGGGTTCAGCTTCGAGGGGGTGTTCCTCTCGATGTTCGACTCCCTGACCGTCGTCGGCGTGGCGCTGGTCGCGACCGGCTGCTGGCTCGCGCTGACCCGTTGGGCGCCGTGGTCCATGCTCGGCCTTGGCATCGCTGCCGCGCTAGCTATCGGCACGCTCCAGGGCCTGGCCATCGTGCCCGGCATCTCGAGGAGCGGGGCCACCATCGGGGCGGCCCTGCTGCTTGGCGTTGGAAGGGAGGAGGCGGTCGAGTTCAGCTTCCTGGTGAGCGTGCCGGCCATCGCTGGTGCCGCCGTGCTCCAGGCTGATGCTGCTGCGTTCAGCGAGATCGCCGGGGCATGGCCGGCCTACCTCGCCGGCATGATCGCGGCTGTCATGGTGGGCTATGCGGCGTTGGCGTGGCTGGTGCGCCTGGTTCGCGACGACCACTTCCACCGGTTCGCGCCGTACTGCCTAGGGGTGGGCCTGCTCGTGCTCGTGCTCTTCGTGTGAGGCTCCCACGGGAGCGTCTCGAACCCTTCATGAACGAGCACAGGTTGCACTCAACCGACCAGTCGCGTCTGCCACGGCGCAAGCCCCGAGGAGTCCCGATGTACGCCAACCCCCGATCCTGCACCCGTCGGCGCGATGCAGCGGTCAGCGATCTCATCGGGAACGTGCTGCTCGTGGGGCTCACGGTGGCGCTCATGGCGGGTGCGGGGCTGCTGCTGGTCACCATGGCCGAGCCGAGCGAGGCCCTCAACGCCCAGACCCGGGTCCGGGCCACCAGCGACACGCTCACCATCACCCACGTCGGCGGCGAACCGCTCCGCCTCGGGGGGGCGAGCCTGGTCGTCACCGTCGACGGCACCCAACAACGCCTCCCGCTTACCGACTGCCCCATCACACCCACAGGGGAGCCAGGGTACTGGGAGTACGCAGAGACGCTCACCATCACCTCCCCAAGCGCGGGGTGTGCGGATTGGTCGGGCCAGGAGCTCACCAGCGCCCAGCTCGTGTTCAGGGGCCAGCACGACACCGGGAGCCTGCTGGCCTCCTGGGATGGCTTGGTGACCGGTGGAGCCATGCCAGGCCCCGGTCCCGGTCCAGGTCCAGGCCCCGGTCAGGAGCCGACGGCGGATTTCACCCACGAGTGCACGGGGATGGAGTGCAGCTTCACGGACACCAGCACGGACCCGGATGGCACGATCCAGAGCTGGGAGTGGGACTTCGGGGGCGACGGCATCAGCACCGAGCAGCACCCCACCCACACCTTCAGCTCAGAGGGCACCTACGACGTCAAACTCAAGGTCACCGACGTCAGCGGCGCCACCGACAACCACCACGCCAACATCACTGTCACAGCCCTCGCCTCGGACCCCATGCACGTCCACGACATCGCGCACGCCGAGGGGACCGGGCCACCTGCCCAGAGAGACCTGATCGCCACCGTGACCATCTACGATGGGAGTGAGGCGCCTCTGGCGAACGTGGAAACGTGCGTCGAGATCACCCGCTCTTCGGACAGCGCGACGTTCACGGACTGCGCGACCACCGAGGGCAGCGGTGAAGCCACGATCACCTGGGTCGACGCGGGACGCGATACGTACACGGCGTGCGTGACCAGCCTCACCCTCTCCGGGTTCACCTGGGACACAGACGCCGACCACGCCTCCTCAGGCAACTGCCATACCGCCTGACGGGGGAGAGCTGGAGGCTCGTTCGTTCCATCATGCTTTAAGCATGAACAGGTGGTGGGAACTACGCGTGCAGGTGGACGAGTACGGGGGCGGCTCTCTTCGGCCAAGCACCGGGCCCAGCCCGCGGGCTGGGCCAGATGAGGGCGTCACGGTGGTCGTGGGCCTCATCCTCACCGCTGGGCTCATCGCGGTTCTCCTTGTGAACTACCAGCTGCGATGGGTCCCGCTGGCCAAGGAGGAGCACCAGGTCGACCACATGGCTCGCGTCAGCGAGCAGATGACCGGCCTGATCGCCACGCTGGACAAGCAGTTGCTCGGCGAGGTCAACACCACCGTCTCCACCCAGGTCAGCCTAGGCGTCCCGGGCAAGGCGTTCCCGAGCATGGCGCCCATCAGCCACTCCATGACGCTGGAGAGCGCCAGCCAGGCCAACCGGAACCTCACGCTCAACGCCGCCACCATGCGCGTTTACGAGCGAGATGGAACCTCGCTGGCTGGCGTGGATGAAGCGTGGTGGAGCCCCGGGACCAACACGAGCATCCGCGACGTCGATCACCTCCGCCTGCGCTTCTCCCCCATGGCCGAGGGCAGCACCGCCGAGGTCCAGATCGTCGATGCCTCGGGCGTGAACGCGGGCTGGCTGAACGTCACCACCACGAGCATCGGTGCGGCCAACTACACCGTGAACACCGTGGTCGAGAACCCCAGCGGGACCGAGATCGCTCGCGAGGAGCGCTTCGCCACGGGCTCCCCCGACCCCTACTTCATCGATGCGCTCGCGCCGAGCCTCCAGTTCGACGATCTGCTGGCCGCAGCAGCCGCGCCCTTCACGATCACCGTCACGAGCCCGAGCGCCGAGTACGCCATGACCTACGACCAGACCTTCCCTGGCGGCGTGCTCACCCGGAGCTCAGGAGGCCAGACCCAGGCGGACTGGCAGGAGCGACTGCGCTCGGCCACGCTGAGCTACGAGGCCACCAACCCGGATTTCGTTGATCAGAGCTACACCGTCGAGAACGGCGCGCTGCTGCTCGTCCAGCAAGAGGGCGCGGGCTTCGCTGTGGACCCACGACTGGGCGCCTGGCTCGTCGACGACAACGTGGCGCTGACCCTCACGCTGCCCCGGTTGGCCGTCCAAGATGCCCAAGTGGCCGGCAACACACCGATCAGCCTCCAGACCACGACCCTGGAGACCCACTCTCTGGCGGGATGGACCGACGAGCTCACCCTCACCGTGAACACCAGCGCAGCGGCCGCCTGGGCCTCGTTCGTCACCGAGACCCTGGAGGACGCAGGGATCGATGCGAGCTACTACACCGTCACCACGACCACCTCAACAGCAAGCCTGCGCGTGACCGGGAACCCCTCGAACGGATCTGGAGTTGAAGATGTCTCCATCGTGCTCCGACACACCCTCATCCGCACCCAACTCGTCCGCTGACCCACAAGCCCCAGGAGGTGCCCCATGAGGCTCCCCTGGCGGCGCGAGACAGAGGACGGGCCCGAGGGCCAGGCCGACGACCGGGCAGCCAACGCGCACGACCGGACCGACGAGCCCACCGAGATCGATCACCTCCTGGCCCATCCCTGGGGTCCACCCGCCCTCGGCCAACCTCCCGCAGGCCCTCAACCCCTGGCGCGACCCCCTCGGGATGAGCCAGGGGGGCCAGCCGGCGCCGATGACATGGAACCCGCTCAGATCGAGCGGCTTGACGCCCACGAGACCGAGGCGGCAGACCCGATGGAGTTGGCCGATGTCACAGCCCTCGGCGCCGCTGACGAGCGGTCGACTCGTGGTGCTGGCGATCAGGGTGGCGCGATCAGGGGGTTCCAGGAGCCTGACCCCCACACGGAGCCCACGACCCCCAGCCATGCGCCGCTTGAAGCGGATCGGGAGACCAAACGCATGATCGAGGAGCTCGGCCAGGCCCACGAAGGGCGCAGCAAGCGAGCACGCGCCAAAGCGACGAAACGGGCGCGCAAGGCCCGCGAGCTCGCCGAGAAGGCCGCACGCGAGTCCGAGCTGGACCCGGAGCGCCCCGTCACCGCGATCCCGGAGATCACCGACCCCTCCATCGAGGAGGTCGAGTTCTTCACCATCGAACAGAACCGCTCCTACGTACGCATCCTGTTCGACGAACGGACCAACCAGTACCTCTACGAGGTCATCGAACCCCAGCTCACGGACGCCGAGCAGGGGGCCCTCGAGTTCCTCCGCGAAACCCTCGTGCGCACCATGGATGGCCGCAAGGACCCGGACGAGGACTGGGAGGGCTACCTCGTCGAGGCCGTCGATGGCGCCATCGTGGACCACTCCATGCTTGTGGACCACGTCTCCAAGCAGCGCCTTCACCACCGGATCCGGCGGGAGTTCCTGGGCTACGGCCCCATCGACGTTCTGATGAAGGACCCCATGATCGAGGATATCTCGTGCGACGGTCCCGACATCCCGATCTACGTCTTCCACCGGCGCTACGAGTCCATCAAGACCAACGTCCTCTGGGAGAACGAACCCGAGCTCGACTCCTTCGTCATCAAGCTCGCCCAGCGCAGCGGCAAGCACATCAGCATCGCGGAACCCATGCTGGATGCCACGCTCCCTGATACGAGCCGGTTGCAGGCCACGCTGGCCCGCGAGGTGACCACTCGGGGCTCCTCGTTCACCATCCGCAAGTTCCGCTCGGATCCCCTTACCGCACCGGATCTGATCCGGCTCGGCACGATCAACGCGCGCATCGCGGCCTACCTCTGGATGGCCATGGAGGATGGCGCGCCCATGCTGTTGGCCGGGGGCACCGCTTCGGGCAAGACCACGACGCTCAACGCGATCTGCCAGTTCATCCCGCCCGCCAAGAAGATCGTGAGCATCGAGGACACGCGTGAGATCCACCTCATCCACGAGAACTGGATCGCCGGGCTGACCCGGGCTGGCTTCACCGGCGCGGGCAAGCAGGGCGAGGGATCGATCGGTATGTACCAGTTGCTGGAGAGCGCTCTGCGCCAGCGCCCCGAGTACCTCCTGGTCGGCGAGGTCCGCGGGCCTGAGGCCCAGACCCTCTTCCAGGCCATGGCCACGGGCCATGCCACCTACTCGACCCTGCACGGGGACTCGGTGATGAGCGCGGTGTACCGACTCGAGAACCCGCCGATCGATATCCCGCGTCTGATGCTCCAGACCCTGGACTGCGTCGCCGTCCAAGTGCAAGCCCGGGTCGACGACCAGCTGGTCCGTCGCCTCAAGGAGCTTACCGAGATCGTCGGCATCGATTCCCGCACGGGGGACCTGTTGACCAACCAGGTCTACCGGTGGGATCCACGCAAGGACACTTTCCGCTACATGGGCAAGAGCCACGTGCTCGAGCGGCGCATGGAGAAGCACAACCTCACCCCCGAGCAGGTCGAGGCGGAGTGGGAGAACCGCGCGCTGCTGTTGGACTGGATGGTGGACAAGGGCATCCGGCACATCCGCGACGTCTCCACCGTGCTCACCGCCTACTACGCCCGCCCAGAGGCGGTGCTCGACCGGGTCAGGGGGTCCATGGAGCCCGCGGCCGTCGAGGAGCTTCTTGAGGCCCAAGACCATGAGCTCGCTGATCCAACCGGCGCGGAGGAGCCAGTCGGGGACGAGGAGGTGAGCCCGGGTGGCCCTGGATAGCTACCAGCGGTGGGCTTACCGGGTGCTGGGCCGCCGCGTGGATCAGCGCCCCAGCGCGCACGGCCACCTCCGCATCGCGCTTCAGCGCGCCCACATCCATCAGCGTCCCGAGGCCTACCTGGGGACCGCGTACCTGAACATGATCCTGGCCTTCACGAGCACCCTGCTCGTGCTAGGCCTCGTAGCCGCCCTCGACGCCCTCGGCGTGTTCACGCCTCCACGCTTGGTCTACTTCGTGCTCGTCCCGCTTCCCCTTGTCTCCACCCTGTCCATCTACCTGCTCACCTACCTGATCCCTGACATCAAGGCCTACAACCGGGCCAGGGACATCGATGCCAAGCTCCCATACGCCCTCAACTACATGGCCGCCATGGCCTCGGCAGGCGTGACGCCGGCCAAGATCTTCTCAAGCCTGGCCCGGCAACCGGTCTACGGGGAGATGGCCGAGGAGGCAGCCCTGGTCAGCCGGGACCTCGCCGTTCTCGGCAGGGACCTGCTCACCTCGCTCACAGCAGCCGTCGACCGCTCCCCCTCCACCAAGCTCCAGGACTTCCTGCAGGGAGCGATCACGTCCATCAGCTCCGGAGGGAAGCTGGATCGCTACCTCAGCTCGAAGGCCGAGCAGTTCGTCAAAGAGAACCGGCAAGAGCAGCGCAAGTTCCTCGAGAACCTGGGCGTGCTGGCCGAGAGCTACGTGACCCTTGTCGTCGCGGGCCCGCTCTTCGTCATCGTGCTCTTGAGCGTCATGATCCTGTTCGGTGGAAGCGAGTCCCAGATGCTCGCCCTGGGCTACCTGCTCGTGCTCGTGCTCGTGCCGCTGGCCCAGGCGGGCTTCGCGGTCGCGATCCTGAGCGTCACACCGGAGGCCTAACCCATGACCAAGCGCACGGGAGAAGCCAGGACCGAGCTCTTGATCCTGGTCGGATCCGGGATCGTCGCCGGGATCCTGCTCGCCATCTCGGCGCTCACGTTCATGGGGACCCGCGTGCCCAGGCTCGCTCTGGACCAACACCAGTGGGTGGATGTCTTCTGCCTTGCCCTGCTGGCCGCCCTCGGGCCCTACGGGTTCTACCGCCATCGCGTGGCCAAGCGGATCCGGAACATGGAGGAGCGCTTCCCTGATTTCCTGCGCGACCTTGCAGCCAGCAAACAGGCGGGCTTGACCCTGGACAACGCGGTGCGCATCGCAGCCAAGGGGGAGTACGGAGCCCTCACGCCGGACATCCAGAAGATGGCCGACCAGATCTCCTGGAACGTGCCCTTCGAGGAGGCCCTCATGCGCTTGTCCGAACGCGTCAACACGCCGCTCGTCGAGCGCGCCTGCACGCTGATCAACGAGGCCAGCCGGTCCGGGGCGCATGTCACCGATGTCCTGGAGGCAGCCGCGGTGGATGCCCGCGAGCTCAAGACGCTTGAGACGAGCCGGCGCATGACCATGGGCCTCTACACGGTCGTGGTCTACATCGCCTTCCTCGTCTTCCTGGGCGTGGCCGCGGTGCTCTACGCAAGCTTCATCCCGGAGGTCCTGGCGACCACCCAGGGCGGAGCCGGCACCGGGCTCGGCCAAGGGGGTGCAGGGGGCGGTGTCACGTCAACCTTCCAGACCGGCGGGATCACCCTGCTCGACTTCCGCACGTTCTTCTTCCTGGCCGCCGTGGCCCAAGGCCTCGGGAACGGCGTGCTCAGCGGCATCTTGGAAACCGGCAAGCCCCTGGCCGGGCTCCGCCACGCCTTCGTGATGGTCCTGGCCAGCTACCTCGTGTTCGGCTTGTTGCTCTGATCCTTGGCATCCACGCTCCTTTTAAGCTCAGATGCCCCTGGCCGCTCCTCGATGATCGAACATATCGGCCGGGTCAACATGGACTTCATGGTCCGGCTCGCCTCGGATCCCACATGGGCGTGCGAGGAGCTCGAGGCGATCCAGGCGTACAACGCCAAGCATGGTGCGCTCTACGGGGAGGACCCGGTGCCGGTCTCGGTCAAGCCGAACTTCATCAGCCCTCGACAGGACTCGATCATCAAGGCTAGCGTGCGCCATCTCATCGGGGCCCTGGACCGATTCATCGAGGCCTTCCTGGCCTCCGAGCAGCTCCAGGAGCTCTGGGGGGTCAGCCAGGAGGAGCTCGAGCTCTACAACGTCGACCCTGGCTACGAGGGCGCGATCCAGGTCTCCCGGTTCGACGGGTTCCTGCGCGACCACGACCTCAAGTTCCTCGAGTTCAACTGTGACAGCCCCGGTGGAGCCGGCTACGCCGAGGTCATCCACGAGGCCTTCAACGCCATGTGCGAGCGCAACCCCGGCCTCGACCAGGGCTACGACATGGCGCGCATGGAGACGGTGTCCGCACTGAGCCGAACGCTCACGACCTGTTACGAGGGTTGGCGCCGGGAGCGCGCCGAGCACCCCCGCGACCCGTTCATCGTGGTGACCGACTGGACGGACGTGGGCTCGCGCCCGGACATCGACATCACCGTCGATCGGTTCCAGCAAGCCGGCCTGGACGCCGTGTTCGCCGACCCCCGGGAGCTCAACTTCGACGGCCAGCATCTGCAGCTAGACGGGCGCCAGGTGGACCTGGTCTACAAGCGGGTGATCGTCAAGGAGCTCTTGGAAGCCGAGGAGGCCAACGGCCTGCTCGAGGCCTACAAGGCCGGAGCGGTCTGCATGGTCAACCCGCCGCGCTCGGTCATCGTGGGCAACAAGAAGATCATGGCCGCCCTGCGCCTCCCGGAAGTGCGAGAGGCCCTCACCCCCGAGCAGCGGCGGGCCGTGGACACCTTCGTCCCATGGACCGAGATCCTGCGCGATGCCCGGGTCGACTTCCAGGGCTACCAGGTCGACCTGAAGGGGTTCGTCGTGGACAACAAGGACAGCTTCGTGCTCAAGGCCGCGCGCAGCTACGGCGGCATGGACGTCCACCTGGGCTTCGAGACGCCCGACCACGAATGGCTCTCCCTGATCGAGGAGCACATGGACGACAACGACTGGATCGTGCAAGAGCTCGTGGAGATCCCGCGCGAGCTCCACCCGAAGATCAGCCAGGGCGGTGTGCGCATGGAGCTGATGAACGTGAACCTCAACCCCTTCGTGTTCGGAGGCCAGTACGCTGGGGCCTACACGCGCATCTCGAAGCACAACATCATCAACGTCAGCTCCGGAGGGGGCTTGACGCCGACGATCCCGGTGGCGGCCACCGAGGACGTGGCCGGCGATCCTTGACGGTGTCCTATCGGCGAAGAGGAACCACTCAGATACCACTCCGAGGTTATCCGGGCGCAAGTTTATCTCGGATGCGCGCTTGGTCGGCGCCATGACTTCACCCGTGAGCAACGCCGATCTCAACCTGATCGTCCAGCTTGTGGGTTCGCCGGCCTGGGCGCACGCCGAGCGGGACGCGTTCCTCGAGCACGTGGCCTCTCGCGGCGCGATCCCGCAAGAGGGCCCGGCCCGGGTCTCGATCAAGCCCAACCTCATCAGCCCCAGCCAGGAGGCCTTGCTGCGCGGGGCGACCCAGGCGATCCACGGTGCCCTGGAAGCCCTGGTGGACCGGGTGCTTGAGGACGATGAGCTCCAGGATCGCTGGGGGCTCACATCCCATGCCCTCGAGCTGCTCCAGGTCGACCCCGGGTACAGTGGCGCGATCCAGGTCGCCCGCTTCGACGGGTTCCTCGCGGGTGACGCGCTGAAGTTCCTGGAGTTCAACTGTGACAGCCCCGGCGGGGCCGGGCGGGCAGACGTGCTCCACGAGGCCTTCACCGCGCTGGCTCGGCGCAACCCCGAGCTTGGGCTGGCGGGCTCGCTGGATGAGACCGAGCGGCTTCTGCACCTGCGAGAGACCCTGTTGGCGTGCTACCGCGAGTGGCGTCTGACCCGTCAGCAAGACCGGGGCGAGGACCCGGTCATCGTGGTCACCGACTGGCGCGATGTGCCCAGCTTGGCCGACATCGAAATCACGGTTCGCCGGCTCGCCCAGACCGGGCTGGACGTGGTGTTCTGCGACCCCCGCGAGCTCACCCTGGACGGCGACGACCTCGTGCTCGATGACCGCCGGGTCGACGTGGTCTACAAGCGCGTCATCCTGGACGAGCTGACCGCCTGTAGCCAAGCCTCGGCCCTGCTCGAGGCCTATCAGGCAGGCACGGTCTGTCTCGTCAACGCGCCGCGCTCGGTGCTTGCAGGCGACAAGAAGACCCTGGCAGGCCTGCGCCACCCCAGCATCCAAGAGGTGCTCACGTCCGCGCAGCGAGCCGCGGTGGAGCGCCACATCCCCTGGAGCCAGTTGCTTGAGCCCGGTCGGGTCGAGCTGGATGGCTACCGGTTCGAGCTCACCGAGCTTGTGCGAGAGAACAAGGACCGGTTCGTGCTCAAGGCGGCTCGAGGCTACGGTGGCCGGGACGTGCTGCTCGGGTTCGAGACCCCCGCCGAGACGTGGGCACGCGCCGTCGAGGACCACGCCAGCGACGGCGATTGGATCGTGCAAGAGCTCGTGGCCATCCCCCAGGACACCTTCCCCACCTTCAAGCGGGGCCGGGTGCTCGCCGAGACGTTGAACGTGAACATCAACCCCTTCGTCTTCGGCGGCCGCTACGCCGGGGCCTACACGCGCATCTCCAAGCACGCCAAGATCAACGTGAGCGCCGGTGGTGCCATCGCGCCCACCATCACGGTCCAAGCCCCCTCTGGGATCCCCACACCGGACCCCAACCACAACCACAACCCCAACCCCCACGCCCAGGCCATGCCATCGGCCTCGGAACAAGGGCTCACCGACCCGTTGTCCCTCGATGGGAACCGGAAGCTTCCTACCCCCGTGAGCACCTCGATGGAGCCAGACGCCGGTGGGACCCCCTACCCGGTCAGTACCCGGCCCGACGGCCGGACACGAGGGATCGAGCGTTCATGAGCGACGGACTTGCCCCCTGGGACTACCGGACACGCCTGGCCGACAGCCCTAGCCCCTTCACCGCCACGTCCGCGAAGGGATCCACGACCCTCGAGTTCATCGAGCCCTCCCCGATCCTGGGCATCGCGCTCCACCACAGCCACCGCGTCCGACCCGAGCTGGCCGAGCGCATGGTCATCTCACCAGTGGACCGGTGGCGCGAGGAGGACCCAGAGACCCACCGGTTCATCCGGTCCACCACACACCGGCTCACCCCCAACCAGTCCCGCTACGAGGTGGACATGAACCGCCCCCCAGACACGGCGGTCTACCTCAGCCCCGAGATGGCCTGGGGGAACCAGATCTGGCGGGAGAAGCCGACACCGGACCAGCTTGAGCGCACGCAGGAGAAGTGGTACGAGCACCACACGCTCATCGATGCCGCCGTCCAGGATGCCATCGAGCGCTTCGGACAGGCCATCGTGCTTGACATCCACTCCTACAACTACCAGCGCGACGGGCCCACAGCCTGGCGCACCGACGGCCAGCCCTGCATCAACCTGGGCACCGAGCACCTGGACCTGGACGAGCAAGGGCGCGAGCTGGTGGACTGGTTCCTGGCCGGGCTCGAAGGCCACACCTTGCTGGGCGAGGAGATGCTCGTCCAGGAGAACGCGGTGTTCCAGGGTGGGTATCTCAACCGGCGCCTCTCGCGCACCTATGGACCCCGTTGCATCACGCTGAGCGTGGAGTACAAGAAGGTCTACATGGACGAGCTCACCGGCCAGGTGCTCGAGGCCGAGACCGAGGACCTTGCTAGGCAGTTCGATGAGACCCTCGGCGCTCTGGCCGAGCGCCTAGGGGGGCCCTTGCTGGACAAGCCCCGGCTCCCGGAGACCGTGGGGAGCCAGGGGCCCCTTCGGGCGTCATCCTAGGTCGTGGCCGCCCAGGCCGGCGCCGGTAGCCAAGGCGTAGGTCGACCGGCAGGCGCGATCGTTGGATGCGACCTGCTGCACCCCGTCGTACTCCAACACCACGCAGATCTCATAGCTACCGAACTTGTAGGCCTCGCTCCAGGTCGCATTGCCTTCGACGCGCTCCCCTGGATCGAGGACAGGGATCGTCCCGTTCCCGACGCTCTCGCAGCCCGTCTCGGTGTACGGTACCACCAAACCATCGCTCGGGCAGGCGGTGATGTTCACGGTGGCGCCGTGGCGCGCGCGGTCAGCGTGCTCCATGGGCGCCTCGCCCAGGTTGGCGACGGTGAAGGTGACCTGCTGGTCGGGCCACAGGACCGAGACACCATCCCTGGAGCCTCCTGAGACCTCGAGCTCAGTGATGGCGGGGTCTGGGCGCTCAAGCACCTCGAAGGTGCGCGTGGCCACGTTGTTGCCCTCATCGGTCTCCTCGACCACACCGTCGGGGTCGGCTATGATGGTGACCGTGTGGAAGCCGGGCGTGGTCCCTTCAGCTACAGGCGCGGCGACTGACGTGGCGCCACCTGCCTGGATCGTCCCGATCCCGAAGGTCTCGATCGCGCGATCGTCGAAGAGCAGGTGCGCGGTGACGCCGGAGACGGTGTCGCCAAGGTTTCGAACCACGCCGCCCACCGTGAACGGCTCGGTCTCGTAGACCGGGCCGTCCAGGGCTCCAGAGGAGCTGGGGCGCAAGTCCGGGGGCGGCGGGTCGCTGAGCACGGTGAACCTTCGTTCGGCCACGTTGTTGGACTCGTCGGCCTCCTCGATCTCGTCGGCGACATCGACCGTGGCAGTGACCGTGTGTTCCCCGGCCGATAAGAGGATCGAATCCAGTTCGAAGTACGCATCCTGGATGCCCGAGAACCGCTGTTCCCGCAGGGTCTCGCCATCGATGCTCAGCTGCAGCACGAAGGCATCGATCTCGTGGTGATCGAGCTCACCGAGGTTGTCGGTCCCGACGAACACCTCGATCGGCTTGTCCACGCTGAACCAAGGCAATGGCTTGTGGACGTCGAGCTCTGGAACGAGATCCGCCTGGGGAAGCCCCGCCACGGAGTACGCATCGATGTACCGGTTGTTCTCCTCGTTGGTCTCGGCCACGGCGTCGTCCGGGTCGACCTCGAGCCGGAGCGAGTGATCGCCCTCGGTGGCGTTCCACCCGAGACCGCCGTACGCGGCTTCGTCTGGCGCGAGCGATCCCCCCCGGAACACGGCCGTGGGCTCGTCGTCGATGAAGAGCGTGACGTTGGCGTGGTCGGCCGCCTCGTCCCCGATGTTCACCACTTCGAACTCGAGCTCGAGCCGATCACCTTCCTGGAACTCGTCGTAGGTGTCGAAGAAGATGTCGCCGAAGGTGAGATCCGGCCCACCGGTGCTGCCCACCACCGGTGCTGCCAGCGCTGGCATAAGGCTCGTGACCATGGCCAGGCCCACCAAGATCGCCATCGGCGCCCATGGCCCGTCGTTCGTCCCGCTAGCTCGCCCGCTCGGACGTTCTTGGCTGGCTTGCACGGAGATACCCACCCTACCGGCCCTCGGGTCCTCGCTTAAGCTTTTTCGTTGTCACAGCTTCGAGTTCCACGCAGCCTGTCACCTGCGTGCATCGCGTGACCAAAGGTCCTTCAACCAGGCCTCCCCCTGCTCTCTTGATGGGTCGCCGGACGAACCCGAAGCTTGCCGATGCCGCCAGCCCGTACCTCCAAGAGGCCGCCGACCAGCCCGTCGACTGGCTCCCATGGGGCAAGCAGGCCCTCGAGAAGGCCACAGCCGAGGGCAAGCCCGTGCTCGTCGACTCAGGCGCGGTCTGGTGCCACTGGTGCCACGTCATGGACCACGAGTCCTACGAGGACCCAGCGACCGCCCAGCTCATCAACGAGCGGTTCGTGGCCGTCAAGCTCGACCGGGACGAGCGCCCGGACGTGGACCGGCGCCTCCAGCGAGCCGTGCAGGCCCTGGTCGGGCGCGGGGGATGGCCCTTGACGGCCTTCCTCACACCAGACGGCGAGGTCTTCTACGGCGGCACGTATTTCCCCCGAGAGGCCACCGGCGGCATGCCGGCATTCAAGGACGTGCTCGGCCAGGTCGCCGATCTCTTCGACCAAGAGCCAGAGCGCGCCCGGGAGCAAGCCGAACGGATCCAACAGGCGCTCGACCGGCACACCGAGCACGCCCCGGGCGGGGTGGAGCTCGGGCTCGTCGAGCAAGCCATCGACCAGGCGCTCTCGGCCTACGATCCCCAGCACGGTGGCTTCGGGAGCCAACCCAAGTTCCCACACCCAGCCAGCCTGGACCTGCTGCTGGCCTGGTCCCGGCGGGGGGAGAGCGAGAGCGAGCAGGCCTGGTCTGCTGCAGCGCATACGCTGGAGGCCATGGCCGAGGGGGGCGTCTACGACCAGCTGGCCGGCGGGTTCCACCGCTACTCGGTGGACGCCGCTTGGCGCGTGCCCCACTTCGAGAAGATGCTCTACGACAACGGTCCGCTGCTGGGGACCTATAGCCGGGCCGCTGGCGCGGCCCGTGAACGAGGCGATCAGCGGCGCGCGGCCAGCTTCGAGGCGGTGGCTCGCGGGATCGCTGGTTTCATGCTCGACGTGCTCGGGCAGCCCGAGGGTGGCTTCGGCGGGAGCCAGGACGCCGATCGCCGGCCCGAGCATGTGGATGGGCCCCTGGATCGCGATGAGATGGAGGATGGCGAGTACTTCACCTGGACCCTGGCCGAGGTGCGCGAGCTCCTCGAGCCCCAGGAGCTCAAGATCGCCCGGCTCCACTTCGGTATCGAGGAGCAGGGCGAGATGCACCACGACGCGAGCCAGAACGTGCTCCGCATCGATGCGCATCCCTCGGACATCGCCGAGGGGCTCGCAGAGACCCTTGAGGACGTGGAGACCACCATCGCGCACGTGCGCTCCAAGCTCCAGGCCGCCCGCCAAGCCCGTCCGGCTCCCTTCGTGGACCCCACGGTCTACACGGACTGGAACGGCCTGGCCATCACGGGCCTGCTCACCCTCGACCAGCGCCTCGGGGCTCCCGGGCCGCGCGAGGCCGCGCTGGGCGCCCTCGATCGCCTGCTCGATCAAGCCTGGGACCCCGGTCACGGGTTCGCGCACGCGCTCAGCCCCGAGGGGCCTCGGGTCCACGGGCTGCTCGACGACCAGGCCCAGATGCTCCCGGCGCTGATCGAGGCCTTCCACACAACCCAACAAGCCCGCTACCTCGAGCACGCCAGCCTGCTCGCCGAGCTCGTGCTGGACCGCTTCGTGGGCCCCCACGGCGCGCTCACGGTCACGGCCGAGAGCGACGAGCCAGCCAGCCCCAGCGACCAACCGACCCCCTCGCCGATCGGCCAGCTCACGACCCATCTTCCCCGGCTCTCAGCGCTCACCGGGGAGCCCCGCTGGGCCAAGGCGGCAGGCGACCTGCTGGCTGCATCCAGCGGCCGCGCCGGCTCCCTGGGCGGCGTGCACGGGGGCCAGCTCCATCTGGCCATCCTTGGCCACCTCGCTCCCGACCCCCACATCGTCGTGGTCGGGGAGCCCGAGCAAGCCGACGCGTTCAGACGCGAGGCCCTTGGCCACGCCCCCGGCCTGGCCACGGTGCTCCAGGTCCTCGATCCAGAGGCCCCCGGTGTGCCCCCCGAGGCCCGGGAGGCAGCCACGAGCTTCCAGCATGGCCCGGCTGCCATCGTTTGCCAGGATCGATCCTGCCAGCTCGCCGAGGATCCAGCAAGCCTCCAGCGGCTGCTCGCGTCCCACGTGTGAACGCACGCGTGACCGTCAGACCAGCGGCTGGGGTAAAGGTCAAATGGCCGAGCTAGCGAACAGAGAGGTATGGAGGAGATGACGAACATGGAGATCGAGAGTGCTCTGGCCCAGAACCAGCTCGGCATCCTGAGCCTGGCCAGAGGCTCCAACGCCTACGCCTTCCCCCTCTTCTACCGATTCCACCGAGGCACCTTGTACTTCCACGGCCATCCTGGCGAGAAGGATCACTTCATCCGCGCCACCGAGGAGGCCTGCCTGAGCGTCGTGCGTGCGCTGACCACGGAGGATTGGCACAGTGTGATGGCCTTCGGCCCCGTGCGCGCTGTAGCCGGCGACGAGCTCGACGAGGTGCGCGAGGTGCTTGGATCCGTGCCCGCCCCGCCAACCCTCCGGGACGAGGGGGCTGGCGAAGACGAGCCCTCGCACGAGGACGTGACGTACTGGAAGCTCAAGCCGACCCGGGTCACCGGGCGCAAGAGCCAGGCCGCCTACGAGGAGATCGGGGTGAGTTAACCGCGAGCCCCTTCAAACCCGCGTCACGAGATCGAACATGTTGCCCACGAGCCACTGGCCGCCATCCACCACGAGGCACTCGCCGGTGACCCACTGGGCTGCTGGGCTGCACAGGAAGAGCGCGGCATCGGCGATCTCCTCGGGCTGGCCGAGCCGGCCCATGGGGATCCCTTCAGCGATCTTGGCTTGGACCTCCTCGTCGTCGTAGCCGAGGTGCTCGCTGGCCTTCTCGGTCACCACCGGGCCCGGCGAGATGGCGTTGACGCGCACCCCGTGCTTGCCCCACTCCACGGCAAGCGAGCGGGTTAGGTTGAGCACGCCGGCCTTGGCCGCCCCGCTGTGGCTCACGTAGGGCGAGGCACCCCACGCGTAGCTAGCCACGATGTTGATCACCGAGCTGTCTCCCGTCTCGTGCAAGTGAGGCGCTGCCGCGCGCGTCATGGACGCCGTGCCGTCGAGCACGATGCCCACCACCGCGCGCCAACCGTTGGCGGAAAGCTCCTCGAAGGGCACCAGGAAGTTGCCGGCTGCGTTGTTCACCAGGATGTCCAGGCCACCCATGGCCTCGGCAGCCTCCTCGACCACAGCCTGGCAGTTGTCCGGGTTGCGCACGTCCAGCTCGAAGCCATGGCAGCCCAGCTCCTCGGCGGCCTGCTTGTAGTTCGAGCGCGAGGCGATGGCCACCTCGGCGCCGTGATCCAGGAACGCTTCCGTCATGGCTCGGCCAAGCCCGGTGCCGCCGCCGGTGACCAGAGCGCGCTTGCCTTCCAGCAGGTCTGCAACGAACGATGAGGACATCACGCCAGCAAGGGCGAGCCAGCTTGTAAGCTCGACGGTCAGAAAAAGGAAAGGGAGAGGAGACGGGCCGCGGAGGGCCCGTGGGGTGCGCGCTTAGGTGCGCTTACAGGTGGCGGATGTCGGCGTCCCACTCGATGTCGTCGTCGGGGTCATCGGGGTCACACTCATCCGAGCCAGCCTCAGACTGGAGACCGGGGTTGTCGCCCGTCTCTTCGAAGACGCCCAGGTCCTCGGTCACGTAGAAGCCCTCCTCATCGAGGACGGTCTCGTCCTGGGGGACGGAGCAGTCGTCGTCAGCCGAGACGGACACGGGCACAGCCAGGGTCATGGTCAGCGCTAGAAGCGCCACAGCGAGTTGCTTGTACATTGTTTCGTTCCTCCCATTCGAGCCCCCCAGGTGGAACATGTGCGCTTGCACACCTCCCACCTCGACCGGACAAGCCGGCCGGGGTCGCCCGAAGGCAAACCCTAAAAACACATACTAGTAGATAATAGTTTGGGAACCCGATAAATGGGTTTTTACCGGAAAATTAAGCGTTTCACCCGTCGAAGTGCTCGCGCGCGGCGTCCATGATCTGCTTGGCGACCTCGTCGGGGTTGTTCTCGTGGGTGTCCACCTGGAGGTCGTAGATGGAGAGGTCCTTGAGATCGATCTCGTAGATGTCCATGTACCGGGACCATTCGCTGGCTTCGCGCTCGGTGTTGTCCTTGAGCGCCTTGGCCTTGGTGAGACCCTCGCGTTGGGCCACGCGGGCAGCGCGCACCTCGTCGGGGGCATGCAGCCAGACCTTGAGGGCATCCAGGCCCTCGCGCTCCATCATCCATGCCGTGAGCCGCCCCTCGAGCACCACATCACCCGCCTTGGCCTTGTTGGCCATCCGGCGGTCGAGCTCCCAGTCCACCTCGGGGTGCTCCTCGGCGTACTTGGAGAACTGGGAGAGCGTCATGTCCCGTTCCACCGCGAGGTTGCGGAAGATCATGCCGGCGGTGACGTGCTCGAGCTCGAGATCGTGGCAGACGAGACGGGCCGCCGTGGTCGTCCCCGACCCTGGCAACCCCGATAGCGTGATCAGCATCAGGCAACCTCCGAGACGTCTTGGTTCTCCAGCTCCCGGGAGTACTCCCAGGCCTTCAACCCTTTCTGAACGAGCTGGCCGATGGGGATGCTGAACAGCGAGTAGATCAGGATCCACTTGGGCAGCCAGCCGAACAAGGGGTCGGACTCCAGCAGATCGGTCGCACCCCAGGGAGCGTTGATGACGGCCACGTTGAGCGACTCGATGAAGTTCCAGAGCCACGCGAACATGGGGATGACGATGACCATGGTCACGCCCATGGGTTTGAACTGCTGGCCGGACATGCCGGCCTGCATCTTCATGAGCTCGGGCTGGAGCTCCGTGAGCTTCTTGACCTTGTAGTTGTTCTCGTTCTTGCGAGCCTCCTTGAGCTCGCTCTGGAACGCCTTCATGGTCTTCTGGATGCGCGCCATGTCGATCCAGTCCACCATGACGTGGCGGATGACACCGGTGGAGACGCCGGTGATGATCGAGGCAGCCAGGATCGTGATGGCTGGCGAGGAGCCGCCGAACCCGATGATGGGGTTGAGCACGACGCCCACGATGTCCCCGGTGGCCGTGCGGGCCCCTTCCGAGAACATGATGAAGATGACGGCACCGAAGAGCAGGATCATGAGCGGGTTCATCCCGCTGGACTTCCCGTCCTTCTTGGCCTCGGCTTTGGCCTCGATGGAGTCCATGAAGCCCGGTCGCTCGGGTCCGCCGGCGCCGCCCTTCTCGCCCTTCTTCTTCTTGGCCATCTCGGTTACTCCAGGGTCGCGATGAGCTGAGCGACCGCTTGGTCGATCTGCCCTTGCTTGTTCTCCACCACAGCGATGGTGGCACCGGTCAGCGTGGCCACAGCGGCTGCCGCCGAGCGGTTGAGCGCCTGGTGGAACGCGATGGCCTCCGGGCGATCGGCGTCGCGCTCGCGCGTCTCGTCGCTCGCGCGCCGGGCAGCGATGGCCTCTGCGTCGGTCTCGATGAGCACGATGGTCTCGGGCTCGAGCCCGCGCACCACCCACTCGGGAAGGCCCGGAAGGTAGCCGCTGGGGGTCTGGATGGTGCAGTGGGTGTCCACGATGACCCGACCCTTCTCCGCGATGGCCTCGGCGGCGGCCTTCTGGACCGCGCGCTGCTCGGCCGGGTCCAGGGTGCGCATCTCATCGCGGTGCTCCACCAGGCCCTTGGCCTGGGCGACGCGGAGCATCTCGGTCCCGTAGACGACCACGTCGAGACCCAGCTTGTCGGCCGCCTGGGTCACGACGGTGGTTTTGCCCACGCCGGGCACGCCGGTGACGATGATGGTTCCCATGGGAGCTCTCCTCCGACCGGGCTCAGCCCTCTCCGAACAGCGAGCGCATCATCGGGTGCATCTCCATCATCTGCTCCTTGGCGATCTGCTCGTAGGTGCGTGATAGGATCCCGATGGTCAACAGCAAGCCTGTCCCGGTGGCCTGACCGATGGTCCCGAGCGAGGAAGCGAACGCTTCCAGGATCCCAAGCGCTGCGCCCGAGATGATCACCACGGTGGGGATGTAGCGCTCGAGCACGCGCTCCAGGATGCGGGTGTCCCGGCGGAAGCCGGGCATCTGCATGCCAGACTGTTGGATCTTCTTCGCGACGTCCTTGGGTCCCATGCTGGCGGTCTCGGCCCAGAAGATCGAGAAGATGATGCAGCCGACGATGACCACGACCGAGTAGACCACCAGGTGCATGACGATCTGGAAGTCCGAGCGGAACGCTGTGACCGTCGACACGCTTGCAGCCAGCTCCGGAGAGACCAACGGCACGAGCCAGTCGGTCAACCCAGCGATGGGGCTCACGTAATAGGCGATGCCCGAGAGGGCTTGCGTGGCGCCCCCGGAGGCGGCGCTCCCGCTGTTGATGAACGGGAACGACCCGACCCACTCTTTGCCTCCGATGAACGGGAGGTTCGAGAGCGGTCCTTGCCAGAGCAGGATCGCCATGAGGTTGACGTTGGCCAGCAACGCCTGCACGAAGATGAGCGGCAGGACGTTGGTGTACATCAGCCGGATCGGGTAGCGACCACGCGCCCCTCTCACGCGGGCGTGCGAGAGCGGCAGCTCGATGCGCGTGCTCTCCGCGAACACGACCGCCAGGAAGACGATCAGGGTCGAGAAGAACGCGATCAGGCTGTTGGTCCCTACGAACGCGATCTGCTCGAAGCCGCCCTGGTGGACCATCTCGAAGGTGGAGAGCTCGCTGAGCGAGTAGACCACCTGGGGCAGGAGACCGCCCGGCGGGTTCTGGAGGGGATCCAGTGGGACCCCGCTCGTGCTCGGCAACCAACTGAACAGGCCCGTGAAGATGGCCTGGGCCACACCAGCAACGATGAACAGCGAGACACCGGACCCGATCCCCCACTTGGAGATGATCTCGTCCATCAGGAAGATCAGGTAGCCACCCACCGCGATCTGCATGGCGATGATCGTGCGGGCCCACCCGGTCCCCACCATGCCCATCAGGGCTTGGCTGGGCTCGAGGAAGCCGAACACCTGGGGGGCGCCGGTGACGAAGAGCATCGAGAAGACCAGGAGCTTCTGGGTGCCCTGGTAGACCGCCTTGTCCTGGGCATCCGAGAGGTCCAGGTTGATGATCTTGGCGCCCTGGAAGAGCTGCAGGATGATGCCGCCGGTCACGATGGGTCCGATGCCCAGGTGGATGATCGAGCCGCTGGCTCCTGCCAGCACGGCCCGGAACTGGGCGAAGATGTCCACGGTCTGGCTGGACAGGCCCCAGACGAGGATGTTGGAGAGGATGAAGTACGTCAGGATGACGCCTGACGTCCACAACATCTTGGTCCGGAAGTGCACATGGCCCTCTGGCCGCGTAACTGCGGGCCATCGGTCCATGATGGGCTTCAGCTTGTAGAGTAATGACTTCTGTTTCTCAGCCATCCGAGCAGCTCCGAACCCGCGGCGGCAGTAGAGACGCTGTTCTTAATCTTTCCAGGTTCTTCTCCAGAGCACCACCGAGCTAGTCGGTGGCCTCCTCGTTCTCCTCTACCTCATCAGATGACTCGGTAGAGCCCTCCCCGTCGGTTTCGACGAGGTCGATGGTGCCTCCGGCGGCCTCCAATTTGGCCACAGCGTTGTCCGTGGCCTTGGCCACGCGGATCTGGTAGGCCTCGTGGACCTTGCCAGCGCCGAGCAGCTTGTCGTACCCGGCAGCGGCCAGGTCGATGACCTTGGCGTCGCCCGAGGCCTCGACGTGGCCGTCAGCCTCGAGGGTCTCGAGCGCACCTCGCAGGTCACCGACGTTGAGGACCACGTCCTCGTCGATGACGGACTGCGGGCGCGTGAAGCCGTGGCTCCCGAAGTAACGATCACCGTACTTCTTGCGGAAGTGGATGGCCTTGTGGCCACCGCTGCCCGCGTTGCCTCGGCCACCGCGGAGTCCGGCACCGCGGCCCTTCTTGCGGCCGCGGCCGTGCTCGCGGCTTCCTCGCCGCTTCTGGACTTTCTTCTTCGCCATGGTGATCACCTAGAGCATCCGTTCGATGAGCTTGTTGATCTCCTCGCCTCGGTAGCCCAACGCGCCGCCTTCGACGAAGTGGCGCTTGGTACCCTCGAACCCACCGCGGGGCGGGTTGAGGCGGAAGACCGGTTTGATCGCGTCGATGTGGCCGATGTCCAGCTCGTCGCTGGCGATGGCCTCGGCCAAGGCTTCGATGGAGTCGTAGTCGGTGTGCTCGCTGACGTACGCGTCGGTCAGGGGCTCGTTGCCCGGGATGCGGCCGCGCGCGGTGAGCAGCTTGGCCGCGGTCTCCTTGGTGAGCTCCCCGTACGTGGTGAGGTGCTCGACGTTCTTGACCATCCCCTTGTAGGAGGGGTTGACGGGCACGATGGTGGCGTGGTTGGGGTAGTGCAGCCGGAGGCTGGCCAGGGTGCGCTTGTGGTCGTGCCGGCGTTCCGGCAGGCCTCGCACGCGAACGACGACGTAGCTCATTCGGCCCCGCCTCCTTCTGCCACGAGCTCTTCTTCCGGCTCGGCCTCAGGCTCCTCGCCCGAGCTCACCGGTTGGACCACGGGGCCCTCGATGATGTTGAGGCGCTCGGCGGCCCTGTGTGGGACGCGCAGGCGCGCGGTCTGCCGGAGCGCATCGAAGGTCGCCTTGCCGAAGTTGACGGTGGTCCGGGTTTGTCCCCGGGTGAAGCACCAGACGTCCTGGACGCCGGCCAGGGTGAGCACCTGCTTGGCGATGTCACCAGCCGCCATGCCCGTCCCTTGGGGGGCGGGCTTGAGCGTGACCTCGCAGGAGCCGGCCTTGCCGGTGACCTCGAAGGGGATCGACGTTGGGGGCGCGTCGGGTCCGGACTCCCAGGAGCCTGCTCCCCGGCGCACCATGATCATGTTGAGCTTGGCCTGGTCGATGGCTCGTCGGATCGTGGGACCGACCTCGCGCCCCTTCTCCTGTCCGAGCCCGACGAGACCGTCGCCGTTGCCCACGGCTGCCACGACCAGGAACCGGACACGGCGCCCGGAGTCGGTCATGCGCTGGACCATGTTCACGTCGATGACGTCGTCCTCGATGTTGGGGATGAGCGTGTCGACGATCTCTGGCTCTCGCAGCGGGAGGCCGGTTCGCAGGACCTCCGGCATGGAGGTGACCTCGCCGCTGTGGACGAGGCGCCCGAGCTTGGTTCGGGGTTCCCACTTGCTGATATCACGGTCTCGGGGATCTTTCCTCATGCTGAGGCCTCCTGGATCTTGGCCTGGACGTCCTGGGTCAGTTGGGCCACTTCATCAGAGATGTGGGCGCCGGTGAGTCGCTCCTCGGTGGGGATCACGGCCTCGCCGTGGGGCACGTCGATGCCGACCTCGAGCACGCCGGCCAGGGCCGCGAAGACGGTGCTGCCGGCCTTGGGGACGTGGAGGCCGATGTCGAGAACGGCGTCCTCGATGCCGGCTTCCTTGGCTCGGCTGGCTGCCAGCAAGCCGGTGAGGTAGGCTGCCGGCAGGTTGCCTGAGTGGCCTTCCCATCCGAAGCTGGTGAGCTCGCGTGAAGTGGCTTGGGTGCGCACGATGTCGCCTTCTGGGTCGAAGTCGACGAACTGGACGATGACGGTGTTGTTCTGCACGCGCACGACCGCTCGGGTCTGTCCCGACTTGAGCAGCGCCAACCGGCGCTTGTAGTCGGTGCGCCCCTCGCGGCGGCGGCGGAACTTGACTCGGTACGTGGGTCCGTGGGCCATCACTCTTCACCTCGCTGCTTGAGCTCGTCGAGCGTCTCCTGGCTGATCGCCCCATCGATGGCGAGGTGGCTGAGCAGGTGCGCTCTGGAGTTGTACTGGCCTCCTTTGGCTCGCCGGTAGTACAACCGGTACTCGGCGGGCGAGAGGATGCCTTCGCTGCGCAGGCCCTTGAGCTCGTCGCGGATCGCTCGGATCCGCCGGACCCATGCACGCTTGCGGGGGTTGCGCGCGCCCTTGGCGCCCTTGCGCTTGCCTGGACCGCGTTGGCGGCCCTTGGCCTTCTGCTCGGAGCGCTTGCGCGCGCGGCCCCTGGAGGTCCCTATGACTTGGCGCTTCCGGATGACCTCTTGGCTGACGAGCCGGCGGATGTCCTCGCGCGTGATCGCGCTGGCGACGTCGTCCGTGTGGAGCGGATCGATCCAGACCCGTTCCTTGCCGCACTCGAGCACTTCAGCCGCCATCCGTCGCTGGACACGCAGATCGGTCATCGCTGGAGACCTCCGGGGTTGAGCACGTGGATGCCCATGTCGCGGGCAGCCTCGATGATCTGGATACGCGTGCGCTTGCCCACGCCAGACGCGATGCGCGCGGCCTGGGTGTCGGGGTCGAGCTCGTCCAGCGTGTCAGGGTTGTGCACCAGGATCTCCTCGAACCCGGATGGGTGGAGCCCTCGGGCGGCCTTGGGGCCGCGGTAGCCCACCTTGACGCGGGCTGGGACGTGCTTTTTGTCCTTGCGCTGCTTCGAGAGGGTGCCCCGGGGTGCTCGCCAGGGCGTGTTCTTGTCGAAGCGGGGGAACTGCCACCAGTTGCGTCGCACGAACCGGGGGCGCTGTTTGTTGATGTGCTCGCGGATGGCGAGCGCGCGGGCGGTCTGATCGTCGAGTTCGGGCTTCGGCTTGGCGAAGTACTCCTCTTCCTCGACGATCTCGGTCTCGGGCTCCTCGCTTGGAGCCTCGCCCATCTCCTCGACGACCTCGACCTCGGGCTCGGGTTCCTCGGCTTCGAGGTCCGCGATACCCTGGAGGATGGCTTCGGCGAGTTTGGGGCCGACGCCGTCGACCTTGTCGGCGAGCTCCTCTGCGGTGGCCTCGTGCACCTCTTCGAGGGTGCGATAGCCGGCTTCCCAGAGAGCCTCGGCTTTGGCCTCGCCCACGCCGGGGAGCTTGGAGATCGCATCGATGAACGTGTTCTTGTCCTCAGTCATCTAAGCTCACCTCGGCTTCTGAACGATGTAGATGCCATCCTGGAAGACCCGTAGGTCGTAGCCGCGGATGCGGGTCGCGGACTCGACGTTGACCGCGGTCTGGCCGACGTGTTCCTTGTTGCGGCCGGTCACGGTGACGGTGTCCCCCTTGACCTGGACGGTGCAGTCGCCCAGGATGGTGGCGTGACGGGGAGCCTTCTCCCCGAGGAAGTTGTCGATGACGACGGTGTCGCCGTCCACCTTGGCCTTGATCGGGAAGTGGCTCGAGACGATCTTGAGCTGTGCTTCGTAGTCCTCGGCAGCGCCGTGGACCATGTTCTTGAGGTGGCCGGCGTACGTACCGACGAGCGCGGCGACCTTGCGGCGCACGAGATCCGCCTCGACGATGGCGAGGCCGTCCTCGGCGCTGATCTGGATCTGCGGGTGGTAGAGCCGACGCGTGAGCTCCCCGTTGGGGCCGGTGACGGTGACGGTGCTGTCGTCGGTCACGGAGACGCTCACGCCCTCCGGGAGCTCGACTTCGCGCCGTTCTACTGCGATGATGCTCATGTCGTCGTCCTCCTAGTACACATAGGCGATCAGTTTGCCGCCCACACCGAGGCGCTTGGCCTCGTTGTGGTCCACGACGCCGTCGGTCGTGGTCAGGATCAGTTGGCCGAAGTCGCGGCCGGGGAGGTAGCGTGCCTCCCAGCGCTCGATCTCGGCGGTCTTGACGCTGAAGCGGGGCTTGATCACGCCGCAGTCGTTCACGTTGCCGGTGAGGCGAACCTCGTAGCTCCCGGAACGGTGGTCGTCCTGGAACTGGTAGTTCTCGATGTACCCGGCTTCCTGCATGACTTGCAGGATGTTGCCGAGCAGCTTGCTCGCAGGTGCGAGCTCGAGTTCGCGCAGGCCCGATCGCTCGGCGTTGCGGATGCTTGTGAGCGCGTCAGAGAGAGGGTCATGCTGCAATCGGTTCACCTCAGGAGTATTTCTTGAAGCCGAGTTCAGGAGCGGCCTCGCGGAAGCACTGGCGGCACAGGTAGAGCCCGTACCGTCGGATCAGGCCGCGGTGGCGGCCACAGCGCTTGCAGCGGTTGATGCCTCGCCCGAAGGGCTTGGTCGGTCCCTCAGCCATGCTCAGATCACCTCAACGTCGAGTTCCTGTTCCATCAGGTCCATCGCCTCTTCCCACGTGACGCGATGGCTTTGGCCGATCCGCGAGGGGCGGATGCGGCGGGTCTTGACCCGGGCGCCGGGGCGTTCGAGCACGACGGTGACGTCGATGCCGAAGACGCCCACGTCCGGGTCGTACTTCATCTTCTTGAAGTCGGTGTGGTCGGCCACGCCGAAGGAGACGTTGCCGTTGTCGTCGAAGGACCAGCCCGGGACCTTGTTCGTGCGGGTCCAGAGGGCTTCCTTGAGGAACTCGATGGCTTGGTCGCCGCGAAGCGTGACCTTGACGCCGATCTCCTGGCCGGCGCGGACGCCGAAGTCGCGCGCGCCTCGCCTGGCGCGGGTGCGGATGGGGGTCTGGCCCGTGAGCTCCTCGAGCAAGGCCTCGGCCTTGAGCAGGCGCTCGCCGGACTCGCCCACGCCGATGTTGACCACGATCTTCTCGATGCGCACCTCGCGCATCGGGTTGTCGTCCTGGACGGTCTCGGTCTCAGCCTCAGGCATGGGTCTCGACCTCCGGGATGGCGATGGCCGGCTCGTCCTTGCCGACGACGAACGCGTACGAGGGCACGGTCTGAAAGGAGTCCTGGCCCTCGAGGCGCACGAGGTTGGGGGCGCTGGATTTGATGATCTTGTGCTCGACGATCCGGGCCACCTGCCCGATGTGGGTGCCGCCGGTCACGTAGACGGGGGCGCCCTCCTGGAAGGGGAAGTGGTCCGCGATGCCCTGCTCGGGCAGCTTGAGGCGGAGCACGTCACCGGTGTTGTACTCGTCCTCCTTGACCACGATGTTGCGGCCGTCGTGGAGGTTGAGCTGCCGGCGACCCTTCTTGACGGTGGTCTTGTCCTCGATGCGCACCAGCTTGGTGGTGGCCTCTTCCTCGGGGATCTCGTGCAGAGCGATCCGGCCGTGCGTATCGTAGAGCACGCGCGTGTGGAGCTCCATGCCTGGGGCGGACACGATGTCCATGAACCCGATGCCGCGACGGATGTCCCGGCAGGGCTGACCATCCACGAGGATCTGACCGCTGGAGATGATGCCCTTGGCCTCGCGGCTGCTGTCCGCGATGCCGAGGATGTCCCGTAGCGCGACGGCCAGAGGGAGGCTGTCCTCCAGGGCGTGCGGGCCCGGTCGGGTCTTGGGCGCGAAGGTGTGGACCTTCTTCGGGATCTTCCAGCGGCGTGGTTGCGCGAGTCGCTTGACGTGCTTGCTCAGGCGGATCCCTCCTTAGTGGGTTCAGCTTCGTCATCGTCCCCAGCGGCCTCGCCCTCAGGCTCCGGTTCGGGCTCGGACTCAGGCTCGGGTTCAGGCTCATCGGCCGTCTCCGGCTCAGGCTCCGGTTCCGGTTCGGGCTCGGGCTCCGGTTCGGGCTCGGCAGCCGTCTCCGGCTCAGGCTCCGGTTCCGGTTCCGGCTCAGGCTCAGGCTCGGGCTCCGGCTCAGGCTCGGGTTCCGGTGGGGCTTCGACCGTGACGCCCTTGCGCGCGATGGCGGCGCGGCGCTTCGGGTCGGTGAGGTGGAGGTTGGTGATGATGCAGTTGCTCGGTTGGACCGGGCGGGCGACCTCGGTGCCATCAGCGCGTCGGTTGGTGACGCCGTCGATCTCGAGGATCATGCGCTGGCGGTCGACGTTGAGCACCTCGGCTTCGGTGCCCTTGAAGTCCCCGCGGACGATCTCGACGGTGTCGCCCTTGCGCACGGGCATGGAGCGACGCTCGAACTCGACCATGAGGTCCTCGCTGAGGTGCGCGCTTAGCATCTTGCGACGCTTGTGCAGGGACGCGTTGGCTTGCGCCTTGCGCTGCTTGCGCGGTTGCTTCGATTTTCCGGGTCTGTTGTTCGCCAAACTTGACACCTCACACGATGTTGCTTGCAAGTGCTGCCACGCGGGGCCACCGCTCGGCGGCCTCTCGGGCCACCGGGCCCTTGATGTCCGAGCCGCGGGTCTCGCCGGTCTCTGTGATGATCACGGCCGCGTTGTCCTCGAACTGGACCATGGTGCCGTCCGGGCGGCGGAAGGGTCGCCGGGCGCGCACGATGACAGCCTGGTGGAGCTGGCGGCGCATCTCGGGGGTGCCCTTCTTGACAGTCACGATGATCATGTCGCCCACGCCAGCGGCTGGGTAGCGCCGGTGGACGTTGCCCTTGCGGGGGACGGTGACGATCTCGACGATCTTGGCGCCCGTGTTGTCGATGCAGTCGAGGTTGGCGCCCACCGGGAGGCCTCGGGTCTGACGTCCGGGGATGCCCCTCACGTCTGCTCGCCCTCCTCGGGTTGGTCCTCTTGCTCGGCTTGCTCGGCTTCATCGTCGCCTTGCTCGCCAGCTTCGGTGTCCGCAGCGTCCTCCTCCTCTTCCTCGTCCTCGTCCTCGGGAACGTCCGGGGCGATGACGGGGGCGCCGACATCCACGCCACGCACATCAGCACGGCGCTCGTGGGCCTCCACCAGGACGAAGGACTTCGTCTTGGAGAGGGGGCGGCACTCGGCGATCTTCACCTCGTCGCCGACGGTCACCGTGAAGCACGGAGGCCGGTGAACCGACATGCGGGAGGTTCGCTTCTCGAACCGCTCGAAGCGCGGCAGCCGCCAGAGGCGTCGCCGCTCGACGACGATCGTCTTGTCCATCTTGACGCTGGCAACGCGTCCCTCGAGGATCTGGCCACGAACCGACAGGCTCCCGTGGAAGGGGCAGTTCGGGTCGTCGCAGCTCTCCTGGGGCGGTTGTACGTCGAGTCCGATGTCTCGGGTCATCGATCCACCTTTGCCTTCTTGGTCCGGTCTTCCGGCCGGTAGGCGATCTGGTCCCCATCCAACTGGATGGGGCCGTCGTCCGTGTTGAACGTGAACGATTGACCGGCTTTCGCGACGACACGTCGCGCTCGGCCGGTCTCGAGGGTCAGGGTGTGCATCGTCTCGTCGACGACGGTCCCCTCCAACCCCACAAGGGTCGGGTCGTTGGATACGGCTACGCGGGTGCGGCGGCCGATGAGCTCGCCGCGAGCGAGCTGGTGAGCGCTGGATCGAGCTTCAACGGATCTCGGCATGGAACCCCATCCTTTCGAGCTCTTTCTTCACGCGCTCCCGGTGGTCTCCCTGGAGCTCGATGTTCCCGTCCTTGTAGGAACCGCCGCATGCACAGGCGTTCTTGAGGTCCACCGTGAGGCCCTTGACGTCGATGTCCGACGGGTCCAGGCCCTCGACGATCGTGACGGTCTTGCCGTACCGTCGCGTCGTGGTGGAGATCACGATCTCCTGTTGCTCGCGGGCGATCTCTTCGCAGACGCAGATCTCCTTCGGGAGTCCACACGTGTCACAGACGCTCATGACAACCTCGCTAGCTGTTCTCCTCTTCGTTGATGATGGTCTTGATCCGCGCGACGGTGCGACGGAGTTGGCGGATGCGCCCTGGGTCCGGCGGGGCGCCACCCATGGCGGCCACACCGCGCTCGTGCATGAGCTCCTGGCGCATCTCGAGCAGCGTATCCTTGCGCTCGGCGGGGGTCATCTTGCGGATCCGCTCGGGGTTCATTCATGTCCCTCCTCAAGCTCCTGGACAGCGCGCTTGATCTTCTTGGACAGCTTGGGCCCGATGCCGCTGACCTCTGCGAGCTCGTCGGCGCTGGCCTCCAGCACGGCCTGGTAGTCGAAGCCCATCCCTTCCAGGGCATCGGCCTTGGCCTTGCCCACGCCTGGGATGTCGGTGAGCTTGGCGCCTCCCGACCCCCCCGCGGTGGCAGCGGCCTCGACCTCGGCCTCGACCTCTTCGGCCTCAGCGATGTCGGCCTCGATCTGCTCCTCGGTGATCTTGGAGGGCTCAGGTTCGGCCTCAGCTGGCTTGTCCTCGGAGACCGCCTTCTCGATCTCCTCGTGGGCGGCCTCGGCTTCCTCGCCCTCGGCGGCCTCGTCGGCGATCTCGACGGCGCGCTCGGTGCGCTTGGCGGTGGCGAGCACGTTGACCTCGTCGGGGAGGCGTGCGTGCTGGTCCATGATGGCCACCTTGACACCGATGGTGCCCAGCTTCTTCTTGGCCATGGCGTAGCCCTGCTCCATGAACTGGAGGGCGGGTTCGCCACAGTGCTTGATGTGGCCGGCGGTGAACTTCTCCATGCGGCCTCGCGAGCCGGTGAGTTTGCCGGTGAGGATGATCTGGCAGCCCTTGGCACCAGAGCCCATTATGCGGCGCACCGTAGAGTGCCCGGCGCGGCGGAAGTGCCAGCCGCGCTCGAGGGCCTCGGCCATCTTCTGGGCCATGATCTGAGGGTTGAGGTTAGGATCGCCGGCTTCCTCGACCTCGATCTGCGGGTTGTCGAGATCGAACTTCTCTGCCAGCTCGCGCGTGATCCGCTGGATCGTCGAGCCGCGGCGTCCGATGACGAACCCGGGGCGCTCAGCGACGAGCCGGATCCGCAGGCCGAGCGGCGTGCGTGTGATCTCGCAGCCTCCGAACCCGGCGCGGGCGGCCTCGCGGGCGAGGAACTCGCGCATGAGCAGGCGGCGTTTGTTCTCCTGGATGAGCTTGCGTTCGACAGCCACGGTTACTCACGCTCCTCCTCGAGCACGATCTCGATGTGGACGAGGCTCGTGTTCCACGCGGTGGCGCGGCCACGAGCTCGGGGTCGACTGCCTTCGATGACGTTGGCGCGCTGGCAGGCAGCATGGGCCACCTTGAGCTCCTCGGTCTCGAGGCCCTTGTACTCGGCGTTGGCCTCAGCCTCCTCGATGACAGCGAGGATGCGGCCAGCGGCCTTCACGGGGTACTTGCCGGGCCCGGTGCCTTTCTGGTGGCTGACCGAGCCCATGTGCCGGCGCACGGGGATGGCGCGCGTCTTGTCCATGGCGCCCTCGAGCGCTTGTTTGGCCTGGTCCAGGGTCATGCCGCGGATGTGGCGACAGATCTCGATGGCGTCCCGGGGCTTGATCGCGAGCTCGCGACCGAGCGCCTTGGCGGTTCGGTCCGGGTCGGGGTTGACGGAGTAGCCGAGGCCCATGGTGATCACTTCAGCGGCATGTACTTGGACGAGCGGGTCGCGCCCACGCCCGGTCCGGTGTGTTCAACTGACTGGCGCGTCATGGCGAACTCCCCGAGCAGGTGCCCGATCATCTCGGGCTTCACATCGATCCGGAGGAAGTCTTGCCCGGTGTGGATGTGGATCTCCTTCTCCACGAAGGAGGGGAGCACGACCTGGTCTCGCAGGTGCGTTCGGAAGGGGCCCTCGCCGGACTCCACCTTCTCGATGAAGTCGCGGTGGGCCTGGCTGAGGCCGCGCTTGAGCTTGCGTCGGGCTCGGGAGGGGAGGTGGGGGGCAAGCTCCTCAAGGCTGAGCTCTTGGAGCTCCTCGAGGGTCATGCCGCGGAACTTGAACTCCTCCTCGCGGCGGGTATCGAGCTTCTCTCGTCGTCGTCGGCGTCGTCGATCTGCCATCTTGATCCCTCCGCTTACCTCTTCCCGGTGCGCTTGGCGGCGATCGAACCGACCTTGGCGCCTGGCGGTGCGCTTCGCGCCACCGTCTTGGGCCGGCCGGTGTGTTGTTTGTTCCCCCCGCCGAACGGGTGGTCGACGGGGTTCTTGGCGACCCCGCGGACGACCGGCCAGTAGCGGCCCGTCGAGCGCAGGATGTGATGCTTCTTCCCGGCCTTGACCAGGGGTTTGTCCTTGAACCCGCCGCCAGCGACGGTGCCGATGGCGGCTCGGCAGGACGGGCTGAACTCCTTGAAGGCCCCGGACGGGAGCTGCACGACGATGGCGCCCGGGGATCGGGAGACGATGAACGCGTGGTTGCCAGCCGACCGGCAGAACTTGCCGCCGTCGCCGGGCTGGCTCTCGATGTTGTACACGTAGGCCCCCTGTGGGATGTCCCCGAGGGGGAGAACGCTGCCCAGGGTGGGATCGCCTTCGCCGATGTGGACGGGGTCGCCCACGGCGATGCCCTCTGGGGCCAGCATGGAGTGGACCGTGCCGTCCTCCATGCGCACGATGGCGTGCGGGGAGGAGTGCCCGGGGTTGTGCTTGATGTCCTCGACCTTCCCGGTCGCCGTGCGGACGCGAGGAAGGGTGTTAGGTGCGTGGTGACGGTGGGAGGGGCTCGTGTACGTGTGTGAGCCCTTGCCGCGTCGTTGTGCTGGGATCGGTCTGCCCATCGTATCTCACCTCAGAAGATTCCTACTCGCATCGCGATGTCCTCGGCTTGGACCGAGGGCGGGAACGTGACGATCGCTCGTTTCTCGCCTTTGGGCGTGATCATGGTTCGGACCCGGGAGACCTCGGTCTCGAACATCTCCTCGATGGCCCACTTGATCTTGGGCTTGGTCGCGTCCATGTGGACGATGAAGTCGACGGCGTTCTCGTTGTCGAGCCGGTTCATCGTCTTCTCCGTCACGAACGGGTTGATGATGATGTCGTAGGGGTCCAGGGTCACGCTGTCACCTCCCCGATGGCCTCGAGCGCCGAGGCCGTGTAGAGCGTGAGCCGTCCGGCATCGCCGCCGGGGGCTAGGCGCTCCACGTTGAGCTCCGTCGGGACCGCGAAGTCCACGCCGGGCAGGTTGCCGCAGGCGCGGGTGACGGGGCCCTTCTCGTGGACCACGAGCAGGATGCTCTTCGGGGTCCGGTAGCGTCGGCCACGCATCTTGCCCTTGCCGGCTCGAACACCGCGGCCCTGTTTGGCTCGCTCGAGATCTGCACCGACACCGAGCGCCTCGAGGACATCGGCGAGCTCGCTGGTCGCACCGATGTTCACGAACGCGTCGTCGACGACCAGGGGGACCTGGTCCAACTCGAACTTGTGGCCGCGGGCGGTGATGCGCTCGGCATCACCGGTGGCCGCGAGGGCTGAAGCGCGCGCGAGCGCGCGCTCCTTCTTGTTGATCTTCTCCGACCAGTCGCGCTCAGCCCGGGGAGGGTGGGCGCGCCGGCCACCCACGACGGCAGGCGAGAACGTGGCTCGCCGGCCCTGGGTGAGCCGAGGCACCCGGGACACACCGCGTCCTGGGCCCCAGGATTCGTGGGTCTGCCACCGACCGGCCAGGGGCGAGGCCCCGTAGGGTTGTCGCCGGTTGGCCTGGGAGACGTTGACCGCCTTGCGGATGACGTCCGGGCGGAACGGGGTCTTGAAAGCGTCCGGGAGCGTCGCGTCGCCCACCGGGGTCCCGTCGAGTCCGAGGATCTTGATGTCCATGGATCACACCCCCTGCTTGCTGGCTGTGCTGATGTACGTGATCTGCGGCTCCGTGACCTCGACGCCGGCACCGTAGCGGATGGCGTGCCGGAAGGCGAGCGCCCGCTTGGAGGGGCCGGGCAGGGTCCCGTGGAGCAGCATGAAGTCGTTGTTGATCTCACCGTAGCGCACGAAGCCGCCCTCAGGGTTGATCTCCTCGGGGTCCTCGGAGATCTTGAGGACGCGCTTGTTGAGCTCGGTGCGCTGGTGGTAACCGACCTGGCCAGGCATGGGGACCTGGGGCCGGATGAACCGCGGCTGGAACGGCCCCAGCGGGGAGGCGTCACGACGGTTCTTGGAGTTCTTGTGGGATTGGAGCTTGACGCCCCATCGCTTGACTGAGCCTTGGTAGCCCTTGCCCTTCGTCACGGCTGCAACGTCGAGCATCTGGCCGACCTGGGCGAAGTCGGAAACTTTGAAGTCCTGGCCGAGTAGGCTGCCGGCCAGCTCCAGGCGTCCGGCGATGTCGCCGCCGCCGACACGGAACTCGGTGATGTCCGGGACCTTTCGGGGTAGGCCGGGGACGAGCTGCGGCCTGTTGTAGGCGAGCACGCGTACGTCGGTGGCCTGATCCGCGTCGAGCTCGTCGACGCTGCCGGTGCGCTTGCTGTTCAAGTGGACACGGTTGCCAAGCTCGGGGTCGAGCTGGCCGGGATCGGCCCAGACCTCGCCTGCGGCCTTGAGGCCGTAGGGGGTGTCCTCGTAGACGCGCACGCCGGCGACGCCCATGGGAGGGGCTTCGATGACGGTGACCGCCTCGCGGACCTCTTGACCGGATGTGGTGGAGGTGGGGCGGTAGTCGACCATCATGATGTGGGTCATGCCGACCTTGAACCCGGAGAAGCCTTGGATGGTGGGCTCGGGTCCGTCGTCGGGCCACGACCTGAAACGTGCCAGGGGCTGGGGCGCCCGTTTGCGGGGCGAGAAACCGTGTGATCCTCGTTGCGGGTGGCTCTTCTTGGGCATGCTGGACTCTCCAGCGACCGCGGACGGTCTGATGCCTCTTCCCGGGGCCCACGTCCGACCGTGACGCCCTCAACGCCGCCAGAACCGCGGGGGGTGGCAAGCGTGTCCGGGGATGCGCGCGGCATTGCCCCGAAGCGTCTGGTGCGGACCGCCTGGAAGGGTAGCGTGGCGAAAGAGGGTCCGGTATATAACTCTAACGTGCACCCCACGGCTGGGTAGCGCATCGGGTCCAGTCGAAGCACTGGAAGCACTCGACCGAGCCGTTGGATGGTAGGGTCTCGTCGTGAGCTCACCCTGGGAAACCGGGCAGCACGACGTCGGCCCCGCCGGCGATCGTGTCTCCGTTGCCCGCTGTGGTGAGGGAGAGCGTGTAGGTGCCCGGGCCGAGCGCGTCGGGCCCGGTGGCGTCCATCTTGCGGCAGCTGCAGCTCTCCTGAACGCCGGGTCCTTCAAGCGTCATGAGCGTCGGGCCTGCGATCCGCGTTGTCCAGGCGAGGAGCAAGGTTCCCTCGATCTCGACGCTCACCTCGCCATCGGCGACGACCTGGAGGCCTCGGTGCTGGTCCCAGGCCTGCGCGTTCACGGCGGCGTCCTCGAATGCCTTGCCGTCGTAGACGAAGGCGTTCTCTCCACCGGTCGCGGCGACGAGCTCGACCCCGTCGGCACCCTGGAGCGTGTAGTTCCAGGTGCCTTGCCCGGCCCACCAGAGGACGAGCTGGTAGGCGCCGGCCTCGCGGTCCGGGAAGCCGAAGTGGACCCCATCGTAAGGCACGGGGATGTCCTCGTAGGCATCGTGGTGGACCTCGAACCCGGCGGCCTCCCCGTCGATCCGTACCCCGTCCCCGCCGAAGGTCTGAAGCGTGCTCCAGGTGACCAGCTCACCCACCTCGTCGTAGAGCGCGAGACCGACCTGCTGGGGCCGGGTGTGGTCCTTCACTCGGAGCTCGCCTCCTGGCTGGGGGCCGTTGGTCTCGAAGGACCAAGCCGCCCAGCCGGACCCGAGGTCCTCGACCTGCTCGAGCACGGGGGTCTCTGGCTGGTGGTCGGCCTGGGTTACGGAAGCCAGAGGGACGAGGAGAAGGAGGGTGACGATGATCAGGGTTGCGCGGTTGCTCTGCATGGGGACCAAGCCTCCAGGTGGTCCATGGCCTAGGGGGTCGTAAGGGTTGTGTGGCCGATGCGTGGGGCAACGCTCACGCGACGACCAGCCGATCAGCCACCATGGCCACGAAGACGAGCCCCAGGTAGGCGATGGAGACCCAGAAGGCGCCCTTGGCTCGCTTGGCATCGTCCCCGACCACCGCGCCCAGGATGGCCAGCAGGAAGAGCAGGCCGAGGATCGTGCTGGCCACGAGGTAGACCACGCCCAGGGTGCCCAGGAAGTAGAAGGATGCGGCGACAAGGATCGTGGCCAGCGTGTAGAGGACCATCTGGCGCTTGGTGGTCTTGAGCCCGCGGGCGATGGGCATCATGGGGAAGCCGGCGGTCTCGTACTCATCGCGCTTGGCGATGGCCAGCGCCCAGAAGTGCGGGGGCGTCCAGAGGAAGACGAGCACGCCGAGCAGGATGGCGGGCAGGCCGATCTCGCCGGTGACGGCTGCCCAGCCAACCAGGGCGGGAGCCGCGCCGGCTGCACCCCCGATGACCACGCCTTGGGGCGTGGAGGGTTTGAGCCAGAGGGTGTAGATGAAGACGTAGAAGACGACGGCGAGCTGGGTGATGACCGCGGCGAGCACGTTGACCATGAAGGCCAGCATGGTGAACGAAACGGCTGCCAGGGCCAGCGCGTAGGCCAGGGCGTTGGCCGGCGAGATGCGCCCCGTGGCTACGGGTCTGGTCCGGGTGCGGTCCATCTGCTTGTCGACGTCGCGCTCGATGACCTGGTTGATGACCCCGCCCGCTCCGGCACCCAGCGCTCCCCCCAGCAAGGTCCAGAACATCTGGGCGAGACTGAGCTGGGGCCCACCGGGAGCGATCATGATGCCGGTGAAGCCCATGGCCACCAACAGGGCCATGATGCCCGGCTTGAGCAGTGCGACGTAGTCGCGTAGACCCGCTGGTCCGCTGGAGGAGGGGCCAGGGGGGCTGGGATCACCAGCTCCGGCGTCGGAGGTTGCCCCGGCGCGCGTCGAGGCGCCGTCTCGGGGGTAGAAGGCGAAGATGGCGGTGGCGACCACGGCGCTGAAGAGCGCTGCGGCCGTGCCCATGTGGAGGGTGGCCAGCGCGCCGTGGCGCTCGGTGGTGAACCACCAGACCGTGGCTGCGCCCAGCAGGGCCTGGACGGGGAGGAGAACGGCCGCGATGGTGGCCGCGGTGATCAGGCGGCTGTCGGAGCGGTGGTTGCGCCAGGCGGCGATGGCCATCCAGAGGATCAGCACACCAGCCACGAGTGCGACGAAGCGGTGGCTCCACTCGATGACCATGAGGTGGTGGGACCAGTCGGGGAACAGGGAGAGCTCACCCGTGACGGGGTGGGCGCAGAGCGGCCAGGCGTCCCGGCAGCCGTAGCCGGCCCCGGAGCCTCGGGTGTACCCGCCGACGAGGATCGTGAGGTAGGTGGCAACGGCGGTGACGATGGAGAGGTTGCGCAAGCGCATGGGGCCCGACCGGTGGAACGGGCATCGGGGTCGCCGACAAAAACGTTTCTACGCGGGCACGCTTGGTGATCGGGACCGTTGATCGACCGGTTCGCGCGCGTGCTCGCGTAAGCGGAGGCCGGCTTGACCGCGCGAAGGATCGGTCAGCCGGGCCCGCGCTGCTGGGCACGCTCTTGGCCGTAGGCTCGACCGTCCTCGCCGGCTTGGCTCGAGGCCTCGTGGCCCCCGGCATCCTCGTCAGCGTCCGCGGTCGCGTTGGCTGCACGCTCGTCGGCGCGGTCGTCGGCGCGGTCACGGGGGTGGTCGTCCCCACACTCATCCGCGGTGACGTTCTGGAACGGGGGCGCCTGGGTCGCGTTCTCGTCGATGTGGTCGTACGCGTTGCAGATGCCGTAGCCCGCTTGGCCAGGGAGCCCAGGGAAGCCCCCGGCAACGGCGAGCGGGGTGGCGATCAAGGCGGCGGCCAGGGTTGCTGCGATGGTGGTGTTCAAGGTTGTCGACCTCACCCATGGATCCGGCTCGAGAGGGATAAGGGATCTGACGGACACGTCGAAATATCGGCGCTAGACCTAGTTGGAACGTCGAAAAAGGGGGATCGCCCGGTGGCGGCCGGGCCCTGAGGCCAGCACGAAGCGGGCGGGGGGGGGGTCAGGGGAGCTTAGAGATCCAGGCCCGCCTGTTCCCAGTCCTGGAGGAAGTTGGCCAAGCCGCTCTCGGTGAGCGGGTGGGCGTAGAGCTTCTCCAGCGCAGAGAACGGGAGGGTGGCGACGTCGGCACCGAGCAGGGCGCACTGGAGCACGTGGTCCGGGTGGCGGATGCTGGCCGCGAGGATCTCGGTCTCGAAGCCGTAGTTGTGCTTGATGGTGACCAGCTGGTCGATGAGCTGTAGGCCCGACTGCCCGCGGTCGTCCAGGCGACCGATGAAGGGGCTGAGGTACGTGGCACCGGCCTTCATGGCCAGCAGGCCTTGGTTGGCCTGGAAGTTGAGGGTGACGTTGGTGTCGATGCCCTCCTCGGTGAGGGTCTTGACCGCCTTGAGGCCCTCCTTGATCAGCGGGACCTTGACGACCACGTGGTCGTCCCAGGAGGCCACCTTGCGGGCCTGCTCGACGATGCCGTCGTAGTCCGTGGCGATGACCTCGGCGGAGACCGGGCCCTGGACGAGCTGGCAGATCTCGGTGACGAGCTTGTCGAAGGGTTGGTTCTGCTTGGCGGCCAGCGACGGGTTCGTGGTGACACCGTCGATGATGCCCCAGTCCGTGGCCCGCTTGATCTCGCTCATGTCCGCGCTGTCCAGGAAGAGCTGCATACCCCGCGGTAGGTGGCCTTGGTCAAATAACTTTGGCGTGGCCACCCGCCGCGGAGGAGAGCGCGCCGAGGGCGCGCTACATGGTTCGAACGCCTAGCTAGCCCCAGCATCGGGGTTGGGGTCTGTGAGCCATGGGTCGAAGCAGACCTCGCCATCTTGGCGGAAGGGATGATCCGTATCGATTCTGTCTCCGGTTCCGTTTGCCGTGGCGCCGGTGCAGGCATCACTGACGCCCCCGCTGGGGCCGCTCCCGTGGCCCCACCAGTTCTGAGTCACGTCGAGTGATTGGGTTCCTCCATACGCCTGGAGCCCAGTACCGCTGTTGTTGTTGATATCATTGAACGTGATACGCACCCGGTGTAACGAGGCGGCGTAGATCCCATCTCCGTTATTGCTAACGGCGTTCCCCGTAACTGTCACGTCGGTCAAATCCGAAACCACAACCCCCACGGGGTTTCCTGTAACCGTGTTCATTGTGAGGTTTATCATCGTTCCTCGGAGCAGAAAGATACCGCGGAATCCATTATTCGTGATCTCGTTGCCCGAAATTTCGGTTCGATGTGAATCCTGAAGCTCGACACCGTCAGGGCTGCTGATGATGGTATTGTTGACGATTGACATGGCGTCTACGGCCGTACCGATGAGTCCCTTCTGACCATTATTTTTTATAGTGTTATTTGCGATTATATGCCCAGTTCCACCGATGACGGACGTCCCGAAATTCCTGTTGTCTCTAATTTCGTTATTCGCAACCGTACTGTCTGCGGTATACGCCATGAGCAAACCTGTGGTTGTGTTGGAGAGGTCAAGACCCGTGACTTGGACCCGAGTGGTGTTCACCAAGATCACTTGACCAGCTGGATCAGCTACCGTGATGTCTGCTAAATCGCGAACGTACCGAACCGGATCTCCATTCACGGTATTCGAGGGGGCCAATGCATGTTGGTAATGAGCCAATCGGTCCCCTGAGATCCGCACCCCTCCAGAGCCGAGGGCGTTACCAACCATCGTAACCTCTCTCGCGTAGCTGAGTACGACGCCATCGCCGATGTTCCTCTGAATCGTGTTATTGAGGATAGATATACGGTTTACTGCGCCGAGGAATACACCGCGACCGTTCTCGACTATGGTGTTGTTCGCAATGGTTCCGCCACGCGCTTGTTGAAGTTGAATCCCTCCTCCATTCCCCTGTATGGCATTCCCCAAAATCTCAATCCCGTCAGCATCCATCATGAAGATAGCTTGGCCTCCATTATCCACAAGTGAGTTAGTGGATATCATCAAATTATTTCCACCTGAAAGGTGGATGGCCTGACCCCCATTCTTCACAACCAGGTTATTGGAGATTGTCACTATGCTAGAATCTAGTAGAATGCCCCGGCCATTCCGCATAATCACGTTATCCGCTATGGCAACATTCTTCACATGATCCAGCCAGATGCCAGTATTCTGTTTATTGTTGCTTAGGGGGGGATGGTGGTTTACCGACCGCCCGTCGACCACATTCTCGCGTATAATCACGTGCGAACTTGTGTCTTCGAGTAGGATGCCTGCCCCTTGCAACCAGACTGAACCAATCCGCTTGGGGACTTGCGGAGTGATGCACCATCCCTCAATCAAGTACGGATCCTCAGCGGTCCCGGCTGCAGAAGGGTTCACCACACCTACGGCAGGGCCAAGCTTGAACATCGCGTCAGAGGAAATGCGGATTGGTGGATGTGGGATGCAATCGTCGGTCGGCGTATCCAGGCTCTCGTCATCCGGGACAACGCTTCCAGCCGGGAATACGGTGGTCAAGAGCCCGATGGTGAGCACGATTATAATCCCTTGACTCACGCGAACGAAGAACATCCAACCCTCAAGGGCGTCCTACGAGGAAGGCGGTTATAAGTGTTCGTAGGCCACGACTACTGTATCAGTACGCTCTAGACTGTCACTCGCCTGATGCACTCACTACTGAACCGAGAAACCCAACCCAAGCCGGCTGACCTCCACACCCGCTCCCTCCTCCACGCGTCCGATCACCTGGGCGTCTTGACCGCCGAGGACCGCTAGGGCCTCGGCGGCATCGTCGGCTGCCACCACGGCGCAGAAGCCGATGCCCATGTTGAACGTCCGGTACATCTCCCGGTCCTCGACGCCTCCGAGCCGCTGGATGGCCTCGAAGATGGCTGGTGGTTCGGGGAGCTCGTCGAGCACGTAGCCGACGTCGTCTCGGATGCGGGGGTAGTTGTGCACGCCGCCGCCGGTGACGTGGACGAGGCCGTGGACGTCGACCTCCTGGATGAGCTCCAGGATGGGTCGTACGTAGATGCGCGTGGGTTCGAGCAGGGCCTCACCGATGGTGGTGGGCTCGAGCTCGGGGACCGTGTCGGTGTACGAGAGGCCGGCGCGCTCGACGGCCTTGCGGGCCAGGGTGAGCCCGTTGGAGTGGATACCGCTGGAGGGTAGCCCGATGAGCACGTCTCCTGGGGCGACCTCTTGGCCGGTGATCAGTTGGTCCATGGGTGCGGTGGCCAGGCAGGTGCCGGCCAGATCGAAGCCCTTCACGATGCCTGGGAGCGTGGCGGTCTCGCCGCCGACGATGGCGACGTTGGCTTGCCGCGCGCCTTCGGCCAGGCCCTGGCCGACTTGGGTCGCGAAGGTCTCGCTGTGGCGTTCGATGGCGAGGTAGTCGACGAAGGCCACGGGCTCAGCCCCGATGCAGATGGCGTCGTTGACGTTCATGGCCATGCAGTCGATGCCGATGGTGTCGTAGCGGTCCAGGGCTCGGGCGATCTCGACCTTGGAGCCCACACCGTCCGTGCACAGGATGAGCGCCTGCTCGCCGAGCTGGACGCCTCCGGCGAAGTGGCCTGGTAGCTCCAAGGGCTGGACGGCACCATCCCGGCCGGTGGTGAGCGAGGCCACCAGGGCCTGGATCGTATCAGCTTCCTCGTCGATGTCCACGCCGGCCTTAGCGTAGGTGAGGGGCGCATCCGGGGCGTCGTCGGGATCGCTCACGCTGGGTTCCTCCGGGGCTACCCGCCGACCTGGAGCCCGCCGCCTTGTGCAGAGCCGAGCACCTCTCGCAGGGTGATGTCGAAGATGAGGGTCTTGCCAGCAAGGGGGTGGCGGTTGGGGAAGCTCACGTGCACCTCGCCCTCGTTCACGCCGTGGACCGTGTACTCGGTGGGGGGCATCTGGGGGTTGGGTGAGGCGGTGTAGTTCGTTCCGGGTTCAGGTGCGTGGCGTAACAGGATCGTCTCCGCGTCGACGGATTCCACCGTGGTCGTCTGGCCCCAGCCCGCCTGGTGGCTCTGGGGGTTGGCATCCCACGTGAACGTGCCGAGATCCGCTGGGGGCGTCGTCGTGTACGTGATGTGGGTCTCGTTGCGCTCGGTGACCTCGGTGGCGTTGGGCCATGGCGGGAAGAAGGTGAGGTCGTCGCCGATCTCGTCGACCCGGAGGATGTCCACGGTGCGCTCGGTCACGTTCGTGAGCAAGAGCTTGAAGGGTCCACCGGTCTGGGAGTCGCCGAAGGTGATCGTGTCGCCCTCGGTCTTGTTCTCGATGTCGAACTCGGGGGGAAGCTGGGCCTTGCTCACACCGTCGATCTCGCGCGCTAGGACCTGGGTGCGCTGGAGCGGGGTGGTGGCTGAGACGTTCTCGTGCTCCGTGGCAGGGCCGTAGGCCAAGCTCGGCGGGAGCACGACGGTTCTGCTCTCGCCTTCATGGAGGCCGGCCACGCCTCGGGTGAACCCCTCGATCGCCCCGCCTTGCTGGAGGCCGATCTCGAGCGGCGCGTACTGCTGGCGCGGGCGGAAATCGTCGGTGCGTGGGAAGGGTCCCTCGCCCACGACAGCAACGGAGGTGTCGAAGACCTCGCCGCTGGGCAGGCGGCCCACGTAATCCACCGAGACCCGGTCGCCCACCGCGGCGGTGGATCCAGCCGGGCTGGTGTCAACGGTCACATCAACATCGTAGGATACCTCGCCCAGGGTCACGGTGATGGTCCGCGTGATCGGCCCATCGCTGGCCTCGGTGGGGGCAAGCATCGTGACGTACCCGCCGACGGCTGAGCCAGGCTGGATGGTCCCGATGTTCGCCTCGCGCAGGCCATCTGCCTCGACCTCGGCCTCCACCGGGGCCTCCAGGTTGGAGACGACCACGATGGGGGCCGTGAAGTCGTTGCCTGGAGACGCCATGAACCGGTCGATCGACGCGGCCAGCGCCGCCTCCCCCGGCGCGACGACAGGGACAGAGAACGTTCCGGTGAGGAGACGGCCGGTGGCGTTGGTGACCTCCACGGTGGCCTCGAGGGCGCCTGTAGCTTCAGCGCTCGCGGGGATCGTCGCGATGGCCGTGAACGGGCTTCCGGGCTGGACGTTGGTGGTGGCTGGCGTGATGGTGCCAGCACCGTCTTGGACGCTGAAGTTGAAGCGCTGGGCCTGGTCGAGCACGTTGACGACGGTGACCCGCGCAGTGGCGTTGGTGCCCGGGAGCACGCCGGGGAGCACGGGCTCGACGGTGAGCTCTTCGAGGAGCTGGACGGTGAGCTGGACCTTGGCAAGCTGGCGGCCGGTGCGGTTCTCAAGGGCGGCCAGCTCCACGGTCGTGCGCTCGCCAACATCGGCCAAGGCAGCCAGGCTCCCGCGCGCGGTCTGGGTCGCACCAGGGGCGACGGTCAGCACGTGGCGCGCGGTGGTGAAAGAGAAACGGTCGTCGGTGGAGACGATGGAGAGGTTCACCGGGGACTCCCCTTGGTTCTCCACGGTGAGTGCAACGGGGCCCTCCCCGCCGGCAGGGAGCTGGACGTCGCCGCCGCCTTGCGCGGTGAGGGTGACCTTGGTGAAGGCGGGATCCGTGTCGAAGACCTGGAAGGCACCGTATGATGCGCCTGCGAACGCGGCGATGAACACCGCGACACCGAGGACGCGCAGACCGAGGTTCATATGGGACGCGCAGAAAGCTTCTCCGCCTTAATGTATCGGAGGTGTGCGCGGCTCTTGCGAGGCCCCCGCGCGCACACCGACAAAGCGCCCTGTAGGGCGCATGGCGGTGGGTGGGCGGATGCGAGCGGGACGACGCACCAGGCAAGGCGCTACCCGGTGGTTCGATCGACACCTGCAGCCAGGGGTCGACTTCGCCATGCGTAGCGCCTCGTCGAGCTTCCGGTTCTACAGGGCCGCTGGCTCTCGGGCGAGCAGTCCAGTGAACTGTTCGACCCAGCTCGCGCTACGGTTGGGACGAGCTGGGTCGAAAAGTACGCCCGGATCAAAGATCCGGGTTCTGCTAAACCACGACCGCAACGCTGTTGCAGAGGCCGTGGTTGAGGACGCCGCCTCGCGGACTCGAACCGCGGACCGCTCGGTTAACAGCCGAGTGCTCTAACCATCTGAGCTAAGGCGGCAGCAGAACCGGGCAGCGGTATCGTCGATAAAAAGGCTTCGAGCGGGCACCCAGGGCGCCCGGGCTGGGGCTGGCCTCCCGACCTGGGTGCCGCGTCTCGGCCCCTCCACATGCCAGCGGCCCCCTCCGGAGGCTGCGGCACTCCTCCCTGGGGCAACACAACAGCTATGAATTCGGTCCCTGCTTCCCGACCTGTTCCGTTGGGGGGCGGTTCGGAGGCGTAGAGATGCTACACAAGCTGATCGCAGCAAGCCTGCTGACCATCGCGTTGCTCGCCGTGCCGGTCTCAGCCCACGACGACCCTGGTTCGGAGCCGTTCGAGGCCTCATGCACCGTGCACTACGGCACCGGGATCCCCGGCGTCGGTACGGTCGGTTTCAGCGTTCTCGAGAACTCGTTCGGTTCCTGCACGCTCGATGAGGTGGATGAGACCGTGTCGGTTCACGAGATCGATGCGGCTGCCGGGTGCACGATCGAGTTCGACGACGATGGCGACAGCGTCTTCGATGGCGAGGTCCAGCTCGATGGAACCTACGAGCCCGGCACCCGGTTCTCGGCGTTCTGCGAGGTCGGTGTGATCAACGGGGAGAACGCGCTCACCCTCCACACGGTCCTCGAAGAGGCTTGATGCGCCGGGTCAGCCCGGGCATACGCCTGTGACTTCCACGAGGCGCTGGGCGGCCTCCAGGGTGAGCCCGTCGCTTCCGAGGATGGTGTAGCGGTCCCGGATGGTGTGGGCCACGGTGAGGGCTTCGACGACCTCCTCCTCGGTCAGGCGCGCTTGTTTGGCCGTGGTGGGCGCGCCGATGGTCGCCAACGCTGAGCGGACCCGTTCCCATTCTCCGCCATGCAGGTTGAGCATAAGGATGGTCCCGAGGCCGACCTGCTCGCCGTGGAGGGCCTTGCCGGGCGCGATGCGATCGAGCGCGTGGCTGAACATGTGCTCGGCTCCGCTGGCAGGCCTGGACGACCCGGCCACACTCATGCTCACACCGCTCACGATCAGCGCCTTCACGGCGATCCACGCGCTGTCCTCGATGCCCGGCTTGATCTGGGGCGCGTAGTCCATGACGAGCTTGGCTGCGGTGCGGGAGAGCACGGCAGCGAAGCTGGACAGCGACTCGCCACGCAACCGGTGGGCCAGCTCCCAGTCGCGCACGGCGCTGAGGTTGCTGATGGCGTCCGCGCACCCGGCGGCCAGCAAGCGGTAGGGTGCCTGGATGATGATGCTCGTGTCCGCCACGATGGCCAGGGGGGTGACCCCTTCTACGCTCGCAGCACCCCCAGCGTCCTTGACGCTGGCCCGGGGGCTCGTGATCCCGTCATGGGCGGCAGAGGTGGGCACGCTCACGAGGGGGCCTCCAAGCGCGCGGGCGGTGAGCTTGGCAGCATCGATGACGCCACCGCCACCGACCCCGAGGGTGAAGTGGGCTCCAGTGGCCTCGGCCTCCTCGATCGTCGCATCGATGGCATCCCGCGTGGACCCCCGGGACTCGACGAGGTGCACATCGTAGCCAGCGTCCTCAAGGAGCTGGTGAACATGCTCGCCAGCCACCTTGCGAGTGGTGGGACCCGTGACGACCACGCCACCGCCCTGGAGGTCGAGCTGGCCGCCGAGGCTGGGGATCTCCTCGAGCACGTCCTTGCCCACGAGCACGTGGCGTGGGAAGACCATCGATTTCGCTTTGTCGAAGACCGTCTCCACGCGGGGGAAGCGGTGTGCTTGTGCTTTCAACGTTCCGGCCCGTGCCGAACCCTGCTCACCACAACGACACAAGGCACACAACGAGAACGGAAGAGGGAACGGGGCGATCACCGGTGGAGCGCCCCAACCACCGGGCGCTCCGGTTGTCCTTCTGGGCCATCTCGTTCCCTTGTGTTCGTTGTGCCTTTGTGGTGAGCATAGGTCCTCGTGGGGCCAAGGCTCAAGAGCGCGACCACGGTAGCAGGGCCTGCGTGCCCATCGAGTACCGGGTGGACGGCGACGAGCTCGTCATCGACACCACCGACCCGACAACTGACCGCAAGGCGCTCTGGAAGCGGCTCAAGCGCTTCGGGGTCCCCCTGGAGATCGAGCGCACCGTCGCCGTCACCCAAGCCAGGCTCCCCAGAGAGGGTGTGGCCAAGCTCACATCCACGCTCAAGATGCTCGGCACCGAGCTGGTGCCGGCCGCAGGCGAGGCGAGCCTTGAGGATCTCGGCAAGGAGGAGGTGCGCTACGAGGATGTGCGCCCGGTGGACCCGGAGGAGGCGGTCGAGCTTGCCCGGGTCGACGAGCACCCGCGCCGGATCTTGGAACGCGCCATCGCGGATCTAGGCACCTTCGCCATGGAGAACCTGGGCTTCGAGCACCGGGTGGAGGGCGACAAGCGGTTCTTGCGCCGGGCGCTCGAGCGCTGGGCGCCCAAGCCCGGGCCGGCAGCCGAGACCCATGATCCTGTCAATCAGCGCGTGAGCCAGGCCATCGCGCGCGTGCCAGATGAGGACAAGTGGCGCGCACGTGAGCTCCTGCTCGACCTTCACGAGGTGGCCAGCCAGGCCCAGGGCGAGATCCCAACCGCCCCGGTGCCGGACCCGATCCCCGGGTTCCATGGCAAGTTGAGAGGCTACCAGGAGACCGGTGTCGGCTTCCTGCTCGGCGCCAAGCTCAACGCCATCCTGGCCGACCAGATGGGGCTTGGCAAAACGGTCCAAACCATCGCAGCCATCCTATCAGCCGACACCCGCGCGCTCGTGGTCTGCCCGGCCAACGTACTGCACAACTGGGCGGCTGAAGTGGCCCGGTTCACCGGCGAACCCGTTGCCTTCTGGCATGGGCGCGAGCTCTCCGGTCCGCCTGAGGCTCGGTTCCGGATCACGACGTACAACTCGCTGCGGTTCCGAGACTGGCGCGACACGGACGCCGACCAGAGGCCCGTGCTCGTGCTCGATGAGGCCCACGAGGTGCGCAACCCCGAGACCCAGCGCGCCCGCCTGGTCGAGGATCTGCCCCAGCAGCACCGCATCCTCTTGACGGGCACCCCCATCGTCAACGGGCTCGAGGACTACAACGAGCTGCTCGGCCACATCGGCGAGGGCCGCTGGGCCGAGGGCAACCGGTTCAAGCAGACGTGGATGGCCGACCCGGGTGTCCTGGCTCGCAACCCTCGCGTGCGGACTCACGTAGCGGATCTGCTGCAGCAAGCCACGCGCCATGTGGTCCTGCGCCGGCGCAAGGACGAGGTCCTCGACGATCTCCCCCCGCGCACCGTGACGCTCTTGGCCCACGTGCTCAGCCAGCAGGAGCGCGCCGCCTACGAAGGCCTGGAGGCTCGGGCCCGGGAGGTCATGGCCGCGGCCAAGAGCGAGGTGCAGGTCTTCGCCCAGCTCCACAAGCTCCGGCAGTTCCTGCTCGACAAGCGCGCGCCCTTGCTCAAGGACCGAGTGGACGCGCTCGTGGCCGAGGACGAGGCCTGCGTGGTCTACAGCCACTACCTCGAACCCCTCAAGCGCCTCCACGCCCACCTGGGCGAGGAAGTGTCCGCCCGCTTGGATGGCTCCACGCCACCCGAACGGCGCGAGAAGCTCAGCCGCGCTTTGGGTGCTGATGATGGACCCCGGGTGCTTCTGGCCCAGATCGAGGCGGGCGGCATCGGGCTCAACCTCACGGGCGCCCGGCACGTGCTCTTCGCGCACCTGGGCTGGACAGCCGCCATCCACCGCCAAGCCATCGACCGCGTGCACCGCATCGGCCAGGACCGCCCGGTGCAGGTCGAGTTCCTGATCACGCCGGACACGATCGACGAGCGCCTGGCCGACATCATCCTGCGAAAGGAGGCGGATGCCAACCTGGCGCTGGCCGACGAGGGGGACGTGCTCAACCGCAGCCAACTGGCAAAGATCGTGCTCGAGGAGCCTGGAACCGGCCAAGATGGCTGAACGAGGCCCGATGCAAGGGAACGTGAGAAGTTTCTACCATCTGTCCAACAAAGCTTAAGGCAACCTCGCCGAACTGGGTTGAGGATGAGGATGCAGGTCGAAGCCCCACAGGAGGAGACGCAGATCGTTTGCAGGATGGCCTTCGACCCACGCAAACTGGCGGTGGCCGTCGAGCGCATGATCCAGGAAGGGGTCGATCTCATCGGCTACGCCTTCGAGCCGGCTCGCGACCGTGGGCAGGCGCGCTTCTGGGTGACCAACCCCACCAACGCCATGCTCGTGCTCGAGGAGCTAGGCCTGGAGCCGCGCACCCCGGGCGCCTCTGTCCGGTGACCCGGCCGCACGACCCCCATCTCAGGGGGCGGGTCAGCCGGGCGTTAGCCCGTGGCCACCCGGCCGCTCGTGGGGCAACGTCGGTTCGTCGAGCAACTGGAACGTCTTGAGCTCCAGCACCGCGCCCGTGCGCGCCTCCAGGGAGGCCAGGGCAGCAGCCAGGTTGACCACGCCGTTGGCCACACCGCTGGTGCCCACGCTGACCGTCTGAACCACGCCCAGCGCGCGCCCATCGTGCAGGAGGATCGGGCTCCCGGAGTCCCCGCTGATGCTGGCTGGGACCAAGGTCACACGCGTGGAGGCCTCCGTCGAGGCGTCCACGTAGCCCTCTCGAGGATCCGCGATCTCGATGTCGTCCTGGTCACCGTCACGCAGGGGCGTGTTCCCATAGGTGAGCACCAGCGTGTCTGTCTCGACCGGCGTGGAGGCGATGCCGGTGGGCCCACCCCAGTGCATCAGCGCCGGGTGCACGAGCGAGCGGGCATCATCGGGGATGTGCACGAGGGCGAAGTCATCCTCGAAGCCATCGTCACCGGGCTCCTTGTCCTCGCAGGCAGCCCCGGACGTAGCACCCCCCCAGCTGCAGTACACGAGCGTGCCCGTGACAACGCCGCCGCCGATGGCGATGGGATCCCCGATGGCTTGCCCGGTCACGCAGTGGCTGGCGGTGCCGAGGTAGAGCGTCCGGTTGTCCGGGCTGGAGAAGACGTAGTTGGCCGTGCAGGTGCCGCTGAACGGCTCACCCTGGACGATACGCACGCCGGGCCGGATCACGGCCTCATCCACCGAAGGCCACCCCGGCGCGTACATGCCCTCGCCTGGCTGCTGGGTCCCGTCCTCTCCGCTCCCCGGCAGCCCCGTGGCATCGTCGCCGGGGGTTGCAGGGGCTGGGTCGCCACCATCCAGGCAACCCACCAGGCCGACGGCAGCTACCAGCAGGGAGAGCGCCAGGGCTCGTCGCATGGCCCAACCTCGGTGGGCATGGTTGAAGAAGGGGTGGGGTAGGGGAGCTGGATGGGTCGGCCGCGGTGCGCTCTCGACACCCTGAAACGTCGAGACTTCCTACGGGCCCACGGCCATGGCGATCGACATCGTCGCACCGATGCTCGAGTTCCTCGCTGCCTACGGGCTCTACGCCGTCTTCGTGCTGCTTGTGCTCGACGGTGCCCTGCTCCTGCCGGTGCTCCCAGGCGAGATCGTCATGGTCATGGCCGTGGCGGCCTATGCCAACAACCTCTGGGATCTGGCCATGCTGGTCCTGCTGGCCACGGCAGCCGCCATCGTCGGGAGCCTCATGCTCTACGGCTTCTCGCGGTGGGGTGGGCGCAGCCTCATCGAACGACATCCTCGGTTGTTCATGATGCCGCGCCGGCGTCGCGAGCGCCTTGAGCGCGCCTTCCAGCACCCGCTTGGCCAGAGCCTGGTGCTCTTCCTGCGCATCGTCCCCCTGACTCGCGTGCTTGTCAACATCCCGGCTGGGCTGGCCAGGATGCGCGTGATCCCGTTCGTGATCCTCTCCAGCATCGGGATGCTCGTGTTCCACGCCGGCTTCATGTACATCACATTCGTCTACGGCGAGCCTGGGGCTGGCGTGGGCGAGCAGGCGGCTGCCCTCCAGCAGGCCTACGGCAGCCCTGCCTGGGAGTTCATCCAAGCCAACGAGGTGATCACCGCGCTTGGCGCGCTTGCCTTCGGCGCGTTCCTCAGCTTCCGGGCCTCCCGGCGCGTGCTCAAGTGGCCCGATGAGCCGTACGGGAGCCTGCTCGGCCGGCTCAGCGTGCGCATGCAGCTCTGGGGTGGGCTGGCCGTGCTCGCCCTGATCGCCTACGACCCAGCCCTGCTCTTCGAGCTCTCCAGGCTCGGTGGTCTGGACATCGAGCAGCTGGCCGGCAACCTGCGATGGGAGCCTGCCTCGTTCGTCGCCGGCCTGGCTGGGATCGCCACGCTGCTTGGCATCATCCTCATCGCGCTGGAGAAAACCGCCAAGCACCGCCACGAACAGTGGAAGGAGCAACAACGCCTCGACGAGGTCGAGGAGGCCCAAGTAGAGGCGCTTCCCGAGGAAACCGACGATGGCGACGCCCCAGTCTTCGAATGGGCAGACGGGTGAGCTCACTCGTGGACCGGGATCTCCCACGGCGTTGGCGCCGGGGCCGGGCGCGTGGCGTCGAAGCCAAGCGTGTAGAGCCCGCTGTTCCCGTCGAAGGTGACCAGGGTTCCGTCCGGCATGGCCAGGGCCTCCTCTACGGTGGGCGCCCAGCGCTGGGAGTCCGCCGGCTCGGTGGGCGGATCGATGTCCGGAAGGTAGACCCCGATGGACGGCAGCGAGACCCAGTCGGTGGCGTTCCGGATGGGCGAGAGGTCCACTGCCCAGATGCCGCCGTGGTACATGGAGACGAACAGGGTCTCGTCCACGACGCTGTAGTAGTGGTTGCTGAACATGTAGGTTCCCGACCAGTCCAGCTCGTGCGGGAGCGTCCAGGCCGCCACGGGCTCAGGATCGGTTGGATCGGTCGTGTCGATCACGTAGAGCAAGCCCGAGGGGTAGCCCTCCGGGTGGCCGGCGAACTCCGGCCCGATGATCGTGTAATGCTTGCCATCCCAGAGCTGCTCGAGAGGCAGCGCTGAGTGCACGGTGCCGCCGTCGCTGCCGCCGCCGCTGCCGGACTCGCGCACCTGCCAGGCGCCCAAGGGCTCCGGGTTGGACGGATCGCTCATGTCCAGGATGGAGAAGCGGTCCCCGCCGGCGAGGTAGGCAACGACGCCGCCTGTGCCGGGATGGGTATGAAGCCAGGCATCGTGGCCCCGGGGACCCAGCTCAGGGACCCCGTCGTCCATGCGCGGCTCATCGTAGGGCTGGGGCCGGTAGATCGAGAGCAGGCTCGCGGACGCCTGAGCACCGTCGCCGGCGAGCTCGTAGAAAGCGTAGGCGCTCACTTGGTTGTCGCCAGGCACGATGCCCGTGGGCCCAGGTGTGGGGTAGCGTGTGGTGGTGACCACGAGCCAGCTCATGCCCGCCTCCTCGGTGGCGAAGATCGAGTGGCCGTTGCCAGGCAGCGGCTGGCTCTCCACCACCGCGGGCGCGGCCGGGTCCGAGATGTCCACGACCACGAGGCTCATGGGCCGGGGCTGTGTGTCCTCGGCCTGGCTCGTCGTCCATGTCAGAAGCACGGGCTCGTCCGAGCACGCCGAGCGCCACAGGATCTGGGCCTCGGGCTCCTCGGAGCCGGGCTTCTCGGAGTTGGTCAGCTCGGGGTTGGGCAGGTTGGGGCTAGCCAGCTCGGGGTTGGGCACGGGGTCCTCGCGCAGATCAGCGGTGGCGAGCACGATGTTCTGGCCGTTGGGTGCGACCGCCAGGTCGTAGATGCGCGTCGTCTGCATGACGAGCTCGCCGATCCAGACCGGGTTGGCCGGGTCGGTGACGTCGGCCAGCGCGAAGCCGACGTCCGAGCGGGACTCCACGGCCGCGATGCGCCGGCCATCCTCGACCTCCTTGGCGTCCCCGCAGAAGTACGCGCCTGCCGGCGCCCCGTCATAGTACGTGCTGTTCAGCGGGGAGTAGCCGAGCACGTCGAAGTTCGGCGTGGAGAGGCCCCGGTGCTGGGCGCGGTCGTTGTGGTCGTGGTCCTCGCCGAAGGCGAGCGCCTTCTCGGACCAGGCGATCTCGAACTCCAGGGCGTTCTCAGCCAGGTCAGGCTCGTCGCTGGAGCCGATGCAGCCGGCCAGTGCAGGTAGGGCGAGTAGGAGAGCGAGCAGCCACGTTGAGCGCATCCTCAGGGAGCCTCCGGGTTCGAAGTGTGGCCGGGGGGTCTTAATCCTTCCTGGGGGAAGGCCACCCTTCCTGGAAGAAAACCCGCACCCGCTCCTCATAGCCCGCACCTGCCAAGGCCCTGGGCTCACCGTGGCGAGCCCCATCAACGAGCCAGAGCTCGCTCATCCCCTCCGGCGCGGCGGCATGGAGCCGCTCGGAGTGCGAGGGTGGGATCACCTCGTCGGCTGTGCCGTGGATCAAGAGCACCGGGAAGGGCGTGTCCTGGATCGCCTGCTCCGGGGAGACCTCGCTGGGCCAGGCGCCCAGCGTGATCCGGGCGTAGAGCTCGGTCAGGCCCACCAGCGGCCACTTCGTCGGCCCGATGAATGGTCCGTAGAGCTCGCCGATGAGATCGTCCAACTGGGCGTAGCTGGCCTCGGCGACGAGCGCCTCCATGCGGGGATCGCTGGCCATGAGCATGGTGGCCGCCGAGAGCGAGAAGCCCAGGCCCACGATGCGGTCCACCTCGGGGCGGTTCTCCAGGTGGTCGAGGGCCGCGGTGACGTCGCGCACCTCGCGCAGACCTACCGTGGCCAGCGAGCCCTGGCTAGCCCCGAAGGAGCGGTGGTCGAAGAGGAAGAGGTGGTGGTCCCCGTGCAGGAAAGCCACGCCCGGGAGCACATCCCCCTTCTCGGCTGGGTAGCCGTGGCCCACGAGCACCGTGGTGGTGTTCTGGGGAGTGTCCGTTGCTCCCAGGGATCCGGTCTGGTTGGTGGCGTTGGCTGCTGGGATCCACCAGCCCGCCAGCTCGAGGTCGTCGGAGGTGGTGAACCGGACCTCCTCATAGGGCAGCCCGAGCCTCTCGGGCGTGATGCCGGATTCGATCTTGGGTGGATGGGTGACCATGTAGAGCTGGAGCATGGGCAGGGCCAGCACGATGGCCAGGACGACCAGGCCGATCTTGAGCCACGGGGCCACGTTGGGGTATCGGGCCTCATCGGGGTTGAACGTGGGGGTTCTGGGACCAGAAGTGGACATGGTCCCCGGAGAGAAACCTTAAGGCGTCACAGGTGTGATGGTTGTATGATGAGCAGCACCGTCCACCTGAGCGATGAGGCCTACGCCCTGCTCAAGGCGCTGAAAGGGCCCAACGAATCGTTCAGCGACGTCGTGATGCGCGAGATCGGAACTGGCCGAAACCCGCTCAAGTTGCTTGAGTTGAAAGAGCTCATGGACCCCGACATCGATCTCGATGAGATCCGCGCGCGCCGTGCACCGGCGGAGGCCGCCCGCGAAGAGAGCCTCCGGCGCCATGCCGAGGGTGACGGGGACTGACCATGGCGATCGTCTTGGACACCACCTTCCTCGTGGACACAGCCCGGGGAGATCCCGACGCCGTTGAGAAGCTCATGGAACTCATCGACGGCGACGAGCGCATGATCGCGCCGAGCATCGTCTTGGCCGAGTTCCTGGATCAGACGACAGCGGTCCGTGAGGCCCTCGGGCGGGTCCGCGACGCAGTGAGGTTCTCCTCGTTCACCACCGAGGACGCGGTTGTCGCAGCGGAGCTCGCAAGAGAGCTGCGGCTCGAAGGCCGGTATCCTGGGAGGATCGACTGCCTGATCGCTGGGTTCGCGATCGCGCGGGGCAACCTGCCCATCCTCACGCGCAACGCCCGACATTTCCCCGCGAACGATGTCGTCGAGTACTAACCGCTGCCTCCCCCCGCCCAGCGCCTGAAGCGCGCGCCCGTTGAGCGCGGCCCGCCGCCCAAACCGATTTAAAGGACCGGCCTCTGCTCGGGAGCGTGCTCGATGTCACGGCGTGGGATGCTGCCGCCCGGCGCGCCACCTGGGAGACCCCCCAGGGCGAGCTCGCGCTGCCTGCCGTGGCCCACCCCCACAGCGCCACCTACCCGGTCCCCGGCTTCGCGCGCATGGCCATCGCGGAGGCCCCAGTCGACGGCCTCCCGACGCTGGTGACCCAGGGCACAGTGTTCACCTCTGGCCCTGACGAGCCCGGTCCCCTGAGCGTGCCCCGCTCACTGGTCTACCCCTCCTCAGCTCCCCGCGGCCTCCAGCAGGCCGCTGATGAGCTCAACCAGGCCGATGGAGCTGTGCGGGTCTGCCACGACGTCGAACAACTCGAGCCCCACGAGGGCCTGGTCGTGCTCCCACGGGCCCGCGGCATCGCGGACGATCCCTGGGAGCTGGCCGCCTTCCTCGTCACCGCGCGCGAGCGCGCCGGTCCCAACGCCGTGGTCTTCACGCCCGGGCTGGGCCGTCCATGGGAGCTGGCTCTGGCCGCGTATGCGGGTGTGGACATCCTGGACGGGATCCCCGCGGTCCTTGCCGGCCTCCAAGGCCAGTACTGGACCCCGGAAGGCGCGCTTGCCAGCCAACCGGACGAGTTCCCGTGCGCCTGCGCAGCTTGTGCCGAAGCGGCGGGGCCGTTGGAACGCGACGCGCTGGTAGAGCACAACCGCTGGGTCACCGAGGCCGAGGCGCGTCGCGTGCGCCACGCCATCAAGACCGGTGGTCTTCGCGAGCTCATCGAGGGCCGCGTGCGAGCTGCGCCAGCGCTGGTGGCCACACTTCGCCGGTTCGATCTGCGCCACGCTGGCTTCTTCGAGCAACGCACCCCCATCCTACGCCAGCGCACCTTGCCGGTCGTGGGCGAGACCTCGCTCACCCGACCCGAGGTCCAGCGCTGGGTCGACCGCTTGGCTGAGCGCTACCGGGCGCCTGAGAGCGCCCGCATCATGGTCGTGCTCCCTTGCTCGGCCACCAAGCCCTACGAGGACTCCCCCACGCACCGGCGCATCCGGCCCGCGGTGACCCGCAACGGCAAGGGCCGCGTCCACATCGTCACGCTCACAAGCCCCATCGGGGGCGTGCCCGAGGAGCTCGAGTTGGCCTACCCGGCCTGCCACTACGACGTGCCCGTCACCGGCGACTGGAGCGCCACCGAAGAGGAGCTCATCCAGCGCGCCTTCACCGCGCTGTGGAAGAACAGCGCCTACGACCACGCCATCCTGCACGTGCCCCCGGAAGAGGCCGAGCTCGTCGAGCGCGTGCTCCCCTCGACCCAGCGCACCGTCGAGCCGGGCCAACGGCCCACGGACGGCAAGACGCTTGCCCAGCTCTCGGATGCCGTGACCGAGGCCGCACGCGGCTTGGAGGCCATGGCCCGCAAGCAGGTCTTCGCCGAGCAGATGGTGCGCCGCGTCGACTGGCAGTTCGGCCCCAACGTGGCCGGCGTGCTCCTCGACGGCGTCGAGATCAAGGGCAAGTACCCGTGGCTCAAGCTCATGGACGGCCACGAGCAGATCGCCATGCTCCACCCCGAGCGCGGCAACCTTGTGCTCACCGGCGAGGGCGGGCGCCGGCTCTTCGAGGCAACGGACCGCTACACCGTCGAGATCGACGACTTCCACCCCAAGGGCACCATCTTCGCCCCCGGCGTGATCGACGCCTCACCGGACATCCGCATCGAGGACGCCGTGGTCGTCCACCACGATGGCGCCTACCGGGGCACCGGGCGTGCTGTGGCACCTGGGGTGCTCATGGGTGCGATGACCAGCGGGGGATGCGTCGAGATGCGACACCACACAGGCGGTGACCAGGATGCTTGAAGCCCTCAACCAAGCCGTTCGAGACAGCCGACGTCTCAAGCAACGCGACGACGACCCGAACGCCCCCAGCAGGGTCTGGAGCGAGGAGGAGGTCCTGGACGGCCAGGTGCACAAGGCGCTCACCGTCATCCTGCGCACCCGGGGCTGCACATGGGCCATCAACGGCGGCTGCTCCATGTGCGGGTACGTCAACGACTCGTTCGTCAAGAAGATCACCGCCGACCACCTCGTCGCCCAGTTCGAGCACGCCCTCGAAGGCTTCGAGGATCACACCGTCATCAAGCTCTACACCAGCGGCTCCTTCCTCGACGAGACCGAGGTCCCCATCGATGCCCAGCAACGCATCCTGGATCTCGTGCCCAACCAGGTCGTGCGCTTCCAGTCCGAGGCCCAAGCCCACCACGTCACCGACGAACGCCTCGCCGATCTACGCCCCCGACTGCCGGATGGGTGCCAGTTCGCGCTCGGCATCGGCATGGAGGCCAGCACACCCGAGGTACTGGAGTACTCGGTGAACAACGAGTTCACCATCGAGGACTACGAGCACGCCAGCCAGGTCGCCGCCGCCCACGACACCCTGCTCAAGTGCTACGTGCTCGTCAAGCCCCCGTTCCTCACCGAGCGCGAAGCCATCGAGGAGGCCGTGGCCACCGCCCAGCGCACCGCGCACCTCCCAGCGCTCGAGGCCCTCTCCTTCAACCCCATCAGCATCCACAAGAACACGCTCACCGAGGACCTCTGGCGCGCCCGGGAGTACAGCCCCCCCTGGCTCTGGAGCGTGGTGGAGGTGCTCAAGCGCGTGGACCCCATCGCTGAGTGCCACTACAAGAGCGACGTCGTGGCCGGCGGCCAACCCCGGGGTGCCCACAACTGCGGGTCGTGTGATGAGGACGTGCTGCGCGCCATCGACGCCCACAAGAAGACCGGTGACATCTCGGTCTTCGACCGCGTGGACTGCGAGTGCAAGCAGGTCTGGCAAGCCCAGCTCGAGCTCGAGGACCTTGGCCTGGCCGGCGGTGGGCTGGCCCACGGTTTCCGCGCAGCCACCGGCCGGGTACGCGGGCGCCGGGATGGCATGCAGGCGTGGTACGAAGCCTAACCACCTCGATCACGAAGGGCACCAAGGACCGCGAAGGCCACCAAGGAGCCAAGGGCCTGGACCGATGGCATCCCGTACGGCGGGGCTTCGGTCGCGAGCTCGGGTCGTGCGGTGGTCCTTGGTTCCCGTGACCCCTGTGCTCCCTCGTGCCCCCTGTCTCGCCACCAGCGCTTCGCCTGATGATAACCCCTGTCGATCCGGAGCCTTCGTGCCCTTTGTGACCTCTTCGTGAACTTCGTGATCAGGGTTAGCCCCGATCCAAGGCCTCGTTGGCCAACCCATCCACCCTGGCGATCAGCTTGTGCTCGCGGGGGACGTGGCGGTGGGTCACGTGCTCGAAGGCCTTGTCCAGCTCGAGGACCTGGTCGAAGAGCTTGCGCAGGTGGGGCTGCTTGACCCGGTAGCGGCCGTTCAGCTGGCGCACCATGAGCTGGCTGTCCGAGAGGTGCTCGACGGGCCCGTTGGTCAGCTCGCTGGCCCGCTCGAGCGCGGCGATGGCGGCGCGGTACTCGGCCTCGTTGTTCGTGGCCCGGCCGATCACCTCGCCGTGCTCGGCCAGCACGGTGCCGTTCTGGCGCGTGATGGCGTAGCCGATGCTGGCCCGACCAGGGTTGCCCCTGGAGGCACCGTCCGTGGCGATGACGAGCTTGCCGGAGACCACGGGCCCCCCAGCAGGGAGCCCGGCAAGAAGCTTGCCCCGGCGCTTTCAGTTGCACCATCCGGTGCTGCCCCGCGTTCCGGAAATGATATCGCTTGGTGCAGGATACCCGACCCGAGGGAACCATGCGTAGACTCGCCTTCGCCATCGTCTTCCTGCTTACGACAGTGAGCACTGCACAGGGGAGCTTCATCGAGACGACCACTGGATTGAGTTATCAGACCGATGGAGGTATGCCCGGGGATGCACCCGACTCGTGTGCGAGCTCCCCCCTGCACCTCCGAGGTCCGCAAGCCGTACCCGCTCCCGAAGGTGAGCTCGTGCCTGGCGACGACGTCTCGGACATATGGGCTCTTGCCTTCGGAGAGGATGAGGGCGGTCCGTTCACCCTGACCGCCTACAATGAGGGCCCACGCGGAGCCTGGGATGCTGCAGATCTCCCCGCGGGCATCCAGCGCATCACAGTCACGCTCTGGTCCCCCGACGCTTGCGGGGCTAGCGGGGTTGCCATCGAACATGTGGCGGTGGGTGAGTCGTCGACCATCGAGTTCCTGGCTGAGGCGGGCTCCATCTATTGGATTGAGGTCACCAGCTTCCATGGGTTGATATCTGTTAGCATACCCGAGGAGCTCGACCCATTCGTGCCCGAACCCAGAACATGCAGCCCAGGTTGTCCGACAGATTACAAGTTCCAGCTGGGGAGCCAATAAAATCGACCGTTGCATCGTTACGGACCGTCTCGCGACGAACATCGCGTGGCCGCCTGGCGGCCGCTTGTTCCCGAATCTGGCGATTCGGCGGTCCGAACGTAGCAACAGCTAAACCTGGGTTCATCGTTCCGCCTACTGGGAGGCCTATGCGAGCTATCACGAGCGTGCTCGTCTTGCTGGTCGCGCTCAGCGGCGCGGTGCAGGCGAGCTTCATCGAGGATACCACAGGCGTGTACTACCAGAACGACGGCGACACCGGCCAGGATGCACCGGATGCGTGCGACGGCGAGCCGGGTCCGCGCTTCGGCCAGGATGCACCTCAGGGCCAGCTCGTCCCCATCGACGACCCGGTCGACCAGTGGGTGCTGCCCATGTCGGATGGGCGCGCGGGCGGCACGTTCGCCTTGACCGTCGAGAACCAAGGCGTCGTCGCCGACCCAGGCCCAGGCGAGCAGCTCGAAACCGGGCTGGCCACGAGCAGCATCGTCGTCCTGGTCTACGGCCCAGGCGGATGCGATGGCGAGCTCTTGGGCGAGGGCGTGGCCCTGCCTGGAGGCCAGGCAGAGGTCATCTTCACGACCGACTCGTCAGCCGACCACCGCATCGAGCTTCAGCTCGCCGAGGATGGCAGCGAGCTACTCGAAGGCTCGGCGCAGCGCCACCAGCACTGCGCGCCAGGTTGCTTCGCGAGCTACGACATGGCCGTCGGAGCAGGTTGAGCAACCTTTTGACGCAAGCGGAGGCTGAGGCCGCATGGTCGCCCTAGGCCCGTCGATCGCCCTTGCCTCCGGCATCGGGCTGGTGCTGCTCGGCGGGCTGCTCTTGCTGGTCCGCCCCGTGCGGGGCGAGCAGCTCTTCTTCGGGCTCTTCGCTGTGCTCTGGGGGACCCAGGTCGTCGGCGCCAACGTGGGCCTGGTCGCCGACGACGCGAGTCTGTTCACCGCTGGGTTCCTCGTGGCCCACGCGGTGATCCCGCCCGCCATCCTGGTGCTGGCTCAGTTCGCCGCCCGGGTCCACGGCGGCCGTTGGGCCTGGCTGCTCCCGGCAGCGGCTGGCACCGTGGCCGGAGCCGCTGGGTTGCTCCTGCTCGCCCGGCCCTCGCTCGTGCTCGAGCAGGTGGCCAGGGCACCCGACGGTGGCTTGGGAGGGGTGACCCTGGGTCCGGCTAGCTTCCCGCTCTTCTGGATCCCGTTCTTCGCCACCTTCTACCTGGCGCTTGTGGTCCTCTACCAGCGCTACCGCCAAGCCGCCCCCGGCTCGCCTCGCCACCGCTACCGGGGCATGCTGCTCGCGTTGGCGCTGTTCACGAGCTACCAGTCGGTGACCAACCTCTCCATCTTCTTAGGCATCTTCGAGCCCTCCCCGGTCCCTGGCGGGTTCGGGCGTCTTTTGGCAGCGGCCACCTTCATCGCCGGGGCGATCACCGTGGCCGCTATCGTGGGCCACCTCTGGCTGCGCCCCCCGCAACCGGATGGCCGGGATCCGTGGCTCTTGGCCGCCTTCCTCGTGCCCGCCTTCGTCGCCCTCGGCACCGAGCTCATCGAGCCCCTGCGCACCGGCTGGCGCTCCTGGGGCCTGTGGCGGCTGGCCAGCGTGGCGGTGCTCGTCCACGCCATCGCCCGCTACCGGCTCTTCGACCTGGATCTGCGGCTCAAGCGCCTGGCCGGCCCCGGCCTGGCTGCAGGCTTGGCCCTGGTGGGCGCGGCCTGGAGCGCGGCCATCGTGAACGATGCGTCCCTGGCCCTGGCCGGCTTGCCGCTGGTGGCCGGTCTGACGGGCGCAGGCGCGTTGATCGCCTCGCGCGACCACATCGGCGAGGCGCTTTTCCCAGGCGTGGCGGACGATACGGCGTATATCGCCCAGCGCAAGCGCGAGGTCTACCGCGCCGCGCTCGAGCGCGTGCTCGAGGAGGGCGGAGACCCGAGCGAAGACCGGGTGCTCACGGACCTGCGCGAGAGCCTGGGCATCTCGAAAGGGATCCACGATCTGCTCGTCGAGCACGCCAGCGACCAGGCCCGGACCACTGCGAGCCACCCCGGCCCGGTCACCCCAGGCGCGCTCTTCGCGGACCGCTACCGCGTGGGCCACGTGCTTGGCGAGGGGGCCCACGGGCGAGCGCTGAGCGCCTACGACACCGAAGCGCGCCAGGACGTCGTGCTCAAGGTGGTGGGTCTGCACGCCCTAGGCGGGCAGGCAGCCACCCTGCTCGAGGAGGAGCACAAGGTGCTGGCAAGCCTGGACCACCCGAACATCGTGGAGGTCCACGACGTCATCCACACGCCCCACGAGGTCGTGCTCGTGCTCGAGCACCTCCCCGGCGGGGATCTCGCGGGCCTGCTCAAGCGCCGGGGCCGCCTCTCCATCCACGACGCCTGCACCATCCTCGACGACGTGCTCGCCGGCCTACACGCCGCCCACGAAGCCGGCATCGTCCACCGGGACCTCAAACCCGGCAACGTGCTGCTCACCACCGACGAGCGCGCCAAGCTGGCCGACTTCGGCATCGCCGCCCAACGCCGGGACACGCCCTCGACAGAAGCAGGCGGCGTGGCCGCCGCGACGGCCGCCACCGCCGGCCCAGCAGGCACGCTGCTCTACATGGCCCCCGAGCAGGTGCGCGGCCAGGCTGCCACACCCGCCACGGACCTCTACGCCGCCGGTGCCCTGCTCCACCTGCTCCTCACCGGGCGCCTCCCGGTGCGCACAGCAGGCGCTGACGACTTCACGATCCGCCACCGCATCCTCCACGACCCCCCGGCCCTCTCGCTCTCCGGCCAGCCCGACTGGGTGCGCCCGTTCCTCAAGCGGGCGCTCGGCAAGGACCCAGACGACCGTTTCGGTGATGCCGAACAGATGCGCCGCGCGCTCGAGGCGCGGGTGACGGCCATGACGCCCTCCGCGACGGGGTAGTAACTGGGATGGGACAACAGGGGGCACAGGGGACACGACGGGCCACCAACGACCGGATTGTAACCATTATAATTCCTTTGTGGCCCGTTGTGCCCTTGGAGATCTTCGTGGTCAGACCGTCGATACCGTTGGCAAGCCGATGGCTTAAGCCAACGAACCCCTCTCCGGAGCTATGAGCCCGGAGGCCGAGGCGAGCATGGAGGAAGATGAGACCTACGAGCCCCTGGCCGAGCAGCTCAAGATCCTGGGCAACGCCAAGCGCCTGGGCCTGCTCCACCTTTTGACCAAGCCCCACTACATCCAGGAGATCGCCAGCGAACTCGGCATGGCACGCCAGAGCGCGCAAGCCCACGTGGACAAGCTCTTGGAGATCGGTGTGATCGAGCGCCGGCGCGGGCGCCGGGAGAGCGGCCCGGTCACCGACTTCGTCGTGGTCCCGCACCGCTTGTTCAGCATCCAGGAGGCCTTCGCGCAGGTGGGGCGCCTGGAGCCCGAGGTGGCCGACGAGGACGTGCGCATGCTCACCGAGGTGCTCGAGGAGACCGCTCCAGGCAAGGGCGGGGATCCGGTCTCCCGGCTCATCGTCGTCCACGGGATGCGCATGGGAGAACGCACCCAGCTCACCGGCGCTGGCCCCTGGCTGATCGGCCGCGACCCGTCCGCTCAGCTCTGCCTGGACTACGACCCATTCGTGAGCACCCGCCACGCTGAGGTGCGCCGCCGCGACGATGGTGGCTACGAGGTGGCCGACCTCTACTCGCGCAACGGCACGCGCGTGGACTGGGAGCCCGTGCCCCGCGGCCAGGCCATCGAGCTGGTGCCGGGCGCGGTCATCGGGTTCGGGCGCACCCTGGTCGTCTTCCGCCGGCCCGGTTGACCGGTCCCCAGCGGCAAGCTGTGCACGCCAGCCGGACAACCGGTAAGCCCCCCGGCCGGTCTGGCCGCGCATGGTGGACCTCTCGAACCTCGAGGCCGGCCGCCCGGTCAACGCGGTGCTGGCCGTGCGCGACAACCTGGGCATCACGCCCTACAAGCGCGGCTTCAGCGTGACCCTCGTGGTGGGCAACGCCACGGGCCAGCTCCCCTGCAAGCTCTGGCTAGGCCCCGAAGAGGACCGCGTGCGCGCCCTCTCAGAGGCCCTGGAGGCTGGCACGGTGCACCGCTTCCAGGGCCGCATCCAGCCGTATCGCGGCCGGCTCGAGCTCCACGCCGAGCAGGCCCCCCGCGATGTGGAGCCGGGCGAGTGGCGGCCTGTCGAGATGCTGCCCACCGTTGAGGGGGACGTGCGCACCCTGGGCCGACGCCTGGCCGCTGGCGCGCGCAGCATCACCGATCCCCACCTGGCCGCGCTGACAGCCTCGTTCTGGGAGGACTCGGACTGGGTCGAGGCGTTGCTGGAAGCCCCAGCCTCCAAGGGCCACCACCACGCGCGCCTGGGCGGGCTGGTGGAGCACCTGCACACGTGCATGACCCTGGCCGAGGCCATGGCCGGGCACCACCCGACCCTGGACCGCGATCTCTTGTTGACCGGGCTGTTGCTCCATGGGGTCGGCAAGCTCGAGGAGTTGTCGTGGTCCACCAGCATCGAGATCACACCCGAGGGCCGGCTCATCGGCCCGACACCCCTGACCGATGGGCCCATCCAGCAAGCCATGGCCAACATCGACGGTTTCCCGGACGAGCTCGCCCTCCAGGTGCGACACTTGGTGCTCAGCGCGCCAGCCAAGATCGGCTACGGCGCAGGTGTGGAGCCCCGCACGCCCGAGGCTGTGGCGCTCGCGCACGTGTTGGCGCTGGACGCGGAGGTCTCCCGCTTCAACGACGCGGCAGCCAAGATGCGCTCCAGCGGCGAGGCCCACGGGTGGTCTCCCGAGCTGCGCCGGTTCGTCTACGCCCAGGCCCCCATGTCCCAGGGCGAGGCTCAGAGCCCGTCCACGGCGGAGAGCTCTGAGGCGTAGCCCATCCGCTTGGCCCAAGTCTCGAGCACCTCTCTGTCCAGGCCAGGCTCGCGGGCGAGGAGCTCGATGTCACGGAGCCTCAGTGGTCGTTGGCCTGGATCCCCTCGGTGGGCCTCTCGCAGGACCATGAGCGCGAGCCCTTCCGGTGTCAGGACATCCACGAGCATGGACCCCTGGATGCGCGTGGGCTCAGCCCGGTCGAAAACAGCGCGCTGATCCTCGTCGGTCACTGGGACCAGGTCGATGAAGAGCCCGGTGGCGGTGTGCCGGAAGGTGACCTCGTTGATCATCTCGTACCCCTCCCCGACCAGGGCACGGTGCACGGGCTCGAGCTGCTTGGTCAGGACCATGACATCGAGATCATCCGTGAACCTGGGGTGGCCTTGGGCGGCCAGAGCGAAGGATCCGCCGATGACGAAAGGGACCCCCGCGTCTGCAAGCCTGGAGGCGAGGTTGTCGAGCAGCGCACCGAGCTGGCTCAGTTCCTCTCCCCCTCAGGTGGGGCCTCTCGCGCGAGCAGGAACAGCCGGAAGCCTCTTCCATGCGCTCGCCCGGGGTCATGGCCCGGATGCGCTCGCGGCGCAGGGCTCGGGCCTCCTCGTGGAGCTCCCGGATGTCATCGGCAGAGGCCATGAGACGGCCAGGTTGCTGTGCGGGCTTAACCGTTCTCGTTCCCCCGTGTTGGGCTCCTCAGCCTTCCCCAGCCGAGCTGGCTCCCTCCGTGACCAGCGGCTCGCGGGTGACGTTGAGCTTCTCGACCACCACGCGGGGCTGTTCCCCGAAACCGACCACGTTGATGCATGCGTGGTCCTGCTCGATGGAGAAGAGCCGGTGGCTGGGCATACCGAGCAGCTCGGCGAGGTAGATGCGGTTCTGGGCACCGTGAGCCACGACCAGCGGAGCCTCGTGGGCCTCCACGATCTCCTCGACGGCCTCGGCGAAGGCTTGCTTGATCTCGCTGTACGTGCGCCCGCCAGCCAGCGCGGGGTCCTTGCCCTCCTTGAGCTCGACGGCCAGGGAGACGATGCGTGCCAGGACGTCCTCGTAGGACGCGCCGGGCTTGGAGAACGGTACCTCGGCTAGCTCGTCCACGGTGGTGACCGAGAGCCCAAGGGGGGCGGCTACGAGCTCGGCGGTCTCTTGGCACCGGTTCAAGGGGCTGGCGTAGATGGCATCCACCTGGGTGTCCGAGAGCAGACCCGCCGCGTTGGCAGCCTGGGCCCGGCCCGTGACCGAGAGCCCTTCGTTGCCCACGCTGAACAAGTGCTCGGGATCCTCGCCCCCAGCCTGGCCTTGCTGGTGGTCGGCCAGCTCGGCCTCGCCGTGGCGCATCAGGTAGAGGCGCGTCAAAGGGGTCGCTCCCCTAGAGCCACGCGCTTGGCGCGGGAGGCCAGCATGGGGACACCGTGCTCCATGAGCTCGAAGAACGGGTCATCCGTCTTCCCGGACAGGTGGCGCGCGTAGCTGCCTTCCAGCAGGATGGCCAGCTTCCAGACGTTGAAGGCGACGTACCACTCCAGCTCGCGCGCCTCCAGGCCCGTGGCCTGCTCGTAGCGCTCGATGAGCTGGGCGCGGTTCGGGAAGCCGGGTTGCTCGGTGAACCGTGGCTCCACGGGCAGGATATCCTGGGTCGGATCACCTGGATCACGCCAGAAGCCCAGCATCCAACCCAGATCCGCCAAGGGGTCCCCCAGGGTGGCCATCTCCCAGTCCAGGATGCCGGTGAGCTCCGGGGGTGAGCCATCGAAGACCACGTTGTCGAGCTTGTAATCCCCGTGGACCACGGTGATCTGCTGGGTCTCGGGCAACCCGTCGGAGAGCCACTCGGCCAACCAATCCAGATCCGGGACATCCCGGACCTCGTCGGTTCGGGGCCGGGTGCGTTCCCACTGGTCGGTCCATCGCTCGACCTGGCGCTCCATGTACCCCTTGCCTTTGCCGATGGTCTCCAGGGGGGTCTCGCGCCACTCGATGTTGTGGAGCTCGGTGAGCGCGTCGACGAGCTCGTGGCCGATGCGTGCATGGGCATCTGGGTCCCCGCGCCACTCCTCCGGGAGTTCCGTGCGGATGACCTGGCCCTTGGCGCGCTCCATCAGGTAGAAGGGGGCACCGATCACGTCGGTGTCCTCGCAGGAGATCACGGGCTTGGGCGTGCGCGCCTGGAAGGGGTCCAGCGCGGTGAGCACCCGGAACTCCCGGAGCACGTCGTGGGCGGTGGGCAGGAAGGCGCCGCGCGGGGGCCGCCGGAGCACGAACTCATGCGGGCCCCAGGTGACGAAGAACGTCTCGTTGCTATGCCCAGCCCGGTGGCGCTCGACGTGGTAGCCAGGATCTGGGTCATCGACGGGGAGGCGGGCCTCCAGGAAGACGCGCAGGGCGTGCTCGTCCACGAGCGGCTCCTCGGTCCCCTCACCGTCCTCGCTGGCCTCGCCCTCCTCGCTGGTCTTGCTCATTCGAGCATCCCTCCGCTGGTCTTGCGCGTGGTCCCGTGCTCGCGCATCTCGTCGAGCACGTGGCGCGCCACGCTCCACTGGTGCACCTCGTCGGGCCCGTCGTAGATGCGGGCGGCGCGCGCGTCCCGGTAGAAGCGCTCGATGGGGAGATCACGCGAGTAGCCCAGCGCGCCGTGGATCTGCAGGGCCCGGTCGACGATGTCGTTCAACGTCTTGGCGGCGAACACCTTGAGCAGGCTCACCTCGTGGCGCGGGTCCTGGCCCTCCTCGATGCCCCAGACCGCGCGGAGGACCATGAGCCGGGTGAGGTAGAGCTCCCGGGCCGAGTCGGCCAGCATCCACTGGATGGCCTGGTGCTCGGAGAGCTTCTTGCCGAAGCTCTCGCGCTCGAGCGCGCGCTTGGTGGCCAGGTCCAGGCAGCGCTGGGCGGTCCCCACCCAGCGCATGGCATGCGTGGTGCGGCCCAGGGCCAGGCGGTGCTGGGCCACCATGTAGCCTGCACCCTCCTCTCCAAGGACGTTCTCGACCGGCACGCGTACGTCGTCGAACTCGAGCTCGCAGTGACCACCAGGCAGATGCGTGCCCATGGACTCGATCTGGCGCACCACCTCGAAGCCCGGCGTGTCCGTGGGCACGAGGATGAGCGAGGTGCCCTGCTTGGGGTGGACGTCGGGGTCGGTGACGGCCACGACGATGGCGATGCTGGCGCCGTCGGCCCCGCTCACGAACCACTTGGCCCCGTCGATGACCCACTCGTCGCCCTCACGCACCGCACGCGTCTGGATCTGGTATGGGTCCGCGCCGGCGTGCTTCTCGGTCATGGCGAAACACGACCGCGACTCGGCCTCGACGAGCCGACCCAACCACCGGTCCTGCTGCTCGTCTGTGCCGAAATGAAGCAGCGCGTGCATGTTGCCCTCATCCGGGGCCATGCCGTTGACCGCCAACGGCCCGATGGGCGAGGCGCCCAGCTCCTCGTGGACCATGGCCAAACCGATGGCGTCCAGGCCCATGCCGCCCCACGCCTCGGGCATGTGGGGGACCCAGAGCTCGCGGCTCTTGGCCTCCTTGCGCAACCGCTCCAGCACGTTCCAGGCGATCTCGCCCGTTTCGTGTTCGACCTGGAAGGCCTCCTCCTCTGCAGGTAGGACCGCCTCCTCGACGAACGCGCGCGCTCGCCGCTTGGCCTCCTCGACCTCTGGGCTCAGCCGGAAATCCACCATGACGAAGGGGGAAAGGAGGTCCAGGCTGTCAAGGTTGTCCTCTGGCCGCTACGCGGTATCCGCTTCCGGCTTGAACCTGCTAGACCAGCTCGGCCTTCTCCAGCAACCCGCTCTCCACCCGGCGCACGAAGCTGTCCAGGTGTTCGGTGACGTCCTCGGGTTGCTCGATCGTCGTCATGTGGCCAGCTCCAGGCACCGTGACCAGGCGCGCGTTGGGGATACCCTGGGCGATGTCCTTGCTGTGCCGGGGAGGAGTAGCGCGGTCCTCCTCGCCGACGAGCACAAGCGTGGGGTGCTCGATCTCCTGGATTCGTTCAAGCACACTGGAGCGGGTGAACACCGCCATGGCCCCCCGGAAGATCTCGCCCGGATCCTTGCTTCGCACCCGGTCGATCCACTCCTCGGCCTCGGGTTCCGACCGGAAGCCCTGGCTGAACATCTGCCCAGCCGCGTACGGCATGAGCGCGCGCACGCCCAACGCGCCGGTCAGCCGCACGGTCCAGGCCATCGCCACGTGGAGGCTGCGTTTGATCTCGACGCCAGCGTTGGTGTCCAACAGCGCCAACGAGCGGACCCTGCCCGGATGCGCCAGGGCCAAACGGAGCGCGATCATGCCGCCCATGGAGAGGCCGACGACGTGGCATGGGCCAGTCTCGAGCTCGTCCATGACGGCCACCACATCCTCGGCGGCCTGCTCCAGGGTCCAGCGCTCGCCAGGCCCGACGGATCGGCCGTGGTCGCGCACGTCGACGTTGAGGGTGCGGAAGCGGTCGTGGAGGGTCTCGATCTGGTGCTCGAAGATGCGTCCATCGAAGAAGAGCCCGTGGAGGAACAGGATCGGGGTGCCGGTCCCCTGGGCGTGGACCCACAGTTCGTGGTCGCCGACGGGGACGTGGGGCATGGTCTCCTCCGTCTGCCTGGTACGGCCGACTTGCGCTAAAGAGCTTGGGCACCGGCGCCTTGGCAACGGGAGGGCGCCCGGTCGGCGGGCTTATTGGATCGGAGTTCGTGTGGGCGCTCGATGATCGAGCTGCGGTCCGACACGATGACGCGACCGACCCCCAGGATGCGCGAGGCCATGGGCAAGGCCGAGGTCGGCAACATGGCCCTGGGCGAGGATCCCACCGTGGCCGCGCTCGAGACCCGGGTGGCTGACCTTCTCGGCAAGGAGGCAGCGCTCTTCACGCCCACCGGTACCATGGCCAACCTCGCCGCGATCATGGCCTGGACCCAGGACCAAGCTCGCCCGGAGGTGCTCTTGGACGCCGATGCCCACATCATGCTCTACGAATCCGCGGGCATCGCGCGCATCGGTGGGGCGCTCACGCGAACCTTGACGAGCCGAGCGGGCGTGCTCGACCCCGAGGACGTTGCAGCCGCGATCCGACCGCCCAGCGAGTTCGTCCAGCCATCCACCGCCCTGGTCTGCCTCGAGCAGACCCACAACCAGGCAGGCGGGCGCGTGGTGCCCCTGGACGTCGGCGACGCCATCGCGCGCGCTGCTCGAGAGCAGGGTGTCCCTGTGCACGTGGACGGCGCCCGACTGTTCAACGCGGCCGTGGCCCTGGACGAGCCCCCGGAGCGCCTGGTGCGCGATGTGGACAGCGTGATGATCGCGTTGACCAAGGGGCTCAGCTGCCCCGTGGGCAGCCTGCTGGTCGGGCCCGGCGAGCTCATCGACCGGGCAGAGCAAGCCCGCGCCCTGCTGGGTGGTGCGCTTCGGCAGGCTGGTCACTTGGCCGCTTGCGGGCTCGTGGCCCTGGACGAGGGCTTCGAGCAGCTGGCTCGAGACCACGCGCATGCCACCCAGCTGGCCGAGGGCTTGGCTCAGATCGACGGGATCAGCGTGGACCCGGAGGATGTGGAGACGAACATCCTCTTCATGGAGATCTCGGAGCTCGGGGTGGACGCTGCCGCGTTCGCTCACGCCGCCCATGGCGAGGGTGTGGCCTACGACGGTGGCATGAGCCGCCACCGGGTGCGCGCGGTCACCTACCGCGGCATCGATGGCGCGGCCATCGACGAGGCGATCCGCGCCACCGAACGCGCCGTGGAGCGCCTACGGTGATGCGGTCGCCGGCTCCACGATGAACTCGAGGCGCACATCAGCAGCATCCCGCGCGATGCGGAGGATGTCGCCGTCCACCTCGGCGCCTGTGCCATCGATGACGCGGACCTCCACGACCTCGAGGGTCGTGTTCGTGGCCGCTCGGGTCCCGTTCCCGCCGATCGTGTAGTTGCCCGGCTGGAGCGTGATCTCGAAGGCACCGTCTGGCCCGCTGGCCTCGCTGGCTTCGCGCGCCGTCGTGTTCTCCTGGAGGGGCTCGAAGAGGACGTTGATGCCTTCCACCGCGTCGCCGCCGCGGTCCACGACCGTGGCGTTGACGTCCACCGGCAGGAAGTCGAACCCGACGTCCCGCTCGGTCATCTCGCCACCCTCCAGGCGCACCACCAAGGTCTCGCGTCCCTCAGAGCTGTCGTGGGAGAGCTTGAAGCCATCCCGTTGACCCGTTAGGATCTGGCGGCCGGGCATGAGGTTCTCGATGCTGTACGAGCCATCCTCGCCAGTGGTGGTGGTCCGGTTGGCCACCGTGATGGTCGCATCGGAGAGCACGCGCTCGAAGTCGTCGAGCTCGTTGTTGTCGTTGACGTCGTGGAACGCGACCCCGGTGATCGTGGACGGCGCGATCTCGAGATCCTGCTGGATCGTCACGCCCTGCTCGGCATCCTGCTCGCTGATGTCGAGGGTCGTGCTGGCCAGCGTCGGAGGCGCTCGGCGACCGGTCTCCTGGGTGACCCGGAGCTCGATGCCCCGGTTCGTCGAGAAGGGTGCGGTGAGCTCGAAGGTGCCATCTGGCCCGACCACGATGCTGTCATGCGGGATGTCGAGGTCCGTGGCGTTCACGCCGCGCTCGTCGTAGAAGCGGGCGTCCGTGTTGTACACCTGCTCGCCGGCATCGTCGAAGACCGACACTCGCACATCCGGCACCGGGTCACCCGTTTGCTCCAAGGTGACTTGCCCCGTGATGGTGGCGCCGGGCGTGTACTGCAGCAGCCTGACGGCGTCGTTGGCGTAGATGAGCCGGAAGTGGCGCATGGCGAAGCCGGGTGCCTTCTCGCGCGTGATGGCGAACCCGTTGATGGGCACGGTGGACTCCACCATGGATTCCCCGCTCTGGTAGTACTCCTGGAAGTTCTCCAGGGCGATGGGTTGCACGGTGGCCGGGCTCTGGCCGAAGAGCTGGGATTGCTCGCGCACGGGCATGCCCATGTAGACGCGGTAATAGGTCGAGTTGAAGAAGCCAGACTTGTAGACGAGCTGCTCGCCCACCTGGGCGTTCTGGTTGTGGCCCTGGCGGATCGCGCGCAGTTCCTGCTCGCTGAGCTCGCGCCCGCTGTTCATGTCCACCACGATGGTCTCAAGGAACTGGGTGGTGTCCTTCTCGGCAAGCGTGACCGGTGCATAGAAGATGCTGCCGGACTCGATCTGGCGGCTGCGCGGGTCGTCCAGCGGCATCATGCGGTTGTCGGCTGCGATGTACCGGATCTTCGCACCGGTCTCTGCCTCGATGGTGGCCAGCCAGGACGCTGCCGCCCGCGTGCTCGACCGCTCGTCGGGCGTGTCTGGGAACTGGATGTACGGGAAATCGGTCGAGGTGAACGCGTCGTAGAGCCGGGTCGCGTTGGCCTGGGTGATGCCGTGCTCGGTGAGCGTGTCCGCGAAGGCGTCCTCCGTCATGATCCTGGCGTGGCGGGCGGCCATGAGCTGGATCGCGTGGCTCTCGTTCTGGGCCACCAGGAAGTTGCCGGCCAGCCGGTACCCGTTCTGGAAGTTGTCCGCCACGGTTGGGTGCTTGCCCACGGCGATGGACCAGTGTCCGTAGTCCCACCAGGCCAAGAAGGCCGGGCGGTCGCCCGGGGCTTGGTCCTGGTCAAGCGTGGAGAGGTGGAGCAGGGCCTGGCGCCACCCGGGGGAGAGGAAGCTCGTGCCGAAGGCGCCCATGCGCTTCTGGAACAGGCTGATGGTCTTGAACTCGTCCTCGGTGGCGGCAACGAGCCGATCGATGGTCCCGCCTGAGAACCCTCTCTGGAGCTGGAGCTCTTCGAGCTGGTCGCGGAACTCGCCGGCCGAGCGGCTGGCGTTGAACCGCTGGGTGATGTCGGTGAGCGCCTCCGCACTCATCCCCTCGGCCTTGATGGCAGCCACGAGGTCCTCGAACCCGGCATCGCGAGCCTCCTGGGCGCGCTCGCGCTCGAAGTTGCTTGGGACCGCGGCGTCGATGGCCATCAAGCCGTTGGGCAGGACGAGTAGCAGGCCGACGAACAGGATGACCATGATGTGCATGACGTTCGTGGATCGCCGGACGCCACGCCAGCCGCCACCGGCCTTGCGGTAGCCCTCGACCAAGTTGGGGAGCTCCATGGACCGGATGATCCAGATCGTGGTCGTGGCAGCGAGCACCGCCATGGTCGGCACGATGAGGAACAGGAACCGGATGGCGGAGAGGCCCATGAACAGGTCCACGGCGGCCCAGGTGAAGAGCAGGAACTCCGCGGGTCGCTGGTTCTGCCAAAGCCGATAGCCCAACCAGGGGAAGCCGACCGCGTACACGAAGAACGGGATCGGGCCCACGGTGAAGGCCAGTGACGAGAAGTCCGCAGGCCGGGCCTCAGCGATGGTCTGGTAGAGGTTGTTCTGGTTGAAGTAGATGAACCGGCCGAGCAGCGCTTTGCTCATCTCTGGGGCCAGCAGCAGCAGGACCAGGAAGAAGGCCACCCCGATGAGCAGCATGCCCGGGATGACCAGCACGCTGGGGTAGCGCTGGGTCGCCACGAAGAAGAGGCCGACGGCCACCAGCGTGAGCAGGAGGTAGAAGGCTGGGTTCCAGAAGTTGAGCAAGCCAAAGGAGGCGTAGTACGGCAGGCCCATGAGCGAGGTCACGCCCAGCGTGGTGACCAGCGCGTAGAAGGGCCGCGCGTTGTCCTTGCCTCGCCAGTGGCTCACCAGGAACTGGATGCCAGCGTAGGCCAGCAGCACCCCGTACATGTACGGGAACCCCTTCCAGATGAGGGCCACGGCACCGAAACAGGCGCCGGCCAGAACGGCCGACCCGGAAGCGTAGCGCTGTTCGCGGAACCAGTCCATGAAGCCGCTGGCCAAGGTCGTCGCTCGTGCCTGCGGTGGGTTGGACCCGATCCGTTGGATGCTCCTTAGCAGGAAGTAGAACCCGGATGCGATGAAGAACAGGTAGATGGCGTCGTGGTCGCTGAAGCCCAGGTTGGAGCGGCTCATGTGCTCTGTGCTGGTGGCCACGAGGAAGGCGGCCAGCAACCCGGCCCACGGGCCGGCGAACATGCGGGCGATGAAGAACGCGGGGATGGCGGTGAGCGCGCCCCAGATCGCGGTGGAGTACAGTGTTGACCACCAGGCGGCCTGGTCCATGTCCTCGGCGAACGGTTCGAGGAACGTAGCCCCAGCTGCGATGCTCCATTCGTATAAGGGTGGGTTCGGGTTGACCGAACCTATGGGGTAGTTCAGCATCGGGTCGAAGTGGATGCTCTCCCACTCCGTTGTGATGTGATCCACAGCGTGCTTGTGGTAGTACGGGTCGTTCCCTGACAGCACGTAGCTTCCGTCAGCTCGCTCAGCTGCATCGGCGTTCCACACGGTCCGCAGAGCGAACCCGAGAACGACGGTGAGCACCAGCAGCGAGATGATCAGCGTCCTCTTGCGAGACGTGGACATTCACCGGTCACCCAGAGTGGCCTCCCCTGAAGTGGGGGGGTGCGCGCCGATGATACTCCTCCTATTAGGCCGTTGCGGGGTCGGCTGGCGGGGCCGTCCCTTCGGAAGCCTTTTTCCACACGCCCGCGGTCCCCGAGCCGTGCGCCAGCTCGTGCTCCCGTTGACGCTGCTTGTCCTCCTTGGCGCCTTGGCACCGAGCCTGGCTCAGACGGGCGAGCCGTCGGACACCGCCCAGCTCAGCCTGACGTTCGGGGTCGACCCGGACTCAGGGGAGGTGGAGGTCTCCCTGGCCGTCGAGGACCCGGGGCCCCTGGTGGTGCTCAAGCTCGACCTCGGCCGGTTGGACAGCCTCATCGGGGAGCCCACTCTCCAGGGCGCCTGGAAGCAGGAGGGCACCCAATCCGTGGTGGACCTGGAGGCCACGCCCCGGGCCTCTGCGCAGTGGACCGCCCAGGGCCGCATCGCGGTGCAGAGCCACAGCGGTGAGGGCTTCACGAGCCACGTCAACGACCGGTTCGCCGTGCTCAAAGCTGGGGATCTGATGCCTACGGTCGGGTACCAGAGCCCCCAGGGATCCAACCCGCGCTTCGCCACCACGTTCACCGTGGACATGCCTGCCGGGTGGACCGCTGCAGGTCCTTGGGAGGAGCGTGGTGAAGGCCGCTTCCTCGTCGAGTCCGCGATCCCCGGGGGCTTCCTCGTGGCCGGAGAGGATCTCGAGGAGGTGGAGCTTGGAGGCCAGGGGCCCGCCTACCGCATCGTTCGGGTGGATGGGGCCGTCGAGGACGCCCAAACCGAGCGCATCCTGGTGGCCGCCAAGGGGTTCCTCGGGGGCCTGTACGGTCCCAGCGAGCACCAGCGGTTCATCGTCGTGGCTCCCGACCCCATGTTCCGGGGTGGGCTTGGCAGCCCGGATGGGGTCTTCGTCCACGAGGACTCCGATTCCTCCGTGGTGGCCCACGAGATGGTGCACGCCTTCCAGCGGTTCCAGGTCTCCCGCCAACCAGGCGAGGCCACCGTCTGGTTCGTCGAGGGGACCGCTGTCGTCCACGGCGCCCTACTCGAGGTGGCCGCCGAGACGCGCACCCGGGAGGACGTCCTCGACTTCCTCGAGGACCAGCACCAGAAAGCCCGCAGCGAGCACAACGTCGACCTCACCACCGCGGTCTACGGGGCAGGCAACGAGCCCGCGGCCTACACGAAGGGGGCGGTGGTCATCACCGCGCTCAACGACCACATCAAGGAGGCCACCAACGACGAGTACACCCTGGCCGACGTCCTGCGCGAGGTCAACGAGGAGGGCCAGCGCCAAGGCACCACGCGTTACCTCGTGGACACCGACGAGCTGCTCGACGTCATCGGGAGCGTGACCGGCTACGAGCTCTCACCGTTCTTCGACGAGTTCGTCTTCGGGTCCGGCGTGCCGCGGCTCGGCTCGGTCTTCCCGGGCCAAGCCAGCCTGCGCATCGTGGGCACCGAGCCCATGCCCGCTGTAGCCAACGAACCCGTGTCCCTGCGCGTGGCCATGTCCAACCTAGACGCGCGGGAGATCACCGTGGACGAGCCCGTGCTCGTGAACGGTGAGGAAGCTGGACGGCTGCTAGCCACGCTGGCGCCTGGCCAGAGCGCTGAGGCCACCGCCACGCTCACCCCGGTCCCCAAGGGGAGCTACCAGGTCCAGGTGGATCGGTCCACCTACGAGATGACGGTTCTATCCCCGCCGGAACCACGCGCCAACGTCACCGTTTGGCCTGCAAGCCCTTCGGCGGATCGCAACGTCACCGTTGGCGCGGAGATCTCCAACGCCGGCGAGGCGCCCTACACCTCGCCCGTGCGCATCGTGCTCGACGGTGCGGTGGTCGCCGAGGAGCAGGTCCACGTCCCGACAGGCGCCCAGCGCACCATCGCGCGCACGCTGGCTCCGCTCAGCCCAGGGGACCATGTGGTGCAGATCCAGCGGGCCGACGGGACCGTGCTCGCCAGCCGGGCCATCGAGGTCCAAGCCCACGCGCCGGCGGCCACGCCTGGCCTGGGAACGCTGGTCGCGCTCACGCTTCTCGGGCTTGCTGCCAGCCTCGCGCCAGGGCACCGGCGCAAGGGATGACCGAGCGGTCCGTCACGATCGTGTCGGCCACGAGCACCTCATCCACGCCGGCCTCGTCCAGGCGTTTGTCCGCCCCAGAGACGAAGAGCCCGTGGGTGGCTGCCACCAGCACCCGGTCCGCGCCGGCCTCGAGCAACTGGCCTGTGGCCGTGGCCATGGTGCCCCCGGTGCTGATGATATCGTCGACGATGGCCACCGTGGCTCCGGAGACATCCAGCTCCTTGGCCTTCATCTGCACCTCGGTGGACGAGATGCGCGTCTTCTCCAGGTGATCCGATGGGCAGCCCAGCGCCCCGGCCACCGCGCCAGCCCGGTCGCGAGCCCCGGCATCCGGTGCGAGCACCAGGTCCACCGAGCGTTGGCCCAGCACGTCTGCGATCTCAGGCGCTGCTTGCTCGCTCACCGCTGGACCTTGGAAGAAGGACAGCACCCGGGGGTTGTGGACGTCCACGGTGGCCAGAGCGTCCGCGGCGCTGGCCAGCGCGTGCAAGACGGCTCTCGAGCTCACCGCCTCACCGGGGTTGAACGCCCGGTCCTGGCGCGCGTAGGCCAAGTAGGGGACGAGCAGGGTCACGGTAGCCGCGCCGGCCTCACGGGCGGCATCCGCGGCTAAGAGCGCTTCAACGACGGCATCGTGGGGGCGAAGATCGGCCACGAGGGCCACCTCGCCATGGAGATCGGCCTCGATCCGGACGTAGCGTTCCCCATCCGGGAAGGCCTCACGCTCGTAGACGACCGAGCTCGCACCCACGTGCTCGGCAAGCTGCTGGCCGAGCCCACCACGCTCCGGGGAGGTGATCGCGTGCATCGAGCGGGGAAGCGGGGCCCCGGGATAAAGGCGAGCCCCTGGAGAACGTGTGAGCCGCGCCGGTCGGATGGGGCCCGCATAAGGAAGAGGGCTGATCGCTCACGCCAGCCCACACTGGTGGGGGGGAACCATGACCTTGGCCGACGGGCCATCACCTGGAACGCTTTTATGGGCGATGGACCTACGTTCGAGTCCGTGTGTTCACCCCAAGGTTCATGCTCTCGCGCTCCGAGAGGGATACGATGGACACGAAGGGGCTCGTCACACGCCATGGCGCCCTGAGGAACCTCGATGACCTCTGAGATAGACCCTGCGCGCGAAGATTCGTCAGCCACCGAAGCTGAGGACGAGGAAGAGCCGGTGCTCAAGATCGGCGTCGACGACTGGGCGGATGCTCACGGCGTCGAATCCACGCAGGACGTCGAGATCCCAGACCAGCTCGTCGACCAGGTCATCGGCCAAGAGCTCGCTGTCGAGGTCGTCCGGAAGGCTGCCGAACAACGCCGCCACGTCATGCTCATCGGAGATCCTGGCACGGGCAAGTCGATGCTTGCCCAGGCCATGAGCGCGCTTCTCCCGCCTGAGGAGCTCCAGGACGTCATCGTTTACCCGAACCAGGACGACAACCACAACCCCCGCGTGCGTGTGGTCCCGTCCGGCAAGGGGCGAGAGATCGTCAACGCCCAGAAAGCCGAGGCCCAGAAGCGCCAGGAGCGCAAAGCGACGCTCCAGCTCTTCATCATGCTGGCCATCGGCGCCTTCGCCTTCCTCTACTTCCTTCAGACCCAGGACGTCACCGTTCTCCTGGTCGGCGTGATCGCTGCCGCGATCCTCTTCATGGTCATGCGCCAGATGGGCGGGCGCGAGACCGCGCTGGTGCCAAAGCTGCTCGTCACCCACGACGGACGCAGCCAACCGCCATTCGAGGACGGTACAGGCGCCCATGCCGGTGCCCTGCTCGGCGACGTGCGCCACGACCCGTTCCAGTCCGGTGGCCTGGAGACGCCTGCCCACGAACGCGTCGAACCCGGTGCGATCCACAAGGCGCACAAGGGCGTCCTGTTCATCGACGAGATCAACACGCTGCGCATGGACAGCCAGCAGCAGCTCCTGACAGCGCTCCAGGAGAAGAAGTTCGCCATCATGGGTCAGTCCGAGCGCTCCTCGGGCGCCATGGTGAAGACCGAGCAAGTGCCCTGCGACTTCATCCTGGTGGCCTCGGGCAACCTGGATGCCATCAAGGGCCAGCAGTCCAACCCCCTGCATCCCGGCATGCACCCGGCCCTGCGCTCGCGGATCCGCGGCTACGGGTACGAGGTGTACATGAACTCGGACATGCCGGACACCGAGTCCAACCGGCGCAAGCTCATCCGGTTCATCGCGCAAGAAGTGGCCAAGGACGGCAAGATCCCGCACTTCGACCGCTCAGCCATCATCGAGATCCTGCGGGAAGCCCAGCGCCGGAGCGGCCGGCGGGGCCGGCTCACCCTGCGCCTTCGAGAGCTCGGCGGGCTCGTGCGCGTGGCTGGCGACGTGGCCATCGAGGGCAAAGCCCCCATCGTGACCGCCGACCATGTGCGCCGCGCCAAGCGCGTGGCCCGCTCGCTCGAGCAGCAGATCGCCGACCACGCCATCATGCGCCGCACGCAGTACCGCTCGTTCAGGACCAGCGGGGATGCCATCGGCCGGGTCAACGGCCTGGCTGTCATGGGCGGCGGCGAGGTGGGCGAGCCCAGCGGCATCATGCTCCCCATCGTGGCCGAGGTCACGCCTGCCCAGTCCAAAAGCGAGGGCCGCGTGATCGCCACGGGCAAGCTCGGCGAGATCGCCAAAGAGGCCGTGCAGAACGTCAGCGCGCTCGTCAAGAAGTACACGGGCGTGGACATGAGCACGCTGGACGTCCATATCCAGTTCATCGGCACCTACGAGGGCGTGGAGGGCGACTCGGCCAGCATCAGCGTGGCCACCGCTGTGATCAGCGCGCTTGAGGACGTGGCCGTCGACCAGAGCGTTGCCATGACCGGCTCGCTCTCGGTGCGCGGCGAGGTGCTGCCCGTCGGTGGCGTGACCCCCAAGATCGAGTCTGCCGCCCAAGCTGGCATCAAGCGCGTGATCATCCCGGAGGCCAACGCCGAGGACGTGCTCCTGGAAGACCGGTACAAGGACGAGGTGGAGGTCATCCCGGTCTCCTCGCTCGACCAGGTGCTTGAGCACGTGCTCGTCGGCGAGAAGAAGGAGACCCTGCTCGCTCGGCTGGCCAAGGCCGTGGCCAAATCCGCCCAGAAGAGCACCGATGTGGGCGGACAGCCCACCGGGCCCGCCTGAGCGCTAGGCCAACCGGGGGAACCAGGAAGCCACAACGAGCACAACGGACCCACAACCACGAGAAAGGCGCTTTTAGACGTTCTATCGGTCCTTCTTTGTGTCCTTTGTGCCTTCGTGGTGAGCGTCGCCCGAGGACAATGGATAAAAAGGGTGGCCGACCTGGAAGGACCCGTGGGAGTTCAACGGGACCATCGATGGCTGCCCATCGCCCTGCTGCTCTCAGCCAGCCTGCTTGCGGGCTGTGTGGCCACGGAGAGCACGACCCGGGAGCTCAGCGTCTCAGACGGCTCCGGCCCCTTCCTCATCTACCTGGTGGTCCAAGACGGTGAGCTCACCCGCTCAGAGGCGTGGTGGGCCGACCAAGCCCCGGACCTCGAAGTCGGGATCGAGGAGCCCGTGCCTGGCTGGGAAGCCATCATCCTGAAGAACGACGCCGCCATCCAGCGCGTCACCCTGATGGGGGATGCCGAGAAGGCCTTCCTGCTGTGGAACAGCGAGGAGGCCGGGACCGTGGCTTCACCGGGCGACTCCTTCGAGGTGCTCGTCGTCGACGAGACCGCCGGCGAGACGCGGGCGAGCTTCGCGCTCAGCATCGAGCCCTGAGAGACCTCCAGGGAACCACAACGTCATTCCCTTTTTACCGATGAACCCGCTGCCAACCCGAGATGACCAAGCGCGGCCTCTTCCTCGGCCGGTTCCAGCCCCCCCACCACGGTCACATGGAAGCCCTCCAGACGATCTCGGAGGAGATCGATCGCCTGCTCATCGTGGTGGGATCGAGCCAGTACAGCCACACCGAAGCCAACCCCTTCACCGCGGGGGAGCGAGTGTGGATGCTCGAGGAGTGCCTTGCCGAGATCGGTCTGCCGGCCACGATCATCCCCGTGCCCGATATCCACCGCAACTCGCTGTGGGTGAGCCACGTCGAGACCTTCGTCCCGCCCTTCGAGGTCTGCTACATGAACAACCCGCTTCCCAGCCGGCTCTTCCGGGAGGCCGGCTACGACGTGCGCGGCTTCGAGTTGGTCGACCGGGACCGCTACCAAGCCACCCAGGTCCGCAAGCTCATGCTCGAGGGGGGCGACTGGCAAGCCCGCGTGCCCGACCCCGTTGCCCGCATCGTCGAGCAGATCGACGGGATCGAACGGCTCAGAGAGGTCACCAGCAGCGACACCTCGCCAGCCACCGAGGAGCTCATGACCGAGCCCCCATACGAGAAGTGACAGCTCCCGTGGGCAGCGGTGCGGTGTCGTAAGCTAGATGGTGGGGGGGTCCCTACATCGTGTTGAGATGGCCGTGGAGCCCGCCAAAGAGGGACCCGAGGACGCCCCCGTCGAAGAGCTGCTCACGCTGGGCGGCGTGCTCGAGTTCCTAGCTGATCGGATCACGGCCCGGCGCCTGCTGCTGGTCACGGACAGCCCTCGCGTGGTCGGCGAGGTGGTGGCCGAGGTTGGGCTGCCCATCGTGTTGGCAACCACCAAGGACGACATCCAGAAGGACTACGCTGCAGACTGCGAGACGATCCTCCAGATCACGGACGAGATCCCCCCGACCCTCGAGATGCTCGAGGATATCCGGCAGATCATCATCACGGCCTTCCTCGAGGGCTCGCTTGGGGACGGCGACGACGTGCTGTGCCTGGCCGCAGGCGACGGCACGCCGGTGTTCATGGTGAATTTCAGCATCTCTGCTGACCCGGCCTTCAAGGTCCTGCGCGCCGGCGTGGAGGACCGGGTGGAGCTTGAGGTCTTCGAGATGATGCTGCGCATCGGGGGTGATCTGGTCCGCAAGGGCCGCGAGGGCAAACCGGTTGGCACCATGTTCATCCTCGGGGGCACCGACCAAGTGCTCGAGCGCTCCCGCCAGGTCGTCATGAACCCCTTCCAGGGCCACACGCGCGGCGAGCGCTACGTGCTCCGGCCGGAGAACATCGAGACGATCAAGGAGTACGCCATGCTTGACGGTGCCATCATCGTCAGCGACGACGGCTACCTTGAGGCCGCCGGGCGCTACGTGCTCCTCGAACCCGACGCCGAGCTCGCCAGCGGGCTCGGAGGCCGCCACCTGGCCGCGGCCAGCGTCACCAAGAAGACCAAGGCCATCGCCATCGTGGTCTCCAGCTCGGGCGTCATGCGCGTCTACAAGGACGGGCAAGCGGTGCTCGAGCTCGAGGGGTTCTAACGGGCAAGAACCGCGGAGACGCGGAGAGCGCGGAGCCCCGCGGAGGAAACGTCCAGCCAAGGACCCCATGCACAGCTTTCGTGGATCCCGCGAGCGTGCCTCATGCTACGGTCGACCCGCCAGCCCGTCCTCGCCTGGAACCGAGCTCCCGACCCTCCCCCTACGCCCCTTCGCGTCCTCCGCGCTCTCTGCGCCTCCGCGGTGATGGTCTTGCTCGCTCCCGAACCCGCAAGGGCTTAACCCTCCTCCTGGCTAACGCTCCCACGAGGTGTCCGCTTGGCCGAACCGAAGATCGTCGTCGACCCGCCTGGACCCAAGGCGCAAAAGATCGTGGATCGCGACCGGCGAGCGCTCATCAAGAGCACGAAGACCACCCCCGTGGCCGCCTCACATGCCAAGGGCTGGCTGGTCCACGACGTGGACGGCAACACCTTCCTCGATTTCACCAGCGGGATCGGGGTCACCAACACAGGCCACTGCCACCCGCGGGTCGTCGAGGCCATCAAGGAACAGGCCGAGCGCCTCCACCACTTCGCCGGCACGGACTTCTACTACGACGCCCAGGCCAGCTACGCCGAGCGCCTCGTGGAGCTGACCCCCATCGACGACGGGAAGGTCTTCTACACGAACAGCGGCACCGAGTCCACCGAAGCCTGCCTCAAGCTCGCCCGCCACCACTCCAAGCGCCCCTGCACCCTGGCCTTCTACGGCGGCTTCCACGGCCGCACCATGGGCTCGCTCGCGCTGACCGCCAGCAAGCCCGTGCAACGCGCCCGCTACCAGCCCATGATGCCCGGCGTGTTCCACGCCCCCTACCCGGACCCGTACCGCAACCTGTGGGACATCAACGGCTACGCGGACCCCGCGGAGCTCTCCAGCCGCGCGCTTGACCACATCGAGCACATGTTCGACACGGTCCTCCCGCCCGAGGACCTGGCCGCCTGCTTCATCGAGCCCGTCCAAGGCGAAGGCGGCTACGTCGTGCCTCCAGACGACTTCCTGGGCCGGCTCAAGCGCCTGCTCGACGAGCACGGCGTCGCGCTCATCGTCGACGAGGTCCAGTCCGGGTTCGGGCGCACGGGCAAGCTCTTCGCCGTGGACCACTTCAACGTACGCCCGGATCTGATGGGCCTGGCCAAGGGCATCGCTTCTGGCATGCCCATGGGCGCCGTCGTGGCTCGCAAGGCCTACGACTTCCCCACCTCGGGCGCCCACTCGAACACCTACGGAGGCAACCTCGTCGCCCTGGCCGCCGCCACCGCCACCCTCGACGTACTCGAGGGCGAGCAACTCATCGACAACGCCGCCAAGATGGGGCTCTACCTTCGCGAACGCCTCGAAGAGCTCGCCGAGACCCAGAGCGCCATCGGGGACGTTCGCGGCCTGGGCCTCATGCTCGCCATCGACCTGGTCGAGGACCCAGGCACCAAGCAGCCGGCCAAGCAGCTCCGGGACGATCTCGTCCAGGCCTGCTTCCAGCGCGGGCTGCTGCTGCTCCCCTGTGGACCCAGCGCGATCCGCTTCATCCCCCCCTTGGGCATCGACGAGGAGAGCATCGAGGCAGCGATCCGGGTGCTTGAGGCAAGCTTCAAGGCAGTGTGATGGACCGTGAGACACGTGCCGAGCCGTAACGCCAGTGTCCGAATCGCCTCCAGCGCCGGGCTCGTGGCCCTCCTGGCCGTTTCCATGCTGCTCGTGCCAGCAGCCGCGGGGGTGCGGGTGCTGGCCAGCAGCGACGAGATGCCCGAGCCCGTCTACGGCTACGCGGTGGCCATGCACGACGGCAAGGCCTACGCCTTCGGGGGTGCCTTCGAGAGCCGGGCCTTCTCCGACCAGATCGTCCGCATCGATCCCGACGGGACCACCACCGTCGTGGGCGAGCTTCCTGAGCCCCTGCTCGAACCTGCAGCGGCCACCATGGGCTCGCGCATCTACGTCTTCGGTGGCGCCAACCAGCCCGCCGGCGGGTCCGTGCCCACCACCACGGACACGATCTACAGCTTCAACCCCGCCACCAACGAGATCGACCGGCTCATCGGCCCCTCGCTGCCGGAGCGGGTCTCCAGCGCGGTGGCCCTGCCCATCGGATCCTACATCTACATCCTGGGCGGGCTGAGCATCGCAGGCGGCACCTCGGACACCATCATCGACTGGGTAGACACCATCGCGCGCTTCGACCCCGCCAACCGGGAGATCGTGCGGATGGACACCACGCTGCCCAGTGGGCGCGGCCAGATGAGCGGTGTTGCCCTGGACGGCTCGGGCCTCCTCTTCGGCGGCATGGCCGAGGACCCTGGCGATGGGTCCGTGTGCGGGGACGCCGACGGGGATGGACAGGCCGACGAGGACATCTGCGAGACCGACGCGATCCTGCGCTTTAGGCCTCAGGGCCGCGGCGGTTCAGCGGCTCAGATGAGTACGCTCCCGAGCCCATCGCGCTGGTCGGCGGCTGCGGTCCACGAGGGGATCGCCTACGTGCTTGGCGGCTGCCAGAACAACTGCGGCGGCCACTTCGGCATGGACTCCATCGTAGCCGTGGACACGGGCACCGGCCAGGCCGACCTGCTACCCGTGAGCATGCCCGAGAAGGGTGGCCGGCACAGCGCCGTGCTCTTCGACGATGTGGCTACGATCCCCGGCGGGGTGCGCGCCGGCTCCACAGGCAGCCAGACGCACGACCGTATCCTGCGCATCCAGCTCGGCCCGACCGCACCCTGGGCCCCCATCAACCTCACCGCCACCCCTGGTCCCGGCCTCTCGGTTCGCCTGGACTGGCAACCGCCGGCCTACGATGGCGGCGCTGAGCTCACCGGCTACGAGGTCCTCCGCTCCACCGGCGCCGGGACGCCTACCAGCCTCGGCGAGGTGACGGGCACGACCCACACGGATGCCAACGTGCGGTCGGGCACCACGTACACCTACCAGGTTCGAGCCGCCAGTCAAGCCGGGCTGGGGGCTGCAAGCGACAGCGCCACCATCACGCCGACCGCCACGCCAGGTGCGCCTGGCGTGAGCGCCAGCGGCGGCAACGAGAAGGCCATCGTCCAGTGGACGCCCCCCAGCGATACGGGCGGCAGCTCCATCACAGCCTACCGCATCTACGCCTACCCCGCCGATGAGCAGCCGTCCCTTGGCAGCTGCGATATCCCGGCGTGCTGGGGTGAGCTCTCAGGCGCAAGCCGCTTCGCCTCTGTCCAGGAGGCCAACGACGAGCCCCTTGAGAACGGTCGAACCTACGCCTTCGTGGTCCAGGCCCAGAACGAGAACGGCTGGGGCACCCTGTCCCAAGTGGCCCAAGCCACGCCCCAGGCTGTCCCCGACCCGCCCGAGAACCTGGCTGCCGAGCCCAGCCGGCTGGACGGCCAGCGCGTCGTCAACCTTACCTGGGAGGCCAGCCCCTCACCGGACGCCACGGGCTACGTGGTCTACCGCGGGACCTCGCTCCAGCAACTCGCCCGGCTCACCAGCACCCAGGAGCTCTCCCACCAGGACACAGACGCGGTCCCCCAGGGCGTCGAGCTCTTCTACGCCGTGGCCGCCGTGGGCACGGATGGGGAGGGCCCCATGAGCCAGGCCGCGCGCACGGGCTTCCCCGACCCCCCGGCTCCCCCGGCCAACCTCACGGCCCACTGGACGGGGCAGAGCGTGGACGTCTGGTGGGAGCCACCCGATGAGCGCGGTGGTGGCGAGCTCGCCGGCTACGATGTCGCCATCACCGAGGGGTTCCGGGAACCGGATGGCAACGACACCCTTCACACTGTGACCAGCCCGCCCTTCCAGGACAGCGACCCAGCCAAGGGCAAGCAGCTCACCTACCACGTTCGCGCCGTCGGCACAGGAGGAGCCAGCGACTGGACCATGACGCAGGTCCGCGTGCCCTTGACCGAGGACTCCATCTCGCCCAAGCCAGCGCTGAGTGCGACGCCTACCAGCCTGCCTGCCAACCAACCGGTCACCTTCGATGCCTCCGGATCCAGCGACGACGAGGCCGTGGTGGCCTACCGCTTCGACTTCGGCGACGGCCAGGCCACCGAGTGGCGAAGCGGTCCCCGCATCGAGCATGCCTACGAGAACGAGGGGGTCTACGAGGCCACCGTCCACGTTCGGGATACCAAGGGCCTGGAGTCCAGCCAGCCCGCCAAGGTGGTCATCGCCGTGGGCCCCCCGGACGGCTCCGACGACGAGGATGCCCCGACCCCCCGCGGGCCCAGCGGTGGCAACGGGATCCCGCTACCGGCCTGGATCGCGCTTGCAGCTTTCGCGTTGGCTGGGTTGAGACGGCGGCGTTGATCAGGGAGATCCCTGAGGCTGAGGCTCCTCGGGCGGCGTGGCCTCGAAGGCGGCATCGAACGTCTCGAACGCGCTTGTGTCCTTGAGGATCGTCGCGCTGTACACATCGCTGCCGATGCGCATGGGCGGCTGGCAGGTCTCGGCATCCAAGGGGCAGCTGTGCCGGGTGTCGGCCCAGATGATGTGGGCGGACTCTGCTGTGGCATCCACGCCGATGTAGTCCCCGATGAACGGGCGGCCGTTCTGGTGGTGGGCCCGGTCCCCGTCGGAGTTGACCTCGGTGACGCGGATGTTGTTCCAGCTCTCACCGCAGTCCGGGCTGTAGGCGTAGTAGACGTCTGTGAGCACGTTGTCCGGGTCGTTGCGCTTGTCGTACCAGACCGCATGCACGCCACCGTCGGGGTCCACGTCGATCCACGGCATGAGCTGGTCGCCCTCGCTCACGTCGTTGACCGTGATCGGGGCGCTCCAGGAGAGCCCGTCGTCGCTGTACCGGATGAGCACCTCGACATCCGTGTTCACCTCGCCCGCCTGGTCCGGCCAGATCACGTAGCGCCGGCCATCGCACGCATCGCCGCTGGTGTCGATGCCGAGCACCGGGTAGGTCGAGAGCCGGTACTCTGTAGGGCCCGTGCCGTCACGGCCCTCCTCGCTGGAGAGCGAGTTGACAGGGAAGGTGGACTGGATGGGGCCGAACTCCGTGCCGCCGGGCGTGAGCGCGCCCTCGGCGTAGAGCACGCTATCGCCGTCCCACCAGATCACGGCCAGGTCCTGGCTCGGATCGGTGGCCGAGGCGCCGGGCAGGTACTGGGGCATGCTGAACTGGCCGGCGGCCGGCACGCCTAGGGTGGGGGAGGCCCCGCCCACATCCCCGCCGGGCCGCAGGATCTTTTGGGGCGTCCACGTCTGGCCCCCGTCCAGGCTCTCGGTGTAGACGATGATGTCCGTGGTGAGTCCGAGGAACTGGCTCCACGTGGCGATCATGTGGTCGCCGCTGGGCTGGACGGCGAACCACTGCTTGTCGTTGAAGATCGTGTCGTCGTCGCCTGCGGATGCGAAGCTGATCTGCGGGTAGCTCGCACCCCCGTCGTCCGAGCGGGCGAAGTAGAGCTGGCTGCCGCTCACGAGGTCGTGGCCCGTGGTTGGGTTCGTGATCGTGCTCTGGTCCTGGCGCGCGCCGTCGTAGTTGAGCCCGCTGTACCAGAGGGTGCCATCGTCGTCGAAGACGAGCACCGGGTCGGTGTTGCACCAGTTGCCTTGGAGCGGGGAGTCGCGGTCATCACCAGGGAAGCCCCGCATGAGGTCGTTGGACCAGCTGAGGCCTCCGTCCTGGCTGGCGAACGTGCCCATCCAGACCGTGTACGCGCCGCACTGGGCGGTCTCTGAGACGTAGCTGACGGTGTAGTCCTTGGCGCCACCGGCCAGGTTGAGGGGGTCGGTGGGGTTGACCGCGATGCTCACCTCGTTGCCGGGCCCGTGCTGGGTGCGCACGTCCGGGCGATCCCCGTCCGGGTCCCTTCGGTCGGCGTCCTCAAGCGGCTTGGTCACGCGCACGTTGCAGTTGTCGAGGTAGCGTGTGAGGTGGTCGGCCATGTGGTACCCGTCCTTGCACAGGAAGAGCTGGAAGTCACCCGTGAGGGTGGCCAAGGCCTCGTCGTCCGGTACGTGGACCGATGGGCCATCGCCTGTACCTCCGCCTGCTTCATCATCCGAGCCCCCGAGACAGCCAGCCAGGGCCACCGTGGTCAAGAGCACGGCCCAGATCCAAGCGTTGCGGGGTGAGCGGGAGGCTCCCATCGGGCCGGGATGGCGGGAGGGGGTTCAAGGCGTTTTTGGCCTCAGGCCCACCCGGTCCACGCCTACCAGAGGTTACGCGAGGTCTTGCCTCCGCGGGTCTCGTCTGGGTTGCTGGGTGGGATGCGCTTGAGGGAGCCATCTGCTCGCAACGCCCGGGGGACCGGTGGGATCCGGACGAGCTCGTGGCTGCCCACAGGCCGGATGAGCACGGTCAAGGGCTCCATCCGGCTGGGTGCCAGGTTCGGGATCCCGGTCCACCGGGTCTCCACGCGCTCGCCAGCACGATCGAGCACCTCGATGCTCACGGTCTCGAGACCGCCTCCGAAGGCCAGGCGGGCCAATAGGTCGCGTACCTTGGTCGCCTCTTCTCCTGGGATCAAGCGGGTCCAAACGCGTCCGTCGAGCTCTGAGGCGCTCCAGCCGAAGGCCTCCTGGAAGGCCGGGTTCGTCTTCCGGATCTTCCGGGTCCAGGGATCGATGGTGACGACAGGTTGGCCAGCGAAGGCCAGCTGGCCTACAGCATCGAGCCGGTGGGAACGACGCGCCGTCATCACCGTATATCATGGCAGGAGCCCTTCAAGCCTGTTCGGAGAGCGGGAAAAGCGGGGGTGGGTCCGACGCAGCGGGACGGAGCCCGATTCCGTCCGGGCAGACGGACACGTCCGTTCCGGAGGCTCCTTAAACGATGCAGGCATTTCCCTGCTTCCGGGAAGAGGGACCCGATCTTGGATGTCGACGACTTGGCCGCACGCTTGTCCATCCTGGACTTGAGCGAGGACGAGGCGCAGCTCTACGCGCGCCTGCTCCAGGTGGGTCCTTCGAAAGCGGGCACGCTGAGCGCGTACGTCAGCCTCAGCCGATCCAGCCTGTATCGGATCCTGGACGACCTTGCCCGCCGCGGGATCGTCTCCAAGAGCATGGATCGGCCGACGATCTACGCGGCCGAGGACCCGGAAGCCATCATCGAGGAACGGGTCCGTGAGATGCAGCGCCGCCGGGAGGAACTCGACAAGCTGTACGAGACGACCCTGGTCCCGCTCAAACAGCAGGGGACCGTGGAGCAATCCTGCGGGACCAGCCCGCACCGCTGGACCCAGGTGGAGGGGGTCGCGCGGATCTACGAGGTTACGCAGACCATCGCGAACCGAGCCCGGCGACGCATCTGGGTGGCCAGCAACGACGCCCTGAGCTTCAAGCTCGACCTCCCCGCCATCGAGAACGCCTGGAAGATCGCCACGGGCCGGGCCAGGCAGGGCGTCCAGACCCGGTTCCTCATGGACTTCCATTCAGATCGCTCCTCCATCATCCCGGACTGGGTGCCCACCGACCCCATCGAACTGCGCCACCTGGAGACCGATCGTTGCATCCACTTCGTCATCGGCGACGATGAGATCCTCCTTTGGGCACGCACGACGCCCCAGAGCCAGACGGAAGGCCAGGAGCCCATCGCCCTCTGGACGAACGCGCCAGGCGTGCTGGCCACGCACACGCTCCTGTTCCAACGCCTCTGGCCCCAAGGGGAGCCGGTCCGATCCGCAGCCGAGCAGGGGCAGGGGAACGCTTAAACAGAATCGTGGCTTTGCGCCGGCCCCGACCGGTTGGGCCACAAGCCTGGCTGGACCCTGGGCCCATGGGGTAACTTGGTATCCTTGCGCGTTCGGGTCGCGTTGATTCCGGTTCAAATCCGGATGGGCCCATCCTTCGGCAGCCGTTCTCCGATAGCGCAGCGGCTGCCGAAGGATGGGCGCCCCGAACGCCCGAGCCTGGCCCACTGTACGATCAGGCCCGGGCGTTCGGGTTGCGCCCGGCGACCAGCGGCCCGACCCCCGATCGGGCGGAGGGCCGCTGGTCGACCGGCTACGAAACATCCGGATCCGAACCCCTGAGGAACCACCCCGTCATCGAGCGCGCTGGTGGAGAAGGACCATCGAGCAAATGCGCGGCCTAGTGGCCGCCCCCTTCCGAGCCTGCTGGCTCGGTCTGGCGAGCCGGCCACCCCTCTGACGCGCAACCCGTGTGCCCAAAGCCTCAAGAACCCCCTCCGCAGGTTGCGGGCTCGATGGTGCGAACCGCGCGAGCCTGGCTTTTGGCCCTGGGGCTGCTCTCGACCGCCCTGGTCGGCTGTCTCAGCGACGAGGTGGACCTCGGCAACGAGACCGACGAGACCGAGATCCCGCCCGAGCAGCGCTCTCGGATCTTCCAGGACATGGTAGCCAGCAACGAGGCACACGACCACGCCTCCCCAGCGCACCACAACGTCTCCTTCCAGATGGACCAGCTCGACCACCTGGCTCTCGCAGAGCCTGGCGAGGCCTCAGGCGTGCACGCGCTGGCCATCCGCGGCGACACGATCTTCGCCTCCTCGACCCTGGGTGAGAACCCCGGTTTCGCCGTGGTGGACGTCTCCGACCCCACCAACATGACCGTGCTGGGCGAATGGCGCAGCCCCACCGCTGTGGGCGGGGACCGCAGCATCGCCGTGAGCGAGGACGCCCAGTACGTCTTCCTGGCCAACGAGGGCGACGTGCAGGCCCAGGAGCCCGGCGTGCGCGTCATCGACGCCAGCGACCCCGCCAGCATGGAGGAGGTCGCCTACATGCCCATGGACAGCGGGGCCCACACGGTGGAGACCATCACCATCGACGGTACGATCTACGTGTTCGCCCTCAACTACGGCGTCCAGACCTTCCGCTTGGTGGAAGCACCCACGGGCGTGAGCCTGGTCAAGGTCGGCCAGTACACCTTCGCCGGCGACCAGCTCACCAACCCCCCGGACTACGACAACGAAGGCGACTACGTCTCCTGGGGCCTGCGTGCCGTCTACGCCCACGACATGCGTGCCGTCCACGACCCCGAGCTGGGGCCCCTGCTCTACATCGCGTACGCCTACCAAGGTCTCCACGTCCTCGACATCAACGCCCCCGAGGCCCCCCAACTCTTGACCACCTGGGTCCCCCAGGGCGACGGAGCACCCTGGTACACCCACACCGTGGAGGCGGCCTGGATCGACGACCGCCGCGTCGTTGTCGTCGGTAGCGAGGTCTTCGAGGACCGGCATCTCGACACCCCATCACCGATCTGGGTGCTCGACCTCACCGACATGGACGCGCCTGATCCCCTCCGCTCGACGTGGGTCAACCCAGCCGGTGCTGGAGCCGACGAGCTGCTCTTCAGCGCCCACTTCTTCCGCATCGAGGACGGCTACGTCCACCTCAGCCACTACCACGGCGGCGTCTGGGTGCTCGACATCACCACCCAAGAGCGCCAGGCCGACCCGGCCATCGTGGGAGCGATCCTGCCCCACGAGGAAACTGGCTTCCGGCCGGATGCCGAGGACTGCTGTCTCGGCTGGAACCTGGCTGGCATCCCTGTGGTCATGGACGCCGTGGCCAAGGACGGGGTCACCTTCGCTGCCGACCTCCAAACCGGGCTCTACGCGCTCCAAGCCGATCCGTTGGCTCGGTAGAGGGGTAGGGGCACCCGGCCCAACAGTGAAAAGGCTGGGGAGCCCATGTTGGCTACGATGCCCACCGAACGCTCCACCACGCTGGAGACCCGCGCATTCACGCCCGAGGATGCTGAGGACGTGCACCGCATGATCCAAGCCCTGGCCAAGGCCCGGGGCCGGTTCGAGAGCAACCTCGTGCTTCGCGGGGACTTCTCCGAGCACTTCCCCGCCTACGTCAACGCCGTCACCAAGGGCGGCTCAGGGGTCGTGCGCATCGCGGAGGCCGGCGACGGACTCGCCGGCGTGGCCATCGCAGTGGAGACCAAGCGCGACCCGTGGCTGCCCAGCGAGAAGGCCGCAGAGGTCCGGGCCATCTACGTGGACCCAGACCACCGCCGCCAGGGCGTGGCTGAGGCGCTCATCAGTGATCTGGAAACGTGGGCGCGGGATCGGGGCCTCTCGGTGCTCAGCGTCCACACCTTCGCCGACCATCCAGAGGAGGCCGAGGCCATGGAGGCCATCGGGTTCCACCCCTACCGCGTCCAGCTCGAGAAGGACCTCTCCTGACCGGTGAACTCGTGCTTCGCAACTCCTTCATCCTGCTATCCGGCGTGGGCGAGAAGACCGAGCGCGCGCTCTGGCAACACGGCATCCGCTCCTGGACGTGCTTCCACGACGCCGATCCCAGCCAGCTCCCCTCGCGCGTCCGGCGCCGCGCCGACACGCACGCCCGACAGCTCACTCTGGCCGAGACCCACCTGGGCAACGGCCACACCGCCCCGTTCGCCCGCTGGCTCCCCACCAACGAGACCTGGCGCCTGCTCGAGGAGGCCGGCGAGAAAGCCCTCTACCTGGACATCGAGACCACGGGCCTCTCCTACCCGTCCGGGCGCACCACCGTGGTCGGCACCCATACACCCGCCCGCGGAACCGAGCTCCTCGTGCGCGGCGACGACCTCGACAAAGAGGCGATCCAAGCCATCGTGGACGAGGCGAGTTGTCTGGTCACCTTCAACGGCCGCCGCTTCGACATACCCTTCCTGGAGCGCGAGTTCGGCGTGAGAGCCAGCCACCTCCCCCACATCGACCTCATGGGCGCCTTCCGCAAGCTGGGCATCAAGGGCGGCTTGAAGTCCATCGAGAAGCAGCTCGGCATGGGCCGGGAGGGCGAGCTCGAGGACATGGGCGGCTACGAGGCCGTGCGCCTCTGGCGCCGCTACGAACGCGGGGATCGCGTAGCGCTTGAGACCCTGCTCGAGTACAACCGGGCGGATGTGGTCAACATGGTACCCCTGGCCGAGCATGCCTACAAGGAGCTACGGTCCAAGACCCTCGACAGTGTTGATCCGAGCTGGCAGACCAGGCAAGACAAGCTCCCGTGAGCCAAGGGTACCTGGAACTTCCACCCAACCCCCACCCGCCTCCTTCTTCCCATCGCACGCCTAGCCCCTTGCGTGGCGGAGTGGCCGACGGCCGAGGAGGACCTGCGCGCACCCGTTCGCGGCTACCTGGAAGCCCAGGGGTACAGCGTGCGCGATGAGGTGTGGATCAACGGCCGCATCGCGGACCTGTTCGCCTTCACCGAGGAGGACACCCTGGCCGTTGAGCTCAAGCTGACCGACTGGCGCAAGGCCACCGTCCAGGCCATGGCCTACCAGCTCGGCGCGCTCTACACCTACATCGCGCTCCCGCTCATCCACGTCCCCAAGGTGATGCGCCAGAGTTCGACCCTGCGCTCGCGCAACGTCGGCCTGCTCGCCGTGGCTCCACCTGAGGGCCCGGGCTTCCAGCGCGCCGATGGCCTCGAGGACCACGCGCCAGGCCAGCCCCGGGTGCGCGAGCTGCTTGAGCCAGGGCCCAGCCAGCGCTACCTGCCTTTCCTGGCCGACAAGATCGTGCGGGATGCCAAGCGGCCCAAGCGGGTCTGGACCGCCATGCCTCGGGATTTCTAGCGGTGCGGCCGGGCCCTCAGCCCAGCCGCTCGATGAGGCCCTCCAGATCCGCCCTACTGAGCCCGATGCCGCGTCGCCCGTGGGCCCGGTCGACCTCTGAGCCGTGGTTGAATGCGATGACCGTAGGCACCGCGGCGATGCGGTGCTCGTCCCAAGCCGGGTCACCGTGGGGTCCCATGTTCACGGCGACGGCGGGCATGGGCAGCCGATCGAGCTCCGCGTGCCAGTCAGGGAGGAAGACGCGGCAGTAGCCGCACCAGTCGCCGTAGTAGAGCACGATGAGGGGCTGACCTTGGCGGATGCGCTCGTCCACGTCCTTGCCGGCGAGCACAGGCACGCCGGGGTCCAGGGAGCCCACGGTCAGCCAGTCCCTGAGGGTGTCGAGGTACCGGCCGGGCGTCTCACGCCTCGTTCACCTGATCAAGCGCCTTGCGCACGTGCGGGCCCGGCAGGGGGGAGCGGATCCGCTCCACGATGCGGCCGTCCTGGTCGATGACGAACGTGGTCCGGCGGCCCAGCAAGCCCGTGGCTCCGTAGGCCTCGTGCACCAGGCCGTCCACATCTGAGAGCAGGGGGAAGTCGAGCTCGTACTTGCCCTTGAACTTGGCATGGGTGCCCGGGTCGTCCTTGCTGATGCCCACCACCGCAGCACCTGCCTGCTGGAACTCCTGGCGAGCATCCCGGAAGCTGCAGGCCTCTCGCGTGCACCCGGGCGTGAAGTCGCTGGGGTAGAAGTAGAGCACCAGGGACTGGCCCTCGAAATCCGCCAGGCTCACCAGCTCGCCGTCGGCGTTGGGCAACTCGAAAGGCGGGGCAGGGTCACCAGACGTGGGGCCAGCCATGGGATCACTCGTAGTCCAGCTTGTCCGAGCGCAGCCACGCCAGGTTGTCGAGGGCCACCTGGCAGGACTCGCGCACCTCGATGGCGTCATCGTGCACCAGCGAACGCGACAGGATGGGGATCACGCGGTCGTCGTTGATGTTGCCCAGCGCCTCGGCGGCCTCGTGGCGCACCATGGGATGCTCGTCCTCAAGCAGGCTCTCGTGGAGCACCTCGATCGCGGATGGGTCGGCGATCTGGCCCAAGATGTAGGCGGCCTCGTGGCGCAACAGCGAGGAGGCCGGCTCTCGCATGGCCTCCCCGATGGCCTCGACGGCCTCGGGTGTCTTCATGGCGCGCAAGCGGAAGAGCGCCTGCATCCGGTCGAACATGCGGGCCTGCTCGTCGAGCACGCGCGCGGTGAGCTCCTCAAGATCCCCCTCCTCGGCGGGTGGGGCGGGGTCGCGGGTCTCCCAGTCCACCTCACCATCGTGGGTCGGGTAGCCTGCCATCGTCATACGGCAGCGATGGGCGTGGGGCTGATGAAGCTTGTGGGCCCAGCGAGAGCGGCCGAGCTTGGCGAGCACCGCCCTCGCCCAAGGGTGCGCCAACAAGGCTTATGACCCCCTAGCCCACCTGGCTGGCTATCCATGTTCCCCCGAACCACCGTGCTCGCTGTCACCCTGCTCTCCCTCACCGCCGCGCTGGCCGGGTGCATCGGCCAGGACGACGACCCCGTCGGGGAGCAGAGCCTTCCGGACCCCATCGGCGATCTCCAGGAGCTGGCCTGGAGCGAGGCGAAGCTGCTCGGACGGGCCTATCTGGCTGACCAGCCGGCCACGTGCGACCAGTACAACTGCGGGGCCAGCGAGCCCACCATCGAGCTGGCTGGTGACGGCACCATCTACGTCAGCGGTGTCTGCTGTGTGGGTGAGTCCCCGCCCATCTGGGTGAGCCGTGACGGCGGCGAGACCTTCGATCTGCTCGAGGGCGACGTGCTCCGGGACAACTACGGCATCGAGGGCGACTTCGCCATCGACGATGCCGGCAACATGTACTTCACCGACATCAGCGTGGCCAGCGCCTACATCAGCTCCTGGGATGCCGATGGC
>CAYNEI010000002.1:0-12754 GCA_964396185.1 uncultured Thermoplasmatales archaeon
GCCCCCGCACCCCCCATCAGCTCCACCCGAAACCCTCCCAGCACCCTCAAGCCCTTGGCGCTGTCTGCCTGGCCGTGGACGCGCCGGAGCTCCTGACCAACCCACCCCCCAGCGAGGCGTGCGCCTTCATCCGCTCGCACGTGGGCCACCGCATGCTCCAGCTCGTGGGCGGGTGCACCATCGACTACCAGGGCCGGGCCCAGTCCACCCTGGCCTCCGGCGAGCGGCTCGTGCTCTTCAAGCCCGATGGGACGCTGCTGGTGCACACGGACGTGGGCACGAAGCCCATCAACTGGCAACCCGGCCCCACATCCACGGCGGTGGCGGTCCAAGAGCTCGACGAGGATCAGCCCATGCTCGTGGTCACCATCGAGCGCGCCTCGCCCAAGGAGATCGTCACCATCGCCTTCGAGGAGGTGCACTTCGCCGCGGCCTTCATGCTTCGCGACTGGGAGGACCTGCAGCTGTTGGGCACGGAGGCCGACATCGCCGAACTGCTGCGCCTCCATCCGCATCTGATCGAGGAGGGCTTCCAGCCCTACGACATGGAGGTGGATCGCAGGCGCGGGCCCATGGACATCTACGGCCACGATGTCCACGGCGGGCGCGTGGTGGTGGAGGTCAAGCGCCGCACGGCCGGGATCAAGGAGGCTACCCAGCTCTACCGGTACGTGGAGAAGGAGCGCAAGGTCCACGGCGAGGTGCGCGGCCTGCTCGCCGCGCCTGGCCTCTCCGAGAAGGCGCACTTCTACCTCAAGGACAAGGGGCTGGAGTACTGCGAGCTCGACCTGGACGAGCTGTTGCCCATGGTGCCTCAGCTGCACGCGACCCAGAAGACCCTGGGTAGCTTCGAGGGCTGACGGACTCGCCAGCCACGTGCGCGCCCCTCCGGCGCGCCATCCGTGCATGCCACGAGGTAAATGTTTATTTCATGCGCCCGGAATCGATGTGCGACGTGCTCCCATGGTCCAACTCCTCTCCGTTGCTCTCATGAACGAACCCGGGGCGTTCGCCCACGTGGCCACCACCCTCGGGAACGCGGGCTTGAACATCGAAGCGGTCGTGGGCGATGCCCAGTCTGAGGTCGGCGTGGCCCGGCTGCTCGTCAGCGATCCTGCCAAGGGTTACGAGGTCCTCAAGGAGGCCGGCCATCCGGTCCAGAAGCTCGAGGGTGTGATGATCCACATCGGGCACACGCCAGGGGCCCTGGCCGAGAAGCTCCAGGCGCTCGGCCGCGCGGGCGTGAACGTGGAGTTCATCTTCGGCGCTTCACCGGATGCCGAGCGCGGGGAGATCGTCTTCATCGTCGACGATGTGGAGGGCGCCAAGAAGGCGCTCAACGGGCACTAAGCCATCCCTCATCCCGCAGGCCCCATCCCGCACACAGCAACCATTATATGACCGTTTAGCGCTCCTTGAGGCTCGGGAGGAGTGCCGTTGAGAGATCCATGGAGGAGGGGAATCGCCGTCCTGTTGGCCGCCGCCAGCCTCATGTTGGGCGGCCCCGCGGGGGGCATGCTCGGCCAGGACTCGAGCGAGACGTTCTGGTTCGACCCCCTCGATGAGGACAGCGCCTGGACCCTGGTCGGGGGCCACGGCACCACTGAGCTGCTCACGGACGATGAGCTCACCGTGCTGCGTCTGTCCGGCGGGACCCAGAGCGATCCTGCCCGCCTGTTGTCGCCGAGCTTGGACGCACGAGGGCCGGTGAACGTGGGGCTGGCCTTGCGCACCGAGCACGCGACCCAGGTTCTGGCGGAGGGTCCCATCCTCCGGTTCCTGGATGCTGACGGCGGGGTCATCGGAGAGCTCTCGGCCACCGGCAGCGGCCTGTATCTCAAGGGCCCCGACGGGTACATCTTCATCGGCAACGCGTTCTGGGGCCAAGCTCGCGTGTGGAGCTTCGCCCTGGATGGCACTTCAGTGACGGTGGCGCCCAACAGTTGGACCGGGTACGATGGGTTCACGGTCCCGGCCACCAGCGCCAATCCCTTGGATCGCATCGAGCTGGTCTCGCCAGGGGTCGCCCGTGGGATCGACCTGGTGACCGTGAGCTCTCCGGGGGCCGGCCTCCATGACTCCTTCCTCCCGGGCGTAGACGATGCGTGGCCGGCCGACTGGCGCCTGGTCACCGACGTGGGCCAGATCGATCCCGGCGTGGGACCCTACTTGGTCAACCACGGCTCTCCCCCCGAGCGGTCGATCGCCCAGGGCGCACACGGGACGTACGGACACGTGGTCCTCTCACCCCATCCGACGCTGCGGACCTTCGCGGCCACGGCCACCGGCTGGTCCACCGATCTCCCCACCGAGGTCCACCTGGCCGTCCGTCCCGACCAGCTCGCGCCCATGGACGCGGCGGTGCTGGCCGGGCTGGACGGCACGGGAGCGCCAACGTGGGTGCTTAGCCTGACCACGGCGGTCACGGGCGCTGATCTGCCGATCCTGGCCGCGCTGCGGGCGACAACGGGGCCCGGGATGACGACCACGGTGGCCGAGGACCTGGCGACCTCCACGGACGCCTGGACCATCGTGGACGTCGAGACCGACCCATCCAGCTCCACCCTGCGCATCAGCGTCAACGGCGCGCCAGGCGTCCCGGTGCACGCGCCCCTGCTCGCGCAGACAGCCGAGATCGCCATCGGGGATGTGGTGGCCGCCGGCAACGCCTGGGGCGCCGGTGAACAGCCAGGGCGGATCGTCATGGACGAGATGGTCGTTGGTCCGCTGGGAGCGAGCACGAGTTGATCGATGCGAGCCCCGTTGGTGAAGACGCCCGCCAGAAACCTTTAGTATCCCCATCTGGCATCGAGGTTGAGTGGTACCCATGAGGCTGGCTCTCGTCGTCACAGCGTTCGTCCTCCTTACCCCGCTGGCTGGCGCTGCCGATGTGGCATTTAGCTCCACGGACGAGGCCCAGGCTCTGGCCCCGGCCAGCGCCTGTGCGCCGCCCTGTGGTGAGATCAACCCGCGCATCCTCTTCGATTTCGAGGAGCTCACGCGCGACCCGGTCGATGCGACATCAGGCGACCAGATCGTCTTCGATGGGACGGTGACGTACTGGTTCGATGCCGACGACGAGGGCTACGTGCCACCGGACCCTCAGACCCCCATCGTGATCCAGTTCACCTTCCCGCGCATGCCCGCGTGGGCCCAGATGAGCATCGAGCCGGCGACCATCGAGGTCGAGACCATCGCGTGCCCGGAGTGCCCGCAGGCCTCGGCGGATGACCCGACGCGGCCCCAGCTCCACTGGGAGTACACCGAGCCGGTCACCATGACCATCGATGTCCTCGACGTGCCCGAGCCCACGCCGGGCTACGATTACGGCAAGCTCCAGGTCTTCGCCAAGAGCACCGAGTCGGGCATCTACAACCCCGGCTACGGCATCCGCGAGGTGCGCATCGCCACCGACGGCGCCCTGGAGGCCAACAGCGTGGACGACGATGGCAACGGCGTGCCCGGTCCTAGCGCACTCGCACTGCTCTCGACGCTCGGCATCTCTGCAGCCGTCGTCGCGCTCAAGCGGCGGGGCTGAGATGGAGGCCTGAGACGATGCGAGCGATCCTGATCACGTTGTTGATGCTCAGCGCCGGCTTGGCCGGCTGCCTCGGGGCCACCGAGGACCCCGCCGAGCCGAGTGCGGCCTCCGATGAGGGCCCCGAGCGCCTCTCTCCTGAGGCGTGGAAGCAGACCCTCAGCGAGCCCATCTTCGATGGCATCGAGAGCTCCGTGGTGTACCTCGAGGCCGACGACGGGACCCAGCTCTCCCTGACCCTGCATCTCCCGACGAGCCTTGACTCGGATGCCAAGGTCCCCACGCTCTTGCAGCTCACCCCCTACCAGTCCGGCCGGAGCTCGAACCCCGTGGACGGGACCAGCGGGCCCAGCCCTGCCTGGGCCGACTATGTGTTGCGGGGTGCAGCCTACGTCGAGGCGGATGCCCGAGGCACGAACGGATCCGAGGGCTGCCTGGACTTCGGCGGCGCCAAGGATCGATCCGACGCCCGTGTGTTCACCGACTGGATCCGCTCCCAGCCCTGGAGCAACGGCACCATCGTCACCGACGGTGTGAGCCACCCCGGCATGGGCTCGGTCGTCGCCCACGCCGCCGATGCCGACCTCACAGCCGCCCTGGCACACGCCCCAGTCGTGAGCTACTACCAGGACCAGTGGCTCCAGGGCGCCCGGCTCGAGCAGATCAACGAGTTCTACCAGCTCATCGAGCTCGAGCCAGCCATGTACGCGGACCCGAACGGCCTGCAAGCGCAAGCCGCGCCGTGCACGGGCCAGACGCTCGTGCAGTACGGCCAGCTCGAGGGCCCGTTCACCGATCTGTGGGCGGATCGCGACCTCTCCCGCCACGCCGCGGAAGCCACAGCACCGCTTCTGATGACCCATGGCTTCGTGGATCTCAACGTCCACCCGGACCACACCCAGCTCTACTGGGACGCCCTGGAGGACGATGCGCCCAAGCACATGGTGCTGGGCTGGTGGTACCACGGCTGGCCGGACATGGAGGGCCACCCCGCCGAGACCTTCCAGGACCTCCGGCACCGGTGGTTGGATGCCACCTTGTTCGGGATCGACAACGGCCTGTGGGCGGAGCCGCGCGTGCTGGTCGAGGACTCCACGGGGACGTGGCACGAAGGTGAGAGCTGGCCCCTGGAGCCCAGCGATCAGCTCCGCTTGAACGCCACTCCCGAAGGCGGCCTGGCCGATCGCGCGGCCGAGCCTGGTGAGGTCTCGTACATGGACCGCACCGGTGCAGACCGTGGCCAGTGGGAGAACGCGCACGTCGCGTTCCGCACCGATCCCCTAGAAGCCCCCCGCCTGGTCAACGGTGCCCCCAGCGTCGAGCTGGTCGCCTCCAGTGATATGGCCGAGACCAAATGGGTCGCCTACCTACTCGACGAGGCCCCGGATGGCTCATGGGAGTGGATCAGCCACGGCTACGCCGATAGCCACTCCTGGGGCCCCGAGGACGAGTGGTGGGACATGGAGCCCGGCACGCGCTACACGTGGGACATCCAACTCATGCCCACCGCCGTGGTCGTCGACGAGGGCCACCGCATCACCCTCTTGATCGCCAGCCAGGACTCCGCCAACACCAACGGGCTGGCTGGTGATTTCCACTGCTGGGACGACCACCGGGGCGGCTGCTACAACCCCACCGGCATCGTGCCCGCCGAGACCGCCGGCCAGGCGACCAACACGGTGCATCTCGGCCCGGACGGCACCAGCGTCTCCCTGGCGTGGGTCGATCCCGCGGCCACGGCCAAGGTCCCTTGGACCTAGCTCGGAGGCCTACGGGCCTGAGCTGCCGGCCGTGCTCGCGCGCCCACGGAGCACGTGTTCGGCCACCGCAAACAGGTAAAGGAGAGCGTCCATGCTCCAACCCGTTACCATGGAAGCGGTGATCCTCTCCGGTGGGTTCGGCACGCGGCTGCGGCCGCTGACCTACACGCGGCCCAAGCCTTTGATCCCGGTGGCCAACAAGCCCATGATCGGCCACATCCTCGGCAGCCTGCCAGACGAGGTGGATCGCGCTGTGCTGGCCGCCGGCTACCGTATCGAGGATCTCCAAGCGTGGGCCGAGGCGCTGGACCACCGCGTCGAGCTCGTGGTGGTCGAGGAGACCGAGCCCCTGGGGACGGGCGGGGCCATCAAGAACGTGGAGGACGAGCTCACGGGCCCGTTCCTCTGCTTCAACGGCGACGTGCTGGCCAGCACGCCGCTCTCCAAGATGGTCTCGAAGCGAGAGAAGGCCCAAGCCATGGGCGTCATCTCGCTCTGGCAGGTCGATGATCCGAGCGCCTTCGGGGTCGTGGCCCTGGACGGTGACCGGATCACCCGGTTCGTCGAGAAGCCCGAGCCCGGCCAGGCCCCCTCGGATCTCATCAACGCAGGCACGTACTGCTTCGACCACGCTATCCTGGACCACATCCCCTCCGGGCGCAAGGTGAGCCTGGAGCGCGAGATCTACCCGGCCCTGCTCGAGCAGGGGGAGACCTTGCTCGGGGTCCCCTTCGAGGGGTACTGGGTGGACTGTGGGCGACCCGGGCTTCTGCTCGAGGCCCACGCCGCCATCCTCGATGGCGAGCTGCTCGTCGGGGATGGAGCGCGCATGGAGGGTCGCTGGGAGGGTTGGGCTTGCCTGGGGGACGGTGCAGGCGTGGAGGCCGGTGCCAGCCTGATCCGCTCCGTGCTCCTCGAGAACGCCCGAGTGGACCCGGGGGCCCGCCTGGAGGACACCATCGTGGGCCAGGGGGCCGAGATCGGCGAGGATGCCCGGCTCGTCCGGTGCGTGGTGGGCGATGGTGTGAGCGTGGCGCCCGGAGCAGATTTGAGCGATGTGCGCCTTGGGGGGGACGTGGACATCCCAGCAGAGCAAGCAACGGCAGCGACAAGGGGCGTGATCTGAGTGGGACGCCTGTTCGGCACCAACGGCGTGCGCGGGATCGTGGGCGAGGCTATGACCCCCGAGCTCGCGCTTCGCCTGGGTCGCGCGGTGGGCTCGTGGACGGATGGGCCGGTGCTGGTGGGTCGGGACTCCAGGACCAGTGGGCCCATGCTCCAGCACGCCTTCATGGCAGGCCTGATGGCCAGCGGGGCCCGGGCCGTGGACGCCGGCGTGGTGCCCACGCCAGCGATCCAGTTCAGCGTCAAGACCGGCGACTACACGGCCGGCGCCATCATCACCGCCAGCCACAACCCGCCAGCGTTCAACGGCATCAAGGTGGTGAGCAGCGATGGGACCGAGCTCGTGGACGACGAGGTCGACACCATCGAGGACCGCTACTTCGACGAGGACTTCACCCAGGCCGGGTGGTCCGAGGTCGCCTCGCCGACCATCGACCCACAGGTCAACGAGCGCTACGCCGAGGCCGTGTTGCGCCATGTGGGTGAGGGGAGCCTGGAGGGCTCCGGGTTCACGGTGGTCATCGACTGCGCCAACGGCGCGGCTGGCACGATCACTCCGGAGATCATGCGCCGTCTTGGCGTCCAGGTGATCACGCTCAACGCCCAGCTCGATGGCAGCTTCCCCGGGCACGCCAGCGAACCCACGCCAGAGAACCTGGCCGGTACGCTGGCCGCGGTTCGCGCCATGGACGCGGACCTCGGCGTCGTGCTCGACGGGGACGCGGACCGTTGCGTGATGATCACCGGCGACGGGGCCTACGTGCCCGGCGAGCGCATCCTGGCGCTTGTGGCCGGCATGAAGGTCGAGGAGAACGGCGGCGGGCTCGTGGTCACACCCGTGGCCTCCAGCCAGTGCGTGGAAGACCACGTCCGCGCCAAGGGTGGCACGGTGAAGTACACCAAGGTCGGCAGCCCCATCGTGGCCCAAGCCATGAAGGCCGACCGGGCCGTGTTCGGCGGCGAGGAGAACGGGGGCCTCATCTTCCCCGACCACCAGTACTGCCGGGACGGCACCATGACGGCTGCCTTCCTCACCAAGCACGTGGCCGAGAGCTCGCGATCTTTCGCGGAGCTCTTGGACGAGGTCCCGACCTACCACCTCGTCAAGCTCAAGGTCACCTGCCCCGAGGACGCCAAGCAAGCCGTGCTGGCAGCATTCGCCGAGACCGTGGAGGCCGACGAGGTCGACACCACCGACGGCGTCAAGGCCATCCACGCCGACGGCTGGGTGCTCGTGCGGCCCAGCGGCACCGAGCCCCTGGTGCGCGTGTACGCCGAGGCGCGCGACGAGAAGCGCGCCCGAGAGCTCGGCGAGGCCGGCCTGGACCAGGTGCGCGCGCTGGTTGAGCAGGAGAGCTAGTATGACTCCTGGAGGTTATCCCGGCCGCGTGGCCATCCTGTACGAACGCGCAGCGTTCGTACGGACCGCACGCCCCCCGCCGGGGACGTGCTGGGCCTGGCCGTCGGCAGGACGATCGGAGATGACACGCCGGCGACGCTGCGCGGCGCGGCCAGGGGGCCACCCTCTGGGCCGGCCGCCTGGGCGCTTGACTGATCGTTTGGTCCATGCCGCGGACCCGGGTCCTCGAAGTAGCCTCTTCTCACGGATCGAAGATCCGTGGAAGTTCCACGGCTCCGAACGGAGCCGTGAGAACCGGCTACTCCTTGCGGCCCGGCTCCACGACCTTCAACCGCCATCCGGCCGGCGCGGTCCGGAACACTTCCAGGAGCCATACGAACCGGAGGTGTCCGGATGAGCCAGCGCAAGATGCTCGAGGAGATCATCGCCGGCGAGCGATCCCCGCCGCCGGTGGGCGAGCTGCTAGGCCTCCAGCTCACCGAGATCGGGGAGGGCACGGCTCGGTTCCGTATGGAGGCCAAGCCCGAGCACGCCAACCCCATGGGCACGCTCCACGGTGGCATCTTGTGCGACCTGGCAGACGCCGCCATGGGCTGTGCATTCGCGACGATCCTGGGCGAGGGGGAGAGCTTCACCACGGTGGAGCTCAAGGCGAACTTCCTTCGCCCCTTCTGGACCGGTGAGCTCTTCGCTCAGGCCAAGGTGCTCCAGGCCGGGCGCAAGCTCGGGCTGCTGGAGTGCACCGTCCACGATAATGAGGGCAACCGGGTCGCGCACTTGACGAGCACGTGCATGCGCCTGGCGGGCCAGGACGCCAGCGGGCGCTGAGTGGGCCAGCGACCGAGGCCACCGCGAAGCCGACACGACCGTGAAGGCGACAGGGGAGCAAGCCGATCACCGGTGGGTTCAAAGGGGGCTGCCCCGGTGCGGCGGCGTGGCATCGTCCCCCATCGAGGTGCTCCCGGTCATCCACGCCCAACGCGGGCGGTTGGTCGGACCGGATGCCCAACCCATCCAGGAAGATCTGCGTGAGGTCGCCCGCCGTTTCTCGGACGACTGGGAGGCCATCTACCTGGTCGACCTGGACGGGCTGAGCCGGAACAAGGCTGAGCACGCCCTCGTCCAGGAGCTGGCCAAGAGCGTTCCAGTCTGGGCAGATGCGGGTCCCCGGAGCCACAAGGACGTGATGGACCTGCTCATCGCTGGAGCCGAGCAGGTGACCATCCGGTACGAGACCGCCACGGGGCCAGAGACCCTCGAGGAGGCCGTGCGCCTCTCGGAGAACGTGGCCCTGGGCCTTGAGTTCCAGGACCAGGAGCTCGTGCAGAACCCCGGCTGGCCCTCCACCCCTCCTGAGCTCGTCTCCCAAGCCGAGCGGCTTCGCGTGCCCATCGTGGTCGTGGACCTGGATCGCGCGGGCACCGCCATGGGCGTGGACCGGTCGGTGGCGTGGCACGGCCGCAGCCACGCATCGGGCGCGTACTTCGCCGGTGGCGTGGCCAAGCAGCGTGATCTCGAGGTGCTCAAGGGGCTCGGCTACCAAGGGGCGCTCGTCTCCACCGCGCTGCTCGAGGGTGCGAGGCTCTCGGGAGAGGTGTGGGCTGGGCCCATCGAGCACCAGCGCCGCGAGGACGAGGATACCGACGAGGGCATGGAGGGGGTCCTTTGACCACGCAGGTCCAGCAAGCCCTGGCCTTGCTCTTCCGCCGGTTCAAGGATGGACGAGCGCCTGAGACCGAGCTGGCCAAGGTCATGAGCCTCACCCTGAACTGGACCAAGCCGAGCCGGGCACGCAACCTGCTCAACCGGGGTCTCAACGCTGGCTACCTCGCCCGGGACGGAGACGAGCTGGTCGCCCAGTTCGATCCCGACGAGATCGAGGTGGCCTTCGGGTTCCGACCAGGGGACGAGCTCTTCGAGACCGTTGAGACCGCTGAGACGCAGACGCCAGCCACAGAGGCCGCGGAGAGCCGGGAGACCACGGAGACCCCGGAGCCGGAAGGAGCCATGGAGATGGAGGCTGAAGCGGGGACGGATCCGGCCACCAACGAGGAGGCCGAGCCGCCTGGCCCAGCCGCCCCCCCAGAAGATCAGCCCGTGCTGGAGCGCCTGCTCGATGCCATCGCCGAGCATCTGGACGGGGATCGCAAGGCCGCCGTGGCCGAGGTCAACGCCAAACAGGACCGCCTGGGGGAGAGCCTCACCCTGGATGCGGCCGCCCTGCTCGTGGCAGCCGAGCACGGCATCGACCCCAGCGAGCACGCGCGAGCGGTGCTCAAGCGGCTCCGGGCCTAAGCGCGCCCCGGCGCCAGAGAACCGTGATCGAGCATCAGGTCGGTTCCTCATACCCGCGCCGGCCGACGCTCTTCAGTCCTTCGGGGCGCGCAACGCCATGCCGAAGACGATCAGGGCTGAGGTGGTGAACACGCCGATGGCGAACCAGCCCACGGCCACTGACTTGTACACATCCGTTGCGAGCCCGTGGTCTCTGGCCTCCGGCGACTCCCACTCGCCGATGAACTTGGACGGTGTGGGCTCGGCTTGGCCTGTGAGGACCTGGGAGAGGCCTGCGAGCACGCGGGCGGTGCGGTAGAACTCGAGCGCGATGGCCGGGTCCTCCTGGGCGCCGCCGAACTCGAACATGGCGATGGGCAAGATCGGCTCGACGCCGCGTCCCCGCGCCTTCTCGATGGCTCGGGCGGCCTCCTCCCGGCTTGCGTTCAGCCGGTCCTCGGTGGGCTCGCCCGAGGCGAGCTCCAGGGTGAGCGCGGCGATGACCTGGGCTTCGCTGGCCTCGATGACCGCGGCAGCGTGGAAGTCTCGCTGGTCGTCCTGGCGGGCCTGGCTGAGTTTCTCGGCCGCTCTCGGCGGCCCGCCCTGGATGCCGAGCACCTCGCCGGAGTAGACCAGGGTCTCATCGGCCAGATCGAGGAACTCTGTGGCCAGCTGGTCGACCGGCACAGGGAGCTCCGGGCCATCCCCGAAGGCATCGGAGAGGGAGAGCCACCAGTGGACGGTGGCTGAGCGCTCGACGGCCCAGGCCACGTTGAACAGGGACTCGGTGATCTCGGTCCGGTTGAACGCCTCCCACGCCGCGGCCACCCGCGACTCGCCGTCGGTGACGCGCTCCTGAGCGGCACCCACCGTGTAGAGGGTGTGCATGCCGTCGACCTCGGCTTGGCCGGCTGCGATCTCGGCCTCGCGCACGATCCCGTTGGCGCGCCGGATGGCGTCCTCAACCTGGTCGAGGCTGCGCCCGCTCTCGAAGTGATCGAGCAGGAGCTCGGCATGCCGCGTCTGGATCGACGAAGAGAACGCCCGGCTGGCCGCGCTGTAGAACGCATCTGTGTTTACGAACCCGTCGGCTTGCTGGGCGAGCTCGCGGGCTTGAAGCAGCCGATCCCGGACGACCTCCTGGGCCTGCGCGCTCAGGCTGGAGCTGTTGAGCCGATCCCAAACCTCCTGGAACCGGCGCGCGTTGTCCACGAGCTCGTCGGCCAGGGGTGCCAGCGTCTCCCGGAACTCCGCCGTGCTCGGCGGCTCGCCCAGGGGCGGCTGGACGAAGGTATGGCCCGTGGCCAGCTCCACGAGCCCCTCGATGTCCCCGACCTCCTGGCACGTGATGCCCAGCTCCTCCTGGCAGTAGGATGCCACGTCCACCGGGTCCCGGTCCGGGTCTGCAGGCTGGCCCGGCAGGCGTGGCGTGTAGGTGCCCTGGCCCTCCGGCACCAGGAAGAGCTCGGCGCCGGACTGCTGGGCAGCCCGGGCCTTCTCCAGGATCCCTCCGACGGGGCCTATGGATCCGTCCGGGCTGACGGTGCCCGTGGTCATGACCCGCTCATCAGCATCCCAGGGCTCCTGGCCGGGCTCCAAGTGCGCGTTCTGCAGGGCGGCCACGGTCGCCAGGGCCATGTTCGAGCCTGCCGACGGTCCTGCGATGATGGGGCTCTCGCTGCGCACGACGAAGAAGAAATCGTGGTCCTCCAGGGTGTAGCCGGTGAGCGCCGAGGCCACGCGGGCCGCGATGCGCGCTGAACCCTGCATGTCCGTGCCAGCCAGGGGCCGGGTGTCGATGAAGACGTGACCGGATCCGTTGGGCGCCACCGCGACGCTGATGGACGCCGACGAGCCGACAACATCCCCTTCGGGGGTCAGCGCGACGGCCAAGGCGGTCACCTTGACGGGGTCGGTGAGCTCCAGGGCTTGCTGGCCGGCACCGCCAGGCGCGAGCACGACAGGGAGCAGAAGGAGCACGGTCAGGGGAACGGTCCATCTCCGGGACACGACCCGGCCAGATGAGCCACCCGGTAAGAGCCTTACCAACTTGCAGGGGGAGTGCCCTGGTGAGGGATCCGGTGTTGCTACAACACGGAGACACGGAGACACGGAGACACGGAGCGAACGGAGGACCTCCCGGGAAAGAAGGAGCTCGAACCAATACAGCAGGGATCGTTGGTATCGAGCCCGCCCAGGGGGTGAACCACTACCCCGTCCTTCCCCTCCCGACTTCCTGCCCATCGAAGCTTACCCGTCTGACTTCCCCGTCAGCCGCATACCCCTCCTTACTCCGTTCCCTCCGTGTCTCCGTGCCTCCGTGTTGACGTTCTCCCCTTGTCGACCGTTGTCCCAGCCCCACTAGGCTTATCTATGAGGCCCTCGTGTAACAACCTGTATGGCCAAAGATGAAGGCGGCGGTTTCCAACAGGCAGCAGGCCTGGTCCGCTACTTCGACGCGGAAGAGGAATCTGCGATCCACCTCGACCCGCGCATGGTCCTGGCCGCGTGCCTGCTCATCGGCGTTCTGACCATCGTTCTGAACGCCAACTGCAACCCAGGCACCCCTTGCTTCTAAGGCCGCCGAGCTAGGTTTCGGACCACTCCGTACCGTGGCCTTCGTGCGCTTCGTGTTGAGCCCTCCGCTCGTTTCGAGGCGCGTGACAGGTTTCGAGGCGCGTGAAAGAACCCTCTTTA
>CAYNEI010000002.1:12854-15080 GCA_964396185.1 uncultured Thermoplasmatales archaeon
CCGCTCGTTTCGAGGCGCGTGACAGGTTTCGAGGCGCGTGAAAGAACCCTCTTTAGGCTGTGGCCGAACGGCTGGTGCGGTGAGCAAGATGCGAACCACAATGATCACGCTGACGGCCCTTGCGTTGCTGATCGCACCGCTCGGGACGGTCGCTGGACAAAACGACGATGACACCGGGATGGACGTAACCGTCTCGCACAACGAAGCGACCATCGAGTTCCGAGAGGAGATCGGTGAGCAACTTGCAACCTCGACCCTGCACTTCACAACGAACGCCACGGACCTCAACCTGAGCTTCGCCTACGATGGCGTTGAACACCAGCTCCACACGCAGCTCCACCAGCTCGTGGAGTTCGAGGATGAGAACCAAGATGGCGCCTACCAGGCAGGTGAGCGGGTTGCATCCAGCTACCTGCTCAGCGCGGAGAGCGAGAACCTCGCTGGCGACCAGGAGAACGGGACGCTCCAGTGGGGAGATCTGAACGTCTCCGACATCGAGGCCGAGGATGGCACACCCGGCAAGCACATCCAGGCCACCGGGTTGATCACCACGAGCGACGACCCGCTCGACCAGCTGAACGCGCTGCTCGGGAACCCGTCCAACGGGACGCTGGTCATCGACCTGTACGCCTTCGAGAACGCCACGACGTTCAACGGCACCGAGCTCGGTCCCGCCCAGGTCAAGCTCGGCTGGACCGTCTCGGACTACCCGTACGCCGAGAACGGAACCCAGTTGGCGCTGCTCTCCACGGCCCGCTCCGACCAAGCGCTCGAGCGCTCCACGGATCCCGACGCGGATGGTCTCCGTGCAGCAGCGGATCTCGAGGAGCTCGAGGTCGACCTGCTCATGGAGTGGGATGAGCTAGCCTCCGTGGACGGCACAGAGCAGCGCGTGCAGACCACGGAGTTCGCCGACGACGGGGATGGCGCCCAGGATCCGGGCGATTCGAACGAGACACGCTCCCTGGCGCTGAGTTACGTGCGCGGGGATGAGATCGGTCACGACGGGCTCACCGGTATCGAGATCACCGGCCTCGGCTCGACCAACTTCGAGGATGTCCAGGACTCGATCCCGACCGTGAGCGCCTTGGCGCTCATGGGCGCTGTGGGCCTGGCGGCTCTCGTGACCACCCGTGCACGGCGCGACGCCTGAGAGACGACGCGACCATCAGATGATCCGGAGGGGTGCGATCCTCTCCGGGTCGCCTGATCGAATCGCCTGAGCGGCCTCGCGGGTGCGCTCGTAGCGCAGCCGCGTGGTCCGCTCGTCGTATGCTGCCAAGTGCGGCGTCAGGAGCACGTCCTCGCGGCCCGCGAAGGCCTTGAGGTCCGGTGGCTCCGGCTCGCCGGGGAGCACATCGGCAGCGTACCCAGCCAGCTCCCCGGCCTCCAGGGCCTCGCGCACAGCGGCCTGGTCGACGATGTCCCCGCGCGCGGTGTTGACCAAGACAGCGCGCTCCGGCAATCGCTCCAGGGCTTGCGCGTCCACCATGCCCCGGGTCACCTCGGTCAGGGGCACATGCACGCTCAAAGCATCCGAGGCCTCCAGCAGCTCTTCGAAGGAGGCGACGAAGCTGAAGCCATCCAGGGACGCCATGCTGGGGTCCGGCTCGATGTCGTACCCGACACACTGACCACCCAGACCCGTGACCAGGCGAGCCACCTCGCTCCCGATGCGTCCGACGCCGAGCACACCCACGGTGACCTCCTGGAGGCTCCGGCTCATAAGGTCCTCGCGCACCCAGGACCCCTGGCTGAGGGTGCGCACGCGGCCCTCGGGCGCACGACGAAGCAGGGCCAACAGGAAGAGCAGGGCGTGCTGGGCTACGCTCTCGGTAGCGTAGCCCTCCAAGTGGAGCCCGGGGAGATCATGCTCGCGCATCCAGGCAGCCGGCAGATGGTCGTAGCCGTCGGATCGCGTAACGATGCCCTCCAGGGCCTCGAAGCCCTCCAGCACGCTGGGCGTGACAACGTCGTGGATCATGCAGGCAAGCACGCGTGTGCCTGGATGGGCCTCGGCGAGCTCGGGAGAGAGGGGAGCGTTCTCGATGCGCGCGCCACCGAGCAGCTCCTCGGCGAACGCGCGCTCGCTGGCCGGAACGTTGGTCACCAGGACGTCGTCGAGCTCCAGGGTCACGGCCCCAGATGGTGGCCCCTGTTCAAAGCAGATACCCCCGGCCAGCAGGGAAGGGATCAGTCGACCACGAGGGTCCGGCCATCGAGGCG
>CAYNEI010000002.1:15180-125780 GCA_964396185.1 uncultured Thermoplasmatales archaeon
CCCCCGGCCAGCAGGGAAGGGATCAGTCGACCACGAGGGTCCGGCCATCGAGGCGCGGCAGCACGGGAGCCGAGTCGATGGAGAGGCAGAGGTCCACGTCCCCGCCCTTGCCGGCCTCCCGGAGCTTGACCGCGCTCGTGCTCTGCTCCAACCGAGCCCGGTAGGCGTGCGCGTCCGGTTCCTCGCTCCGGAGCAGCGCGGCCAGGTACTCGCAGCACGCATCGTCGTCGTCGGCCGGCGCCCCCTCCCAGCCCGAGGCGAGCAGGGCCACGGGCTCACCGGCCAGCGCCTCGACCACGCGGGTCGCGTTGACCATGCTACCGACGACGACCTGGCCGGCGGGCTTGGCGGCCAGGAGGGCGCGTGTCCCGTTGGTCGTCGTGAGGACCACGTGCTTGCCGGAGAGGTCCATGCCGGCCAGGGTCGCCGGCGAGTTGTCCACGAACCCCTCCAGCGCGCCACGCAGCCGCTCGCCCACGAGCACCGCGTCCTCCAGGTCCTCGGCCGTGGCGCGAGCTTGCGCCGGCGTCCCCACCGGCGTGACGCGGTGCGCGCCCTGACGGAAGGCCACAGCGATGGTCGTGGAGGCGCGCAGCACGTCCACCACCACGGCAGTCTCATCGTCGCGAAGCTCGTCGGCCTCGCGGAGTTGGAGGATGCGCACGGGAGCCATCGTAGGCTGCCAGGCACGGTTCCCACAAAGACACAACGGTCACAACGGACCTCCGAGGCCCTCGTGTCCGTTGTGCCGTTGTGGTGAGCGTTGGCCACTGGTCAAGGATATCACCGGAGAAGCTAAGAGACCCCAAGCGAAACGCCTTCTTGTGCGCTCACGTGCCACGTTCGCGCTGCTCGCCACCGCCCTCGTGTTGGTGGCCGGCTGCCTGGACGCAAGCCAGGACCCTGGCCAAGACGACCCTGTCGACCAGACCGGGGCCAGCGGCGATCTCAGCGACGAGCACGTGAACGACTCCAACGACTCCACCGAGCCCACCAACCGCTCCAGCGAGCCGGATGAGAACGCCTCGGCCCCCCCACCGGAGGGCAACGAGACCGCCGATGACGCCGAGCAGCAAGAGGTCGAACAACCGCCCTGGCCGCCGCTCGGCGAGGCCCGCGTCCGGCCGGGGGTTCAGGTGAGCTCGTCCAGCGGGCAGTGCACGAGCAACTTCCTCTTCCGCAGCCCGGACAACGCCACGCTCATGCTCGGCATCGCGGCCCACTGCGTCAACGACGGTCCCTCCACGGCGACCAACGGGTGCGACGACGCGAACGAGCCCTTCGAGCTCGGAGAGACCGTGCGCATCGAGGGGGCCGCGAACCCTGGCGTGCTCGTCTACTCGTCCTGGCGGGCCATGCAGGAGGCCGGCGAGTCCAACGATGAGGCGTGCCGGTCCAACGACTTCGCGCTCGTGGCCATCCATGATGAGGACCGCGACGCGGTCCACCCGGCCGTGCGCCACTTCGGAGGTCCCAGCGAACTCGTCGGCACCGGCGGCCTGTCCACCGGCGACCGGCTGCTCTACTACGGGAACTCCGGCACTCGGCAGGGCATCGAGGAGCTCCGGCAGAACGATGGCTACGTGATCAGCTCCTCGTCCTGGCGCATCGACATGTACGGTCTCACCCCAGGCGTCCCGGGCGATTCCGGCTCGGCGGTGCTCACCGCTGACGGTGCAGCCGCAGGCGTGCTCGTGACCGTGGCCAGCTTCCCGCCCGGGGCCAACGGTGTGACCAGCCTGGCCAAAGCGCTCTCGTACGCCAACGAGCACGGGCCCCCTGTCGAGCTGGTCACCTGGGACCAGTTGGACGACGGCCGTCTGCTGCCTTGAGCAGCTCCCCGGCCCGCTTCTCCACGGCCTCGCGCCCAGCGAACCTCTCCCGCGGTCGCTTGTCCTCTGCTGCCTCGATGAAGAGCGAGGCGGCTGCACACCCCATGGCCAGGCACGCGTCGAGCTCCTGGCCGGCGATCAGGCCGTGAAGCAGTCCTGCATCGAAGACGTCCCCCGCGCCGGTGGGGTCGTCCACGTCGAGGGGCTCAGGGCTCGAGCAGTGGAGCTCACCATCGAAGGCCACAGCCCCGCCGGCTCCAGCGGTCACGATGGCCGGGCGCCCTGTCTCGTCGTGGAGCACCCGGGCAGCCTCCCCTGGGTCCGTGGTGCTGGTCAGGGGACCGGTCTCCTCGATGGATCCGCGGACGTGGCTCGTGCGCGGCAGCTCGATCGGGCCCGCGGTGATGCTCACCTCCTTCCAGCCCCACAGGTTCGGCTCGCCAAGTCGGCGGACGATGCCCTGGATGTCCAGCAGGCTGACCACGCCGTGGGGGGCCTCCACCGTGGCCGGGACCTCTTCGAGCACGGGACCGAAGAGCACGGCTTCGGCGCCCTCGAGGGCCCCTGGATCGTGGAGGGCATGCTTGGGGCCGCGGCGGGCCCACTGGGTGCGCTGCTGCTCCTCGTACTGGTTGAGGAACTGGGTGCCGGGGAAGGCCAGGCGCACGTCCGCGAGCTCGAGCCCGGAGCGCTGCATCCAGACGTAGGCCCGCAGCGGCGCCCAGCCCACGGGCTGGACGTCGTGGCCTAGGGCATGAAGCGCCAGGCTGGCGTAGAGCAGGGTGCCTCCGGGGCGACGCGCGGCGATCAGGCCGGTTTTGTTGAGATCCCGGGTGGCGTTCCCGACGACGGCGATGCGTGCCACAGCCTGGGATGGACGCAAGGCGGGTTGAACCCATCGAAGCCTGCCCACCGGTGAACCCCGGCGAACGTGGGGCTGCCCGGCAGCCGAGGCTCAGCCGTCGTTGGGGTCCGCGGTTTTCAGGGTCTCGCAGCGGCCCTCGGTGCCCTCCAGCGTGCGCCCCTCGAAGGCGTCTGGCAGGAGGTAGGTGCAGGTGGCGTGGTTGGAGGTCGTCCGGTCCACGGTGCCCAACCCCGCGACCTGACAGCGACCCCACGGGCCACCAGGTTGGCCGGGGATGGTGCACGTGATGACCTCGCCGGCCCCGCAGGCGAGCAGGATCGAGGAGCCCGGCGGCCCGAACCACTCGGCCTGCTGGACGTGGTTGCGGGAGCAGTGGAACCCCTCGACGACGCGCTCGCCATCCAGGGTGGTGCACCCCGGCCGGCTCTGACAACCCAGCTCGTCCTCGGGTCCAACCGGCACGGCATCGCCGAGGATCAGGCGTGTGGCCGTGTCCCAGCCGTCCAGGTAGAGCGCGGCGTTGGTGTCGACGACGGGGACAGCCGGGTCCGCGGAGGCTTCCTGGACGAGCTCGACCTCGAACCGGATCTGGTCGCCGGTTTCGAGCGTGATCGCCTCGTCCAGGGTGGTGGGCAGCCAGCGCTGGGTGGGTGGGCCGCTGTAGACGGGCCACTTGTCGAGCCGGAGCTCCTTGGCCAAGGTCTCGTCACCGTCGCTGACGTGGTAGGCGCGGTAGAAGAGGTCGAGCTCGTCGTGGAGCGCCGTGGCGCCGTTCTGGTTGAACTGCCCGATCCAGATGTCGGCCCGGACGGCTGAGACGTCCAGGGGCGCATCGAGGTCCAGGGGAGCGCTGGTGAACGAGGCCGGCACGTCGTGGTCCAGGAGGATCGCGCTGCTCGGCCGGTCCGGGTAGGCATGTTTGAGGCCCCCGTCTGGGCTCGGGTAAAGGACCACATCACTGTCCACGGCCTTGCGGATCTCCAGCCAGGAGGCAGGTACGGGCTCCGTGTCCACGGGGTCGGGGATCCCATCGAAGCTCAGCGCGAGCTCGACGGCGGCGTAAGCGTCGACCAGGCCATGGCCGGCGGCTGGGTTGGAGCCGCCCCAGGGGTGGGTCTCGTCTGCGCGCACGTACTGGGCCAGCTCGCTTCGGGCCACGCTGGTCTCGAGGCCGAACTTGTAGGCCGTAGCCTTCAGGAGGTACTCGACCTCGGCGGCGTCAAGCTCCGGGTTGGCATCGAGCAGGAGCGCTGCGACCCCGGAGACGTGAGCGGCAGAGATGCTTGAGCCCTTCTCTGCTGTGTCGTAGACGCGTTGGTCGACCACGGGCCGGCGCGTTTCCGGGTCCCTGGTGACAGGGTTCGTGGTCCACACCGTGCCCCCACCAGGCGCGGAGAGATCCGGCCACGTCTTGGCGTCGAAGGTCGAGCCCCGGCTCGAGGTCCCGGAGAGCCGGTTGTCCCTGACGCCCTGGTCCTCGTCTTTGTAGAGGGTCGCGGTGATGACGCCGGGCGTGGTCACCCGCGTCTCGGGGCCGGTTTGCGCCAGCCAGCTGTCACCACCGAAGTCGTTGCCCGAGGCGAAGGTGACCACGGTGCCGTTCTCAACCAGACGCTCGGCCAGCTCGAGGTAGGCCAGGTCCCGGTTGAACACGGGCTGGCACCCGCCGCCCTGGACCACGGCCTTGCCCGCCGCACAGCTCCAGGAGTTGCTCACCACCCGGATGGGGGGGTCCTGGTCCTGGCCGTTGGCCAGGATCCAGTCGAACGCGATGGCGGGTAAGAGGGTGGTCGGGCCCGTGGAGGACCCTGGGATGGTGCCTGGGCCTTCGGCTACGTTGAAGCCATACAGGCTAGCACCAGGCGCGACCCCGACGTAAGGGGCTACCGTGGATGCGGTGCCATCACCGGCCACGATGCCGGCCATGTGGGTTCCGTGGCGCAGGGTCTCGGTGGTGGGTCCGCCCGGTACGACGCCGGCGGGTGTGACGTGGTAGTTGCCAGCCATCTGGCCCTGCAGGCCTGGATGGGTGCCGTCCACGCCGGTGTCCACGATGGCCACACCGACGCCGCTGCCGTCGATGCGCTCCCCATCCAGGCCCACGAGCTCGGCCATCTCAGGCGCGCTGGCAGGTTGGGTCACAGCCAGGGAGCGGATCGCCTTGGTGGTGGAGTCCAGGTGGAACTCGATGGGCTTGTGCGCGTACTCGACGAACTGCACGCGCTCGTCGCCCCCCAGGGCATCCAGCGTGGATGGTGCAACCGATGCGTAGAGGGCGGGCAGGCCCTGGAAGACGTAGTGGACCTGGAGGGTGGGGTAGCTTGCTGGGAGCTCGGTGAGCCGCGCCTGATCCGTGGCCTGGAGGATGACGTCGATGAGCCCGGTCGGGCCAGCGGGTCGGTCCATGAGCCCGGGCTCGAGCCGGGGCTCGGTCAGCTCTAGGGTCGTGGGAGCCGGTTCGGCCGACTCGGACGGAGCCGGTGCGAGGGGGCCCGGCGCGTCAGGGGCCAGATCCGCGCTCCCACCGATCCCCGCTCCGGCGGGGTAGACGGTGACCAGCAGGATGCTTAGAATGGCGATCGTCAGCGGGCGCCCCAGGTCTCGATGGCGAAGCCTCCCCAGACTCATGCAGCGAGAGCATACGATTGGGCCTTATAATTATCCCCCGCCGGGTGTTCTCGTGCTCTCTGAGTAGACCCAGCACGAAGAGCACGAAGAGCACGCTGGCCACGAAGGTACAGGTTAGAAGGAGCGTAAGCTTCGTGAACTTCGTGTGCTCACGGGTGGCCGGAGGCCACCCGCGCAGCCCGAGCCGTCCGCTCGGGCGTGTCGTGCTATGACCCGTCACGAGAAGCCAGGCTCAGACCTTGCGAAGCGCGTCCATGATGCGCTGGTAGGTGGCCTCGATGGTCTCGGACTCCAGCCCGGTGTTCAGCAGCACGCAGGCCGAGCGCTCGACCTCGGCGCGGAAGAACCCGGCTTGGGTGCTGTGGTCGGGCTTGAGCAAGTAGGGGTTGTACCAGGGCTCGTGCCCGTAGGTGCCCCAGAGCTCCTTGGGTCCCGCGCCCGGTCGGATCTGGTAGCGGCCCTCTTCGAGGACCTCGACGGCCTCGTCCGCGTCGAGCCAGACCTCAGCAGGCGACTCGTCGTCCCGGCGCAGAAGCACGATGAGATCCAGCGGCGCCTCGTCGCTCACCTTGTCCGGGCCCTTCATGGCCTCGCGGGGGATGAGCGCACGGCTGTTGCCGAAGGCCCAGAACTGGGGCTTGCCGTCCTCCACGGGCACGTTCTCGAGCTTGCAGCCCTCGAAGATCGGCCGGAGCCATTCCTCCTCCTCGGCGTTCTCGGTGCGCACGTAGAGCGAGCGCTCCGGTTGGGTCACGACGAGCGGGGCCTGGCTTGTGCTGTCGCGCGGGTGGGTGATGTAGATCCAGTCGTCGCCGATGATGCGGCCTTCGGGGTGCTGGAAGAGCTTGTTCACCTGCGTGGTCTTCCCCGTTCCCGTGGGGGCCACGATGACGATGCCCTTGCCACCGACCTCAGCACAGGCGCCGTGGATGCTGTGGGTGTTGAAGTCGTCCTCGAGGATGTGGGCGGCCAGGCCGAGCGCCCAGGACTTGCACTGGCCGTAGTACTCGGTGTTGATGAACACCGCGATGCGGCGCTCTGGACAGTAGTACGCATGCGGTTCACGGTCGGGGATCCCGGTGATGCTGAAGAGCTTGCCGTGGGGGAGGATGGAGTCGTCGTTGGGGCCTGGCCACCAGTTGTCCTTCCAGAAGTCCATCTGGTGGGCGCTGTTGGTGATCAGGCGCACGAGGATGCCGTTGATGTTGGCGTCCCACTCGCGCGTGGTCTCGTGTTTGAGGTGCGGGGTCACCTCCGCGAGGAGCTCATCCATCTCCTCGGACGTGAGGTCCTTGGTGGAGCCGACGCGGCCGATCACGTCGGTGTGGTAGTTGTCGAGTTCGGGCGCGTCACGATCGGATTGGACGAGCTTGGACGCCAAGGGGGTCTCCTCCGGTAGCCGAGCCAAGGGGACGCTAGGCTTTATTGTTTCGTCGCACCCCACGCTTGGTTCGCGCAGCCCGCGTGGTCAGCGGCGGAAGTCGACCTCGTCCACCTCTGTCCAGATGCCCCGCACGGTCAGGGTGACCGAGTGGCCGTCCATGAGCTCAGCGCTCAGGGTCCAGGTGCCGGGGGTGGCTGGCGTGGAGCCTCCGAGATCCATGAACCGCTGGTCCTCGTCGAACGTGCCTCGGTCGTAGCCGATGGTGCCATCGGGGCCGCGGAGCTGGATCGTCGCGTTCCGGGGCGCGTCGTGCGGCCGCACGAGGCTGCCATCCACGAGCAGGCGCTCGTGCTGGTCGGTGACGTTGAAGGGCTCTTCCAGCTTCGTGGGGCCCGGGGTCACGGGGACCTGGAGGAGGCCCTCGTTGGCCAGGCGCTCGATCGTGCCGTGGTACTCGTGGCCCCAGTCTCTCAGGTGCCAGTCGACCACGGTCTCGCCGGTGGAGAGGTCGGTGACGTTGATCTCGGTTAGCATCTGGACGCGGGGGACATACGTCCAGGAGGCGAGCTCGCCTGGTTCCCCGCGAGGGTCGGCCTCGACGTGGAAGGCCACGGTGGTGGTCCCGTCCGGGAGGGCGTGGTCCTCGACCAGCTGCACGCGGGCGTCGTAGGTGACCTGGCGGTTGCCCTTGGTCGTGAGCCCCTGCCAGCTCGCGCCGGGTTCAAGGGGCCACTCCCACAGCTTGGAGAGGAGGTTGGTGAGGAACCCGGACTGGGGGGCCATGTCCTGGACGCGGATCTCGCGCAGGAGCGTGGCTGCGAGCCTGTCCTCGAGCTCGGTGGGTTCGAGCAGCGCGATGGTGCTCCCGCCAGCACCGGTGCGGTTGCCGCTGTACACGAGCTGTGGATCGGATGCCTGGGTGCTCGTGCGGGCCTCGTAGCTCCAGTGGTCCCCGAGTCGCCAGGTGGGCGCCGCATTCCAGTCGGCTTGGCGAGTGATCTCTTCTAGGACCCATCGTTCGTCGGTGCCGTCGGCCGTGTTGATGTCGAGCTCGGCGATGACGCCGCGGGCGCCTGGCGCGGCCTCCGGGCGGTCGAGGAGCACGGCTGTGAGCACGACGGTGCCGTTGGAGTCTGTGGCGTTGAGGGCCAGCGCGCCAGCGCTGGGCAGACGGGGGGCCTGGGAGGGTTGGCTCACCTCAACGGTGGCGCTCAGGCTGCCCACGCGCTTGGCTTCGTAGGTGTCGCCAGCCTCCATGGGGAAGGCGAACAGCCCGCTCCAGTTGAACGGGCGAGGCACCAGCTCGGGGCCAAGCCGTAGGAAGGGGCTGGCGAAGTCCTCGCGATCGAGGACCCAGGGTCTCAGGTCGTAGCCTTGGCCTCCCCTGGCATCCACCAGGAACGTCTCGGAGCTCGTTCGGCCGTCGGCGTCGATCTCGTAGGTTAACACCAGTCCATCAGGCAGGTGCACGGCCTCAAGGATCGTCTCTGAGGGTTCGCTCGGCTCGGGCGTGGTGCAGCCGGCCAGGAGCAGGGAGAGGACCAGGAGCGCAGCCCAGGGCTTGCCCATCGGGCCGTCGAGCGCAACGGCTCGGTTAAACGTTGTGTAAGCACCCCGGGCGACAGGCCGCCGGTTCCGAGGTGCTCAACGACGTGGCCACACGACTCTATAACCGCCAGTCTCGACACGCCAGCATGCATCGCCCATGGCTCATGGCGTGGATCGCGCTCAGCCTGCTCACGGCAGGTTGCCTTGCAGGGGGCCAGCAAGCACCCCCGCTCGAGTCTGCATCCACATCCGGCAACGAGACCTCGCCCGGGAGCGAGGCGGACCAGAACGCCACGAACGATCCGGACGACGGACAAGCGCCAGACCGACAGGGGGATGGCGACGGGAACGGGACCGCGGCCAACCAGACGGGTGGGACGAACGGGACCGCCGGCTCGGGAGACGGGAACGCTTCGACGACGACGGGCCCCATCGATCCTGGCTGGCCCGCGCTCTCGGAGGCCGTCATCCGTCCTGGGGTCGCCATCGTGGACCCAGCCGGGGACCACCCGGCCAACGGGACCCCAGCCTCCGAGCTCGAGGGGGACTGGCGCTGCACGGCCAACTTCGTGTTCACGAGCCCTGACAACCGCACGCTCTTCCTGGGGACCACGGCCAAGTGCGTCGAGCATCTGAGCCTCGGGGACCCGGTGGACGTGGCCAACGGGACGACCACCGGGACCCTGGTCTACGACAGCTTTCGGGTCATGAGCCTGGTGGGAGAGTCGAACGACACGATCCGGGCAGCCAACGATCTGGCCCTCATCGAGCTTCCGTCTGAAGCTCGCCCCCTCGTGCACCCCGCTGTGCGCCACTGGGGCGGACCCACGGGGCTGGCGCAAGGTGTCAGCCAGGGGGACCACGTGCTCAGCGTGGGAGAGAGCTGGTACAGAGAAGAGGCAAGCCGGTTCGATCCAGCCGAGGGGATCATCACCGGTGCAGATGCCTGGACGGCCACGGTTGCCTGGCTCCCACCCCGGATCCCGGTGCACGCCGGGAGCCCCGTGCTCTCGGTGGATGGGGCCGCGTTGGGCGCTGTGACCAGCCCGCCTCCCGGCTCGCCTGCTCCAGAGGACCCGAGCGAGGCCGGCGCACCCGAGGCCACCGGGGTCATGCGACTGGCCCCGGCGATCGCCTACCTGGAGGAGCACACGTCCTTAGAGGTCGAGCTGGCGAGCTGGCCTATGCTCGATGCCCCCCAGCTCCCCTCCGATCCCGCACCCCCCGGCTGAGGGTGAGGGGCAGGCGCTGGCCTGCCAGCGTTCAATGGTCATCACGGTCTAGCGCGCACCATGGACGGGCTCGAGCAGCGAGCGGGGACCGAGCCGAACTGGGTTTGGCTGCTCATCGGCGCGGTGCTAGGCCTTGCGGCCCTCGGCGTGATCGCCGTGGTCATCGCCCAGGTCTAGACCGCCGGCTGGATCATCAGCCCGATCAGCGCTCATCGAGGGGGGTCCAGGTTCGATCCGTGGGGCCAACGTACTCCCCACGTGGACGGATGAGCTTGTTGTCGGTGTACTGCTCGGCGATGTGCGCCAGCCAGCCGGCCACGCGGCTGATGGCGAAGATCGGGGTGTAGTACTCCTTCTCGATGCCCAGGCCCCGGTAGGTCGAGGCTGAGTAGAGGTCGACGTTCGGGTGGAGGCCCTTGGCCTCGAGCAAGTGCTCCTGGAGGGTCGCGGTCATCTCGTACCATTGGGGCTGTCCGCTTTGCTCGCCGAGGCGCTTGCTCATGTCGGCCAGGTGGATGGCGCGCGGGTCCATGGTCCGGTAGACGCGGTGGCCGAAGCCTGGCACCTTCTCCTTGCGCTCGAGCATGCCGTCGACGTGCTCGATGGGATCCTTGCCGGCCTCGTGGATCTCCTCGAGCAGCTTCATGACGTTCGTGTTGGCGCCGCCGTGGAGACCGCCCTTGAGCGTGCCGATGGCACTGGTGACCGCGCTGTAGGCGTCCGAGAGGGTGCTGGCGGTGACGCGGGCCGAGAAAGTGGAGGCGTTGAACCCGTGATCCGCGTGGAGCACCAGCGCGATGTCCATGGCGCGCTCGGCATCCTCCGTTGGCCGCTGGCCGGTCAAGGCGTGGAGGAAGGCGCCGGCGTGGCTGAGGTCCTCGTCCGGCGTGACCGGGTCGAGGTCCTGGCTGGCCCGTGCGTGGGCGGCCGTGATGATCGGGAGCTTGGCCAGGATGTCGATGCCGGATGCCAGGGCCCCCTCTCGCGTGGGGGCAGGCTCGGGGCCGACGCTGGCCAGGGCCGAGGTCGCGGTGCGTAGTGCAGCCATGGGGTGGGCCTTGGCCAGGGGGCCGGTGACCATGTCCAGGATGGCCTCGGGGAGCTGGCGCCGGTTGGCGATGTCCTGGCGGAAGGCCTCGAGCTCCTTGCGCGTGGGGAGCGCCTCGTGCCAGAGGAGGTAGGTCGTCTCCTCGAAGGAGGCGTTCTCGGCCAGGTCGTCGATGCTGTAACCTCGGTAGATCAGCTCGCCTTGCTCACCGAAGACCTTCGAGATGGTGGTCTCCGCGATGACGACGCCAGCCAGTCCCTTCTTGAGCTCAGACATTCGGGCACCTCGACGGTGGACCCCCGATAAGAGGCGCCTTAGTTTAAGCTATGCCGTCGAGCATCCGCGCAAGGCGTGCGAGCCATGGGCCGCTCTCTCATGGTCCGGAGGATCGGCGGCGTCTTGCCAGGGCGACCCCCAGGATGGCTGCCAGCGTGGCGATCCATGGGATGGGCGCGTCGTTGGTCTCCTCGCTGGCCTCCGCCACGGGAGGCTGGTCCTGGAGGCTCGCGGGGTCGAGGACCTCGTCTTCGTCCGGGGGCTCGTCGTCGTGGTCGTGGGTGCTGTGATCGTGTTCGTCCGAGGTGCTGTTGTCGCCGGTGTCCGTGCTGTTGTTCCCGGCGTCCGTGGTGTTGCCCTGGGCGCTCTGCCCTTCGAGCGCGGTGAAGTTGACCCAGGCTGTCGAGGTGCCCCCGGGGCCCTCGGCGATGAGCTTGAGGGTATGCTCGCCGGGGCGCAGTTCGAGGCGAACCTGCTCACCGCTCACCGTGGCCTCCTCGATCGTGTTGAGCAGGACCGTGAACTTCTTGGCGGGGTTCTCAAGCACGTGCCAGGCGGCCAGGAACGGGCCCGCCTCCACCGTGTCGCCCTCCTGGGGGTTGGTGAACTCGACCACGGGGGGCGCTGGCGGTGGCGGGAGCACGTTGAGGGTCATGCGATGGATCCCGACCAGGCCGCTCTCGTCGACGACGCGCAGCGCGATCTCGTGGGGCCCGTGCTGCTCGAAGGTCCACGCGGCCGTGGGTTTGCCGCTCTGGCGCTCGGCCTCGAAGCGCTGGGTCTCGTGGTCGAAGTCCCAGTCGTAGCGGATGATGGCGTCCCCGTCCGGATCGCTGGAGTTCGATGCATCGAAGTGGACCGGCTGCCCGGCGATGGGGCGCTCAGGCCAGTAGTGGAGGATCGCTGTGGGGTTCTCGCCGGGATCCTCGGGCGGTGGCGGGTCGATCTGCACCGTTCGGACGTGGGGCTCGGGGTCCGGGGTGCCTCGGGAGTCCGTGGCTGTGAGCTGCACCGTGTAGGCGCCAGGCTCCTCGAAGGTGTGCCGGAGCAGGGCGTCCCCGGCGGTGACCTCGATGTCGATCCCCTCCTCGGGGATCTGCCAGTGGTAGCGCTCGATGGTGTCCTGCTCGTCGGGGTCCTGGCTGAGCGCGGGATCGAAGGTGACCTCCTGGCCGACGATGGGCCGCGAGGGTTGGAAGGTGAACTTGGACTGCGGCGGGAGGTTGATGGCCTTGACCAGCGCCTTGTAGGCGTCCACGTAGCCGTAGCCCGTATCCTTGTCCCAGCCGTCGTCCTCGGCTCCGTCAAGCGACCAGTCCTCGGCCGTGCTGGTGATCAGCGACTTGACGTGCTCGGGCGTGAACCGCTCGGGCTGGCTCGAGATCTTGCCTGCCTGGAAGAGGATGGCCGCGATCCCGGCCACATGTGGTGTCGCCATGCTGGTGCCGCTCTTCTCGCAGTTCATGCGGGTGGAGCGCTGGGCGTCCGGACCGGGGCTCGTGTTGGCGCAGGCCGCCACGATCCCGCTGCCCGGAGCCACCACGTCGGGCTTGCGCCACTTCGTGTCCTCTGAAGTGGCCGCCGGGTTGGGGCCGCGGCTGGAGTAGGGGGCCACCTCGTGCTCGTTGCGTAGCACGGAATCGCCATCGTCGATGGCGCCCACGGTGAGAGCATCGGGGGATGCACCGGGGGAGGTGATGGTGTTCGAGCCCCGTTGGTTGGTGGTGGGGCAATCCATGGAGACGCTGCCGCCACCGGGGCCGCAGTTGCCTGCGGCCACGACGACCAGGATGCCAGCCTTGGTGGCCCGGCTGATGGCCTTCATCGCACCGTTGAGCTCCTTCTCCGTCCACGGCTCTGAGCTGGCGAAGCTCAGCGAGATGACGCGCACGGGCTTGTCCGGGATCTCGTACGGGGTCTCGCCCTTGTTGTAGGCGATGACCCAGTCGATGCCACGCTCGATCCCGCCTGCTGACATGCCCGAGAGACTATCCGAGATCTTGACGTCCACGAGCTTGGCGCCAGGGGCGACACCGCGTGGCCCGTCGCCACAGCAGCCGCGACCCAGTGCGATGGAGGCGACATGCGTGCCGTGGCCGTTCATGTCGTCAGGGTTGTATTTCCCGCCGTCGGAGGCCTGATCGGTCATGCAGTCGTCGTCCAGGCATGGACTCTGGACCTCGGCACCGGCCACGAAGGCGCCCTCGAAGGTCGGGTGCGCATCGTCGACCCCCGTGTCCAGCACGGCGATGGCGATCCCTGAGCCGTCGAACTCGCCTGTGAAGCCCTGGACCTGGCCCGAGTAGGTCTGGACGTTGTCCGTGTACTCCTGGGAGCCCACCACGCGGATCGCCTTGGTGGACACCCCCAGGGATTGGGCCGAGGGAGCCAGGGCTGCAGCCACGAGAAGCGCCAGCAGCGCTACGGCGGCGGCACGCGAGGCTCGGGCGCGGTCCGGCATACAAGCACCGGCTCGTGAGCTGGGTCTTAAACGTTCTGGCACACACGTTCCCACGGCCGCCTCGCTTGCGCCCCTGGTTTCTCACGCCCTGGCCGGTGTCAGCGGCAACTTCATCCCCTACGAGGGCCATCGCGGGCCATGGGAGGTACGATGCCAGCTTGGGGAGCCCTGCTCTTCGCCATCGCCTTGTTGACCGTCGCCCTACCTGGCTCTGGCGCCAGCGAGGCGAGCTCGTTCGCGTGGAACGCGCCTGACGACACTTCTGGCAACATCGCCGTCGGCTTGGATGTCCTGCTCGATGGCGAGCAGGAGTGCGTCCTATCTGTAGCCGTGGCCGGGAGGCTGCCCGGGGCAGAGGCCATGCAGATCTTCGCGAGCTACCAGACCCCAGGGGATGCGTGGTGGACGACCTTCTATGCCGGCCACTACGCCCAGGCCCACACTGGCCCCCTGGACACCCGCGAGATCCTGGATGAAGAGGGTGGGCTCTGGGCCACGCGAACCACGATCACCCGGACGCTCTCCGGGCCCATGACGATCACCGCGGCTGGGTTCAACCTCGAAGGCTTCGAGAACACCGTGGCAGAACACCCGTTCGAGATCGATCTCACCTGTGATGGCGGCTTCACGGTGGAGCAGCAGTGGCTCGGCCGCTCGGTGGTCCCGTTCACCCACGACAACGCTGACGGCGGGACGGGGGCCTCGGTGTTCGCCGCGCTCCCATCCGTGAGCCTGGCGGTCGACGACGGGATCACCCGCACGTTCGAGGAGACCCAGGTCCGGTTGAGCGCCGGCGAAGTGCAGGTCTTCGGTAAGGCGGTCGGGACCATGACCTTGGACCAGCCCGAGGGCCGATCCACTTGGGCGTTGGGCGGCGACGAGCCGGTGGCGAGCAAGACCTACGCGTACGACGGGCCTGGCGGTGCCTACGACCTGCGGTTCACGCGGGCCGGGGCGGGCGGTGCTGACATCTTCGCCGGCATCCTGGCGGGGCTGGATCCCGTCGAGCACCTAGCACTCCCTGGATGAGGGCCTCTCAGCGTGACCCAGGGACCCGCCACCACCGCCAAGGCCGCCCATCTGGTGCCTGCAGGAGCTCATGGGCCCCCAGAAGGCCATCGAGAGCCACCCACTCGTCCTTGAGGGCCTGCACGGCCAGGCTGGCCTGCAGGCTGGAGGCCAGGCGCGCCAGAGGGACCTGGAGCTCCTCCGGACAGCGCACCGCGTAGAGCAGCTGGGCCCCCCGGTAGATCGAGGGCCGGGGCTCGGTCACATCGTCTCTGACCGCCTGGACCCAGCCAGGCGCGTTCTCGAGCCGATGCGCGTGGACATCGGTGGCCACCAGGGCGAGGTCCGGTCGGCCCTCATGGAGCGCCTCCAGGGTCCCCCACCGGCCCCCCACGCCGACCTCCACGACCCTGGTGCCAGGCATCAGGGAGGCTGTCACCGCGGCCGGTAGCACGAAACTCCATATCCGATCGACCCACTTCAACCGTTCGTGCTGCCTCCCCTGCGGTACCGGTTGTTCGAAGAGGACGACCTCTACCGCGTGCTCCAGCTCGCCAACGAGACCCTGGACGAGAGCTACGACGGTGGCCTGTTCCTCCACTTCGCGCGGCTCTACCCGGAGGGATTCATCGTCGCCGAGAGCGGCAACGACATCGTGGCCTTCGTGCTGGGCACGGTGCAGCGGGCCTACGAGGCGCGCATCCTCGCGCTGGCGGTGGATCCCGAGTGGCGCCGCCGGGGCATCGGGAAGCGGCTCACAGCCGAGTTCCTGGAGACCTTCGAGCGCTACGGCGTGCGCACGGTCACCCTCGAGGTTCGGGTCAGCAACGAGCCCGCCATCGAGCTCTACCGCTCCATGGGCTTCGACCCCAAGGGCGTGCTCGAAGACTACTACGGGGACGGCGAGGACGCCTACGTCATGATCCGGCGCCTCTAGGGACGAACGGATCACCACAACGGCACAAGGGCACAACGAACTTGACGACCAGGAGGAAACGGTGGTTCCCTTCGGGTCCGTTGTGGCTTCGTGGTTCCCCTACGAGAGCCCAAGCTGATCCATCGAAAAGTGGAAAAGGAGAGCGAGAGCGGCGCTTGCGCGCCGCGGGGCGAGATGGCGCAGCGATCAGTGCGTTGCTTGGACAGCTTGTTCCATGCGCGACGCCATCTCCTCGAAGCGGTTCGAGACTCGGGCTGGGCCCGAGAACTCGTCTTCGGAGAGCGTCGATGCGAGCTCTTTGCCGAGCAAGAAGATGGCCTTCTTGTGGTCCGATTTGGACCTGTGGACGTGCGTTGGAGCAACGCCCATGGCCTCGTACTCGGCGAAGCGTTCGTTCTCTGCGGTCTCATTCTCGAAATGGTGCTTGATCTGGCACAGCAAAGTGTGCAGCTGGATCAACTCATTCTTGTGCACAGGTCATCCCCTCCTGCGATGACGGAAACGAGACGGTCTAATATAAACGTTTGTCAAGCTGGGGCAGGCGAAACTGCCGTTTTGGTGGTTGGCGACGGGCTGGGTTCGGAGGGATGACGAGATCGGCGGCGCGGGTTCGGGCCCACGCCGCCGCCTCGGCTCACGCGCCGATGCTCACAAGGGCGCTCAGAGATCGTCGCCCGTGTAGACGTCGACGCTGTCGGGCTTCTTGGTCACGTTGCCCATCTTCATCCCGACGATCGTCGCGATCTTCTTGTCGGCTGCGATGTCGAGCAGACGCTGGGTGATCACGCCGTCGAAGACCACCGCATGGACCTTGCCACCCTCCCGGTTCAGGGTGTCTGCAAGGTCGCGTACAGGGAACGGTCCCTTCAGCACGGCGTCGTCGTCATCCAGGAGCACGCCTTCCAGATCACCAGCTAGCTCGTCCAGCTTGGACTTGTAGGCGTCCAGCTCGCTGGCTGCCCTGGAGGGCGTACCGCGCTGTTCGCGCTCCTCTTGCTGCTGGCCCTCCCCGTTGTCGTCCCGATCGCGCCGCCCGGAGCCACCTCGGCGCTGGGGCTTGGGCTTCTCCTTGCGATCCGTGGTCTCCTTGGGCTGCTCGCGCTTGGGCTTGGGCCGGTCGCGGTCCTTGCTCGTGTCCTTGCGCTGCTCGCGCTTGGGCTTGCGGTCGCGATCCTTGCTCTCCTCGCGCTGCTCGCGCTTGGGTTTCTGGCGCCCACGGCCTCCATCGCTCTGCTTGGCACGCTCCTCGGAGAGACCGGCCTGCTCCCGGTACTGCTGGGCTGGGAGCTTGTTGCGCAGGGACTTCATCACCTGCTTGTGGCTGATCTCCTCGACCTCGCGGGAGGTCGGGGCGCGGGCCACGAAGTCCACGTCAGCCACCTGGAGGAGCTCCTTGAGAAGGAGCTCGCCGCCTCGGTCCCCGTCGACGAAGGCGCTGACGACCTTCTCCTTGGAGAGGTCCTTGATCGTCTGGGGGATGCTGGTGCCTTCCGTGGCGATGGCGTTCTTGATGCCGTTCTTGAGGAGGTTGGCCACGTCGTTGCGGCCCTCAACCACGATGATGGAGTCCGATGAGGAGACGTTGGGGCCTGCAGGGAGCCGCTCGGGGCCGTAAGACACGAGCTCCTCGACGCGCACGGCCTCCTTGACCTCGTTGACGATGTCGCCGCTGGTGCCCTTGCCTTCATCGCCGATCCGCTGGAGCAGCTCCTTGGCGCGGTCGGCGACCTTGGTCCGCTTGGACTCGCGGACGTCGTCGATCTCGGTGACGCTCACCGAGGCTTGGCATGGCCCGATGCGGTCGATGGATTCCAGGGCAGCGGCCAGGATGGCGGTCTCCACCTTGTCCAGGCTGGATGGGAGGGTGATCTCGCCGCTGGTCTTGCCTTGCTTGGAGTTCGCGGTGACCTCGATGCGGCCGATGCGGCCCGATTTCTGGAGGTCCCGGAGGTCCAGCTCGTCGCCGAGCAGGCCCTCTGTCTGGCCGAAGATCGCACCGATGACGTCGGGTTTCTCCACGACGCCGTTGGCGTTCATCTCGGCCTTGATCAGGTACTTGGTTGTGGTAGGGTCAAGGTCCATTGGATGGGCTCCTGGTGTTGCACACAGGAGCCGGACCCTCCCTGCATGCAGAGGGGGGGCGTCGCCCGTCGGCCTTCGCGACATGGCTTGTGGGTGGGACCATCCCTCCAGGGAGGCCCCATGTGCGTGAGTACGAACGGATCAGGGTGAACGCCCACGCCGGGCAGGGGACGGAGACGGTCGCCCGCTCCACACGCGGTGGGGCAGGGCCCTCTCCTATGTACGCTTCGGACAGATACCGGCCCTCTTCATAAACCTTTCATGCCCGCTCCTGGGCCTGGCTCCCCTGTCCTCTGGACCCATCAGACCCTCTAGAGGGCCCCAGGCGCCGATCACGTCCTGCCGAGCCGGGCGCGGAGGTTGGCCAGCGCCCCAGGGAGCCCCTCGACGGTGCGCGTCTCCTTGGTCACCAGCCGGGCCAGCTCCCTGCGGAAGCTGGTATCGCACGTGACCGCGTGGCTCTCGAGCACCTCCTTGACCCTGCGGTGGATCGAGCCGCCGGTTCGGTCCCAGTCCAAGAGCAGGATGAGCTCGTCGTGGTCCTCTGCGAGCTGGTCGGCCGTGGCGATCAGCGGGGCCCCGTCGTGGACGAGCAGGATGCGGCCCCGGCATCCCAGCGCCTCCAGCGCGTGCCGGTCGCGCGTGCCCTCAACCAGGATCGGGACGTTGGCATTGGTCGTCCGGAGGCGCGAGAGGATCTCCTCGAGGGCCTCAAGACGCTCCGAGAGGATCACCCGGGAAGCACGCCCCCGAGACGCTCGCGCACCTGGTCCGGCTCGATCCCGCGCAACAGCAGGGTCTTGCGACGGGAGGTGTGGCCGTGGACGAGCTCGACGCGTGCCACCGGTAGCTCCAGGGTCTCGGCCACGAGCCGGCAGAGCGCCAGGTTGGCCTGTCCATGCTGGGGCTGGGCGCTCACGCGGGCCTGGACCCGGCCCCGCCATTCGTTGAAGCCGGCGGGGAAGCGGTCCTCGTCGGCACCGGGGGTGAGCTCGACCTTGACCAGCGTCCCGTCGGGTGTGGTCGAGACCGCGTCGGTCACACCCCGTGGTGGGCGCTGGCCCTACTAAGGCGTTGCCATGAGAGCGCCAAGCCCTCAGGAGCGCCGGGAACGGGCGAGCAGCGCCAGGCCGATGAACAGGAGCACGAGCTCTGGGCCGATCCAGGGGATCGGTTGCTCGCCGTCACCATCCCCGTTGGCTTGGTCTGCGTCTGGCCGGTCCTCCGGCGGGAGCCCGCTGATGCCCAGGATGTTCGGGATGTCGCCCTCGCCTCCGTTCTGGAGGATCTGGGCCTTCATGCCCTTCTGCTGATGCTGGGCGACCCCGCAGTGGACGAGCAGGCTCTTGGCCTCGGCGGTGGTGATGAACGAGCCGGTCTCCTCGGCGGGGCCCGTGAGCTCGATCTGGAAGAACCCGTTCGGGTAGGTGTCGTGGACCATGAACTGGTGGCGGACGTCGTCGTCGTTGACGAACGTGATGGTCACCAGGGTGCAGGGGCCCACCTCCCAGGAGCGGTTGTCGAACGTGAACACGGCCCCGTTGAACTCCTCTGCGTGGTGGCGTCCACCATGGACCGTGAAGGCGACCTCATCCTGGATCTCATCACAGCCAGGCGGGAGGTCGTCGGTGTTCTCGTGCACGACCTTGGCCTGGCCCGTCGTCGCCGACGTGATGAGGACCACGGCGAAGAGGAGCGCGGCGATTGTCCAGCGCTTCATCGGACCACCTCCCGGCGCGAGGCGAGGATGAGCGCAGCCCCGACCAGCGACAAGGCAACCAGCGCGCCGGGGGCCGGCACGAGCGCGCCTGGCTCCTGGCTTGCTGGCCCGTCGCCTTCATCCTGGCTCTCCCGGGCGACCTGGCCCAGGAAGGTGTCATGGCCCAGGCCGGTCCAAACGGGGATCTCGCCCCGGTAGTAGGCCTCGCTGAAGAAGATGGACAGCGGGGCCTCGGTGATGGGCATGGACGTCTCGTTGTCCAGCCACGATTCGTAGGTGATCGTCGTGATGTCCCCGCCGGGACCGATGCCGTCGGTGGTCACACCCTCCTCGCGGTGGTCGTGGGTGAACCAGACGCCTGCACCGTAGTTGTTGAGCCCGTCGTCGGTGGTGTTGAGGGCCAGATCGACGCGCTGCGCTGCGGTCAGCGTGTAGACGTCGCGTTGGACGGGCGAGGCCAGCGGCACACCGTCCACGTTGGTGATGGTCGCCTTGTGCCCATGGGTGTGCAGCGAGAGCGTGTTCGCTCCCGCGTTGATGACCCGGAGCTTGACGAGCTCGTCCGGAGCGACGACGACCTGGGACTCGAGCAGGGTGTACGGGAAGGATCGACCGTTGAGCAGGTAGTAGTCCATGTCCCGGTCCGTGACGTCGTAGATGCGGTTCTGGCGCTCAGCCACGACGCGCGGGTCGTTGCTGGACTGGACGATCTCCCCCAGCTCCTTGTCGTAGTCCTGGTAGACCATGTCGTACTCGCGGTGGTACTCCTCGCGCACGGCCTGGCTGGGCGCGCGCACGTGGCCGCCGCCCAGGTTCAAGGTCTGGAGGGTGTTGTTGGCCCGGTTCTCTTCGACGATGATGATCGTGCCCAACCCCATGGCCACGTGGACGTGTGGCTGGACATGGCAGTGGTAGAAGTTCGTGCCCGGCACCCGGGGGGTGAGTTCGTAGGTCCGCTTCTCCCCAGGCAGCACAGGCTTCTCGATGAAGTGCGGCACACCATCGTTGCCCTCGCCGTCGGCATCGCGGGCGGGGTGGTCGGTGCCGTGGAGGTGGATCGTGTGAGGGAAGTAGTGGGTGTTCTCCAGGGTGATCCGCACGGTGTCGTTGACCTCGACGCGGATGGGCACACTAGGCGCGCGCGCAAGGTCGAAGAACGACTCGCCAGCATGGTTGATGCTGGTCTTGGGCGTGAAGGCCCAGAGGGCCGGCTTGATGCCCGGCGCGATGGGGAAGCCCTCGCCACCAAGCACATCGCTTTGCATGTGCCAACCGTTGAGCTCGGTGACCTCGAGCGTGATGTTGATCTCGTCTGGATCCCCGTCGCCGTCGAGATCGCGCCCCTTGACCACCGCGTCCTCGTGGAGGCTCATGGCGTCCAGGTCCTCCTGGGGGACGTTGTTCGTGCCCACCACGCTGGCGGCCACGAGCTTCGGGTTGTCAGGCTCGCACTGCCTGCTCTCCTCGATCTCGACGCCGTAGACCGTGGTCGCGTTGCGCCAGTCGGCTCGATGGTTGTCGCACACCGTCACACGCGGAACCACGAAGCTGTCCGAGTCCGCTGGCTCCTCGTAGGGCCCCCCTGTGCCCGGCGTGCCTGCCAAGTGAGCCATGCCCGGGCTGGAGACGACCAGCAACGCGGTCAAGAGCGCGACGAAGATGAGCGTGGTCAGGGCAGTGCGCAACAGGGGACCTCCACGACGTTCGAATTCTGCCAACCAGGATGGAGGTTATATGCGTTGTTGTAGGGAGACCGCGCCCCCGGCTGGGGGGCTGACCGACCGACGTCCTCACAACAAGGACTAAGTAGGGGCAGAGAATCCCTTTCTTTGTCAGATTTCGAACACCGTGGTGTCCCATGTTCGGTATGAAACTCCTAACCCATCCCAAGGCCTTGCTCGTCAGCGCTGTGCTCGTCACCGGTGCGCTTGCCGGATGCGCGGCCAGCGATGACGTGACCACCGATGGTCCGGCGTTCGCCTCCTTCGACGAGGCCATGAACGCGGATGGCCAGGTGTTCAGCCCCACGAACGACGACGAGACCACGATCCGCCTCAAGATGCTCCAGCCGGTCAAGTTGGATGGCCTGGAGGCGACCGAGACCGACATCGTCGTGCTCCTCTACGACGCCGAGAAGGGCGAGGCCATCACGGACGCGGACATCTCGATGGACGCCATCATGCCCGAGATGGGCCACGGGACCTCGCCGGAGGAGGACCCCGGCCACATCGATTACGGCGTCTACGACGGCATGACCAACTTCAGCATGGAAGGGGACTGGGAGCTCCAGTTCACGGCCAACACCCCGGATGGCGGTGTCTACGAGTTCGTCGTGCCCACGAGCATCGGCCACGGCCACAGCGACGACGGCCACGGCCACGAGCACTGACGGGGTCTCATGACAACGAACCGGACCGTCCGAGCGCTGCTGGTCGCCACCACGCTGCTAGCTGCAGGGCTTGCAGGGTGCATCGGGAACGATGACGACCCCATCGAGCCCGATCCCAGCGTCGACGAGACGCCGGAGATCGAGCCCCCGTACGAGTCCTTCGAAGCCGCCATGGCCGCCGACGGCCGCGTCTTCGAACCAGAGGACAACAACACGGACACCCGGCTCAAGATGCTCTCCCCGGCCAAGCTCACCGGTCTGGAAGCGGACAAGACGAACATCACGTTCCTGCTCTTCGACGATGCCAACGAGGCGCCCATCGAGGACGCCAACGCCACCATCAAGGGATGGATGCCGGCCATGGGCCACGGCACCAGCCCCGAGGAGGATCCCGTCCACCTGGCCCACGGCATCTACCAGGGGATGACCACGTTCACCATGGAAGGCCAGTGGCTCATCAACCTCGACGCCACCCTCTCCGACGGCACGGCCCACCACTTCGAGATCCTCGTCGGCGTCGGCGAGGGCGGGGGTGCGGTGGATCCGAACCTCGAGCCAGAGCACCACCGGTTCGAGGATACCTTCGAGGACATGGTCACCGACGTGCAGTACGCCCAGAACTGGACCTTCCCCGTGGAGGCCGAGGGCGCACACGCGTGGGTCAACATGAGCCTCAACGACACCTCACCGCTGGACGAGCTCGTCGTGCGCCTGCTCGACGCCGGCGGCAGCGAGCTGTCGAGCAAGACGCTCACCGAGGAAGATCCATCCGTCGCCTTCGATGTGGCCAACACCCCCAACGTGGGCGACTACACTCTGGAGATCACCGGGCGCGCCGTGGAGACGGCCTACCTCGCCACGGTGGTCGTGACCTGGACCACCATGCCCGAGGACCCCATGGCTGGCATGGACCACGAGGACGACGGCCACGACCACGCGCACTGAGCGGACCCGCCGCGGCGAAACCGCACTGCCGTCGCGTAGCGGCCATAAGGCTTATCGCGGCGAGCACGTTGGCGAGCTCGTGCGCAACCTGGGCCCCTGGCTCGTCACGTTCGCCGCTCTCGTCTCCCTGCTCGCCGCACCGGCCACCGGCCAGGTCTTCCTCGACCCCGAGACCACGGACGTTACGTTGCGGCTTGGCGAGCCCACCAGCGTCACCATCGAGGTGGAGAACCCGACCATGCGCTCCTACGTGGTGGCCGCGACGGCCACGGGCAACCTCTCCTCGAACACGAGCATCGAGCCCGCGCGCTTCGCACTCGATCCAGGCTCGACCAACGAGACCCAGGTCACGATCACGCCCAACCCCGACACCGAGTTCCGGGAGGGCAACCAACGGATCACCTTCACCCTCATCGATCGCACCTCGGCTGAGACCTTCCAGCAGCGGGTGCGCCTCCACCTGCTCGTAGACGTCCCGGCGCTCTACCTCGGGAGCTTCGAGAACCCGCTGCCGGCCCCCTTGGACGGCCAGGGCGGTGTCATCTTGCTGGAGCTGGCCACCTGGTTCTTCGGCGGGCTGGCCATCCTGCTTGTGCTGCGCACCGTGTTCCACCGGGTGGTGCCCAGGGCCGTCGAGGAGGTGCAAGACGAGATGGCCGGCATGGTCCGCTGGCCGACCTTCTTCGTGATCGTGGTGCTCGGGCTCAACTACACCTGGCGCCTGTTCCCTGAGCGGCCGATCCTCGACGTCACCAGCAGCATCCTGGACGCCGTGGCCATCGTGGTCATCGGCATCCTGGCTTACCGCGCTACGAACGCAGCCCTGTACTACTACGGCCGGAACATCGCAGGCAAGACCGAGACCAAGGTCGACGACGTGCTCGTGCCCGTGCTCGAGAAAGTGGGCCTGGCCATGATCGTCGCCGTGGTGGCCTTCTACACGCTTCGCACCGTGGGCGTGGATCTGAGCTTCCTCGTGGCCGGCGGCCTCGTCGCCGGCCTGGTCATCTCCATGGCCGCCCAGGACACGCTCTCGAACCTCTTCAGCGGGGTGCATCTGCTCGTGGACCGACCCTTCCGCGAGGGCGACGAGATCGAGCTCGAGAACGGCGAGATCTGCCGGGTCGAGGAGATCGGCCTGCGATCAACCAAGCTCTACCACTTCGCCAACCACCAGGAGATCATCGCGCCCAACAACCAGTTGGCCACGAAAAGCGTCGTCAACATGAGCTACCCCGACCGCAACTACCGGCTCATCATCGACGTGGGCGTGGCCTACGACACCGACCTCGAGAAGGCCTGCAAGATCCTCTACGACCTGGCCATGGGCACAGAAGAGGTGCTCAAGGGCCGCACCACCGGCCCCTCGGTCTTCGTCAAGGACTTCGGGGACTCCGCCATCCAGCTCCAGCTCAGGGCCTTCGTACCTGACTCGCGCGAGCGCAACTCGGCAGGCACCAAGCTACGCCAGGCCATCAAACGGGCGTTCGAGGAGGAGGGTGTGGAGATCCCGTTCCCGCAGCGGGTGATGCATCTACGGGAGACTTGAGCCTCAAGGCCCGAGCCGGCCGAAAAACCACCGCAACGCTTTCGTCGAGTGGGGTCGTGTAGCGGGCATGGCTTGGCTTGGGAAGAGAGAGGCCGTTCTCTCCGTGCTCGTGCTGTTGGCTGTGCCACTGGTCACAGCGGCAGCCTCCAACCCGACGGATCGACCGACGGATCCCACGTTCGCACCCATCGACGAGGCGATCCTCGGGATCATGGAGGACCGTGGCATCCATGCGGCGACGTTCGCCATGAGCCAGGACGGATCCATGGTGTGGAGCCAAGGGTACGGGACGATGCAACCCAACGGGGGCGGCGTCGTACCCGCTGATGCCATGTTGCGGATCGCAAGCCTCAGCAAACCCATCACGCTTGCCGCCATCTGGGAGCTCGATGCGACCGGCGAGCTCTCCAAGGACGATGTCGTCTTCTGCATACCTGCAGACCCTGACCCGAGCTGCCACCTGCCTGTGGACCCCCTCCCAGGCTCAAGCGTGGACCCGCGTCTCGGGGACATCACCATCGACCACGTGCTCAACCACGAGGGGGGCTGGGATCGCTACATCTCGACCCCGACTCACCCCATGTTTCGGGCCCATTACATCGCGGATGCTGTGGGGGTGGACAGCCCACCGAGCCAGGAGGACATCATCCGCTACATGGTCAGCCAGCCGCTGGACCACAAGCCTGGGACCCAGTGGGCCTACTCGAACTTCGGCTACATGCTCCTGGGCCGCATCCTCGAGGACGTGACCGGTGAGGACTACGTGGACTGGGTCAAGGCCAACCTGTTCCAGCCGTGGCCCACGGAGGCCACCGAGGACCCGGTGCCGAAGGATGTCGAGATGGGGCACAGCCTCGAGCGCAACCCACGTGAACCGAGCTACAAGTGCGAGGGTGGGTGGATGACGACGAGCGCTTTCCCACCGTACGATCATGTCTGCTGGCCCGACGGCGCATGGGACTTGGAGGCCATAGGCGCCGCCGGCGGACTCATCGCCTCGGCGCCCACCTACCTCTGGTTCATCGACCACTACCACATGTGGTCGACGCCGACCGACTACGGACCAGTGCTCCACAACAACAACGGGATGCCCCGGGCCCAAGCCGCGCTCCCATCCCCGGTCCCCACCTCTCTGGACGTGTGGACGGGCTACCACTTCGGCAGCTTGGACGGCACGTTCACCATCGCCCAGCAGCGCTTGGATGGCGTGACCTGGGTGGCGCTGTTCAACCAGCGCTGGGACCCGGACCACGGCTGGGACTACGAGCCCTTGCGCGAGATCATCGACGACGCAGTCGATGAGGTTGTGGCTCAAGCACCCTAGGTTGGGGACGCAAGCGGGGACCACCGCCCCGCGCGCTGAGGCGCGCTTGCTTCCGGTCCTGGCGGACCCGCCTACAACCCCTCCTCTGCAACTCTGAACTACCAGGGGGACCTCGCGGAACGCGCGAGGCCCCCACCCCGCGATCGCGGTGACCTTGGAAGCGATCGGACCTTGGTGGAGCGGGGCAGGTCACGCCTTCAGTTCGTCCATGGTGGTGACTCGCTCCGCGAAGGCGTTGTGCTTGTGGATGGACTCCTCGGCCTCGCTCTTGACCGTGATCAGCGTGTCTCCGGGCAGATGGCCGTAGGCCTTGAGCACGCGGGAGAGGACCTCTCGGGTCACATCCTCGACGAAACGTGGGTTGCTGTGGGCTTGGAGCACGAGGCGTGCTTCGTCCCCTCGCTTGAGCAGCTCGTAGGTGGGCGCGCTCATGGAGTTCTCCACGATCTCCACCAGGTCGCGGGCGTCCACGTCGTGGCCCTCCTCGACGTCGATGAGCAGCAGCGTCCGGTTGCGCTGGTTGTGGGTCACAGAGGGGGCGTTCTCGATGGTCGCACCCTGCTCGTCCTCCAGGATGTGTCGCGTGGTCTCCATGGCGCACGGGCACGCGGTCATGCCAGTGACGACCACGCCGATCGACCGGCGCACGCCGGTCTCCCGGTGGGCGGTGGCCTTGGCCACGAGCTCGTAGGGCTCCATGGTCGCGGCTCCCGAGGGCGTGTGCTGCTCGATGAAGAACGTGGACTCCGCCTCGACCTCAGCCACCGTAGCGTAGTCGTGACGGTCGAGCAGCTCGCGCGCGATGTCCTCGACGACCCACTCGAGCCCGGCCTTCGGCTCTCGCACGCTCTTGTCCAGGGTCCCGGTGATCGCCTCGAGGTTGCGGCTCATGTGGACGCCACGCTGGTCGGCCGGCAGGTCCACGAACACGTCGAAGGTCGCGTGCAAGGCGTGGGTGTACTCGGCACCGGGCCGCTCGATGGCCACGGGCTTGCGCACGCCCGTCACACCGACCCGCGTCAGCTTGAAGTCGTGGTCGCTGCGCAGCGCCTGAACGTCCGGGAGCGTCATCGCTGGTTCAAAGGAGGCCTGGTTTAAAAGGTTCCCATGGGGAGAACCTAGAACACTGAGGCACGGAGACACGGAGCGAACGGAGACGGTGGAAGGATGAGGAGGATCGATCGGAGAAGCAGTAGAGAGGGTGGAACGGGAGGATCCGAGTTCCCTTCTAACACGTACAATCCGTGTTTCCGCGTCTCGTACCTCTATGTCTTGTTCCTCCGTTCGCTCCGTGTCTCCGTCTACCCGAGCAAGCTCGGGCGCCCGCTGCACCGCGAACCGCGGTGCATCGGCGCCTCCGTGTTGACCCTCCCCGCCCCGCCTCTCCCGTACCCACGTCCCAAGGTCCCCTTGGCCCCTCGAGAAAGCGTTTAACCCGTAGGCCCCGCAAGATAGAGCGAGGGGTCCCTATGGTTCGAGTCCTGGTCAACGGTTACGGCACGGTCGGCAAGCGCATCGCAGACGCTATCCCGCTCCAGGAGGACCTCTCCCTGGCTGGCGTGGTCCACATGGACCCCGACCATCACGCCACCCTGGCGCTTCGCCGGGGCTTCGATCTCTACGCCACCAGCAAGGCCCAGCTCCCCCGATTCGAGGAGCAAGGCCTGGCCGTGGCCGGGACCCTTGACGACGCGCTGGCCGCCTGCGATCTCGTCATCGACGCCACCCCCAGCGGCGTGGGCGCCGAGAACAAGCAGCGCTACGAGGCTGCCGGCCTGCCCGCCATCTTCCAGGGGGGCGAGGAGGCCTCGCTCACGGGTGTCAGCTTCAACGCGCGCCACAGCTACGAGAAGGCGCGCGGCCAGGACTACGCCCGGGTCGTCTCGTGCAACACGACCGGCCTGGCCCGCTCGCTGGGCACGCTGGCCAAGACCTTCGGCGGGGTGGAGGATGCCTCAGCCGTGCTCGTGCGCCGCGCCGCTGACCCGCATGAGTCCAAGAAGGGGCCCATCGACTCCATCGTGCCCGAGACCCACATCCCGAGCCACCACGGCCCAGATCTGGCCACGGTGTGCCCCGACGTCCAGCTGCGCTCCATGGCGGTCAAGGTCCCGGCCACCCACATGCATCTCCACACCGTCACAGCCCGCTTCCCCAGCGAACCCACCGCAGCTGAGCTCCAGGCGGTGCTGGCCGACGAGCGGCGCATCTGGACCGTGCCCGGCGGCTGCAACCTTGACTCCACGGCCAGCCTCATCGAGTTCGCTCGAGACGCGCTCCGGCCGCGCAACGACCTCTGGGAGCTGGCCCTCTGGGAGGAGAGCCTGGATGTGGACGGTCCGTGGGTCTCCTGGATCCAGGCGGTCCACCAGGAAGCCATCGTGGTCCCTGAGAACATCGACTGCGTGCGAGCCATGCTCGAGCTGGCCCCCCGGGACGAGAGCATGGAGCGCACCGATGCCAGCCTGGGTGTGGGCACCTTCGGCCCGGGCTTGACCGGATCGAGCATCGCCACGGCCTGGGACCCACCCACGGTGGCCTGACCAAGAAACAGGGGAAGGACCATAAGCCCCGACGACCGTGGGGCGAGGAGATGCCTCAGGAACCGCCCACTCCCCGGCTGGTCGCCCTCTCCCCCGAGCTAGCCGACCCCCACCCCGAACCGTACCGGTCGCTGCGACGCGACGCGCTTGACATCCTCGATGCCGCGCTTGCCGCGGTGCAACCGGACAACCTCCTTGACGCCGTGCTCAGCCCCGACGGCCTGCTCGCCGTGGAAGGCCAGCGCTACAACCTTGGCCGGGGAGAGGACGTCACTGTGCTCGTCACCGGCAAGGGCTCGCCCGGGTTCGCCCGCGTGGCCCGAGAGCGCCTGCCTCAGGCCGATGGTCTCGTCATCGGCGAGGCACCCGGTGACGCCGGGGATTGGCCCTGGCTCTTCGGCGAGCACCCCGTGCCCGACGAAGGCTCGGTCAACGCGGGCCAAGCGGCCTTGGAGCTCGTGCAACGCGTGCCAGAGGACGGGACGCTGCTCGTGCTCATCACCGGGGGTGCCAGCGCGCTCATGGAGGTCCCATCGATCCCCCTGGACGACCTCGCTTTGACCACCCAGACCCTGCTGGATGCCGGCGTGACGGTCACCGAGATGAACATGCTGCGCAAGCACCTGAGCGAGATCAAGGGCGGGCGCCTGGCCGCTGCTTGCCCGGGCAGGGTCATCACGCTGGGCATCTCGGATGTCCCGCACGACGTCCCCTCGGACCTGGGCAGCGGGCCCACCGTACCCGACCCCACCACCTTCAAGCAAGCCCTGGCCCTGGTCGAGCGCCTGGGCGAGGACAACCTCCCACCCGTCGTCGTCGAGCACGTGCGCAAGGGCGCCAACGGCGATCTCGAGGAGACCCCCTCCATGCTCGCGGACAACGTGTACCACCACCTGGCCACGAACAAACAGGCCCTGGCCGCGGCTGAGGAGCGAGCCAAGGCGCTGGGCCACCGCACCCGCGTGCTCCCGAGCCCCATGGAGGGCGAGGCCCGCGTCGTCGGCGAGACCATGGCGCGCCGCCTGGTGGCCGGCGAGCGCGCGCTCTTGGCCGGTGGCGAGACCACCGTGAGCCTACGCCCCGCCCACGAGGGCGGACCCGGGGACGGGGGCCGCAACCAGGAGCTCACGCTGGCCGCCGCCCTGCACCTGAGCGAGACGCCGGCCGTCGTGTGCGGCTTCGGCACCGACGGCGTGGATGGCCCTACGGATGCAGCCGGTGCGATCGCAGATGGACGCACCCTCACCCGCGCGGCCGATGCGGGCCTGGATCCCAAGGAGCACTTGGACGAGAACCACGCCTACGGCTTCTTCTCCAAGCTGGATGATCTCATCATCACGGGTCCAACCGGCACGAACGTGATGGATCTCTTCATCGGGTTGGTGCAGCCGGAGGAGTGAGGGGCGCTGAAGGCGCGGGCCCTGCGGGGCCCGATGGAACGTGCGGCTTGGCTGCACACCCGTGGTTCGACGATTCCCGAGCAGGACATCGCGTCCCCTTCATCGTCTGGCGGTCGATGGAACCAAAGAGTCAAATACGCACACCATTCTCGGAGGCGCACCCGGGTTGACCGGGCGTAAGGGGGTCCTTCATTGGTTGAGATCAGGCTTGCCATCGCAGGGGTCGGCAATTGCGCCTCATCCCTCGTCCAGGGCATCGAATACTACCGCCGGCGCCCCGAGGCCGACCCCATCGGCCTCATGCACCGCCAGGTCGGTCCCTACGACGTGGGCGATGTCCGCGTCGTGAGCGCCTTCGACATCGACGAGCGCAAGGTCGGCAAGGACGTCTCCGAGGCGATCTTCGCCCGACCGAACTGCACCAAGCGCATCCTGGACGACGAGATGCCCGCCACGGGCACCACCGTCAAGATGGGCCCCGTGCACGACGGCGTGGCCGACCACATGGACGCCTACGACCCCGACCGGCGATTCAGCTTGTCAGACGAGCCCGCCGTGGATGTGGTCGAGGAGCTCCAGCACTCCCATGCAGACGTGCTCATCAACTACATGCCCGTGGGAGCCGAGGAGGCCGCTCGGTCGTACGCGGACGCGGCCCTGGAGGCTGGTGTGGCCTACGTGAACTGCATGCCGTGCTTCATCGCCAGCGACGAGGAGTGGGCCCGGCGCTTCACGCGGGCCCGCGTGCCCATCGTGGGTGACGACATCAAGAGCCAGGTGGGCGCGACCATCGTGCACCGCACCTTGTCACGCCTCTTCGAGGACCGCGGCGTGCGCCTGGACAACACCTACCAGCTCAACTTCGGCGGCAACACCGACTTCCTGAACATGCTCGACCCAGCTCGGCTGAGCACCAAGAAGGTCTCCAAGACCGAGTCCGTGCAGAGCCAGCTCACCCACCGGCTCGCTGATGAGAACATCCACATCGGGCCCTCGGATTACGTCCCCTGGCAGAACGACAACAAGGTCGCCTTCATCCGGCTCGAGGGCCGGGGCTGGGGCGATGTCCCCATGAACATGGAGCTCCGGTTGAGCGTGGAGGACTCCCCGAACTCGGCCGGCGTGGCCATCGATGCCATCCGCTGTGCCAAGCTGGCCCTGGACCGCGGCATCGGTGGGCCGCTCGAGGAGATCAGCTCCTACACCATGAAGCACCCGCCGTTCCAGTACGAGGATCAGGTGGCCCGCGAGATGGTGGAACGCTTCATCAGCGGCATGCCCGCCTACCACGCCCGACGCGCCGTGCGGGCCTGGCTGCGCGAGCGCGCGCCGGCCACCATGGAGCGCTCCCGCAAGAAGCTGCTCAAGCCATAGCATGACTCCCGGGAGTCGTGCAAGCGTGTCCGCAGCCGAGGATCGCTTCCACGATCGACGCTGGCGCAAGCACAAGTGGATCGCGCTGGCCCTTGGCGCCCTGCTCGGGAGCTTGGCGGGGTACGCCAACAGCACGTTCACGCTCTTCGGCCTCCCCTTCGTGGCCGGCGACCCCGGCGCGCTCTTCGTGCTCCTGGTCATCGTCATCGCACCCGTGGTCGAGGAGCACGTCAAGCTACTCGCCCTCGTGTTCTTGCAGGCTGAGGAGCAGGCGACCTACACGCCACGTCGCTGGCTCGTGCTCGGGGCGTTCGTGGGCCTGGGGTTCGGTGCCGCCGAGGCGCTTCTCTACTGGCTCGTGCTCGCCCCAAGCTCGCTGGCCGCTGCCAACGTCAACCTCACGATCCGGGCCCTGCTCACCCTGCCCCTGCACGCGCTCACCGTGAGCCTATCGGGCTGGGGGTACGGGGCCTCCAGGCTCACAGGCCGCACGTTCCCCCTGCTTCGGGGGCTCGTGCTGGCCATCGCGATCCACATGGCGTTCAACACGTTCCAGCTGCTCAAGCTCGCGGGGGCGACTGGATGAAGCTGGTGGGCTCCCGGGTCATCGGGCTGCTGCTCGTCTGGATGGCCATCGGGTTCCTGGCTGATGCTGCCCTCACGGACCTCCAGGCCGAGACCCTCGAGGACATCGGCGGCCCGAGCGCGCTGCCCACCGACGAGCGGGTCATGCTGGTGACCGGGGGGGTCGGTCTCGGGCTGCTCCTCGTTGGCCTCGTGCTGCTGGTGCGCAAGCCCGGGCCGGGGATGGCGCCTGGCGCCCAGCTTGGCCGCGAGGCCAGCGAGCGCAAGCCGTCGCGGTGCTGGCGCTGTCGCGCGAGCTGGCCTGCCCACGAGGATGCCTGCCCCGCGTGCGGGGCCGAATGGCTGCACTGAGACCCAGCTCGTCGGTCGATGACCGGAGCTTGGCGAGGAGGCTACTCGTCCAGGATCTCGTTCCAGCCGCAGGCCTTGCACGTCACGCGCACCGGCCGCTCCGGGGGCACCTTGTAGCGCGTCTGGCACTCCTGGCACGCCCAGACCTCGTAAGTGATCTCAGCGGGCTCGCCGGCCACCGAGGGTCCATCACGGAGATCCTCGAGACCCGGGTCCCCTGACTCGACGGGGGCCCCGTCGGGGTCTTCGCCGAGGCTTGGGGGCGCTTCGGATGACGGGGGATCGGCCTCCTGGGCGCCAGAGGCCTCGCCCGGGGGTCCAGTGCCCGCGGGATCGTCCCCTGGGAGCTCGGCACCCGGTAGCTCGTCACCCAGCGGTGGGCCAGCTGGGAGGTCGCCACCTGGGAAGCCGCCACTCGGCGCGTCCATCGCGGGGGCATCGTCGACCAGCGCGATGAGCGCGTCCTCGTGGGCCCATTGGGCCTCGAAGTGCTTGGGTGGGTCCTTGAAGAGCCAGTAGTGGACCAGCAGCCCGCCCACGTTGCCAAGCACCCCCAAGGCGATCAGCGAGAGCACGAACGAGCGCTCCTGGATCGGTGGCACGATGGGCAGGAGCTCGGGGTCCCAGCCGGAGGCTTCCAGAGCGCCCCGGGTCTCGCGCACGAAGCGCGCCTGGCGCCTGGCGTGCCGCGGGACATCCTTGAGCAGGAAGTAGACGACGTAGAAGTACCAGATGGTGAAGGTCAACGGGATCAGGAGCAGGTGGATCCCGGCGGGTCGCTGGTTCTCCTCGAGCAGGGCCTGGTTGTGGATGCGCTGCATCTTCTCCAGGTGACGCCCGGCTCGCGGATCCTGGCTCTGCTCGACCACGGTGCGCGTGTAGTCGAGCACGCCTTGGCGGAGCACGTGGTCCCGGGCGAGGTGCTGGTTGCGCCGATCGATGAGCTTGTAGAGCCCGACGGCCGCGAGCACGATGGCAGCCAACGCCATGACGATGGCGATGAGGAAGGAGGCGTACAGGGTCTGCGAGACGCGCTCGAGCACGAAGACGACGTATTCCCCTGTGGCACGGGGCGCGCCTGCGCTGCGCGGCGCGTAGGTGACGAGCACCATGTACATGACAGCCACAGCCACGAGCTCAAGGATGAACGGCAGCACGATGTAGAGGGCATAGGATGGCTTGCCGTCCGTCTCACCGCGCATCTCGACGGCTTGCAGCACCGACGTCGCTCCTGGGGCTCGGATGGTCATCGCGGGCTCAAGAGGGCAACCCGGTGGCTGTCCTTATCCGTTGTGAATCTCGCGGGTCCGCCTGTGGCCCTCACGAGGGGCTCGCCGATCGCGCGGACACCGACGGGCTCTGCTCGTCGGCGAACCGGAGCAGGCGCTCCCCGCCTTGGCTCAACCCGATCCGACCCGTCACCACCACGCGCTCCGGCTCCAGGGCCCCGCCCGGCGCCAGATGCAGGCCCGGCTCGGTCAGATCCACGCCCTCGTGCTCGTCCCGGTGGATCCCCATGGCCTCGGCCAGCTTGCCGGGCCCCCGGAGCAGGCCGTCGGGTGCGCGGTCTCCGCGCTGTTCGCGCATGGCCTTGAGCCCGTCGATCGGCTCGGCGGCTCGGATGAGCACGGCGCCCACCCCGCCGGGCTCGTGGGCCACCACGTTGAGCATCTGGTGGATCCCGTAGCAGATGTAGACGTAGGCCAGACCCGGCTGGCCCCAGAGCACACCCGCCTGGGTGTGCTGGCCTCGCGTGGCATGGCTGCCAGGATCCTCGGGGCCCAAGTAGGCCTCGGTCTCCACGATACGAGCCACGCGCCGAGGCGCCTGGGGGGCGTCGTGGACGATCTGCTGGCCCAACAGCTCGCGCGCAACCAGGGGCGTGGGTCGAGCGAAGAACGCAGCTTCGAGCGGGGCCATCGAGAGAGCAGGTAGGACAGCCAGCTTGAAAAACGCCCCCCCTGGGCTTCGAGGACGACGCCAGAACGCATTTGAAGGACGACGAGTTCCGTGGGCACGATGGCATCAAGCCCTTGGCGCGTGCTCATGCTCGCAGCGCTCGTCTTGACCACCGGGCTGGCCGGCTGCGCGGGCAGCGAGGACGGCGCAGACGACCCGACCCCTGGCGATGGAGACGACGCTGAGCCCACGGCCGAGATCCCGCGCTGGCAGCCAGGCGATGCGTGGGGCTTCTCGATCAAGACCCAGGGCTTCCCGCGCACGGAGACCACGATGCTGGTGTACGAGGAGACCGGTGACCTCTACCGCATCGGCACCACGGACAAGCGCCAGGCCCTCATCCACTCCCTGTTCAACGTGAACCCCCAGCTCGGCCGCATCCAGAAAGGCAACCTGGCCATCTTCGAGGACGGCGAGCCCCGAGCCATGTACCGCTTCCCCATCCAGGACGGTGACGCGTGGCCCACGGAGTTCTTCATCAGCCACCACGGCGGCCAGCTCACCGCGCGGGCGACGTACAGCGAGGCCATCGAGACCGGCATCGGGACCGTGGAGGGCTTCGAGGTCGTGGCCACCAACAACCAGGGCTTCGAGGTGCGCTACGACTACATCCCGGAGATCCAGTGGTTCAGCAAGCTCGTGGTCACCGACTCGGACGGTACCAAGCTCCACGACATCCACCTCACCAGCTACGAGCGCGATCAGAGCGGCACCGGCTGGTTCGTGCGCGGAAGCGATCTCAGCGACGAGGGCTACACGAGCCAGAACTGCGGCTTCCCCATCGGATGCCAGCGCAACGTGCTCGTGGACGGCAGCTCGGACAAGGGTGGCCAGTACGGTGGCTATGACCTGGTGGCCTTCAACGTCCAGATCAACATGACCAACCCGGACGACGACCGGGCCGAGATCACCATCACCGACGGCGGAGACAACGAGGTCTACAGCCGCCAGTTCCTCCAACCCCAGGGGGACGAGTTCACCTTCCAGACCGAGCGGGACTACGAGCCCGGGGACTGGACGATCACCGTGCGGCTCACCAGTGGAGCCAGCGCGCAGGTGCGCCTGGCTGGGGCTTGGGAGTTCTCCGGGACCATCTGACGGGGGTGCCAAGCGCCGCTTACACCGCGCGAGAACCAGTCGGGCGCGGTCAGCTCGGGTCCTCTTCCTCTTGAGGCGGCCAGGCGATGATGAACGCGATGAGCAGCGCGGCCAGCTCGGCGACCCTGGACCCGGTCACGCCGCGCTCACCAGTGGATTGGACCCCCTGGCCTGGGTGGAGCAGAGGATCCCCGATCAGGGTGAGAAGCACGGCCACAGCCAGGATCACGGCGATGGCGATCAGGCGGGTGCGGGTGAGGCGCCGGGTGAGCCAACCCATCGAGCCTCCCTGTCGTGCTGACCCCTCATGGTCCTTGCCTCGAAGGGTGTCCGGGTTCGGGCTCAGGGCCTAACGGATGCGTCCAGGCGCGCCAGCTGGGCGTCGAGCAGGTCAGCGACGCCATCGAGGGTCTTGCACACGGTTGGTTCAAGCTCCCCGGGCTCCAGATGCACGTCCACCAGCTCGTTGGTGTCCACCGGGAGACACGACGCCTCAGCCGGGTCGTGCTGGGGTCCAGTGGCTTGGGGCTCACCGGACTGGGCTCCAGCCGAGCCGGCGGGCCAGAAGAGGATCAGAAGCGTGATGAAGAGCGCGCCAACAGCCAGGCCACCGGTTAGCACCTTGCGCTTGTCCACGTGAACACCTGTCACGGCCAGGGGAACGGGGGGTTATGAGCGTGCTGGACACGACATGCAACCGGGAAGCCACCACGTTGCGCGCTGGCGCGGGCTCGCTTCCGCGCCCTTCAAGAACCCCTTTCGCTTTGCCGCGGCATGGACGCGGAGGCGGGGGAGCAGCCGGCCGGCTTGGCCGGTGCAGCAGAGCTCACCGTGAAAGGCATCATCGTGGGCCTGCTGCTGGCCGTTCTACTAGGCGCGGCCAACATGTACGTGGGCATGCGCGTCGGGCTCACGGTCTCGGCCTCGATCCCGGCTGCCGTGCTCTCCATGGCCATCCTGAGGATGTTCAAGGAGCGCACGATCCAGGAGAACAACATCGCCCAGACCGTGGCCTCAGCCGCCGAGGCCCTGGCTGCCGGCGTCATCTTCACCATCCCCGCCCTGCTCCCAGCCTTCCTGGGGGTCTGGGACGGGGTCCAGTTCACCGACACGCTCCTCATCGCGCTGGTCGGCGGCCTGCTCGGCGTGCTCTTCGCCGTGCCCCTGCGCAAAGCGCTCATCGTGGACAAGAAGCTCCCCTACCCCGAGGGCGTGGCCGCCGCCAGCGTGCTGCGCGCAGGCCACGGCGGAGGCGGGGCCAAGCTGCTCGTGGCCGGTGCCATCGCCGGCGGCATCTTCGCCTTCCTCCAGCTCGGCCTGGGCATGTTCCCCACCACGGCCGAGATCGCCGGGCGCGCCGGCGAGACCCTGCTCTTCCTGGGCACCGATCTCTCGCTCATCCTCATCGGCGTGGGCTTCCTTGTGGGGCTTCGCATCTCGAGCCTCATCTTCGCCGGCGGTGCGTTCGCCTGGTTTTTCGTGCTCCCCCTGCTCTCCACCTTCAGCGGCACGGGTACCTTGGATGTCCCAGACGTCAGCGGCTTCGAGCCCGCCACCGCGGCGCTGGCCATCTGGGATGCCAAGATCCGGCTCATCGGCGCTGGAGCCATGTTCACCGGCGGCCTGCTGGCCGTCTGGAACCTGCGCGACTCCCTGGCCACGGCAGCCCGCGAGGGCCTGGCCAGCTACCGGGGTGCTCGCGACCAGGAGGGCTTCGGCACCGGCGATCTGCCCATCAACCTCGTGGTCATGGGCGTGCTGCTGCTCACCATCCCGCTGACCTTCCTGATCACCGACGCCCTCCCTGAGATCTGGCAGGGCCTGGTCACGGTGCTGGTGGTGCTCGTGGCCGGCTTCCTGCTCTCGGCTGTGGCGGGCTACATGGCCGGTGTGGTCGGCTCGTCCAACAACCCGGTCAGCGGGGTCACCATCCTGGCCCTGGCAGCCACCGCCGGCCTGCTCAAGCTCTTCAACGTCACCGGTGAAGCTGGCATCCTGGGCGCGCTCTTCGTGGCCGCCTTCATCGCCGTGGCCGCTGCCATCAGCGGGGACACCATGCAGGACCTGAAAACCGGCCACATGGTGGGAGCCACCCCGTGGAAGCAGCAGTTCGCCCAGATGCTGGGCATCGGCATCTTCGCGCTCATGGCCCCCGTCGTGCTCGTGCTCCTGGACGACGCCTTCACCATCGGGGACCCCAGCGTGCTCCCGGCCCCGCAAGCCGGGCTCATGGCCGCCTTCCTGGACGCCTTCTTCGGCCAGGGCGTGGACACCCTCATGCTCGGCGGGGGTGCCGTCATCGGAGCCATCACCGCGCTGGCCGGGTTCTCCGTGCTCCCGGTGGCCGTGGGCGTCTACCTGCCCATCGGGCTCTCCGTGCCCATCTTCTTCGGAGGCCTCCTCCGGTGGTGGGTGGCCGGGCAAGCCAAGAAGCGCGGCGTGGACGAGGAGTCCACCCAGAACCGGGGCACGCTCATCGCCTCTGGCGTGATCGCCGGCGAAGCCGTGGCCGGCATCGCGCTGGCCGGCTTCATCGTGGCGGATGCCACCTACGACCTCAACCTCACCCTCCAGCTGGCCCCCCTGATCCTCGGCCTGCTCGCCGCAGCCGGCGCGCTCACCATCCTGGGCACCGGCCCCCGCGGCAAGCTGGGTGCCATCCTGGCCGCAGGTGCCGGGATCACCGGCGCCGCGTTGGTCACCTGGGGCCCGGAGATCACCCAGGCGGACTTCTCAGCCGGGCCGCTTGTGGGCCTGGTCGTGATGCTCTACGGTGCAGCCGTGATCACGTATCTGGCCTTGCGCCCGCAGGTGATGGACGAGGCGGCTGAGTAGGCTCGGCGGGGCCGGGAGCTCAAGGGGACGCGCCAGCGTCCGACCGGTCTCGAGACAGGTCTCGACGAATGCGTCCTCGTTCATCGCGGTTCAGGCGCGGCGCATCACTCGGGGTTCATCCCAGTTGTCCGCAACCAGTGCACACCAACGCGCGCATCCCGGTAGAGCACGACGTGACGCCGAAGCACGCTCCCGATGAACGGATCCCCCTCGGTTGTCTGCGCCTCGAGCTCCGAGGTCGGGAGAGCCACCACCGAGACCGGGTGGCCGAGCACCCGGCCCCCGATCTCCGGTGGCTCGGCTCGACCGTCGGTCCCGACGAGGAGATCCACATCGGCTTGCCCACGGATGGGGGACCGGGTCAGGCTCCCGTAGAGGAGCACGAGCTGGACCTCGGGCGCGCGTGCAAGCTTGGAGACGACGGCCTCGAGGTGGTTCCAGTACGTGGGGAAGAGGTGCGGCACGTTGTCCCGGGCACGCTCCCTGGCGAAGAGCTCCTGGAGCATCGCCACGTAGGCGTGGTCCGGGTTGACAGTGTAGTGGAACGTCCGCCCGCGCTTGTGCGAGCGGATCACGCCGGTGCCCTCCAGGGCCTTGAGCGCCTGGTGGACCCCACCCTGGCTGCGCCCCGTCTCGGCCACCAGCGCAGAGGCATCAAGCTGGGGCAGGGCCTCCTCGAACAGCGTCCGGAGGATCTTCACGCGGGTGTCTGAGCCCAGGATCTGCTCAAGATACACAAAAGTGAATCAATCTCCATTTTATTTATAAGTGATTCATTTTCCCGAATTTTAGGGGGTGGGAGAGGGCAGGGGAGGGCCGGTGGATCGGCCCAAGCATCCGTCGACGGGAGGGGGGGATGCCCACTCCCCAGCAGCCCACACTCGCCTCTGCCATGCCAACCTCCATACCCAGGAGGCGCCATCCCCGCCCATGGCCAAGCTAAGCGCTTTCCTCAACGTGCGCGACATCCAGACGAGCCTCGACTGGTACACGGGCCTGGGGTTCCAGGAGCTCGAGCGGGTCGAGGACGAGGACGGGCTGCACTACGTCGACCTGGAGCTCGACGGCTGCGTGATCGGCCTGGGAGCCATCGACTCGAACGATGACCCGGGCTTCCAGGCGTGGGTCAGCGGAGAGCTCGGGCGAGGAGTGATCTTCTACGTCGAGCTCCCCACGGACGAGGAGGTCGACCAGGCCTTCGAGCAAGCCCAGAGCATCGGCGCCAAGGTCGAGTTCGAGCCCACCGACCGGCCGTACGGGCGGCTGTTCATGCTCAACGACCCGGATGGGTACTCGATCAGCTTCCTCAGCCCGCCGGAGCAGTAACTGGGATGGAGGGCGACCGTGACGCAACAACGAGTCGTCCTCCACTTGGACATGGATGCCTTCTACGCCAGCGTCGAGCAGCGTGAGCGGCCCGAGCTCCAGGGCAAGCCCGTGATCATCGGGGCCGATCCTGAGCAGGGCAAGGGCCGCGGCGTGGTGGCCGCTGCCAGCTATGAAGCCCGGCGCTATGGGGTCCACTCGGCCCAGCCCATCAGCCAGGCCTGGCGCCAGTGCCCGGAGGGCGTCTACCTCTACCCGCGCTTCCCCCTTTACCGGGAGGTCAGCGGCCAGGCCTTCGAGATGCTCGAGGGGTCCGTGGACATCCTGGAGAAGGTCAGCATCGACGAGGCCTACGCCGACGTGACCGAGCGCACCGGCGCGGACTTCGAGACGGCCGAACGCTTGGCCCGGGCGCTCCAGCGTCGCGTGCTCGACGAGGTGGGCCTCTCGTGCTCCATCGGCGTGGGCCCGAACAAGCTCGTGGCCAAGGTGGCCAGCGATCTCGACAAGCCCGCGGGTCTCACGGTCGTGCGCCCGGAGCAGGTCGAGGCCGTCTTGGGGCCCCTGCCGGCCAGTGTCATCCCAGGCGTGGGGCCCAAGACCTACGCCAAGCTCCAGGCCATGGGCATCGAGACCATCGCCCAGCTCGCCCAAGCCGATCCCGAGGCGCTGGAGCGACGGTTCGGGGTCTGGGGCCCGCATGTCATCCGCCTCGCACAGGGCCGAGATGAGCGGCCCGTGGATCCAAGCTGGGATCGCAAGTCCGTGGGCGCTGAGGTCACCTTCCACGATGATCTGGCCCCGGATCAGGCGCGCGAGCAGCTGGCCGGCGTGGCCCAGGAGGCCGCCGAGCGCTTGGCCAAGGTGGGCGACCAGGCGCGCACCATCACCCTCAAGGTGCGCCTCTCGGACTTCACGACGTTCACGCGCGCCAAGACGCTGCCGGTGGCCACGGACGACGCCGAGGTGATCGGCCACGTGGCTGAGGGGCTCTGGGACGGTGAGGACATCTCAGAGGAGGTGCGGCTTCTGGGTGTGCGGTTGTCCAACCTTCTCAAGGGCGAGCTCGCCCAGGTGAGCCTGGAGGCCTGGGATGCCATCGCCGAGGGCCAGGAGGAGGCGGTGCGGGAGCGGCCGGCGAGCTGGGGACGCGTGTGGCGGTTCTAGAGTGGATGGTGCCCTCAACATCGCTAGGCTTAACCGTCCCGTCTCCCACCTCGGTGTGTGTCCCGACTCCGCGTCGCCACGTGGAACATGGACAACTGGAAACAGCGAGCGGACAAACGAGCCGAGGCGTGGGCGTGGCTCAAGGGGACCCTTGCACCAGACGTCGCGCTGCTCCAGGAAACGGTCCCGCCAGATGGGACAACAGGAATCGTCTGGAAAGACGGAGGGATCGACGGGAACCGCCCTTGGGCATCAGCGGTCAAGAGCTTCGGTCCCGCCATCGAAGAAATCAGGAAAGCTCGGGGCCGTCACAACAAAGTGGAGAGGGAGCTCCATCGGACATTCCCAGGGGCGATGGCGATTGCGAGGCTATCCCCCTGCGACGCCGAACCGGTCACCTTCGTGAGCATGTACGGACTGATAGATGATGGGTACGCCACAACCACCGTTCACAGCCTTCTCTCGGATCTCAAGCCCTTGCTAGACAGCACAGCCGGCGGCCGCTTGGTCATCGGTGGTGACCTCAACTGTAGTACGCAGCTACCCCCTCCGTACCGGCGGGTCCATCGCAACCTCTTTGACCGCTTCAGGGCGAACGGGCTCGTCGACCTCACACACTATACGCGTCACGAACGGGATCCACCCCCGGGCTGTCCTTGTAGCGAAGAACCACCTTGCGGGCACGTTCAGACGCACCGGCACAACCGGAGCGATAAGCCGTGGCAGGACGACTACCTGTTCGCATCCAAGGAGCTCACCGAACGGCTTAGCTCGCTCGAGGTCGTCGACAATGTGGAACCGTCGCCGTGGGAGTTCAGTGACCATTGCCCTTTGGTTGCGACCTTCGAGTTGTGAGGGTGAGACGCTAGACTCAACCTTTCCGGCCGATCACTTCGGTAGCCATGCGAAGTCCTCGTGCGCCCTCACCCGCTCGTAAACCTCCTGCCTCAGCTTCGGGTTGATGAAGACTCCGTTGCCGTGCTTAGCGGGCTTCTCGATTAGGATTCCATCGCGGATCAGCTCGTCGATGGCCTCCTTGGCGGTGTCAAGCTCGTGGGACGGGAAGCCGCTTGCTGCAGTGTCGATTTGAAGCCAATGTCCACCAAAACACCCGTTCCGATAGAGCTTGTAGCAGACTTTTGCCTCGTTGTGGCTGAGCTCCCGCACGTGCGGACATGAGCAAAGACCTAAATAGGGTTACGTCAACATAGGATTACGTGGACGTAAGATGAAATTTACAGACTACTTCGGCGATACACCTCGAGGTCGGCTCTTAGATTTCTTGGCAGATCACCCTGCGTCGGACTATAGTATCACGGAGATGGCCGAGAAGTCCGGGGTGTCCCGACCGACGATCTACCAGGAACTCGGCGACTTAGAGAGGACGAAGATGCTGGTCCAGACAAGGACGCTTGGGCGTTCCCGCCTGTTCAAACTCAACACGGGGCACCCTGTGGTCCGAGATATCCTGGTTCAGGACATCGCTGACATCCGGATGGATTTCCAAGAGACAGCAGAGACACAGGCGTGACCGATGCCCACTGATGACCCCCGCGAGGGAGCTGGGACAGAAGATCCTCACGTATTGCTCGATCTTGCCCATGAAGTCGTAGAGGCGGCCCCTGAAGATCCCGATAGTTGGCTGATGCTCGGTTATGCCCAAGAGGCCTTAGCTTGGGGACTCGACCCTTTGGCGAGATGGCCGCTAGCCCCATGGGTCCAATTCCACCCTAAGGTCGAGGCACTCGAGCAGATGGGCACGGGGGATCCCGACTGGGTGTTCCCCTACGACGAGGGCACCTTCAAAGCGCTCGAGCTCATCGATCGCTGGGGCGTTCCGCATGGTGGCCGTCGAGGTTCCTCCTCCGGCAGCCGTACTTTACCCAACCTGTACAAAGCTCATGAGACGTTTTTAGGGAGGCTCGATACCCCGTATCATGCCCCTGAGCTCGGGTTGACCGTTCGGGCGGACCCCGTTCTTCGGTCGAAGGCGCTTTCCGGAACACGTCACGCTCTCCTGGAGCAGGCATTTGATTCTTATCTTGAGGCTTCGGAGCGTGACCCCTCACTGGCGCATTGCGATGCCTTCCGTCCAGCGGTTCGTCGGTTCAAGCAGGTAGCCTACTTCGAGGTGGGCGACGCTGCGGCGGATTTTCCTCCATCTACCTTATACCTTGGGGATATCCCAGGAACAGTCCCGACTGATTCGTTCGATCTGGATGGCCTCTTGCGGAATCTAAGCCAGCAAGCCGAGTGTACGTTGGATGCTGCGATTCTCGAGGTGGAGACGCTCGTGGAGCCTTCGACTCCCGGGTTCATCCTCGATCGATGGCAGGGCGACGTGGACGGTCCCGGGTCCACGCTAGGTGAGGTGGGCGCCGCCCCATTCGCCGAGACTCTCTGGGGCTCTATCCAGCGTACCCTCAACCAACTGGACCGGGGACCCAAGGGGGCCCTGATGAGTCTTGAAGTTCCACCAGAAGCGAATGACGCGTTTCGGCCCGCCCGAAGTTGGGAAGCTTTACCACTGCCCCAGTTAGCCATGGAGGCATACAAGTCCGCGCACCGCCGCCGCAACCGTGGGCGCCAGATCCTTGATCTTCTATTCATCTACGCAAATGCCGAAGAGAATCCTGGAGATATAATCGCTGTAACGAGCCTGCTACAGCAGATTGAGTGGGCTGTGCAGCAAACCATACGGAAGGAATCCGGCGGGACCTACAGCCTAGAGGCGTACTGGGAATCCGGGCTCGCGGAAAAGTTAGGTAGGGCCGCACGGGCCACCGGCCTTCCCGACGACATTGTGCTCGGGTTCACGAGAACCTAGGCCTACATCGCAGTGGTTCCCACAAGGGATTTGGTCGAATGCGGGCAAGCGGCTTGCAAGCACAGGAACCTACTGCTGGATAAGGGAGGCGACCCGGCGGTTGACCGACGTGGGCGATCAGGCGTCACAACCCACATCCCCCCCGGGCGCTCCAACGGCTGGACGAAAATCGACCAATTCGAGGGACTGTATGGGAACGTCCAGGGACTTGCGGATGGCCCGGTAATCCTGACAGGGGACTTCAACGCACCACAGCGGGAGCTGCCAGACGGGCGCACGGCGACTTGGGGGGAGCGAGACCGAGATGACGGAACGGTCTGCCTCAATCATCGAGGTGAACGTTGGCGAGACGGGGAATGGAATGTTCCCCGAGGCCTCGAACCGCTAGGCATCAGGGATACCTACCGGGCGATCCACGGCGGCCAAGCAGGAGAGGGATATAGCTGGGTGCTCCGTCGAGAAGGCAAGGAGTTCCGGCGCCGGTTCGATCACGTCCTCGCATCGCAGGAGTTCGAGGTCCAGTCCGCACGCTACCTCCACGAGGCCAGAGAGGAATCCCTGAGTGATCACTCTCCGCTCCTGGTTGAGCTTGCCTGGTAGTACCACAGAGTTGCGCTGGATAGGGCCTTAGATCATACCCCAGGCAGGAGATGATGCGCTCTCCACGCGGGGGTCGTTGAGGCGGGCACGAGTCCCGCTCGGCGGCAGTCAGGGGCTCGTGGACCAGGGGTCGTAGAGGGCATCGCCCTGGACATCGTCGCAGGCGGGGTCCAGTGGGCCCTCGGGGCAGCCCCACCAGTTCCACCGGGCGTCCACATCACTCGCGACGTCCACGTTCAAGTCCACAGAGAGGCCGAGGCCATCGGTGTTCCCAGCGATGGTGTTGGATCGCAATGTGGCAGAGGCGCTGGTGCCGATGAACTCGACGCCGATCTCGTTGGCCGTGATCTCGTTGCCCTCGACGGTGTGGCCTGCTGCGTTGCCGAACTGCATCCCGACCTCGTTGCCGGTGACGGTGTTCGAGCGCATCTCGTGGGCGCCCGTGCTGCCCGTGGCCACCCCGATCGTGTTGGCTTCGATGACGTTCTCGATGACGAGGTTGCCTGCATCCTGGCCGGAGCCACGCAGGTCCACGCCGTGGTTGGCACCCCGGATCTGGTTCTCCCGGATCGTGTTCCGGTTCGAGTCCACGAGCACGACCCCCCAGCCATCAGGCCCATCGATCACTTGGCCCTCGATGAGCGCATCGTCGGTGAACCAGAAGTTCACCCCGCGCATGAAACTGGCGAGCTGGTTGCCACGGACCACGATCTCGTGGGATTCGACCACGTAGACGCCCGTGTGGAAACCGTCTACCACGTTGTCCTCCACCAGGGTCTCGGCGGCGTCGTTGGCCTGGATGGCCATGTTGCTCGGCCCATCGTTCGCAACCTCGTTCCCGCTGATCTCCACGTTGGCGACCTCGATAACCGAGATACCGTAGTTGGGGTTGGTGATGGTGTTCTCCCGGACCTGCAGGTTCGTCGTGTCTTGACCGATGATGCCATAGGCTCCGCCGGAGAGCTCGTTGCCCTGGATCGTGACGGTCTCGGAGCCGGCGACATGGATCCCCACGTTGCCGGGGTCCTCGATCCGGTTGGCCTGGATGGCCACGTTGTCGGCTCCCTCGAGGTGGATGCCGTCGCGCCAGCCGACCACCACGTTCTCCTGGATGGTGAGGTGTGCTGTCGTGTCCTGGATCGTGATCCCGTCAGGTGGAGGCAGGATGGGTGCAGCCGCGAGGCTCGGGAGACCGCTCTGGATGCACCAGCCCTGGATCACGTACGGGTCCTCGGGGGTCCCGCTGCCGGCCACGACGCCACTTGCTGGACGGGGGCCGGTCTCCCCGGTGATCGGGTCTGTGGCGGTCAAGCCGAGCGGGCCCTCGTCGCCGACGATGAGGATCGGGGGATGCACTTGGCAGCCTGCCGATGCAGTGGCGCCGGAGGACGCATGATCGGCCAAGAGGTCGGCAGCCCCTGGCGATCCGAGCAGCAGCATGGCGCCGATGAGGGTGAGAGCGGGCACGCGAGTGAGCAGGTTGGTCGAAAAGCGGTGCATGTGATGCCTCCCAGGCTCGGTATGACCCGAGCGCATGCCCCCACGGGCCAGCGAGGGCTTAACCGTTCGGGTGTCCCGGTGTCCCACACTGTCACGCCCGCGTCCATGGCTCGGGGCCTCGCGCTACAGGAAGGTTGTCCTCGGATGCCGCCCGCCGTACGATCTCGATGTCCACGGTGAGCAAGGCAGCAGAAGGGCGACACCGTCGAGGGTCAGCCGCGACGGACGTCGCTGCGTCCCGCCCCTACCCCACCGGCGCACTGGTCAGCCAAGGCTCCACCAACACCGTGCTCGGGACGCGGATGTCGATGGACGGGCAGTCGGGCCCGACGGGATCGCGCGGGCCATCAGCGCTGCCCCACCAGCTCTCCCTCACGTCCAGGGTGTAGGAGACGGTCTCGTGGTGGTGGATATCGAGGTCGTTGCATGTGTTGTCCACGAACGCGCTGCCTCGCATGTCCAGTCGGATGTCGTCGTTGGCCTGGCCCAGCCCGGCGGTGTAGAGCTTGGCAGCTTCCCCATTACCCTCGAACCAGTTGTTCGTGACGCGGGCGGGCTCGCCGTCCCCGCCGGTGCCCACGCCGATGCCGAGGTTGAGGCCGATCTCGTTGTCCACGAACGTGTTGTCCTGGATCATGCTCGGGCCGGCGTCCAGGTGGAGCATGCCGATCCAGTTGCCCTCGAACGTGTTGTCAGTGACGACGTGGCCGGAGGCGAAGGTGTGGTCCCCGATGATGGTCCCCTGGAGGTTGAGCCCGTAGCCGGATAGGTCCCGGAAGGTGTTGGAGATCCACGCCGTGGTGCTATCCCGGCTCCCGCCTGCGCTGTGCAGGCCGTCGAAGAGGTTGCCGGTCACGATGGCATTCGCGCCCTTGGAGAACGAGACGCCCTCGAAGCCGTCCGTGAAGACGCTGCCGCGGACCACGGAGATCTCGCTGCTGGTCCCCTGGATGGAGAGCCCGCTGCTGTGCTTGAGGGTGCTGTCCTCGATGAAGAGCACCGCGGCGTCGCCCACGCCGCGCCAGTAGGCGATGCCGTCCGGGTTGCTGGGGTCCGGGGCTTGCGTATCCACGGTGCTGGACACGATCTCGAGCCGGCCCCCATCCAGGATGATCTGGGCGGGACAGAGGCCGGTTGTGGGGCATGTCTCGCCTTGGTAGTCGAGGAAGACGTCCGCGTTCTCGAAGCGCAGCGTGGAGCCTGCCGGGATCAGGATGGGCTGCTCGAAGGTGTACGTGTCGTCGGCGTAGGTCACGTCCCCAACGATCACCAGCGACTCGGGTCCTGGCTCGGCAGCCGAGGGGCCGGCTGCGGTCCAGGGGACGATCAACGAAAGGGCTGCGAGCACGATCACGGAGCGAACGAGAGGCTGATGCTTCCCAAGCATACACGCGTGAACAGGTATGTTCTCCTTAACAGTTCCTGGGCCCCCAAGCGACATCGGCGCCGTGGTGGAGGGGTGGACAGAGCTCGCCACGTCCGAGGCAAACCACCGTCTCCGTAACGTTTCCTCGACGAACACCTATAGACTGCTTGGCTGCTACGCGCGTGTGGATCAGCCCACCACCCCGCCACCCCGGTCCGCACCCATCAGCCTGCTCGCACTCGTACTCCTCTCAGCCGGCCTCTCGGGGTGCCTGACCGGACAGGAGGGCTCAGGCGGAGAAGGGTTGGATGCCACGATCCAATGGACCAGCCACGGCATCCCCCACGTCACCGCGGAGGGTTGGGGCGGGCTGGGCTACGGGTACGGCTACGCCGCCGCGCGCGACTACCTCTGCACCATCGCCGAGGAGTACGTCACCGTGGCCGGCGAGCGCTCGCGCACATTCGGCTCGGATGGCGGCTACAGCCAGAGCTCGAACGGCCAGACGTTCACGAACCTGGAGAGCGATCTCTTCTGGACCCTCATGGACGAGAACCCGGAGCTCATCGAGTCGATGGCCGACTACCCCGACGAGGACCTCCAAGCGGTCATCGACGGCTACGTGGCCGGCTACAACCGCTACCTCCAGGACACCCCGCCAGCCGACCGGCCGGAGGCCTGCGGGGATGAGCCGTGGGTCGGCGAGATCACCCGCGAGGACATGGTGCGCCGGTTCAACAAGCTCAGCCTGCTGGCCAGCGGCGGCTTCTTCGCCCCGGCCATCGTCCAAGCCTCGCCGCCGGATGGGCCCGCGGCGCCCTCGCCATCGCCGAGCGCCGCGGTGGACGGTGGATGGCAGGATGCCTTCCCGACGGCAGACAGGCTAGGCGTGGGTTCCAACGGGTACGCCTTCGGCAGCGAGCTCACAGCCAACGGGCGCGGCATGCTCTTGGGCAACCCGCACTTCCCATGGCAAGGACCCGAGCGCTTCCACCAGCTCCATCTCACGATCCCCGGCGAGGTCGACGTCATGGGCGCCACCCTGCACGGCGTGCCGCTGGTGCTCATCGGGTTCAACGAGCACGTGGCCTGGACCCACACCGTGAGCACCGGCTGGCGCTTCTCCATCCACGAGCTCACCCTGGTCCCAGGCGATCCCACGAGCTACATCGTGGACGGCGAGGTCGAGGCCATGGAGACCCGCGAGGTCACCGTGGACACCGGTGATGGCGGGAACGTGACCCACACGTTTTATCTCAGCCGCTACGGGCCCATCTTCGATCTGCCCGTGGCTGGCGGGGAAGGGCCCACCGGCGTGGGCTTGCGGTGGACCGCGGACAAGGCGTACGCCCTCAACGATGCCAACGCGCGCAACGACCGGGCAGGCGTGCAGTTCCTGCGATGGAACCAGGCGGAGAGCTTCGACGCGTTCGTGGACGCGCTCCACGAGGTCCACGGCATCCCCTGGGTCAACACCATCGCGGCCAACCCGGACGGGCGCGCCTTCTACGGTGACATCAGCGTGGTGCCCAACTACGACGCCGAGACGATCCAGGCCTGCAACACGCCGGTGGGCCACGCGCTCTTCGAGCTCATGCGCCTGCCGGTCCTCGATGGCTCGCGCTCCGAGTGCGCACCCATCCAGGATCCTCGGGCTGCTCAGGAGGGCATCCTGCCGGCCGACGAGATGCCGTCGATCACGACAGAGGACTGGTTGATCAACAGCAACGACGATCACTGGCTCCCCAACCCGGAGCACGAGCTCACCGGCTACTCGCCCATGATCGGATGGGGCCCCAGCGAGCGCAGCCTGCGCACGCGCATGGGCTACGTGCTCTGGCAGGAGCTCGAGGCCGGGGCGAGCGAGGGCTGCGAGCTCGACGCCGATGTGGCCTGTGACCAGCTCACGATCGAGCGTCTCCAGCACGGTCTGTTCAGCAACCGCTTGTACGCCGCCGAGCACTTCCTCGACGACGTGCTCGCGCGAACCTGCACGCCCGCCGTGGCCCTCTCATCCGACGGCCAGGTCGTGGACCTCACCGAAGCCTGCCAGGCCCTCTCGGCATGGGACCGGCGAGCCACCACCACGAGCGCGGGCCTGCCGCTCTTCGAGCAGTTCTGGCAAGCCACGCCCAAGACCTGGACCGTGCCCTTCGACCCAGATGATCCGGTGCACACGCCCAGGGGCTTCTTGGCCAGCGATCCAGGCGTGCGCACGGCCCTGGCCGATGCCGTGGTCGCCCTGCAAGGCGCCGGGATCCCGATCGATGCCGCGGCCGGGGAGGCGCGCTTCGTGGAACGCGGCGGCGAGCGCCTCCCGCTGCACGGTGCCCGGGGTGAGCTGGGCTCTCCTAGCATGCTCGTGGTCCCCTTCGACCCGGACCAGGGCTACCTGGAACCGGTGCACGGCAACTCCTACATCCAGGCCGTCACCTGGGACGAGGACGGGACCCCGACCGCCGAGGCGGTGCTCAGCTACAGCCAGTCCCCGCATCCGGACAGCCTCCACCACGCTGACCAGACGCGCCTCTACAGCCAGGGGCAGTGGGCACCGCTCCCGTTCACCCAAGACGAGATCCGCGCCGACCCGGCGCTCGAGAGCCTCCGGTTGGCCGACTGAGCACGGGCGTGGAGTGGTTCAACGGTCCTCGACGCGGTAGACGAACTTGAGCCCGCTCCACGTCTCGTCCACCGCGCAGACCTTGACATCCACCAAGCCAGCCTCCAGGCCGAGCTCGCGCACGACGTTGCCGTCCAGGTCGGTCTCCACGCCACTGGCCTTCTTGGGCCACGAGAGCCACAAGCAGCCGTCCGTGGCCATCTCGCGCTTGAGCCCCTCGAGCTTGGCCTCGACGAGGCGCCGCTCGGTGCTGAAGAGATGGAGCACGTCGACCTCCTTGCCGCGAGCCTTGAGCACGCGCACGCCTTCCGGGAGCTCGCCCAGGGTCTCGGCGAGATAGCCGTCGGGGGCGTGGAGCAGCCGGATCTTCATCCCGGACTTGATGCCGAGCTTCTTGACCAGCGGGGTGCCGGAGTAGCCAGCCGGCACGTCAGGAATCCTCCGGGCATCCGGCGAGGTCCACGCGGATCTCCTCCAGGTGGCCGTCGAAGTCCTTCTCCATCTGGGCAAGCAGCTTCCCCTTGAACAGCGGCAAGAGGAGCTTGTAGAACCGGTTCGTCGGCACCATCTCGCCCTGGCTGACCACGCGGGTCCCGCCCTCGGTGGGCTCAGCCGACCATCGGCCCCGATAGCCCCCCTCACCCTCGATCCGGACCACGCGCTCGGCGCGCTCGATGGTGACCGTGGAGCGGAGCTTGTTGCGCGCCCAGGTGTCCTCGAGATCCAGGATATCGCCGTTGCGGGCGAGGATCTCGCGCCTCGCCCTGGCAGCCTGTTTGGGCGTGAAGCCCGAGCCCTTCAGGAACGCCTCGCTCGTGTGATCATCTGCCCGGAGGTCGGCTAGCCAGTCGAACACCGCATCCGGCGGTGCCTCGACGGTCCGCTCGAAGCGCCACGTTACGCTAGCCATGGCGTGTGAGCCCCTCCACTGGCTATAAAGGAGCCTGCCGGCCAGGGCCTAGCGGTCCCACGCTTCAGTGGGTGGATGGGCGCTCGGCTGGCTGTCGAGCTCGCGCACTCGGCGGCGCACCCAGTTGAACCCGTAGATCCCGATGAAGAACGGGATGGCCAGCACGATGAGCGAGCCTGTGATCGAGGCGGCCAGGTTGAAAGCACCGTGGATGGCCACGCTCACGAAATAGGCGGCCACGACACCGCTAGCACCCATGATGCCCATGCGTCGGCTCCAGATCGCGTACCCGATCACTGCACTCGTGGTGGCGTGCAGCAGCGCGGTGGAGAGGGTGCGTGCGACCGTGGTGAGCACCAGGCCCTCCACGCCCCCCTGGGCGAAGGCAGCGAACCCGTAGGCGAGGTTCTCGGTGGCCGCGAACCCGAGGCCAGCAGCGGCACCGTAGATGAGGCCATCCTGGCGCTCCAGGTGGTCGTCCTCCACCCAGCGCAACCCGTAGACCTTGGCGAACTCCTCGGTGAGCGGAGCCACGATGACGGCCAGGTAGAGCGCTGTCACCCCGGCGGTCTCGACAGCCTGGGGCCGCGCACCAGCCAAGAGCAGAGACAGGGCCACGCCGATCAAGACCCCGCCGGTGGCCCCCCAGGCAAACGCCTTGAGGACCTGGCTCCAGGGCTCGTGGTCCTGGATCTCGGCCTGGCGGACCCAGACGGCGAACAGGATCAGCGGCAGCACAGCTGCCACCACGAAGGAAGCCACGAACGTCAGCTCGGCCACGCAGCCGGAATGCGGCTCCCCCGGATGAGCCCTTCGGACCCGGCATCTCTCGGGCGTTGCACCCCCACAGCGGAATCGCGGAGCGCGCGAAGGACGGAACGAACATGATCGTCGGTGTCTTCGCGACCTTCGCGGTCTCCGCGCCTCCGCGGTGGACGGTTGAGGTTGCCGAACCCTGGAACCCCGAGGTTTATCGACGTGACGGGCATCGGCCGCCGTGGACTCGGCGCTGATCAAGCTCTACGCCGCGACCTTCTGCTTCGTGCTCCTGATGGCCGTCGGCTTCCCGTTGGTGCCCCAGCACCTGGACATCACCTTCGACGCCTCGGTCTTCTTCATCGGGCTTGTGGCCGGCGTCTACGGCTTCAGCCAGGTGTTCCTGCGGCTGCCCATGGGGGACCTGGCGGACCGCAAGGGGCGCCGCTCCAGCCTCATCGCCACCTTCGCCATCTCCGCGGTGGCCGGTTGCTTCTACATCTGGGGCCCCAGCAAGTGGTACATCCTGGTGGGTCAGGGCCTCTTCGGGCTCGCCAGCGGCATCTACTGGGTCGCCGCCAACGCCTACCTCTTCGACCGCGTGCCCGCTGAGGAGATCCCGAAGGCCACCAGCGACTACGCCCTGGCGCTGGGCGCGGGCTTCCTGATCGGACCACCGCTAGGGGGTTATCTGGCCGATGTCTACGGGTTCGAGGCCGGGCTCTCGGTCTACCTGTGGGCCAGCCTGGCTGGAGGGCTCATCGTGGCCAGCCTGCCCGAGGTCCAGCCCGAAGGCCGCATCGCGCCACCCGGTGGCGTGTACGAACGGGCCTGGCGCATCTTCCAGCACCCGGACATCCGCGTCTCGGCCTACGGTACGCTGCTCTTCGGCCTGCTCGTGGGCGTGCTGGGCGGGTTCTTCCCGGTTTACATCCGGGATCTTCGGTTCACCGCGCTGGTGGTGGGCGTGCTCATCGCCGTGCGCCAGGTCTTCAGCCTCATCGTGCGCATCGGTCTCCCAGAGCGCATCGAGCGCCACGGGCCGCGCAACGTGCTGCTCGTGGGCACCTTCATCGGTGCCGTGAGCATGGGTCTGCTCCCGTTCGTGGAGAACCTCGGGCCCCTGGGTGCTTTCATGCCGTTCTCGGACCAGCAGATCCTCCTGGGCGGGCTGCTGGCCCTGGCCACGGTGGCCGGCATCGGCATGGGGGTCATGGTGCCCGCGAACTTGACCCTGGTAAGCCGGGGCTCGCCTGAGAACGAGAAGGGCCTCGCCAACGGCATCTACGGCACAGCGCTGGGCCTGGGCAGCGGGGTGGCGGCCTGGATCCTCGGCGGCATCGGCGAGGCCCTGGACATCCGGTGGATCTTCTGGATCAGTGGCCTGGCTGTGGGCCTGCTCGTGCTCGGCATCGCGCGCTACGGGGCCACTCATCCCAGCCACGCGCCTGATGTGCCCATGGGCCAGGCGCCGGTGGAGCAGGAGTGACCCGTTTAAACGTGGAGCGCTCCCCTCAACCGGGGTATTTATGGTCTTGCACGCCGAACAGCACCTCGTGCCCGACCCCCAGCCGGCCCCGGAGCCCAACGCCCAGCAAGAAGGGCTCTTCCGCGTCAGCGACGCCGAGCAGGAGCGCCGACACCGCATCCGGGAGGCGCTCAAGGAGGAGGGCTTCGCGTGGGAGATCTGGCAGAAGCCCGAGAAGGGCATGATCTTCGGGCTCATCCGGGTCGAGGATGACCTGCAGACCCACGTGCGCTACTACAAGGGCGGTTACCTCAAAGCCGAGAGCGAGATCGCCCACAAGTACCTCGAGCACATCGTCTCGCCCCGGGAGTGCGCCAAGGAGACCATCGAGGAGATCCTCGAGCGCCACGGCATCGACGATGTCGATGTGCACGAGCGCGAGATCCCCCGCCACCACCGCGGGCCCATGCCGCCGACGCGCACACCCTGGAAGCCTGTGGTCGCGGGCTTGAGCGTGGCCCTGGCGGGCTGGTTCTACTCGCGCAAGTCGGGCTGGTTCAGCCGGCGCTGACCTCTGCCTAGCCGCAGCTTAGCGAACTCAGTGCACTCTTTCATGCCTGATCCACCGTGAGCGAGAAGCTCGCCAACGGTCGCACGCCGTCGAAGACCTCGAGCTCGTAGTCGCCGGGCTCCGGGAACTCGAGCTGGACGCGGTGGACGTTCGGATCCACAGGCAGCGTGGCCACCTCCACGGGGACGTCCTGACCCCCCGACGCGGTGATCTGGATGGTCGGGTAGAGATCCGGGACCAGGGCGGGCTCTCCCTGTTCCTCGACGAACAGGCGCACCCACGTCGAGGGACCGGCCAGGAGCTTGCCCGGCGAGTCCAGGCTGAGCCGGTAGGGGGTCGCGAGCTCTCGGCCCCAGGTTCGGTAGGCCAGCTCGTCGGCGCGGTGTTCGGGGAGATCGACCTGCACGCTCCACACCGTCATCTCTGGCGGATCGGCGGGTCGATCCGAGCTGGGATCGCCATCGTCTGGCAGCTCGGCGATGGCGCGGACGACGTCCATGCCGTCCACGACCTGGCCGAAGGCGGTGAACTCGCCGTACACCACCCCGGCGGCCGACTGCCGGGCATCCGGGTCGCGCAGGTGGGGTTGCGGGTACTCGGTGATGAAGAACACGCTCGTCCCGCTCCCCTCCTCGAGGTCCCGGGCCATGCCCAGCGTACCTGCAGCGAAGTAGCCGCCAGGCTCCAGTGGGACAGGATCGGCGGGCTGCTGGCCCTCTTGGGGGGCGCCGCCTTGGATCACGAAGTTGTCCACGGTGCGGTCGAAGACGGACCCGTTGTACCAACCGGTGCGGACGAGCTCGGTGAACTGGGCCACCGTCTCAGGCGCGATATCCGGGTAGAGCACGAGCGTGATCGAGCCGTGCGGGGTCTCGATGCGCACGCCAGGCAGCCGCTGGTCCTCGCCTGTGGATGGCTCGGCCGTCGGGGTCGTCTGGTCTGCCTGCTCGGAGCCAAGGCAGCCAGCCAGGGCTGCCAGGATCACGAGCATCGAGAGGCCGACCGTGCGCACGGGTGTGCAGCTGGCTCATCCGCCATGAAACGTGCCGTGGTTAGAACACCCGGCGCCCGATGTCGATGGCGGACTCGAAGGCGGCGTCGTTGACGCCCTCGGCCATGGTGGGGTGGATGTGGATGGCATCGGCCAGGTCATCCACCTTGCCGTGCTTGTGCATCTGGACGACGGCCTCGTGGATGAGCTCGCCGGCGTGGTTGGCCAGGATGTGCATGCCGAGCAGCTCGCCGGTGCCCTGGTCCGAGATCACCTTGATGATGCCGGCCTCCTCGCCCAGGCACAGTGCCTTGCCCAGGTGCTCGAAGGTGAAGGACGACGCAACGGCCTCGAAGCCCGCCTCGGTGGCCTCCTCGAGGGTCATGCCCACACGCGCGAACTCCGGGTCGGTGAACACAGCGTACGGGGCGGCCCAGTAGTCCACCTCGGTGGGCTCGTCGTCGAGCATGTTGGCGATGCAGACCTCCACCTCGTAGCGCGCCACGTGCGTGAAGAGTTGCTTGCCGATGACATCGCCGACGGCCCAGATGTTCGCCGCTGATGTGCGCATGCGGGGGTCGGTCTGGATCCAGCCAGGGCCCCAAGTCTCCACGCCCGCCACCTCCAGGCCCAGATCGTCGGTGTTGGGCGTGCGGCCCACGGCGAGCAGGAGCTCGTCGCCCTCGAAGGTGAGCTTCTCCCCATCGCGGTCGGCATGCACGATGCGCGTGTCCCCGTCTTGGGCCAGGCGCTCCACGCTGGTGCCCTCGTGGATGGTGATCCCCTCGTCCACGAGCTCGTCGAGGAGGATGTCGACGATCTCCCGGTCCTCGGTGCGCAGGATCGTGGAGCGTTGGATCACGGTGACCTCAGCCCCGAACCGGGCCATCATCTGGGCGCACTCCAAGCCGATGTAGCCGCCACCGATGACCAGCAGGTGCTCTGGCAGATCACGCAGGTCGAGCGCCTCGCGGCTGGTGATGAAGTCCACCTCGTCGATGCCCGGCCAGGGAGGTACGAGCGGCCTGGCGCCGGTGGCGATGATGAAGCGCTCGCCCTGGATCTCCTGGTCCTCCATCCTGAGGGTGCGCTCGTCCACGAAGGTGGCGCGCTCTTCGTAGAGGTCGAGCCCGTCGGCCTCGGCGACTTCGTCGTAGTTGACCTCGACGACGCGGTCCACGATGTCGTCCTTGCGGTCCACGACCCGGCCCATGTCGACGCTGACCGCGCCAGAGAGCTCGACGCCGAACTCCTTGCCCCGGCGGGCCAGATGCGCCACCTCGCCGCTGCGGATCATGGCCTTGGTCGGGATGCAGCCCCGGGTCAGGCAGGTGCCGCCCAGGCGCTCCTTCTCGATGAGCGCGGTGCGCTGGTCGCGCATCCAAGCCTTGAAGGCGGCCTGCATGCCAGCCACGCCTCCACCGATCACGACGACGTCGTAGGGGTCCACGCTGGTGGCACGCCAGCGGGGTCACATGTAGCTTGCCTGAAAGCTAGCTGGGGTTGGACCACGAAGAACACGGGGGACACAACGGGCCACAAGGACAACAAGGGGGGGGGTCGTGCCTCTTCCCACGGTCATGCCGGTCGTTCCCCTCGTGGCCCATCGTGCCCATGGTGTGCCTTGTGGTCGGGCCCTCGTTACGAGGTCGGCCGCTTGGTTCCCGGCCCTGACGGCCGGTCCGAGACGTCTGGGCAGGTTGATGTATCCCTCCCCGCGTTGTCGGGCTCGATGGTCCCGAACGTGCTCATCACCGGCGGCTCCAGCGGCATCGGGCGGGCCTGCGTCCAGCGCTTCGCCCAAGCCGGTGCCAAGGTTTGCTTCACCTACCACGGTGGCCAGGAGCGCGCCAAGGCCCTCGTGGATGAGATCGGCGGTGATGCGTGCACGCCCCTGCCCCTGGATCTCGGCGACCACGCCTCGGTGGTGGCCCTGGCCGACTCTCTCCCCTGGCCGGTCGACGTGCTGGTGAACAACGCGGGGCTGGGGAGCCAGACCGTGGAGGCCTACGCCAGCGAAGAGCACGCCCAAGACGAGGCCCTGCTCAAGGTCAACGCCCTGGGTCCGCTCTGGCTCACCAAGCAGCTCATCGACGGCATGCTGGACCGGGGCAAGGGAGCCATCATCAACATCTCCTCGGTGGGCGGCGGCATTACGGAGTTCCCGGGCTTCCGCCTGGCCGACACCATGAGCAAGGCCGCCGTGGCCTCCATGACCCGGGCCCTGGCCGCGCGCCTGGCCCACGACCCTGTGGACGTCTTCGCCATCTGTCCCGGCGCCACGGAGACCCACATGCTCGAAGCCAGCACCCTGGACGCCCTCGACGACGACCAGCGGGCAACGCTGCTCGAGTCCCTCCCGCGAGGCCGGCTCATCCAGCCAGAGGAGATCGCAGAGCTGGCTCACTTCCTCACCACCGAACCCGCCGCCGTGCTCCACGGCGCGGTCATCGACGCCAGCATGGGGTTGGGCGTGCATCCGGGTCTGATCACCGGAGGCCCCTGACGTGGTCAGCTCCCGGGCACGCGCGCTGGCTTCCCAGCCCGCCTCGCTGGTGGAACTCCACTTCCGAGCCGCCCAGGACCCCTGGCATCCCGAGAACAACCCGGAGGGCTACATCAACCTGGGCACGGCCGAGAACCATCTGCTCTGGGACCTGGTCGGACCCCTGCTGGAAGCGGCTCCCGCGCTCGGTGAGCAGGACGTCCACTACGACCTGCTCCACGGCCGCGAGTCCACCCGGGTCGCCGTGGCCGGCATCCTGGCCCGCATCCATGACATCCAGGCCGACCCCGACGAGCTCGTGCTCACCAGCGGGGCCTCCTCGGCGCTCGACATGCTGGCCACCAGCCTGCTCGAGCCTGGCGAGGGCGCGCTGGTCACCAGCCCCTTCTATGCGGGCTTCGCCAAGGTGCTGGTCATGCGCTCAGGCGCCCAACTCGTCGAAGCCCCGACCACCTCCGAGGACGGCTTCGCCTTCGACATGGACGCGCTCGAGGCTGCCTACCGCCAGGCCAGCGCCGACGGCGTTCCCATCGGCGCTCTCGTTGTATGCAACCCGCACAACCCCACCGGGCGATGCCCCACGCGAGGCGAGCTCGGTCGGCTGGCCACCTTCGCCCACGACCACGACCTGGACATCATCGCGGACGAGCTCTACGCCGGCTCGACCCACGACCGAGCCGCGTTCACGAGCCTGGCCACCGTGGCCGACGACCCGGCCCGCGTCCACACGGTCTACGGGTTCGCCAAGGACCTGGGCGTCTCCGGGTTCAAGATCGGCGTGCTCCACTCACGCGACCAGCAACTCCTGGCCGCTGCCCGCGCGCTGGCCTACCTCTCACCGGTGAGCACCAGCACCCAGCACCTCCTCGAGCACCTGCTCACAGACCAGAGCTTCGTGGACGAGTGGCTGGCCGAGAACCCGCGCAGGCTCAAGGCCGCCTACGACCACACCTCAGCGCTGCTCGTGGGCGCTGGCATCGGGCACCTGGACGCCCAGGCCGGCTTCTTCGCGTGGCTGGATCTGAGATCCGAGCTCGATGAGACCACCTTCGAGGCCGAGGCCGCCCTCCACAAGCGTCTCTTCGAGCAGGCCAAGGTGAACCTGGCCCCGGGAGCCAGCTTCCACTCGCCTGAGCCTGGCTGGTTCCGGCTGTGCTACGCCGAGCCGGCCGAGACCCTGGAGGCAGGGATCGAACGCTTGGGCGAGGCGCTGGGGTGATCGCCCAGCTCTCACCGAACCGGCGTGTACCCACCGATGACGCCGCGGTCCCGGGCGAGCACGAGCTGCCACAGGTTCAAGCGACGGGCGCGGAAGGTGCCGGCTGAGGACAAGAGGTAGTAGCGCCACATGCGCCGGAACCGCTCGTCGTACTTGTCCGGGTGCTCGGCTGCGAGCTCGTGCCAGGCGTCCTCCACGTTGGCATGCCAGGCCATCAGCGTCGGGTCGTAGTCCTGGCCGAAGTTGTGGACGTCCTCGATGTCGAAGCGCCCCTCGGCGGCTTGCGTGATCTGCACGAGCGAGGGCAGGGTGGAGTTGGGGAAGATGTAGCGCTCGATCCAGGGGTCCGTGTTCACATCCGTCTCGCGGCTCCCGATGGTGTGCAGGAGCATGAGATCGCCCGGGCGCTCGAGCAGGTGCTGGCAGGTCTCGAAGTAGGCCTCGTAGTTCTTGGGGCCCACGTGCTCGAACATCCCGATGGAGATGATGCGATCGAAGCGCTCCTCGCCACCGTTGAGCTCCCGGTAGTCCTGGAGCCGGATGTCCACCGGGAGCCCGTCGCAGCGCTCGCGGGCCAGGCGCGCCTGCTCCTTGGACACCGTCAAGCCCACCCCCTCCACGCCGTAGTGCTCGGCGGCGTGCTGCAGCAGGCCCCCCCAGCCACACCCGATATCGAGAAGCCGCATGCCGGGCTCGAGGCCCACCTTGCGGCAGGCCAGGTCCAGCTTGGCGCGCTGGGCCTGGGCGAGATCCTTGGCATCGGCCCAGTACCCGCAGCTGTAGGTCATGGTCGGGTCCAGCATGGCCTCGTAGAGCTCGTTGCCGATGTCGTAGTGGTGCTCGCCGATGCGGAAGGCGCGCATGTGGGATTGGAGGTTGAGCAGGCGTGACTTGGCGGCCATGAGAAGCGCTGGCAGGCTGGTGCTGAAGGCCTGGCCGACCTGGGCGTCCTGCACGCGCTCGAAGAACACATCGAGCTGCTCGACATCCCACCAGCCGTCCATGTAGGCCTCCCCCAGGCCGAGGGTGCCCTGGACGAAGGCGCGGCGGAAGAGCCGCTCGTCGTGGACCTGGACGTCCCACGGCTCGTCCCCGTCGAGGCTCACCCCGGCTGGCTCCAGCAGGCCGGCTGCCTTGTCGCGCAAGAGGTTCATGGGAACGCCCGGGGGGAACGGCGTTGGAGGGTATGAAGGTCACCGTCGCTCCGGAACACCGATACCCCTTGGGGCTGTTGGATGGCGGGATGGGCTCCGAGGCCCCGGGAGGCGAGGGATCCGTCGTCTTCGAGCCGGTGATGTTCGAGGTGGCCGAAGGCCCGCTCCGGAGCACGGGGGGTGTAGACGAGGTCGAGCCGGTCGGTGAGCCCGCGACAGCCTGGCGCCTCGCCGCGACGGCCGCGGCGCCGGTGCTCCTCGGTAGCGCTGCTTGGTTCGTCAACCTCGCGGCCCTCACGTTCGAAACTCCCTCGGATGTAGAAGGGATCCAGTCTGCAGCGACGACAGGCCTTGGCCTTGCCATGGCTGTTGTAGGCCTCGCCTACTCCCTCGATGCCCGCTGGTCGCGCCGAGATCCTGCTCTGCTCATCGGGCTTGGGCTCGGAGGGCTTCTGATCATCGGCTGGCTGGAGCGGCTCATCGAGCCGGGGAGGACGTGGGGCTTCGGAGATGGCTTCGCATATCTAGCTCTCCACCTGGTGGTTGTTGGAGTGCCGCTGCTCTTCACAGCCGGTGCGGTTGTGTACGATGCCGCCAAGCAACTGGGGCCCTGGGGGCGCCTGTTCTGGCGTCTCGTCGGGGGCTTGCTCCTCCTCGCATCCCTCGGCGGCGCCGCGATGGTCCTGCTCTCCGCCGCGGGTGGCGTCACGATGATCGCGTTGCTCGCGGTGATCGCGTTGCCCGCGCTCGCTTTCGGATTCGTCCGGTTCTCACCGAATCGTGACCCGGGGATCCTGGGCCTCTTCCGAGGAACGACCCTCGCGTTCGGCATCGCCCACGTGGTCGTCGGGGGCTACATCCTTGTCCGCCTGGACCACCTGCAAGCCCAGGCTGAACAGATGAACTCGACGCCGTCAGTGGGGCTCGTGGCCGTGATCCTTCTTCTCGTCGTCAGCGCGGTCCTGCGGCGACCGCAGGATCGCGGCTGACCCCAGAAACGCGCAAGGCGGAGCCTGGCTCCCACGTGGGGGTGATCGATCCCACTACACGAGCTGGCGAACCACACGCTCCAGGATCTCCGGCAGGTCGGCCAGCGGGATCAGGATGTTCGCCACGATCACGTAGGGGCCAGCAGCGATCCTGGGATCGTAGTCGAGCTCGCTGTAGCCCGCGGTGACGTTGGTGAACTGCAGGCTCGTGCTGGTCGCGTGGGCGCTTCCCGTCGTGGTGCTCTCCACGATGGCGGTCTCGTCGTGGCCGTCGTCGTAGCTCGCGGTGGCGTTGAGTGCCCACTCGACGAAGGCCTCGGGCTCACCCGTGTCTGCGTCGCGGAACCCGAGCCCGTTCTCGGCCGGCTCGATCAGCCACTCGCTGGCCACATCGAAGCCATAGGAGAGCTCGGAGTCGTCGCCCTGCCAGGGCCAATCCTGGACGTTCAGGTCGAACTTGGCGCTCGAGTCCGTCTTGTTGAAGTGGTAGACGAGCTCCACCGTGGCCTCGCCCACAAAGGCGCTGCCGTCGTCGGTCGCCCGCACGGTCTCCGAGGACGTGTAGGTGACGTTCACCCACTCGCCTTGCTCCTCGACGGTGCAGGTGCTCGACTGGGGCTCTGCGTTCTCGAGCTTGAGGGTCGCCAGCGTGGTGTTGTCGCTGGCGACTTCGCTGATCTCCATCGACTTGTACTGGTACATGCCGTCGACGCTGCCGGTGGACACGTTCTTCTTGAACAGTTGGAGCTGGAACTTGGCTCCGTGGAACCAGATCCGGACATCGTCGTTGTCCACGACGTCGCCTGGCAGGCAGGCAGGGTGGCCTGCAGCCTGGGCGTTGCCGGGAGCGATGGCGGGAGCTGCGGCACCGATAGCTAGCAACAGCGTGATAGGTAGGATCATGCGGAGCATACGTGAAGCCTCAAGGAGCCATCCCCCCTCTTGGCCTTGAACCTTCCTGCGTTGCTATCTGGAGAGAGAAGGGAAGCGGGGGCGCAAGCCCCCGCGAACCGACTGCGAGCGGGAGCTAGGTCCACCCGCCACTAGTCAGGTTTTTTGCGCTGTTGGACCCTTTATGTTGGTCAGAAACGTCGTCGATTGGGGGGCCTGAGGCTCCCCGTGGAAGGTGTACAAACGATGAAAGCGCAACGAGCATTCGTATTGTTAGGCGCGATCATGATGGTCGCATGGGGTCTTCCTGCGGTTGTCGCACACTCGAACTCCGCAACCCCGGCACCCGGTGTCGGGGGCGACGGGACGATCGTCGTGGATGACCAAGGGACTCCACCTGTACAAGCGGTTGACCCCAACGACCCCGGATTCCTCGCACCGCGGCCCGCCACAGACGGCGTGAGCGGCACGTTCGTCTCACCCGCAGGACCACTGGTCGACGACTCGGGCGGGGAGCTCGGGCTCATCGCTGCTGGCATGGCTATCTGCGATTTCGAGGTCCTGAGCACCGGTGGCAACGGCGCCCTCGGTGCCCACTCCCCGCAGGACGAGAGCACCGTGGATGCTGACGATGGCAGCGGTGAACCGCTACCTCCACCGGGGACCGGCGGACTCGTCCCGAACGGTCTCTGGGATGACGGTGGCTACGGCGGTGCCTGTCACACCGACGCGAGCGCGTACGAACACGACGGCTACAACACGCCCGGCTGCACCGGCGACACGGTGACCGCGGACTCTCCAGCCCGCGCATCCGCCCAAGTCGCTGGCGTGGGCGTCGACATCACGATCTGGATCGGTGCCGCGTGTGACGCGGTCACCACACACGCAGACGGTGTCGGCACGTGCATCGTGAACTCGATCCTCCAGTTCGACGTCGGCGACCCCGAGGGCTCCGCCCAGCGCACTCAGGACTGTGTGAACAACCTGACGCCGGGATCCAACCCGGGCACGTTCGTCTTCTGCGGCGCCGATAGCAGCTCGGATCTGGTCAACTTCGGAACCGCGGACCCAACCTCGGGTCCCCAGTTCCCGACGCTGAACGACGTGAACACGCTCTTCGGTTCGAGTTGTGTCCAGGATGATGCCTCTGAGGTCGCCTTCGTGTTCACGGGTGCGGCTGCAGACACTTCGGGCGCCACGATCTCTCCGCCGTTCGTTGGCTGGGTCAACGCGGTCTAGCCTCGCCGGACGAGGCGAGCCTGGATCCCTGCGCGCCGGGGGTGCCCCCCGGCGTCATCTTCCTCTATCTCTACATCGCATCCTGGCGAGCGCCGCAAGGCCGGTGGTCGCTGGCGGTTTTTGGGATGCTCGACGCTCGAACGGAACAAAAGAAAAGCGGGGGCGCAAGCCCCCGCGAACCGACTGCGAGCTGGACCTAGATCTGCTGGTCGATGCCTGGTCCAGCCTCGTCGTAGACGTCAGAGGGCAGGGAGCCCAACAAAAACCCGGTCTCATGCTGGTAGACGAGCGCTCGCGGGTTCTGGAGGACCGTGCCGTCGGAGAGATTCGGGGAGTCGGTTCCGCTGATGTCGGTAGCGGACCGTGGGATGTTGAACACCATCTTGTCCTCGCTCTGAACGATCTTGTGTCCTGCCTTGGCCGAGCTGCCCTCGCTTACGGAGGTGAACGTTTCATCGGAGATGCAGCCCCACGATAGCGACGCAGCTGCACCCGAGACATCGTCGCTGAGGAGCCCATGCGGCGTTGCGAAGCGCACGAAGGCGGTCTCCGCTCCCTCGGCGTTGCAGGCCGCATTGAAGACGCTGCTCGGGTCGCTCGGCTCGAATTGGAACTCGTACACCAGCGGGTTGAAGACGAGGGTCGAGGCGGGCGCGATCGGGAGATCGAGGCTCACGAGCTTGAGGTGGAACTCGATGACGTCCGGGTCGTTGGGGGAGACCTGGATCCAGGCCTTGTCGATGTCCATGTTCTCAGGCAGCGGCGTGAGTCCCATGGTGCGGGGGTCGCCTTCGCCGGTGTCGTCCGTGATGTTGGGGCTGGATTGGCTGCCTGCCAGTGCCGGGGCCACGGCGGGCCCGAGGGTGATCAACAGCGCCAAGCCGATGACTATGTGAGGGTTTCGAAGCATTCGTGCTGCCTCCCGAGTGGGTCTTGCCAGGTAGGGGCCAGAGGGTCCTCCAGCCGCCTCCCGCAGAGCCAAGGATGAAGACTATCGTAGAAAAGCATTTCGGGGTCCCGCGCGTGAAGGGCCCCGAGTTCGACGGCGAAGGACACCGGGGATCTGGCCGAGGTAGACTCGCTGTGCGGCGACACGGCTCTCTGTTAGACACGCGTGCTCCCGGAGCCAGCCGGGAAGCGCGACTAGTCAGGTTTTTTGCGCTCTTGAAACCTTTAAGTGAGCCCGTGACATCGTCCGTTCTGCGCGGGGGCCCGGAGGCTTCCCGTGGAAGGTGTACAAACGATGAAGGTACAACGAGCATTCGTATTGTTAGGCGCGATCATGATGGTCGCATGGGGTCTCCCTGCGGTCGTCGCACACTCGAACGCCCCACACGAGGTCCCTGTCGCACCCGGCGTCGGGGGCGACGGGACGATCGTCGTGGATGACCAAGGTACTCCCCCTGTACAAGCGGTTGACCCCAACGACCCCGGATTCCTCGCACCGCGGCCCGCCACAGACGGCGTGAGCGGCACGTTCGTCTCACCCGCAGGACCACTGGTCGACGACTCGGGCGGGGAGCTCGGGCTCATCGCTGCTGGCATGGCTATCTGCGATTTCGAGGTCCTGAGCACCGGTGGCAACGGCGCCCTCGGTGCCCACTCCCCGCAGGACGAGAGCACCGTGGATGCTGACGATGGCAGCGGTGAACCGCTACCTCCACCGGGGACCGGCGGACTCGTCCCGAACGGTCTCTGGGATGACGGTGGCTACGGCGGTGCCTGTCACACCGACGCGAGCGCGTACGAACACGACGGCTACAACACGCCCGGCTGCACCGGCGACACGGTGACCGCGGACTCTCCAGCCCGCGCATCCGCCCAAGTCGCTGGCGTGGGCGTCGACATCACGATCTGGATCGGCGCAGCATGTGATGCTGCAACCACGAACGCCGACGGTCTCAGCACGTGCATCGTGAACTCGATCCTCCAGTTCGACACCGGCGATATCCCCGGCTCCGCCCAGCGGACCCAGGACTGTGCGAACAACCTGGCACCGGGCGAGAACCCGGGCACGTTCGTCGCCTGTGGCGGCGATGGCAGCTCGGACGCGGCCAACTTCGGAACCGCGGACCCAACCTCGGGTCCCCAGTTCCCGACGCTGAGCGACGTGAACACGCTCTTCGGTTCGAGCTGTGTCGAGGATGATGCCTCTGAGGTCGCCTTCGTGTTCCAGGGCACCGCGGCAGACACCTCGGGCGCCACGCACGCGCCGACGTTCGTTGGCTGGGTCAACGCGGTCTAGACCCGCGAACCGAAGCCAACACGTACCTCGTGCGCCGGGGGCGATCCCCCCCGGCGCCCTCTCTCTCCATCTCCATAGCTGTTCCATGTACCCGTGATGCCAGATGCTCCGCCCGACCCGAACCGCGCTATGCGTCATCCTTGCGATCACCATGATCGGTCCCATCCAGATCGGGACGCATGCCAGTGGCCAATCGGCCGACTCGGGTGCTGACTCGGGTGCGGGCCACGACGCGCTCTTCGTCGACCCGCACGGCCTGTCCCGCATCGTCGAGGACCCCTGGCGCGGGGGCGCGTGGATCGCGACCCTGGATATCGGGGTCCTCTTCCGAAGCGACGCGGGCGCCATCCACCACTACGAGGTCCGAGACGGGCTTCCAGAGTACATGGTCTTCGACGTGGCACCCACGCCCAAGCATGTCTTCTTCGCAACGCTTGCAGGTGTCGCGGTGCTCGACAAGGCCGACAACACGATCCAACCCGTCGTGCACGAGGATGGGTCGAGCTTCGATACCCTCTCACGCAGCGTGTTCCCGGAGGGCGATCACGCGTGGATCGGGACTGACGACCGTGGTCTCTTCCGCGTCTCCTCCGAGTTCACCGCTGAGTCCGTTCCCAACCCCATGAACGGTTCGCGCTTCCAGGACCCCATCATGGGCTTCGCCGCGCGGGGATCCGAGCTGTTCATCTCCGTGGCCGACTACGGCCTTGTGCGATGGGACCGGGAGACCGGCGACGCGCAGAAGTACAACATGTCACTGGTCGTCGGCCGTCCCATCTACCGGGACGTGGGCTTGACCGCCTCGGACGCCTGGGTCGCGACCAGCGGCGACGGCGTGATCGAGTACGACCTCGAGACCGGCGAGGGACGCGAGCACCGCGGCCCGAACAGTTTCAACACACCGTTGAACGTGTGGGGCATGGAGATCACCGGCTCCGAGGCCTGGTTCGCCACAGATAATGGCGTGGTCCGACACGACCTGACCGAGGATACTTGGAAAACGTACCAGCCCAACACGGGCTACAACTACGGTACCACGTTCGACGTCTCCCTCGTCAACGGCACGCTCTACGCCGTCACTCAACCCGGGTGGCTGGTCCGCTACGATCGCACCACCGACACGTGGGAACCTGCCGAGTGGTGGACCGATGAACGCACGCTCCCATGGAACACCATCACCGGATGCACGTCGTTCCAGGACAAGCTCGCCTTCTCCACCGGCGGGCAGGCAAGCACGTACTTCGATCCCTCCACGCAACAGTTCTCTCGGGTTGGAGAAGAACCTGACGTGACGGGTGAGGGGCCACCGGACATGCTCCATTGGTCCATCCTGGGGGACGCGGAGAACCTGTGGGTCGGAACCGTGCGGGGCCTGGCCAAGTACGACGCGGCCGAGAACCAGTGGAGCGACCATCGCAGCGACGGTGGGGAGCCTCGCAAGCGGCCCGGTGAGACGGTCCGTGACATCTCGTCGGACGAGGAGACGGTCTGGATCGCCACGAACAGCGTGAAGAAGACCCGCGTCGGTGACCAGTGGAAACAAGGCCACCTCGCCGGCATGGACCGGGCCACGGGAACGTGGACGAACTACAGCAAAGAGGATGGCCTCGCTGGACCGAACGTCACGAGCGTGCTCTCCCACGACGGGCGCGTGTTCGCGGGCCTCCATCTCGACGGCCTCGATGTGGTCGACCTGGAGGCCGGAACCATCGAGCACCTCTACCCGCCTGACGACACGGACGTGACGGTGCGCGACATCATCGCGCACAACGGCACCGTATGGGCCGCGGCTTCGACGGGGCTGCTCCGCGTGGACCCCGAAACCCACACCGTCGAACCGATCGATGCGTTCCAGGACACCGCGCTGGCCTCCTTGCTCTGGCATGCTGGCTCGCTCTGGGTGGGCACCCAGGAGAACGGTCTCGCCCGCTACGATCCCGGGTCAGGCGAGGCCGTCTTCCTCGACGAGCCCGCTACGAGGGACCGTTTCATCTACTGCATGGTCCCGCACGATGGCATCCTCTACATCGGCACCCAACGGGGACTCGACCGGTTCCACCTCACCGAGGGGGTTTTCCTTCCGAAGGATGCTGCCCCCTCCCTGGACCCGGCATCCCTCGGAGACGAACCCGATGCATCCCCAGGCGCCTGGATCTCGATCACGGAACCCACCCCGGGGGACGCCATGGAACGCGCTGGGACCCTCACAGTCGAGGGCACGGCCCTCGGTCCCAACGGGAGCATCGTGAACGTTCGCCTTGGATCCGAGACGCGGACCCTCCAGCTTGAGGATCAGGATCGGTGGCGCGCTGACATCCCGCTCACGGATCAATCTACAGGCCGCAACACCATCTCTGCCAGGCTCCTGCTCGACGGAGCGGTCCTTGCCCAGGACGCCACCACGATCCACCTCCGATCGTCAGACCACGAAGGATCCGAGGACCAGAGCCAAGAAGACGTGGTTCCGATCCACGACCCCGTTGCAACCGTACCCCAGCACGAGACGCGGCAGATCGAGGTACGGACCCAACCCGTCGTGGACGGGCTCGAGGGGGTCCTGCTCGTGCGGCCCCCGAACGGCGACGCGTTCGAAGAGCATACGCTGGCAAGCAACGGGACCGGCTGGCTCATCGGGGAGCTCCCCGCACCGAGCGAGGTCGGGACCGGAACGTACAGGATCAAGCTCTCATGGCCCGGGGGCGACACCACCCTTCCCCAGGACGGCTCTCCCTTCGGCGAGAGCTACACCTACCATGTCGAGCCGGCGAAGTCCGTGGCGACCCCGTCCATCTCGGAATCCAGCCGGAAGCTGACCGTCCCATCCGGTGGATCGGCCACCATCGAGCTGAACGTGCAGAACACAGGGAGCCGAGCCGGGACCTGGAGCGTCTCCCTCTCGAACATCGCGTCGGCATGGGTCCGATCACACACCGAGAGGGTCACGATCCAGCCAGGCACCTCGGAGGCCGTCGTCCTCGAGTTCGACCTGGAGCAGGCCACCGAGGTGGGCCCCTACCCCCTCCAACTGGCCCTTGACCCGGGTGAGAGCGCCGCAGTGCGACCCCTGGATACCACGCTCACCGTCGAGGTGGTGGACCCACAAGAAGATGAGCCGGCACCCGCCGCGGGAGCGGGCGAAGAGGAGCCCGACGGGGTCCCGGGGCCCGGGGTTTGGTTGGTGATGGGTAGCGTCATCTTCATCGCCATCGCGGCCTCCGCCCAGGAAGGACGCAGGAAAAGTTAACTACCGCTCCAAGTTCCCCAGGATAGAGGAACGAGTCTCGTGTCCTGGGTCTTTGAGCGCTGGCTTAGGCGTTTGCTCGCCGCTTCGCCGCCCTGGTTACCGCGAGTGCTCGTGGCCTCTCTGCTCGTCCTCCCTGTCCTTGGGTTCGGGGGCTACGCGCTCGTCGGCGGCAGCGATGGCCGGACAGGCACCCCGTTGGAGGAGCTGGATGCGGATCTGCTCTACCAGGACACGGACAACGACGCCCTTCCGGATCTCCTGGAAACCTATGTGTACGGAACCGATCCGAACCGTTCTCGGACCGCCTCCGGTGTCGTCCCAGACGGCTACCTGGCTCGGCACGGCTACGATCCAGCCGATCCCGCAAGCGAGAAGGGATGGGCAGCCTATCCGGGTCCGGGCGGGGCCCCGGATGCCTGGGGTTCGGAGGGCTTGCCTCCAGCGTTCCGTCTGACGGTCGAGGAGGTCTACACTTGGAACCGGCCCGAGGACTACGACGAGAACGTCTCCGGGCCATGGCAGAACGAGCTGGATCCCACGGAGTGGCGCAGCCCCAGTGGGCTCCCGGTCCCCTGGCTGATCAACGTTGGTCTCGATCCCCTGGACCCGGGGATCGGGGAGCGCGTCCTGGACCCAGCACCCGAGGGGGATGGGCTTTCGGTGGAGGAGAGCTACCGGACCGCGACCGACCCCTACGTGACGGACACGGACGGTGACGGCATCCCCGACGATGTGGAGCTCTCGGAGACTGGGACGGACCCGTCCCGGTTCGCGACGTCGGGTGGCGGGATCGCGGACGGCTGGGCGTTGAGCGTGGGCCTCGATCCCACGGACCCAGCAATGCCCCATGAGGACCCAGATCGGGACGGTCTCACGAATGCTCGGGAGTTCAACGCCTCGGTCCAGCTCTTCGGGCTCGACGCGGTCCTGAACGGCACGAGCCTCGATCCCAATGCTCGCTCCTCCGGAGGCTCCCCGATCCCGGACGGTTGGTTGGCCGAACAGCGCCTCGATCCTCTCGCGCCGGGGATCGAGCGGGAGCGTCTGCATTGCGCCAGCGATCACGACGGGGAGCGGGAACCCGCCACCACAGAGGACCTCTGCCTGGACGTCCAAGCCGCCTACGCCTACAACAGGCCTGATGGGTGGGACGAAGCCCGAGACGGCCCCTGGTTCGGCGGTCTCTCGGCTCGGACCAACGACTCTGATGGCGACGGCCTCCCGGACGCGGTCGAGATCAGAGGCTGGCAGTCCAACCTCACCACGAGCCCCACGGCGGATGCCGAGCCCGAGCGCGTTGAGCTCACCTCCGATCCGCTCTCCCGAGACACGGATGGCGACGGACTCACCGATCGCGAGGAGTACGAGGGGATGACCATCGCACGGGACGTGGAGGTATCCTTCCCCCCGACGGATCCGAAGAACCGGGATACCGATTTCGACCAGCTCTCAGATGGGCGCGAGGTCCTCGTCATGTCCCAGCAGCTCTCCGAACGCCTCGGTGAACCAGTCGCTCTGGATCCGACCGTTCGTGACTCCGACGGGGACAGCCTCCCGGACGGCGTCGAGTGGTCGATCCTCCGGAACCGAGCCGACCAGTGCCGCTCCGGTGAGGCGACGTACGGGTTCACCAACCCCACCCGCTCGATCAAGAAGGTGCTTGCCCAGATCGCAGAGGACCAGGGGCTCTCACTTCCAGACAACGCGGACGGTGTCTGCGACCTCCTGGAGCCCTGGGGCGACCCCGATGGCGACGGCATCGTGACGATCCTCGACCAGGACGCCGACAACGATGGCCTGCTCGATGGATGGGAGGCGATCCCCTCGAACTACGATCAAAGCCCGTTCGCGAGCGAACACCCTCGCCCAAGAACGGACCTGGTGAACCCGGACAGCGATGGTGATCTGCTCCCGGACGCCTGGGAGACGAAGCACGGCATCTGGGACCTGGAGCTCGAGGGATGGAACCTGGATCCGTCTCGCTGGAGCAGCTTCCAGGACGACGTGAGCGATGCAGACCGCGACCTCGACGGGGACGGCACGACGTGGTACACGTTCCACCGTGAACCGCAAGGGGTTGAGCGAGTTAGCCATCGGTTCGAGGCCACCAACCTCGTCGAGTTCCGGAACGGAACGGATCCGAACAGGGCTTCGACCAGCGGGACGGGCTTGACGGACGGTTGGGCGATCTTCTGGGGGCGCGTGTACCCAGATCTCGAGGCCGAAGACGTGGGCGACATCTACCCGGGCGCCCCGGGCCCGCTCTTCATCCCGCCCGGAACGCCGAAGCCATCGCCCGTTACGGGTGAGGACGAGACGGTCTCGAGCGAGCCGGTCCTACGGTTCTCCACAAGCTCGGAACCCCTGGAAGGGGAGACCCTGGACCGCGTCTTCGAGAACGTTCAAGACAGCCAGGGCCAAACCAGGACCGTCTACCGGTTCGAGCACCGCGCAGAGGAGACCTTCCTTCTCGCACAAGCGCATGGAACGAACCCGTACCTGCGGGACACCGACGGTGATGGAGGGGCTGATGCTTGGGAGATCGTGCTTCTGGAGAGGTCCGGTGAGCATCCGGATCCCATCCGGAGCGAGCTCGGCTCGGACACGGACGACGACGGGCTCCCGTTCGAGCGGGAAGCCGAGCAAGGCACCGATCCGACGCTGGCGGACACGGATCTCGGGGGGATCAGCGATGGAGATGAGCTCTCCAACGGCCGGGACCCGCTCAACCCGCGCGACGATTCATCCGTGTCGGATCCAGACTCGGATTTGGACTGCGACGGCGTCAGGGACGTCGAGGAGGTGGACGGGTGGCAACACCCCACGCGTGGGAACATCCGCACGAACCCAGCCAACCCGGACGGTGACACCGACGGCCTGCTCGACGGGTTCGACCTCACCCTGGATCCTGCCAAGGACGAGGACACGGCCTGCATCGCGCGGCTGCGCCTGGCGGGCATCCTGGAGACGTCCCGAGATGACGGGACGATCCAGTTCCTTGGGGAAGCATCGCACGAAGCCGACCCCAACCTTGCAAGCACGGCCCAGGACGGCGTGCCCGATGGCTACAGGGCCTACTGGGGCCTGAAGGCCACGGACACGCCGACAGGGATCCACTCCTCCTACGAGGCGACCCGACCAGCCTGGTGGTCGGAGGCCACGATGGGTCCCTGGCTATGGGGCCCAGCACCGAGCACGGGCCAAGACGTCGACCGGGACGGGGTTCCGGACACGCGCATGGGGTCCCAGGGCCTCGAGCTCGTCGACGAGGACCTCGATGAGGACGGCCTCAACGACTGGAACGGCGAGGACCCGACCCCGGGCGCGCGCCCCGAGCTCATCCCGCCGCAAGGGTTCCCCACAGCCCAAGCCCCCACCGACACAACGTCGCTCGCCCAGGCAAGGGCCTTCGGGCTCGACAAGGTGAACAGATCCAACGTGGCCGGGCGGGATCGTGACGGCGATGGGATCGCGGATGTCCACGACCGCCTCCCAGCCAGGATCACCGCCCTCGACCTGGAGGGGGCCGAGTCCCAGGGCGGTGTCCATCAGCTCGCCCAGACCGGGACGTTCCAAGTATCCGGACGGGTCGTGGCGGACACCGGTGCGTCCACGGTGCCTGCCCACAATGCGACGGTCGTCATCGAGCTCAACGGGCACGAGCATCCCCTGGCTGCCGCGTTCACCCGCGCAGATGGGACCTTCCGAACCAACGTCAGCCTGGCCGGACCGAGAGCCGTCGAGATCCCCGAGGGGCTCGTCTACGCTGGACGGACAGGCACCACGATCCATTGGACCCCCTCGCTGGACGGCGTCCCTCCCGGGCCTGGCCCTCCAGACGATCCGAACGTGCTCCGTGTCTGGGTGACGAACACATCGGGCGCGGCGCTCCCGGAGGATCCCACGTACCTTGGAATCCGGGGTCAGATGAAACAGGCCGATGGGACGACGCGAACAGGCGAGGCATCCGGCATCCACGGATCCAGCGCAGACCCCTTGCCCGTCTCCCTGGTCATCCGACCCGAACTCAGCCTCTCCGCGCCCTCCACCGTGCATCCAGGCGAACAGATCGAGATCGAGACACGTCTGACGACGGGCGCGGGGGACGCGATCGCCAACCGGACCATCGAACTCCAGGTCGACGACATCACCGAGACCAGGGAGACGGACGAGACCGGGTCAGCGAGGTTCCCGATCCAGATGCCACCGGGCCCACCCCGAACCGTCTCGGTCCACGCCCGATCGCTGGGAGACGATATCGTGAAGTCAGCCAACCAGACCGTCGAGCTGCGAACGAAACACGCGACGTCCATCGCCATCGACTCCGTGCAGCCCAACCCCGGGATCGAGGGGCAAAACCTCACGATCCGCGGCCGGCTGATCGCCCCCGCCGAGGGAAGCGACGACGCACTGGGCGTGCGCGTCGAAGCGTTCTCCAGCAGCCGGACCGTGACCCTCGCTTCTGGCGTCTTCGAGACCGACATCCCGGCCCCCACCGGGGTTGCAGGGACGAGCCACGTCACCGTGCTGTTCAACGGGACCACCACCCTGGCTGCGACGCAAGTCCGCACCCCCATCCAGGTCGTCGGTGGCGCGAGCCTCGACATGAGCCTCCCATCCACCGTATCACCTGGTGAACGCATCACCATCGAGGGAACGCTGACGGACGCCCAAGGCGTCCCCCTGACCGGTTCCCCCATCCTCTTCGATGGGGTTCCCGCACCTCCCGCCCCGACCACCACGGACCAGAACGGCCGCTTCGAGACCACCTGGCCAGCGCCTTCGCACCCGGGGACCTGGCAGCTGACCGCCACGTTCCAGGGAACCGAGACGCGAGCCCCAGCCCACGATGATGATTGGCTCTCGGTCTCCATCCCCAGCAGGCTCGAACTCGACGCACCGCCCACCCTCGTCCGCGGCTCGCTGGCGAGCCTTGATGCGCGCCTGGTCGATGCGAACGGGACCGCGCTCCAGGGCCAGGCCATCCAGGTCGAGCTTGCCGGCGAGGTCGTCGCATCGGGGATCAGCCGCGAAGATGGTCGCGTAACACCGTCCTGGCGGGTCGCCCCGGGGTTGGAGCTGGGATCAGCGATCCTGCGGGTGAGCTTCAACGGGAGCTTGGACAACCGCTACGAGGCCACCGTTGCCGAAACCACGGTTACGATCGAGCAGGGGCTCCGCGTGGACCCCATCGAGCCTGTGCTCCAGCGGGGCCCCAACCTGCTCGACATCAAGGTCCGGCTTGACACGGGCGAACCCCCTCCACCCGGCCAGCTCCAGTTGCATGCCCCCGAGCTGGGCATCCAGGAACTCGCCCGCCTCGATGGAGACCGAGCAAGCTTCGAGATCGACTTGCCCGTGGAGACCCGACTGGGCGACTACAGCGCCGCGTACGGTTTCGAGCCCGAGGACCCAACGATCCCGAACGCGAGGGTGAACACGACCCTGCATGTGACCAGCGCATCCCGGCTTGAGCTCCGCGTCCCCACCACAGCGCCCATCGGGGACACGCTACGGGTGGGTGCGACGTTAGCCGATGATCAGGGTGAACCGGCAGGAACCGGCACCCTCTCCCTGCAGGTGGCTGGCGTCGAGGCAACGCTCGATCTCATCGAGGGCCACGGGCAGACCACCATCGCGATCCCCGAGACGGTCGAGCCGGGGCCCGCGCGCATCCAAGCGCACTGGCCTGGGGATGCACGGCTGGAACCTGCAACCCAGGCCGCTCATGTCTCCCTGCTCCGGCCGGCCGAGCTCCACACAGAGATGCCCACTTCGGTGGCCCCAGGCCAGACGGTTCGAGGCTCGGTGCAGCTCCTCGACAGCAGCGGGCAGCCATTGGAGGGTCGCAAGATCCTGATCCGCGAGGGCGAGGAGGTCAGCTACCTCGTGGAGACCGATGAAGACGGTCGCGCCACCCTCGTTTTGAACGCGCCCGATGCCAACGCAACCGCTTACGAGATCAGCTTCGCGGGTGATGCCAGCCACGCTGGCTCCACAGCACACACAGCCGTACACGTTCAAGCCCCAGCTGAAGGGAGCGGGACGCTCACGATGCTCGGCCTTGCCGCGCTCCCCGTGCTGGGCCTCGTGGCGGGTTACGTGCTCTACCGGAAGCGGCGCGAGCTGGTCGAGTCCGCGATCCAGGAGCTCGATGAAGGCCGACGAAGGCTTGAGGCAGGAAGCCCGTACGAGGCCACCATCATCCGGACGTACGATGCCCTGGTCGACCTCATCGCTCGACAGGATGTTCACGCACGCGAGGAGGAGACCCTGCGCGAGTACCAGGAACAGATCGAGCGCGCCCTCGACCTTCGAGGCCCCGAGATCCAGGGGTTGTTCGACCTCTTCGAACAGACGTTCTACGGCCCGGCGACCCCGGGTCCGCGAGAGCGTCGGGAGGCCGTCGACTGCTTCCGGGGCGTCGCCCTCACGCTGCAGCGTCGCCTCGAGGGAACTCGACAGGGCGGTGATGCTGAATGAAGCTGCTTGGCCAAGGCATCATGACCCTCGTCGTCCTGCTCGCGGTCACCGCCTTGCTCCCGGGCCCCGTTGGCGCCCAAGGGGTGGATGCAGACCTGGAGCTCGTCGGGGTCGAGATCGAGAATGCGACGTTCGATGCCCGGGAGCCTGCGAACGTGACGGTCACGATCACCAACCACGGTCCGGGCTCGGCCAGCGGTGTCCTCCACTACCGGTACGACACCACCGACAGGACGCTAACCGGGGATGCGAGATCAGATCAACCGTTCAACACGACAGACCCGATCGACCCTGGAGAGACCGTCCACATCCCCTTCCCGTGGCGACCCCAGGAGGACCAGATCGGGTCGGGCACGATCATCGTTCAACTGACCTCTCCCTCGGACGACACCCCCGAGAACAACCGGAACCAGACCTCCGTGTTCGTCAAGCACTACGCCGTCTCCGCCTCGGTCACGGATCCATCCGACCGCGTGACCCTTCCAGGACGCGTCACTGGGGTCTCTGTTGACGTCGAGAACGTTGGGAACGCCCCGTTGAACCTGAGCACGGTCGTCGAGGGGACCCAGCCACCGGGCTGGGAGGCGAGTGCCAGGGACGGATCGCCTCACATCGGGGTCGGGGACTCCGCGCAGCTTGCATTGCTCGTGCGTCCGCCGGACCAGGGCGAGGATGCCCTCCCGGATGGAACGAGGGTCAGCGTTCCCCTACGGCTTGCCGCCCAGGAGAACCCCCAGGCGAACACGACGATCCAGCTCCCCAACGTCACCGTCGACCGAGACCCGGAAAGCGGCTACGAGTTCGGCGTGGAACTCGATCCCAACCAGGAGGAGGTCGCCGTTTTCCCAGGGGCCCCAACGACCCTTGAGGTCCACGTTCGGAACACTGGGTCTGTGTTCGATGTGTTCAACATCACCACCCAGGCCCAAGGCGCTCTGGCCGAGAACCTCACGATCCGCTCGAACCGAACCGTGATCGTGCTTGGTCCGGAGGAGCAGAAGACGCACACCTTCGAGATCGAGCCACGCGGATCCCCTGAAGCTGGACAGTCCAGCACGCTCACGGTGCTCGTGGAGAGCCTGAGCGCGGATGTGTTCGCGCCGAACGCGCGCAACCAGTCCGACGTGACGGTTCGGATGGCTGCCCCCGATCCCGCAGCCCAGTCGCTCCAGCTCCCCGATGCCGTCTACCAGCGCCAAGGGACGCTTCCAGTCCGAGCCGTGATCGAGAACGTGGGTGAGGGCCCCGCCCCGCCTACGAACGCAACGCTGAGCGCGATCAGGGGCGGGTTCGTGTTCGCCTCGACCAGCCTAGAGATCCCCGTCATCCAGCCCGGCGAGCAGCAGGAGATGGTGTTCGCCCTCGCGATCGAGGAGCTCTCCGGGCGCTACGATCTCAGCCTCGAGATCGATCCGGATGGCACGCTCCAGGAGGCTTCACGAGCGAACAACCTGGTGAGATCCGAGGTCTTCGTTCGTACCGCTGGGCTCCATGTCACGCCAGCCAACCCCCTCGAAGCGCTCCCGGGCCAGTTCGTCCGGTACGAGCAGCCACCTCACGTCTTCCAGGTCCGAAACCTCGGGAACGCCCAGGAGGTGGCCCTCGTGCAGGTTCGAAGCGGCAACGGCTGGATCGATGTTGAGCAGCGGATCGATCTACCTCCAGGTGCGAGGAGACCTGTCCCGGTGTCTTTCTTCGTTCCCGATGCCCCCGGGACCGAGGTCGACCAGCTCACCGTCTCGGCTCAGCTGATCAACCTGACCGAGGTGCGCGCGTTCAACGCGTCCGAAACCCGCATCGTGGACAACCAAGCGCCCGAGCCGGTGGTCGTGGAGATCCCGGGCAATGTCACCGCGACGATCCCGTTCCACGTGCACACAGAGTGGTTCGATGCTGTCGGTGTCGACCATGTTGAGCTCCGGGTTGTCTCCCCCAGCAATGGGACCGAGACCGTCCAGCTCGAGCAGGTCAACCGGACCATCTTCGAAGGGGCCGTGACTGTGTTCGAGATCGGCGAGCACGAGCTCATCTTGGTCGCCGAGGACGAGGCCAGCCAACCCAACCGGTTCGAAGCTGATGCGCCTGTGCGCGTCACTTCCACGTACAACCGGACGCCGGAGATCCACATCCCAGCGTCGGTCGGCCAGACCCCGGTCCGAGCGGGCACGCCCATCCCTGTGAACGTGACCGACCCCGCGGGCGTGACCAGCGTCCGTTACGAAGGTGCTGGCCAAGAGGGGCCACTCAACCGCCCCTTCCAAGTCCCTACGGACAACTGGCCAGAGGGGCCGCACGAGCTCATCATCCGAGCCTCGAACCGGTTCGACCTCTCGTCCACCGCGAACGTGACGGTCCTCGTCGATAACACGCCACCGACGATCCGGTCCGTCACGCTGGATCCAGCCTCACCGAGGGCTGGACAGACCACGACGGTCACCGTCGAGACCGATGGCGACGGCGCGACAGGAACCCTGATCGTGGACCCCGGCCGGGATCAGGAGCAGACCATCGAGATGAGCGCCAGATCTGGGGGCGTGCTGCAGGCCACCTTCGTCCCCGAAGCTGACCAGCACGAGCTCCTGATCCAGATCCACGATGCGGCAGGGAACGAGGCGACATCGGACAGGACGGTCCACGTGGGGGAGCGGGGGATCCCTGTCCCGTGGCTCGCGCCGATCCTCGCCTCGACCCTCGCTGCCGTGTTGACGCACCGGGCCCGAGCGGGTCGAACCACGGACACCGGCCCCTGACGAGGGCAGGAGAAGTGGGACCCGGGGGCCGTGATGACCTCCTCATCGGAGGTTCGCGTGTGAGGGATGGCCCCCGGGTCGACACCGTGTCCGTTCACCTTGCCCTAGCATGAGGGCCTGCGAGGGCTGAGGGGTCGCGGCCAGGGAGACCGTCGAAGTGAGAACTTCGGAGGCTTGCTTGGAGGTAGGCCTCCCTGGCCGGTGACGGTTGAGGGACGTTGGTCGTTGAACATTCAAGGGCCACCTGCCCGGGTCGCGTCGGTGCGGGCCAGCGCGCTGGATCCAACGGGGGCCGGCCTGGGGGTTGCCCGCGCAGCCATGCCGGCATGTGGGGTCGCCCGTCTCGGGACCGGCTGGATCTTGGCGGGGTGAGGTGCATGTCCTTGAGCCCCGTTGGTCCTGAGCTCGGAGCGGGTGGAACGTGACGAGGGGATGGCGTTGGGGTGACCCATAGGGTCCTTGCAGGGCCGATGACGCCCGAGTGCGTAGGCATCCGGAACACACCATCAGGCTCCACTGAACCCCCGAAACAGAGCCACCTATAAATATCTTCGTTGGATGGTAGTTAATCTATCAATGAATGTTGAATGTTCGCCTCACGCTCCCCGTTCACCTGCTTCATCTGGAAGATATGCTGGCTATGAAGCACCTATCCGGAGCGCGAGACCCATCATCGAGTTCAGGAGGGCATCCGTGCCCGACGCAAGCCTCCCATGCGGGACATCGCCCCCGAGCGAACCGACCCCCGTGAGCGGCGTGCGCTCGGGCGGCCCGGCTGTCACCCATACGACGGTGAGGCGGATGGCATGGCAGCGCTGGGAGCTCGGCGGGCCGGGCGTGTGCTCCGAGTCAACAAGAGCGCCTTCGGGCGGACGCGCGCTGGGACCTGGGGTGCAGATCCGCGGGCGCCGATCCGTATCCCAGCGAACCTGAGGCCTTCGGCGGAGCAGCGGGATCTACAACAGCCAAGGCCATCCCGATCCCTTCAGCTTAATCAACCTTCCGACAACGATGAATTTCCAACTACAAAAAGCTATTATTTGAGGGGTGAATATCCGCGCGGAGGCTCACGTCGTGGCTCGGAGCAGGTTCAGGAAGTTCTCAGGACTCGCGGTGGTTGTTGCGTTGCTTATGCTTTCGGTCCCGGCGCAGGCCGGGACCATCAAAACGATGGGCCCGTTCCCCTGTGTGGATATCACTCAAACCCCGCCCAGCGTCCAGGTTGGTCCTTGCGCATCGAGCACCTCCGGTCACCCGATCGGAGCGGGTCCATCTTCCGGAGATGCTGACACGGGCCCCATCACGGATCTTGAGGCTATCCACGAGGATGTGGACGTCACCGTCCAATGGACGTTGGACACCGACGAAGAGGCCCTCCGATCGATCCACGTCTTCCGGGGTGCAGACGAGACCACACCACACTACGCTGGCTCCGTGGCCGCGGATGAGACCTCCTTCCAGGACACGATGGCCAGCTTGCGCACGGATGCCAACTGGTACCGGGTGGTCCTTGAGTATGAGGATGGATCGACCCAAGTGAGCCCAGCCGTGCCCGCCCAGTGGGTCATCACCGCAGAAACCTGAGTGGGGCCCCGAACGTGCACCGGAAACCAGTCGTGCAGGTTGTCCTCCTGGCGTTCACAGTGCTGGCTCTCCCGGTCGCGGCGGCAGAAAGTCATGCACCGGTGGCCACGGGTGTGCTCGAGGTGCCCTCGGTTGTCGAGGCGACCGGCAGCGTCCAGACCGGGGCTGATGGTGGCGCCATCCACATCCACGATGAGACCATGCCCGCGGCGATCTCGTTGGATGCCGAGGCGATCCACGTCCAGACTGGCTGGAGGGAGGGCGTACGGACGGAGACCCCAGACCCGATCTCCCAGACACGTTTCAACTCGGAGATTGGCCGGGAACACTGGAACTTCTCGGATGCCCAGGTCAAGCTATCGCCCTTCCTGCCCAGTCCCCAACTCTTGGCCTTGACCGGCGGCGACCCTGTGCAGGCGACGCAGGAGGACGGACTTGTCCAGGCGCAGACCGTGCTAGACCGAGACCTGGTACGAGCGGATTTGAACCCAGACGAGACTGAGGGGAATGGGCCCTTCATCGGTTTCTGGTATTCCATCCCTGGCCCGTGGGTCGCGCAAACGGGGCTCTCGGATGCGACTTTGACCGGTGATTTCACCCTCTTCGTGAACAACGTCACCATCGACATCACGACCGCAGACGGAGACCGTTGGACCAACTGGACTGGACACCAAACCTACCATCGAGTCGGTCCCGTCGGTACGCCGGACGGAAGCGTGACCGAGTACGAAGTCCACGTCACGCTCTTGCATGTCACCAACGGGACCCTCAGCGTTGGCTCCGATGCGGACGTGGTCGAGCTGTACGCTCCCCGCATGACTTCCGAGGTGTCTGGCGTGATCTCCAGCCCAGAGGCCTCTGGCGCCATCGAGTCGGCTACGACGCTGTTCGAGTACGAGGGCACCCCCCTAGAGATGGAGGGCAACGGGACGCTGGGGCTCGCTGCTGAGAGCCGCACCGGGTTCGCATCCGGCCAGCTTGACCAGGATGCCCAGGGGCTGCTCTCCTTGAACGCGGAGGGGATGTTCACGGTGCGCGAAACGCCTGGCCTCGCCAGCGCGTCTTTCGCCCCACCTGGCGATCAGCCCGGTCCGCTGACGGTGTTCGAACAGCCCTGGCTCCTGTTCGCCGTGGGCTTGCCGTTGCTTGCTGCCGTCGTTGGGGTCCTTGTGCGTCCACAACGCAACCAGGGCCAGACGCGTGAGGTGCGCCCGGAGGGCGAGCTGACCAACGAGGACTTCGAAGCGCGCATGGAGCAAGCCAAGGGGGCGTACAACGACCTCAGGTTCCACGAGGCTCTCGACCGCTTCGAGGCGCTGACCCAAGACTACCCCACCATGCCCCAGGCCTGGGACCATCTGGCCAAGACCCTGACCGAGTTGGGTCGGCTGGATGAAACGGTCCACGCCTACGAGCGCCTGAGCGAACTGCTGGGTGCCCGCGGACCCGGCGATCTCGAGCCCACCGCGCTCCAGGGCATGATCCCCGCTTACTACTTCACCGGTCACGAGGGCGAAGCACTGGACGCCTTCCGCGCTCTGGCCAGGCAGAACCCGAAGATGGCCATACGCTTGATCGAGCAGCCCGGCCTGTCCGAGATCGCGTGGAAGGCGCTACCCGATGCGCCCGCCGAGTTCCTGGATCGCTGGCTGGCATGGAGCTGGGGACGAGATCGGCCTGCCGCTACCGCCCGCCGCGTGTTCGCGGCACTCCTCGAGCGCGACACCGTCCAGGCAACCTCCTACGTCCTGGATGAGGCCTACGAGCCCTTGATCAGGATGGCTTCCCAGGACCTGCCGCCCCACCTGCTCCGCGAGCTCGTGACATCGGCCTGGAAGGGCAACCGGTTGGCCCTCGCCCAGGACTTGTTCATCCATCTGGCGTTCCTCTCGCCGCTTACGGCCTGGAGAGTGGTCCACGAGGACGGGTTCGAGGCGCTGGGCGAGGACGTTCGCGTCGTGCACCTGTTCGACAAGCTTGAACAGGACAAGGCGGCCCACAGCTCTTGAGGTTGCCATGTGCCAGTGCTCCCCCGCGCCCCCCGAGCACGCACGGTCCCAAACGGCTAGAACGGGCACCCGCTCCTTGGTTCGCGGGTGAGCCCCTGATGACGCCTCCTCCTCGACCACCGGACGAGAACGGGGGCCCTGGCGACCGGGACGGTGGTCCGAGTGCTGGGTCGTCCACGGGTGCAAAGCATCCCCTGTTGGCTCACGAGTCCCGATCGGCGATGATCGAGCTGCTGGGGTATCAGCCGGGCTTGAACATGAACCAGGTCAGCCGCGCGCTGGGCTTAGACATCCGCGTCACCGACCACCACCTAGGACGCCTTGTCGAGGAAGGATTGCTGCTCAAGCTGGACAGCGCGTTGGACAAGGAGCACCTGTACTTCCTGCCCGAGGACCGAGAGTACTGGGTAGATGAGCGCACGCGGATCTTGTACGGCCGTGGAGGCACGCGTGTTGTCGGCATGTTCGTGGCTGAGCACCCAGGGTGCACCGTGTGGGAAGTCTCCGAAGCGGTCGGGACCAAGCGGAGTGCGATCAGCGTACACCTGCGCCGGCTTCGCGACTACGATCTCATCTCCATGGGTCAAGTCGGGCGTCGCGTTGAGTACCATCCCCTCAAGCCGTTGCGTGACTGGATGGATGCACTGGGCAATCGCTACCCGGTTCCATGGCGCGACGAGGAGCGCGGATAGAGGAGATGGGGACCGGCTCAACCATCCTCCGGGGCTCGCTCTACGCTCCCAGTGCTCGGCGCGCTCGTGCCGGCCAGCATCCTACGCACCCGGCTCAAGCCAAGCAGCAGCAGCGATACCACCGTTGCCAGCACGATCACACCGGGAGCGCTCTCCAGCTCCACTGCCCCTTTGAGGAACGGGTGGACGCCTGGCGCCCCGATCGACGGGAACGCGACCACAGCGGCCAAAAGCATGCCAGCCAGGGCGACCACCGAGAGCAGTCGGCGCCTGGTGGCGTGCAGGGCTTGCTCGCCAGCACCTCGCGCGAGCTCGGCGACGTCGAAGCGCCGTAGGAGATCCCCAATCTCAAGCCCCGTTAAGACGAGCACGGTGCCCGCTGCGAGCAACAGCTTGGGGAGGAGGCCGATCGGGAACTCGATGGAACCGAGCGAGGCGAGCGCAAGCAAGCCGCCGGCGACGTAGAGCAACCAGGGCCGATCGAGCAAGACCCAAGCAAGGGAGGCCAGCACCGCGAGAAGGCCAACGGCCCCCACGTGGATCGGGGCGCCCGACCCCACTGCCACGCCTGTGAACAAGCCGGCCCCCAGGGCGAGAAGGACCCCGGACTGGACGCGGATCGCCCGCACGAGGCTCATCCCATCACCGCCTCCAGGAAGGCTGATGGGAGGGGTCGGCCTCCCTCGAGTTCAACGAAGAGACCGCCTGCGCCCCGGACCCGGTCTCGGACCAGGGCCCGGTGAGCCTGGCGGACCTGGACCGCTGGATGTTCGGCCCACTGGCTTGGCCAGACAGAGGGCGCAGAGAGCGCGATCACCTGGTGGTCCCTTGCGGCGAGGTCCTTGACGGCCGCGATGACCGTCGGGTCCGTCTCGAACGAGGAGGCCAAGACGACGGGTTGTCCCGGGCTCAACCTGGGGAGGAGTTCTTTGACAACGTGATCCAGCCGTGCTCGGCCCGTCGGTCGCGTCGTCGAGATCTCTTCCAGGATCGTCCTGCGCTGCCTCTCCGGGGTCTGTGGATGGACGGTCTGCAAACGGTCGGTAAGGATGTGGAACTGGACCCTGTCCCTGTTCTCGATCAAGTGCGCTGCAAGAGACGCCGCCGCTCTCGCGCACGCGGCGAAGGGTGAGCGCAACAGCAGGCCATCGTGGGACCGCGCAGTCGCGTCCAGGATGATGGCCACGCTGATGAAGGTCTCACGCTGGCGCTGGTTGACGATGAGCCCCTCCGATCTGGCCGATGCCCGCCAGTTGATCGAGCGCATCGAATCCCCGTGCTGCCACTGACGCAACGTGTAGAACTCGAACCCATCGCCGGGTTGGCTGGCCTCGTGGGTCCCGAAGAAGTTCACCTTCTCACCGATCTGGAGCGGGGCTCCCTTCAGGTCCTCCAGGCGCGGTTCCACGAGCACCGTCGATGGTTGTGCGAGCTGCTCTTCCAGGAGCCGCAACCCGGATGGGTCAGAGAGCCGGATCCTCAGGGGCCCGACAGCGTAGGCTCCGAGCAGGCGAGGCCGGATCTCTGTCTCCCATGCCACCTCGTCCCCGGCAGGGATCACACGGACCCCTCGCACCGAGGCGTCGTCCCGCTCGAAGCTCGGGTCCAGCGAGAGCTCGTGATCCACCACGAGCGGGCTGCGTCCCGCGTTCTCTACGGTGAGACGAGCGGTGAGCTGTTGGTCCTCGCTCACGCGCTTGGTGGATAGTTCGATCTCGGCTCGCACATCCGGCCGCGCGATGGCAAGCGCGTTCACGCTGTAGAGGATGAGCAAACCAGCGCCGAGCACCGCGGCTGGGTAGGCGGTCAGCAAGAGCCCCCCCGCGAGCAAGCCCGCCGCGATGGCGAGGAACACTGGGCTCTTGCGCGTTAACATCCTGCACCTCGACGCTGGGAGTACACCTTGACGATGGGCCTACACCTTCGGCACGGGTGTCTCTTCCACGATGGACTCGATGACGTCTGTGGCTGAGACGTCGTTCAACTTCGCCTCGGGGTCCAGGATCACCCGGTGGGCAAGCACTGGGCCCGAGAACTCCTTCACATCATCCGGTCGGACGTAGGCGCGTCCTTGCATCGCCGCGTTCGCGCGGGAGAGCTTGAGCATGGCGAGCGATCCGCGGGGGGATGCACCGGCCTTGAGCTGGGGGTGGCGACGGGTCTCGTCGACGATCCTTGAGATGTAGCGGAACATGTCCCTGTCGACGTGGATCTGCTCGACGGCCCGCTGCATCCCAGCCACCGCCTTGGCGCCCGAGATCTTCTGGACGTCGTGCTCGTCTTGCCCTCGGTCCACGCGGCGCCGGAGGATCTCCTCCTCGTCGTCGAGGCTCGGGTAGCCCATGGAGAGTTTCATGGAGAAACGGTCCATCTGGGCTTCAGGGAGCGGGTAGGTGCCCTCCTGCTCGACGGGGTTCTGGGTCGCGAACACGCTGAACGGTTTCGCGAGCCGGTGGGTGGCTCCTTCCACGCTGACCTGTTTCTCTGCCATGGCCTCCAGCAGCGCCGACTGGGTCTTGGGGGAGGCCCGGTTGATCTCGTCTGCGAGCAGGATGTTGGTGAAGATCGGGCCTGGATGGAACTCGAACTGGTTGTCCTTCTGGTTGAACACAGAGCTCCCGGTGATATCCCCCGGGAGGAGGTCTGGCGTGAACTGGATGCGGCTGAAGCCGCAGCCGGAGGCTTGGGCGAAGGCCTCGCACATGACGGATTTGCCGAGCCCAGGCATGTCCTCGAAGAGAACGTGGGCACCGTCTGTGAGGAGCGCGACCATCACCTTCTCCAGCACCTCGGGCTTGCCCACGATCACCTTCCCAACTTCCCCAACGATCTTGTTGGAGATCCTCTTGACGGCCTCGATCTGCTCTGATGGGTCTGCTCCCCCAGGTCTCGTGCCAGGTTGTTGGCTCGCATGCGGCGCGCTTCGGTCCTCTTCCTTCATCATGCTGATCTCCGGTTCCCGTCGGCTGTAACGTTCTCGAGTGCTTCGTCCAGGGCCCTACGCCGCTGGCTTGTTGGACCCTCGCTGGTCGCGGTGGTGTCCGTTGGCTCAAGGCCGGCCCGGATCGCTTCCACGTCCACTGCTGGGCGCCCGGATGAAAGGTCATCCGGTGTATCCCCTTTGGGTTCTGTGTCGTGCGTCGACTCCGAGCGTCCCCAAAGGATCGCCAACACAGGTACCGCGACTGTACCGGCAGCGATCACCCCCAGGACCCCGCCGAGGAGTGCGAGGGCAGCGTGCCCTGGACGCAGCGACGCATCGACGACGCCCGCGTGGGCTGCGTGGCTCGTATCGATGATGACGGTCCCACCGTCCGGGAGCAGGGTCGAGACCAGCTCGCGGGTTAACGGCCCGTTCCCTGCCTCGCCGATCCCCTCGTTGGTGAACGGGTACCCGCTCGTGAGGACGATCGCCCGGCCGTTTTCGGACAGGGCGCCAACCACGAACGGGCCCCGGCTGTCCGCGGGATCGAGCCGCCCGTTCGCGTTCAAGTCGACGAAGCTGGAGGCCGTCGTGTTGGCAAGGATCTGCCAGGCCTGTTCGCCCGTCGGCCCTTCACTGATCACCAGGGGCGCTTCCAGCAGGATCTCGCGCTGGGCCTCCCCCCCGGACCAGTTCGCAGGAACCTTGGTGGGATCGGGCCCACCGAGGGTTGCATCGAAGACATGGCGAGGCCGGATCGCGACCCCGAGCTTCTCTGCGATCGGTGCTGAGGCGCCCTCTCCATCCGCGACCAGGACCTTCCCCCCATCCTGGACCCAGTCCTGGATGAGGTCAGCCTCCGCGTCCAGGTACGGCGCGGTGGGGTCCACGATCGCGAAGAGTGTCTTGGCTGGATCCCAGTCCTCAGCCATCCGTGGACTCAGCGCGGTCGACCGAACCGTGTACCCCATCCCTTCGGCGGCCTCAGCGAACCCTGAGAGGCCCGCCTCGGAGCGGTCCACCGGGGAGACAGACGCGGGAGCCATCACGGCCGTGGCGAGGATCACCAGGAGGACGACTGCAGCGCCGAGGGGCCACAGGCGTACCATGGCCGACCCGAAACGGCGCCAGTCCCTCACCAAAATCGGTCCCCCTCTCGGCTGCCTCGATGCGCGTTTCCCCTCGGGTCATCTGGCCTTCGGGAGCGGTCCATCGGGAGCAACCCAGGCCACCTTCGCTATAAATCAGTTTTCAGGGATAGCGCTTGAGTTCGATACTCGAGAGCGCCTCGTTCGAGGGCCTGAGGGACCGCACGGTTTACGGGGGAGAAGGCGCTTGCCGGCCTCGTGTCCAGCTGGCCCATCATCTACCTGCTCGCCTCCCTGGCTCTCCTGGCAGGCCCCATCGCTCAAGTGCCGGGCCAGGCCGCGCCACCCTCCTTGATCCCGGATCATCTCGACCGGGTCTCAGAGACTCCATCCTTCGTGAACGCCATCGATGTGCACCGAGACCAGGTTGCCTGGGCCTCACCGGCCAACGACTCGATCGAGATGCGAGTCGCGAACCTGACCACCGGGGAGGAGGACCTCGTGACGGCCATCTCTGACCCGGACTCCCAGATCCAGATCGAGAGCTTGGCCTTCGACGGGACGTGGATCGTCTGGTCCGACGACCGTTTCGGTGGCTTCGAGCTCTTCGCGGTGGACATCGAGGATGGACGCCTCGTCCGCCTCACAGACGATGGCGCCGACGATCTCCAGCCGGACGTTTCCGAGGGGCGTGTCGTGTGGGCCCGGGATGGTGATCTTCGCATGGCTGGGCTCCCCTCGGGCACCCAACGCGTGTTCTTCCCAGGTGTGGGGCCCTCACCGAGCCCTGCGATCGAGGGGGATCGGGTGGCATGGGCGCACTCGAACGGTACCGAGCGGTACGTCCTGGTCAGCGAGCAAGGCGTGCCCTCGCCCCTGGCCATCCACGATGATCCTGGCGTGGGGTCCTTCGAACCGGCCACCGACGGGGATCGGGTTGTGTCCCTCGGCGTTGTCCTGCGCACGGCCAACGGCTCGATCGAGGGGGTCGAGGGGGCTGTCGTCCAATTCTCTGAGGTCGAGGTGGATCGATCCGCGCCCAGTCCACGGTTGGTGGAGGTGAACGCGACGAACCTAACGGGGTTGCGGGACATCTCGAACGCCGCGATCGGTGGCGGTCACGTCGGTTGGATGGAGTCCAGCCAAGGGGCCACGCGGACCCTCTATATACAAGACGTCGGAGGCGACCACAGTGGCCGGATCCAGGAGGTCCTCGGCCGCGCCCAGCTCTCAGCCACGCACCTTCTCGTTCTACAGAAGGTCGATGGGGAGAGCGGACCACGTGGCGAGCTGCTCGGCGAGATCCACGCCGGCGCATGGGGCGCCCCTGGCGTGGGCGGGGGGAGCGGTAGCTCGGGAAGCGCCACCTGGGTGCTGGCTGCTGGCGGCATCGCGCTTCTGGTCATCGGCCTCGCCTGGAAACCCGTGAGCGAGCGGATCGGGAAGCGGTGAGCCAGCTCATCACTGGTCAACCCTGTGTCGATAGAAATCGTCGACGGTCAGCATGAACCGTGCCTAGAGATGCACGAGAAAAGTTAAGAACCTCCAGAGTCTCGCTCTGCCTGTACCGGTGTTCGAGCTCTTTGGAGGCGATTCGCTCGTGATGAGGAAGAAACCGTTCGCTGTCTTGATCGCCTTCCTCATGGTTATCGGCGGGACAGCATCGCTTAGCGCGGTCCTACTGGACGGCGGATCCGGTTTCTGGGGTTCGGATTCTGCCGATCCTGCCGGCGCCTCCGGACCAGGATCTGCGTCCACCACCCTCAACACGAGCAACGTCCTCGAAGCCCAGAACGCGACCCGGATCCTCGCAGCGCTCACTGGCGTCGACCTCGGAGACCTTTCCGAAGGGAACCTCCTCGAACGCCTCTCCTCGATGGAGGATCTGCGGACCGACGAGCTCGCATCCCCTGGAAGCGTCTTGCGCGCCGCAGGCACGGCGATGGGGGTCGACGCCTCGACCTACCCGCCCGTCCCAGCCAGCCCATCCTTGACTGCATCGTTGGACCGCTACGCCCAGGCCGTCGAGCAGGAACCGCTGAACGCGACCGAGCGTTCCGTCGCCGAAACCCTCCCTGCACCGATCCGGGACGCGCTCACGCCCGCCATCGACGCGCTCACCTACGCGACCACCGAGCAACGCGCTGCCCTGGCTGAGCTGTCCTCCCAAGACCAACTCGTCCTCCTCCAACTCGCCGCGCGCACGCTCCCGTCCACGGACGACAGCGACCCGCTCACCCAGACCGAAGCTTCGCACCTCGCCAAGCTGACCGAGCGCGTGGACGTGGCCCGCCTCGTGCACGCCAGCACCGTGCTCACCGATGCCGCCATGGAGACACACGATCGCCTCAAGCTCGCTCTCGAAGAGCTCCGGGGCCAAGCGCCCCTCGCCACCTCCAACCTCTCTGACGCGCAGACGTCCGAAGATGGCCCAGGGGACGGTGCCAGCTCCAAGCTCCGAACAGGAGCCGCGATCCTCCGGGCAAGATCCCACGGGGGCGGGCTCCAAGCAGACCCGGGTGGCACGTTGACCGACCAGCTCCACACCCTCGTGACCAGCCAGTACCCTGGCCTGGACATCGCCCCAACCGTCGACGGGGCCGAGATCCTCGAGGGCCTCCCGGCCGACCTGCACGACGCGGTGTTCTCCATCCTGGCTGCCTACAACGGTCCCCCGGCGGACCCACAAGCTCCAGGGATGCAGGCAAGCGCGCACGATCGTGCAACAGATCTGCTGGAGACGCTCGCGGACCTCGCACCCACCTTGGAGAGATGGTCGCTCATCTTATCCAACACACCCCCAGACCTCCACTTCCGCACCCCCGAGGAGATCGCCCAACGAAGAGCCGGGCTCGCGCTGACCGCCCCGGCCCGTGCGACGACCCTCGAGGACGCCCTGCGTCTGGGCGCGGGCCACGCAGGGTTGTCCACGAGCTTCACGTCCAGCCCCGTATCCCCACCGGCTGCCTCTGACGCGCTGGCCCACTGGTACGATGCGTTCGGGATCGATGTGGATCCATCCGAACAGCAAGCGGCGCTCTCGGCCATCGACGAGCTCCCCGACCACGTGGCGCAAGCTGCCGCCGTACTCTTGGCCGCCCAGGTCAGCGCCTACGGCATCCTGCAGGAGGCCACGATCGATGCAGCCGACCAGCGGTTGCTGCGCGAGGCCGCCCCAGTCGTCAGCGCGGTTCTCAGTGGCCACATGCCGGCCGAGCACCAGCTCGGCAGCGTTGAGGCCTTCCAGGATCTCTCCACCACCCAGTCCAGCCACCTCATCGATGCGGGCCTGCTGCTGGCTGGGGCGACCGACCAAGCCCGCGCGATCCTCGAGGCCGCGCAAAACGGGGATGAGGACGAGCCCGGTGCCCCCTCGACTCCACCCCCGCCGAGCCACCCCCCCGAAGGTCCCGACACGCCCAACCCGCGTGGACCTGGGGCACCCGATGCGGGCCTTTCCCCCGAGGGTCCCTTCGCCGATCCCGGCAACGATGTGTGGTTCGAGGATCCCTCCGGGCTCATCCTGATCACCGGCCAGGGACGCTCCCACTACCCAGCCGAGCACTACGCCCTGACCATCGATCTTGGCGGCAACGACCGCAGAGCGGACAACGCAGGCGGCGTGAACAACGGCCAGGATGTCCCGATCGCGATCTCCATCGACATGGGCGGGGACGACCGCTACGACACCGAGAAGGTCTACGCCCAGGGAGCCGCAGCCATCCTCGACCCGGACGAGCCACCGGCCATCGGCATCCTGGCCGACTACCGTGGCGACGACGTCTACCGTGCAGGCCCCTTCTCCCAGGGCGCCTCGTTCCTCGGTGGACTCGGCATCCTGCTCGACGTCAGCGGCGACGACACGTACCAGATCGAGGGCTCCTCCTCTGATCTCCTCGCGAGGTTCGAGGTCGCCGGCGGACAAGGGTACGCGTTGGCCGCACCCGGCATCGTGGACGCGCTCTACCCCCCGGCCCTCGGCCTGCATAGCGATGTGGCCGGTCACGACGCCTACGAGGCACCCAACGGCCAAGGCTCTGCGATCTCGCTTGGCGATGAGCGCATGACGACGACCGGGGTGCGAAGCGCCACGGCGATGCTGATCGAGGGCCTCGGCGAAGACACCTACACGTGCGAGGGGGTCTGTCTGGGCTGGGGGCGCATCGGCACACCACAGGGCCTGGAGTGCGGTGGTCCAAGTGGCCCGTGTGAGCCCGGCGTCGAGTCTGGGCTTACGGCCTTCAACCCGAACCGGCCGGGCAACGTGCTCGCCACGGGAGCGTTCATCGACACGGGTGGACACGACACCTACGAGCATGCTAGGGGGAAGAACAACCGCATCGGGCCCACGGAAACCGGTATGCTCTTCTCCCGGACCCCTGGCGGGTTCCTTTCAACCACCGGCGTCCAGTTCGGGTTCCGCGTGAACCACAGCACGACCATCGATGCCGGCTTGACCGACTCGAACGGGGATGGCGTGCCGGACCTGGTGGCCCATTCGCTTGGCCACGACCCGAGAGATCGGGACGATGGGCCGTGGCGGTCGCCCTGGAACGCCATCGATCCCGTCGGGCTCGCCGCTGGTCCGGACCGGGACGGGGACGCCTTCTCCGACAGCCTCGAAGAACGCCTGGGCACGGACCCCAACGACGCCGGATCAGCACCCGTGGACCCCATGCCCGGCGGGAACGGCTCGGGCAAGCTCGTGGACATACGGCTCGAGCTCTCCACCGGCACCGCTGCAACCGGTTCAGGGCTCCAGGAGGACCGGGCGCCCGCCGGGAAGATCGTGGTTCGATCCATCGGCGATAACGAGTTCGATCCGAGAGATCACTACGGTGCTCCAGGCCTCGACTCCGAGGGCACGCGCCTGCCGCTGCTTGCCATCGGGGACACCGTCTCCACGACCTGGGTCGAAGATTACCCCATCGCGCTGGACTTGGGCGGTGACGATCGTTACGCCAACAACGCGGGTGCTGCGTTCCGGCCATCCCAGGCCGATGCTGTCACCCTCGACCATCTCCTCCGGGAAGCCGAAGCGCTACCGGATGTGGGTTCGTCCGGGGAGAAGCTCGCCCGACAGGGTGTTGACCAAACCCCTGCCAACACGCGAGGCGGTCTCTCCGGGTTCCTGGTCGATGTGGGCGGCCACGACGTCTACGAGTCCTCGAAGGGCCCTGCCCAGGGCGCTGGCGCGTTCACGACGTTCGGCCTGCTCATCGACCTGCTGGGAGACGATCGCTACATAGCCTCCGAGGCCGCGCAGGGGAGCGCGATCGGCCCGAGCACCGTGGGCGCCCTGCTCGACCTCGCCGGGGCGGACAGCTACGAGGCCAAGAGGGCTTCCCAAGGCTTCTCATCCCCCTCGTGCTCGACGGCGAGCCAGCTCATCGGGGATCTCGCGTGCATGACGCCCGCGAGCTGCGAGACGAGGGGCGGTGAGGCCGGGGGACCAGTGGAGAGCACCTGCAAGACGAGCGCTTCCACGACCCGGGCGACGGGACTGCTCCTGGACTTCAGCGGGGCCGACACGTACGATTCCGACGGTCAAGGCATCCTTGAACCACGCGACCCGACCGAAGGGCTCTGCCAAGCCTGCGAACCCATCCCCTCGAGGGCTCCCGTCGTGACGATCCTGCAGACCTTGCCCCCGCTGGGCGCCTACGAGACCAACCCCTCCCGGAACGCGCTCCCCGCGCCCCTCAACGACAACATGATCACGCCGACAGGCGACGGCGCGCTCTTCCTGGACCTGGACGGTGCGGACACGTACATCGTTCCCGGACCACGCTCCCCCAACCAGACCCAGGGCTACGCTCGAGGGATCGGGATCCCTGGTCAGGGCCAGGCGGTGTTCCTCGATGCCGCTGGACTCGACACCTACGCGCAGCGAGACGGCCAGGGCCTTGTGACCCACGACAAGAACAACCACGTGATCCTCCATGGAGCGCCAGGCGACCAGGACGCCGAGTTCGTCCTGGGGGTCTTCCTGGACGCGGACGCGGATCCCGAACAACTGGATCGGGACGGGGACCAGACCCCGGATCTGGTCGAGTCGATCGTCGGGGCCCGCACGGTCGAGGAGGACCGCCACGAGGGACCCACCAACGATACGACGGTGGACCTCCAGGACGAGAGCAGCACGGGTCCCTTGGATCAAGCCTACCCGCTCTTCCTCTCGCGCCTAGGCGTGATCGTCGGCGGCACCGAGGCCAACGTCCACACCGAGCCCGCCAACCTGCTGATCGACCTCGGTGGCGCCGACCGATACAAGGTTCCCGTCGGCGCCGGCCTCGGCGATATCTACAGCGGCGCGCAGGGGCCAGCAGGCGCCGCCCTATCCATCGACATCGGGGGCAACGTCCGAGGCATCGATCTCAACGGGGCCGAGGACGTCTACAACACCACCGTCGTCGATTTGGGGGGAGACCCTAGCCGTCTGCTCGTCGGTGCGAGCCAGGGCGCGGGTGTGCTGGGCATCGGGGTCCATGTCGACCCATCCGGGCGCGACGTGTACAACGTCTCGATCCAGGCCGAGTTCGCCACCGGGCGCACCTCCTTGGGCCTGGCACAGGGCGCCGGGTTCCAGGGCGTGGGGGTCCTGGTGGCCAGCCCGGATGCGGATCTCCGAACCGAGCTCCGGACCAACGCGCCACCCACGAACGCGCCACCCAGCTTCGGTCTGGCTCAGGGTGCAGGGTGGGATGGCATCGGTCTGCTCTACGTGCCGTACAGCTCAGGCGGGGGCAACGACTACAACCTCACCGTCGAACCTGAGGGCCTGGCACGCGGTGGCGGCCAAGGCTTCGCGGCGTCGGGAGCAGGTTTGCTCATCGACCCGTCCGGACGGGACACGTTCAACGCGACCGGTGCGGCCCAAGGTTCATCCATGGCGGCATCGTTCGAACCAGCCACCAACGGGGACGGGAACGGCTTCAACACCCGGGTCAACAACCCCTCCGGTGAACCTCGAGAGGGGGGGCTCGGCCTCCTCGTGTCGGGTGGATCAGCCGCTTTCAACAGCGCGTGCCTGTCCCAGGGCGCGGGGCTCGGGCTCGGCCAGCTAGGGGCCCTCGTGGACCTCGGGGGAGATGACGCCTACGAACTCGGCCCCTGCTCTGAGCAAGAGCTGCCCCCGATGGGTCAAGGTGCGGGTGCGGTGGGGGGAACGGGCCTTCTCCTGGATCGCGCTGGCAACGACACCCTGACCGCTGGCCGGGATCGTTCCGGCCGCGCCCTTGCGCAGGGAGCCGCCATGCAGGGCCAGAGCATCGTAGATGGCCCCGGCCCCGGCTTCCCTACGGGCCTCCACGCTGGGCTCCTCGTCGACCTCGATGGACAAGATCGCTACATCTCTAACGGTACGGCTTCCCAAGGAGCAACCACGGCAAGGGTCGATGCTGGCGAATCGTTCCGTCTCCCTTTCGGCTACCCGTTGGGCGTCCTCTACGATGCTGACGGAGACGACACCTACGAGCCGGTCGGGAACGCCGTAGGTGACGCATCAGGCGCCCTAGGGATCATCCAGGAAGCAGCAGGCACCGCGCTCTTCATCGACGGCGCAGGTGCGGACACCTACACGAACCTCCCGCATCCGGGCTCGACCTCCCTGCGCGAGCTAGGCGTCTGCGGCGCCTCTTCCTCCCCCTCCTCCCAACAGACCGGCAGCGCGTCGACGGCTCCCGGTGGGGCCCAACAAGGCGAGCCGGTCTGTCCATCCCCGAACGGCCAAGGGAACGACCAAGCATGGTCGAGGAGCCTGGGCGAGGACGCAGCCGACGCACAGGCCGCCCAACTCAACCGCACGGGCTTCGGCGTCGATGCCCCGACGCGGGCGCTTGCCCATGCTGCCGCCGGGCGCCTCTTGGCGGGTCAAGCCTCGTTGACGGGCGAACGGATCGTCGAGCTTCGCATCCTGGACGAGGCGTGCAACGACACCCTCCCAGCGGACCAACCGGTCAACGGGACGCTCTGCATCGAAGCGCGCGTCGACCCAGGTGTCGAGCAAGGGGGCGTGATCGACCGGATCCGCTTCCTGGCCATCGACGAGCCCGGCGGCGCTGAGAGCCGCGTCCGGCCTGCCTTGATCGAGGAGCAGCGAGGCGCGCACCCGGATGAGCGGAGCGGGAGCGAACTCGTCTTCAGGGTCACCCCCTGGAACACCAGCCAGCCCGAGTTCTTGGATGGCAACACGACGGTCCGCGTGGACGTCGTGCTCGACGAACCCTCTGGGCTCGCACGCGAACCGTTCGAGTCCCAGGCCGCCCAGCTCCGGGACGAGACCCGGATCTGGCTGGACAACCCACCGTGGATCACCGTGGACGCCCCCCGCTGGCACAACCCCGAGAGCGGGCTGATCAACGTGACCGTGCTCGCGCAGGGTGACACCGAGCGCCTCCAGGGCCAGGCCACCAACCCCTGCAACGGCGCAAGCCTCCCCCTCTTCGCCCCCGGCGGCCAAGACCCAGTGGTGGGCGTCCGGTGGAACCTCAGCCTCGACCTCAGCGGGTGCGATACGAGCGATCAGGCGCTCAACGTGACCTTAACCGACGAGTACGGGCAGATCGGCTACGCGCAAGAGCACGCCATCGGCATCGATAGGGTAAGACCATCGATCAGGCTGGATGCGCCCGATGCGGTGAACGCCACCGTCGGGTCGCGCGGTGGCTTCATCGTCGCATGGAACGCTACGGACCGCTTCGGGGACATCGTCGAGGTCCGGGCTGACGCCGGGTTCAACGGGCGCAGCAACCCATGGATCCTCGACGCACCGACGAAGGGGCAAAGGGAGTGGCAGGGCTTCGCCCACGGCGACAGGATCGAGTTCTCGTTCACCGCCGTCGACGAGGCCGGCAACGAGGGCCGCGGGACGGCTCGGATCCCCGTGGACCTACACCCTCCCCGTCTCAACGCTCCGAGCGTCGAGCCCCAGTTCATCCGAAGCGAGGACGCCGTGACCTTCAACGTCAACGTCACCGAGTCCGAGCGAGTCCAGCTCGCCCAAGTCGTCATCGACGGGACGCCCTTCCAGCTCTCAAGCGCTGGTCGAGGAAGCGATGACCAGGTGCAGTACACGTTCACCGGGTGGAACCGGATCGCCAGACAGCTCGTCCAAGACCAAGGCGAGAACGCCTCCCGGCCAGAGGGCTACGCCTACAGGTTCATCGTCGAGGATGCAGCCGGCAACCGCGCGACCACCATCGAGGACCAGGTGTTCATCGACGAGATCCCCCCCACGATCGAGCAGACGCTCATCGAGTACCCTGGCGGATCCGCCGCGGCTCCAGGGGATCTGCTCCGCTTGACCGTCCACGCGAGCGACAACCTGCAGCTCGCCGAAACGATGCAAGCCGACGTCTCCAACCTGGCAGAGGATGGGACCGTCATCCTGCACCGCGATCCATCGACCCTTGCCTACACCGGGTCGTTCGTGCTCAACAAGGCCCCGGACCCCTCCAACGCCTCGCTTGAGCTCACGGTCCAGGACGCAGCCGGCAACGCGGTCGTCTCTGAGCAGCCCGTGGCCATCGCGACCACCAAACCGACGGTGACACCCGTGCGAACCCTCGGATCCTCCCCCACGGGGGCCTTGCTCCACTGGCGAAGCGACGCGCCGTCGACGGCGCGCGTCATCCTCACGGACCCCTCGAACGGGGAACAGCTCCGCTTCGAGACGAACGAGACCACGACCAACCACACCTTCCAGGTCACCGGGCTGGAACCAGCCACGACCTACCAAGGCGAGCTCGTGCCCTTCAACGGCGCCGGGGCTGTCGGGGACGAACGCAGCTTCACCCTGGTCACCCCCAGCGCCATCCACGTTCGCACGTTCGCGCCTGAGCCGGGCGGCGTGTTCTCCGGCTCGATCCCGGCCAGCGTGCAGGCCAGCGATCCGAGCGATCAACCCATCACGGCGACCCTCCAGCTCGTCTCCACGGATCCCAAGAACCCGCTCCAGCGGACCATCGGGGAGCACGAACTTCTGCAAGGACGGGAAGCGAACCACACGCTCGACGTCTCAGGCATCCCCGATGGGACCTACGCGCTTCACGTGCACGTCGAGCGGGGGCAAGACCGCAACCTCACGGTGATCGAGAACGTGACGGTGGACAACAGCGCTCCGTTCATCAGGATCCTGTGGCCCAAGCCCGGCTCGACCATCGGGCCCGGCAACCACACACTCACGGCGGCCGTGCTCGACCCACTGGCCGGCGTGGACCCTGGAAGCGTGAACGTGACCGTCGGGCACCGAACGTTCCAGGCGCACAAGGCCGCCGATGGCTCCTTCCAAGCCTCCATCCACGTGCCCGCCGAGGGACCAAGCTCGATCTGGGTGGAGGCAAGCGACAGAACGGGGAACACCGCGAGAGAGGGCGGCCCTCTACGCGTCGACCCTGACGCCGCTGAGGGCGCGGGCATCCAGCTCAAGCTCCCGGGGGCCCAGTCGGCGGTCAAGCCGGGTGACCGCGTCGAGGTCGACTTCCAGCCCGGACGATCCACCGCCCAGGACGTGGTCCTCTCACCCTCGAGCGTCACGGGCACAGACCCCATCGAGCTCTCGCCCGCGCGTGGCTGGCGGGGATCGTTCACCGTCCCCCAAGACCCCCCAGAGGGCCGCCACGCCATCACGCTGGAGACCACGGACGACTCGGGCACGGTGACCCTGTTCGAGTCCAGCATCCGGGTCGACCGAACAACGCCGGCCATCACGACCGTCGAGGTCCTCGAGGAGCGCACGACCCTGGTCGTTCTCCACGTCTGCGCGAACGAGCCCGTGGACCTCGTGGTGGACACCGTGGCCGAACATGGCCGCGCGCGATCGGACCCAGGGGGGCATGCCTCCTGCCAGCAGATCCCCATCCAGGATCTCAGGCCCTCGCGCACCTACGAGCTGCGCATCGCGGCCGAGGATCGTGCAGGACATGCCACCGTAACGAACATCACCGTCGCCACCGTAGCCGACGACGTGCCTCCAAGGCCTGTGCCCAGGCTCCACGAGCCCCTCGTCGGTGACCGGTCCATCACGCTCACCTGGGATCCCAGCCTCGACGACACCGGCATCGACCACTACGAGATCCATCGCCGCCAAGCTGGGGAGGCTTCCAGCCGCCTGCACGCGTCGGCGGATGGGACCCGGTACACGGACACGTCGGTCCAAGCTGGAGAAACGTACCACTACGCCATCCGGCCCGTGGATCTCGCTGGCAACGAAGGCGAACCGAGCCACGAGATCCAGGTGGATGCACGGGGCGCCCCGGTTCTGTCCGCGGGCCGCGTGACCCCAACGATCGGAGGGCCCGAGACCACGTTCACGTTCCTGGTCAACTACACAGGCCCCCTGGAGCCCACGACCGAGGTGCTCGTGAACCTGGATGGCGCGCTCCACGAGATGGAGCTCGTCGGCGACCCGGACACGTGCGCTGACGGCTGCGTGTTCCAGCACCGAGCCCAGCTCGACGTGGATGAACTCGGGAGCCAAGGCCACCGCTTCTCCTTCCAAGCGATCCACGACGGTTTCACCGCCCACCATCCGCCAGGCGCCCCCACCCCCGGGCCAGACGTCCTGGAGAAGGCCCCCGGAGCGGGGGTGCCCGCGGCCGTGTACGCCATCGCCGGGGGGATCGTCGGGCTGGCCAGCCTGGGCGTGCTGGCCACCGTCGCGTTCCGCCGTTTCGGAGGTGGGCTCACGTGAGGTCGCTCGGGGATGGTCGACTGGGCATCGTGCTGCTCGCCCTGCTGATGCTCTCGGCGCCACAGACCCTCGCGATCCACCTGGCCGACGAGGCTCCAGGGCCCCCAGAGGCCCCCCGCACCCCAGAAGCTCCCGGCACCGGGTTCGTGGAGCTCGATCAGCGGCTCGGAGAGCTCCAGGCTGAGTCCGACGACGCCATCGCCCGGTTCAACGAGGCGGTCCAGGAGGCCTACGGCTCGACATCTGGGGTGAGCCCGATCCGCCCGATCCCCCTGCTTGAGGACGCTGTCGGGCCAGACCAGCGCCACGGCGGCATCGGTCCGTGGAACACCTCGAGCCCCTGGCACCGAGCCGACCACAGCGACCAGGAGTGGACGTGGTGGTTCGGTGACGAGGAGCCGGGCAACTACCCGAGCGAGGACGCGCTCCTGTTGTCGCCCATCCTCGACCTCGACACCCTCGGAGGCTACCAGCAGATCCTGCACGGCTGGGACATGGCCTCGAGGAACTCCTCGCTCGACCTCTACACGCTCCTGGTCACCCACCAGTTCAGCTTCGCCGCCGTCGCTGATCTCGGTCGCGGCCTCGACGGCGGACGCGTGGAGCTCTTCACCCGTTTCGACACCGATGCCTACGACCACGGCGGCCACGTCTTAACCCCCGAACCGCCCACCGGCATCGAGGACGAAGCCGAGTACGCCGACCGGGTCGAGGGCCTCGACGGCCCCGGCTTCACGGGGACCGCGGACTGGAACGTGAGCGCCTTCGATCTCACCCCCTGGGCCGGCCACCAGGTCCGCATCGGTTTCCGCGTGGGCACGATCCCGTTCACGCCTGGCCCGGGCTACTTCGGCGACGAGCGGTTGTTCCCCACGGATGCGCCCCGAGGGTGGCACATCAGCGACGTGCAAGTCAAGGCCCCGGCCATGCCGAGCAACCTCAAGGTCGAGCGCTTCACCGCTCCAGGCCCCGCTGACGACGAATCCGGGCTGGTCGAGATCACCCCAAGAGAGACCGTGCGAGCCCAGGCCCCCATCGTCAACCTCGGGACGACCACCGAGACGGTGGACATCCGCTACACCGTCACCGACCATCGCCCCCGAACCAACCCGGGCCCTCTGGCGGCCGGGAGCTCGAACTCGACCCGGCCGGATGGAGGAACGCTCTTCCACGAGGCTACAGGATCGATCACGCTCGCGCCAGGAGAGGTCCACACGTTCGAGGACGATGGATGGGCGGCCGACACCGGAAGAGGACGGGACCGGATCGTCTGGCTCAGCATCGAGGCGGATGCGCGCAACCGGACCGACACGCTAGGCCTCGAACCGCGACCCGCGATCCAGCAGCTGCCCATCGAGATCCGGGGCCAGCGCGATGTCAACCTCGATCTCGACGCCGAACCCATGGTCGCCGCCCAACATGAACTCCGCCAGGTGACCCTGCGCCTGGACAACGCTGGGACCCTGCCCACCTCCGGCCACGTCAAGGCCTCGATCCACGAGGTCGATGACAACGACCGTCGACGCAACGTGACGGAGCGGATCCTCGACGACGGGGATCTTCGGCGCGCCATCCAGCTCAAGCCGAACCAGACCGATGCGATCACGTGGACCATCCAGCTCCCCGAGCCGGGCCGGTACGATTTCAAGGCCACGGTCCAGAGCACGGGCGGCGACTTCGTCCTCCACCAGGGGCTCTACGCCGACGTTGGCGTGGGCACCCCCAGCGTGCTCCAGCCGACCGGCCAGCCGAGGTTCTGCAAGGACGTGCCCGGCTGGGACTGCGAGCGTCCCGAGATCGGGCTACAAGAGAGCCCGGACGACGCACCGGACCGCTTCGACGAGATCACCGGAAGCCAGGATGGCCTGTTCTGGGTGAGTGGAGCAAGCCTGCTCACCGCGACCCCGACGGGAGCCTACACGGCCGCATGCCCCTTCATGGTGGCCGGCGGCAGCGACCCCGCGCAAGCGCCGTCGGACTGCTTGCAGACCAAGGACATCCAGGCCGCGATCCGGCTCCTCCAAGACAAGGATCCCGGCGCCAGGGACCTCCACGACGAGCTCGAACCCGGCTACGATGCGCTGCGCCTGGAGGTCCGCTACCGCGCCTCCCACATCTCGCTGGACAACCCGCCCACCGTGGAGATCGAAGCCAGCTACCGCGATGTCACCAGTTCCATCCTTGATGGGCTCTCGCTCAGCCAGACCTTCGGGGACGCCTTCGCGGGCGGAGTCCTACGAGTGCAGGGCCCGGGGCTCGCGATCCGACCGACCGCTCCCCTCGAGTCCACTGTGCAAGCCCGCATCGAGCTTCCGGTGTCCAACGGGACCGAGAACGACGGGGCCCTCGCAACGGCTGCCCAGTACGGGTGGCGGACCCTCGAGGTGGATCTGGACGAGCGCCTGCGGGAAGCCGCTGGCCTGAACAACGCCTGGGACCTCGCGCTCCAGGAGCTTCGGATCACCGTGCCCGAGGGTCGCCTTCTGCTCGACGAGCTCACGGTCGACGGGATCCCCCTGAACGAACCCGAACGAGGGCGGGTCCCGCTGCTCCACACGACGGGGGGCCTCGACACCGAGGTGGGCCACTGGCAGAACCGCGGCGCAGGAGGTGGCGAGGTGACCCTGGCCACGCCGCTGGTCCGAGGCGAGCAGGCGTGCACGGCCAACCAGTTCACTGGGTCGTGCTGGGCCCGACACGAGCAGGGGGACGACGAAGACGCTCGTGAGTGGCGCCTCGTCGAGGGCCGCGACGGTGACCCCTTCTGGCAGATCAAGGGCAACCCGAACACTGACGAACGCCTCATCACGCCACCGACCGAGCTGGGGAACACGACCGCGCCCTCCCTCGTGCTCGACCACAGCTTCGCAACACCCGCCAGCCCGAACAACGGCTGGAGGCTGGAGGGGGACCAGCTCAAGTACCAGTTGTGGCTCACCTACCTGGTCGAGGTCCAGTACCTGCAGGCCGATGGGACCTGGTCCCCGTTCTACCTCCTCGAGCCAGAGACCGGATACCCGACGCCCGAGATGGTCGACGACCTAGGCACCCCCCGGTGGCCACGGCACGATCCTCCAGATCTCCGGCCCGGGGATGGCTTCTACTGGCCCAACGGGACCATCGAGATCACACACCCGACCCTCGATGGCGTGGCGACGACCAAGGAGGTCCGTGGGTCCGGTCCCCAGCGGCATGCATTCCCCCTCGATCGCGCACCCGATGGACTCGGTCCGCCCATCCCCCTCACCGACCGCACGGTCCGGTTCGCGTTCCACGTGTTCGACCCGGCCGATACACAAGATCCGGGCGGGATCGGGAACAACGCTGAGTGGAAGCTCGAGAACATCGCGCTCTGGCCCCAGGAGCGCCTGGCCCACAACGTAGGGATCCAGGAGGCCAGCCTGAACCCCGCGTTCAACCTGTCGAGAACGAACCGCTCCATCGGCCCAGGCGCCCAACTCCCGATCGAGGTCGTCGTGGGCAACGATGGCCTGTTCGACGAGGACGCCGTGCGCGTCACCTTGACGGTGGAGAGCGACGGTCGCGAGGTCGACGACTTCGAGACGGTGCTCGCCATCCCGTCGGGCTCGAACCGAACCCAGACGTTCGTCTGGAACGCGCCCGACAGGGTCGACGACCGCCAACGGTTCGACTTCCGCGTCGACGTGAGCCTTCCGGATCATGTCGATATGGACCTGTTCGACAACACAATCAAGCTCCCACACGTTCAGGTCCACACACGTCCCCGGGTCTCGGCGGCCACGGAGATCGCGCCCAGCCCGGGCGCGGCAGACGTCCTGCACAACCTGGCGACCACGGTCGAGAACCCCGGCAACGTGCCCCTGCACGGGGTCGAGGTCGACCGAACGATCTGGCGCTTGGGCGAGGGCAGGGTCCTGGTTCGCCAGGACTCCTGGTCCATAGACGGGGAGCTGGACCCCACGAGCAACCCGCTCCCAGTCGGCGGGACCGAGCTGCCTGCACGTCACACCAGCATCCCCTCCAACGCGCTGCCCGACCGCTGGCTACCAGGGGACCCGGGAACCTACCTCTTGGAGACGGTGGTCCGCGGGGTCCCCATCACCGAGGATGCAGACGACGAGGACGCGATGGTCGAACGAGCGGTCGACGAGGTCATCGATGTGCTCGAGCCCGTGCTCACCGACGGCTTCGAGGGAGATCGAAGGGGCGGGCTTCCCGGTACGAGCTGGACGACCGAAGGAGACGGGTGGCACAAGCGCACCGACACGGGCTTCCGCTCAAGCGCGAGCTGGTGGATCGGTGGAGCCGAGGGCTACCCGCACGAGACCGACGCGCGCCTGGAATCACCGGTGCTGGATCTCTCGGCTGCGAAATCCGCCTTCATCGGGATCGCGACGAACTACAGCACCGAGCCGTTCTACGACGGTGCCGTCATCGAGGTCACCACCGACGGCGGTGAGACGTGGACGCCTGTGGAGCCCGGGAAGCGTTCTCGCGTGACGGGCTACCCTTCACCGCTCTCGCCGGCCAACCCCGCCGCCTCATCCAGCTCGGGCATCACGACCCCAGGCGCCTTCTCCGGGTCCATGCCTGCAGAGGGACGGCTGGACGGCTGGCACCTCTACACCTTCCCGCTCTCCCAGGTGGGAACGCTCTCACAGAGAGGGCTCATCGCGGATCTCACCCCGCCTGGCGAGGACAACGGCTCGCTTGAGAAGCTTGGCACCTCGTTCACCCGCGCCTCGTGGAAGCTGGGCACCGGCGAGCAAGCCGACCAGTTCGTCGTGCAGAACCTCACCCTGGACGAGCCACGACCCCAGACCGGTGGGCTCATGTGGTACACCGGTAGCCAGGGGGACCGTGATGCGCCCATCAACACGACGCTCACCCTCGATCTCCCGGCTCCGGCCGACGGGAACCGGTTGGAGATCACCTTCCGGGACTGGCGGCCCGGCACCGTCCCCAGGGATCTGGTCGGGACGGGGGGCAAGTTCCGCGTCGAGGCGACCTCCGAGGTGGGATCGTTCGCGCGGGCGACCACCGTCGCAACCGATCCTTCGCCTGACACGGCTTGGACGCCCCGGCGCGCGGTCGTGGAAACGAACGCGCCTCCCGGCTCCACGATCCTGGTCAATTTCTCTTACGACTCCCAGCGCTACGAGCCCGTGGTCTTAGGCGACCTGGGAGCGCACATCCCAACCGAGGTTCAACGGGCCTCGAACATCGGCCACAACCGCGGCTGGGCCATCGATGAGGTGAACGTCACCGAGATCGACGGCGAGGGCAAGCCCGTGGGGAGCATCGGGGAGGACCTCTCCGAGCAGGATCCCGCTTGGTCGGTGGTCGACCACCTCGATCGCCCCGACGTCCCCGAGTGGCACCCCGCGCAGAGCGGGGTTGCAACCGAGGGAGCCTGGTCAGCGAGCCGGCCACCCTCCTTCTCCGAGCACCACGGGTCCAGCGAGCCCGCTTGGGTCCTGGCCCCCTCCAGCGATCCGATCAGCCTCGCAGGCAACCTGGACACCCGGCTCGTGACCCCGACCGTGGACCTGCGCGGCGTGGCGAGCACGAACATCTCCCTGTTGCTGGACCACGAGTACAACTTCCAGTTGCGCGACCGCAGCGACGTACCCATCATCGGCGACCCCCTGGTGGAGGGGGGCGTCATCGAGGTCCAGGTGTTCAACGAGACGCGCGGGGCCTTCGATGCATGGAGGACGCTCTTCCCTGAGCCCGTGGACCCCGCCGGGGCGACCCTGCGCGCTCCTGACAGCGAGGACCCGGGGATCCTATCCGATTGTCCGACCGAACCGAGTTCCGGCAGCGACGACCCATTCCACAACCACGAGTGCGTCACGTACCGGGTGCAAGAGGCGATCCTCGACCCAGTCTTGTCGAAGGGGATCGGGTACCCGTACGCCTCCCAGCTCGTGCATCCCACCTTCGAGCACTTCTCCACCAAGTTCGAGTGGGTTGGTATAAGTGGGGGGTTGGAGGCTCTCAAGGAACGCAACACGACCTTCACCTACCTCTACACCGGCGAGAGCGAAGGGGTTCAGGAGGACGCCTTCAACCTCTCGTGGCTGGCCGGCAAGCGCTTCCGCCTGGGCCTGCACGCGTGGGCCAACCCCCACGAGAGCACCACCACGGAGCCCGAGCACTGGATCGTGCACCAGCTCGGGATCGAGACGGACCTGTTCCAGGGGGACCGCGTGCAGTTCCGGGCCCGCTTCGGCTCGGATCGCAGCATCGCCGGCGAGCACGTCGCGATCGACGCAGTGAGCGTGGGCGCAGTCAACTACGATCGGAACCTCGCACTCGGCCTCGACGGTGAGGAGGGCCAGCGGACCCTCCAACCCGGGTCCACGCTCACCCTCAACGCGACGATCCAGAACCGGGGCCTGGCTCCCAGAGGCGGCTTCGGGTTGCGCGTCGATGCACCCGGGATCGAGGAACCGGTGACGTGGACGAGCCCCCAGTCGAGCCCCTCGCGCCCTGATGCCCCAGGGCAGGGGGAGTCACCAGGCGTGATCGGCCCGTTCTCGCTCGGGCCTGCGGGCTCCGGAACCGACGCGATCCGTGTCCCGGTCCAGATCCAGCTCCCGCCAGAGACCAACGCGACGCATGCCAACGTGACGGTGCGCCTTGTCGAGATCACGGACCCGGACCGAGACCGCACGGTGCCCCTCGGAGACGACGTCACCGGGAACAAGGAGATCCGGATCCCGCTCCGGATCGGCGTGGTCCAGGATGTGGACGTGGATATCGGCCTGGACCCCGACCGCGTCGGGGTGGGCGAGGCGACCACGATCACGCTTGCCCTCGAGAACGCCGGAAGCGTGTCGCTGGCGCCACGCACGTTCATCAACGTCACCGACGAGGACGGCACGCTGGTCCACACGCACCCGGTCCAGCTCGCCCTGGACCCGAGCGCACAGGCCCAGCACGTCCGATCCATCTTCACGCCCACCTCGCCCGGGATGCACACCGTGCGCGCCGTGGTCGAGGATGGCCCCGTGCGCGTGGAACGAACGCTTGAGCTCCCGGTGGATCGATCCACGTCGTTGATCTCGACCTCGTGGGAAGCCCAGGAGGACTTGGCCTCCTGGACCATCACGCGCCAGGCCGTCAGCGAGCAGTGCAGGAACGTGCAACCCGTGGACGAGCAACCCATCCGGTGGCCCTCGTCGGACCCAGCCGAATGGGAACGGTTCAACGACTCTGGAGCGCCCGCCGGGGACTGGTACATGCTCTTCGGGGAGCCTATCGATAGCCGCTCGAGCCCGCCAGCGTCCCAGGATGCGGGGCTCATCTCTTCCGCCGTGGATCTCTCGGAGCTCGATGAGCCGCGGTTGACGATCCTGCATCGCCCGCACTTCATGTCACTGGGCGCGGGGGCGGTCATCGAGGCGCAAGTCGTGGACCCCTCCACCGGTCAAGCAGCCTATACCGGGGCAAGCGAGTCCTCGAACTGCCGGACCAGCTCGACCCGCACGCCCAACACCGCGGGGTGGTTCATGCTGACACCCGATCGTGGCTACGAGCGCTCCAGCCAATCTTACCCCGGGGTTCCACCGGCCGGCGGTGGCGGGCCCTCGGCGGCCACTGCCTCAGACATCAGTCCCCTGGGCGATGGGCACCCGATCCTGGGGGGCAACCCGGGCACGTGGATCCAGGACGTCTTCGACCTGCGCGAACAGCGGCTCCGGACCCCCTCCGGCGATCCGGTCGTCCTGGAGGAAGAGGTGGTCAAGTTCCGTCTGCGAGCGACCACGCGGGAGGCCACCAGGATCGGCGACGGGTGGGACGTGGACAACATCGTCGTGGGGGACGGTGCGGTGTCCGTGTTCCCCTCGAACGCTGTCCGGACGATCGTCGATGGCGCGGTCAAGGACATGCGGCTCACCATCGAGAACCCAGGGACCCGGCAGGACACCTACCAGGTCGAGGTCGTGGAGGGCGGGACCACGCTCCCGCTCGACTGGATCGACCTCCCTCGAGCGCCTGTGGTAGTCCCTGCTGAGGGATCCCGGCCAGTGAACTTCACGCTCCGCGTCCCGGTGAGCCCGGACAACCAGCAGGCGACCTACACCCTCCGCATCGCAGCCAGCTCGGTCATCGATCCAGGCATCGTGGACGTCTCCACGTTGAAGATCGAGGTCGTCCCATCCCTCCATGCGAACCTCGTGCCCCGGTTGTCTAGCTCGGCGGACCAGATCGAGAGCGGTTCGAGCATGCTGCTCTCCACCACGGTCCTGAACACGGGCCTGACCACGAGCACGCGCGCCGAAGCGAGGCTGTGGGTCAAGGCGCCAGGAGCCACCGTGCCCGAGACGATCGCGACCCTGGAGGTCCCCGCCATCCCGCCAAGCCGGGGCGGGGCTCCTGGGAGCGCCCAGCTCACCGCGAACTTCACCGCTCCCACCTGGCCCCACGGGTCCTACGAGTTCGGTGTCGACGTCGATCCCGAGAACCGGATCGTGGAGTTCGATGAAGCGGACAACACGGATCGAACCACCGTCGACATCGTCCCCCTGCAACGCCCGGACCTCAGGATCGGGGCCGGGGACATCGACGTCCGGGACCTCTCCGGGCAACCGCTGGAGGCCGCCGAGCCCGGTGACATCGTCCAAGTCATCGCCGGGGTCACCAACGCCGGGAACCAACCGGCCTCGAACGTCCGGGTCTCGCTGTCCATCGGGCCAGATCCCGTCGGCGAGCTCACCGTCGCACAACTGGCCCCCGGCGACACGCGACGGTTCACGTTCACGGTCTTCGCTCCTGCCGAGAGCACCGAGATCACGGTGCAAGCCCGCACCTTCGATCCGGAGCTGGATGAGTCCAACAACGCGGCAACCGTTGGTCTCCCGGTCCGTTCGCCCAGCTTCTCGCTCAGCACCGAGGACGGTTCCCGCATCGCGCTCACCCCGGGAGAGCTCACGAGCCACGAGCTCATCCTTGAGAACACCGGGGACAAGGACGCGCTCCTCTCGCTCTCCACGGCAGAGGACGCCTTCCAGATCGATGCAGCGGAGGGCGAGATCCTCTTGAAGGCTGGCCAAGCCCGGACCCTCGAGGTCAGGATCACGGCAGCCCCGACCATCCCACCGGGCAACACAACCATCCCGTTCAAGGTAACCCGGCTGGAAGCCCAGAGGGAGAGCCAGCTCGAGCTCCCCGCCGAGCTCCTCGAACACCGAGCCCTCACGCTGGATGTCGCTGACCCGTCCGTCCCACCGGGCGCCTTCCCCCTCTCCGTCGAGATCGAGAACAGAGGGAACCTCGAGGAGAGCGTCACGCTTCTCGTGGATCTCCCAGTGGGCTGGGAGGGCCCGGGGAACATCACCGAGCGTCTCGGGCCAGGGGCCCAGCGCTCGCTTGAGATCCCGATCGCTCCTCCGAACACGACCCAGGCAGGTGGCTACCCTGTCGAGGTTCAGGCAGTGGCTCGGTCCGGGACCGTGGCGTCGACGGTTGCGGATGTGACCATCGAGCCCTTGGCGCGCGTCGATCTCCAGACCGAAGCGATCCAGGTGGGAACCTCGCCGGTCATCTACCAGTTCAACCTGACCAACGAGGGGAACATCCCCGCCACACCCGCCCTCGATGTCATCGAGCCCCCCAGCGGTTGGAGCCTGCGCGTTGTCGGAGGCCAGGGGCACCTGGCGCCAGGGGAGAGAGCGCAGGGGGAGCTCGTGTTCGAGCGCCTCCATGACGACGCGCCGGGTCTCTCCACGTTCCTCTTGCAGACGCGCCTGGACCCCGACCGGCCCGTGGCCCAGCAGCATCTCAACACGTCGTTGCTTGGTCGTCTGAACGCCCAGGCACCGGACCTCGTTCTTGGGGACGTTACCCGGTCCCCGAGCGTGGATGTGCAGGGAGGGGAACGGGTTGCGTACTCGGTCGAGGTGCACAACGAGGGCCGCGGCCCGGCAGCACCGGTCCAGGTCCAGTTGTATCGGGACGGGCGCCTGGCTGATCTCGCAGAACTAGCGGCCCTTGCACCGGGCACGACCGAACGGGTCAACCTCTCTCTGGAGGCCAACGGTGGGCTCCAGAGCATCGTGATCGTCGCGGACGACCGCGAGCGGCTCCTCGATCCCGATCGATCCAACAACGCGGCCGGGCTAGAGCTGACCGCCGACCAAGGGTTGTTCGGGCGGTTGCCGATCCCCTCAACGGGGCCCGTGTTGCTCGTAGCGCTGCTCGGCCTGCTCGTGATGTTCCGGGGGAGGAGGCGGAAGGGTTGAGGCGTCGGCTCGCTTGGATCGCCATCGGTGGAGCCATCGCGCTCCTCTCGATCTCGCTTGCCGCGCAAGCTCAGGATGCCAACGCCCCTCGAGAGCTGCCATGGTGGGGCCCGGAAAGCTTCGAAGATGGGTGGAACATCCGGATCCCCGTCACCATCACGAACGACGATGACACGACCATCCAGAACCCGCCAGTGGCCCTCGATGTCGACGTGGGGGATCTGGCGCTTGCGGCCGGATGGCCCTCGGGCACGGCCGGGAACACCGAGCTGTTGAAGAGCTTCCGCTTGCAGCCCGAGAGCGTGCGCGTGGTCGAGTACACGAACTTCCAGTTGCCCCGCCGATCCCCCAGCGACGCTCAACTCGTCGTAGCGGATGCCGAGGCTCCGGGCGAGGACCGGTTCGTGGTCCCCTCGCGGGTCAAGACGAGCTTGCTGGATCAGCCGGGCGGTGGCCCCTTCGACCCCGAGACCAACCCCATCGTCTCGGTCACGTGGATCGCGCAGGGCCCCATCGAGCCAGGCGTGAGCCGGACCTACATGGTCCACATGGACGTCCTCCAGAACGGCGAGCGAACCGGCCAAGACCCAGAACACGTCTACGATGCCCTTGGAGGGCTGCACTGGATCTCCCGCGGGCACGAGGTGTTCGCGTCTGGGGAAACCGCGACCGTGGTTGGCTTGCACAGGGGAACTCGTGTCTCGCTCTTCACGTACGACGGCCTGCTCCCGGTGCTCAAGGAGATCGATGGGCAACAGAACCCGTTCACGTTGGATACGGGGGAGGTCGAGCGGATCCGGCTCGGCGGGAGCCCACAACCGTTCCGCGTCACCGCGAACCAGCCCGTGCTTGCCACGGGCCAGATCCAAGGGCCTTGGAGCCAACAGCTCAACCGGGACATGGGCTTCCTCCCCTCCTCGGATGGGACGCTCGTGGGCACCCAGTTCGATGCCTGGGTCTCGCCTGGAAGCTACTACGTTTACGCGACGAGCGAGCGGGGCGCATCGGGACGGCTCAACGGAGTCGCCTTCAACACCGAGGGTGACATCACACGGGTCGAGATCAGCGGCGACACGTTCAACCTGGAGGTGGATCAACCCGTGTTGGTCCAGGGCATGCCTGACATGGATCGCTCCCAGTTCGCCACGCTCTCCGGTGCCCCCGCCGGGTCCCAGCTCGTTGGGACGACGTTCGGCACCCGCTGGGACCCGGACAACCAGTTCCGGGTCCACGACTCGGGCGCGCTCTGGCTGACGAGTACCCAGGACCCGCTGGCCGTTCGAGGCCAGACCACCGGTGGGGATCCCCGCACGATCATCCCGTCCTCGGGTTCCACGGTGGACGTGGAACCAGGCTCGCTCCAGTTGCTCCAGCAGACCAATGCCTGGGGGTTCGAGCCCATCGAGCTCCGTGCGGTCGAGCCATCGCGGCCGAGCGAGCTGGACCCCTTGGCCCGGTTGGTCGCCTTCGGTGGACCCCCCACATCGAATCCCCTCCCTCCGTCGGGCCCGGCGCCGGTCTCGTCCCCCATCGGTGGACCGTGGGGCGAACACATCCGGGGCCCGGTCGACGCCAACGTCTTCGGCTTCTACAACGACACCCTCGTGGTCGCAACCTCGGGGGACGGGGAGCGAACGGTGAGCGTGCTCCAGCGCGGTCAACGCCTTGCGGTCTCAGCCACGAGCCAAGACCCCTTCGAGGTGGAGGCCAACAAGCCGGTTGCTGTGGTCCCCACTCAGGGAACGGCGTACGGTGCAGGACGTTTGGCAAGCCCCTCGATCGACGTCGGCGAGCTGCAGTACCGGGGCTACTTGGTTTCGTTGCGGCCGGCATCAGCCGACCAGGAACCGATCGTGGAAACAGCGAGCTTCGGTGAAACGGTCCGCTTCGAGGTCCTGGTGGAGAACCGCGGTGTCGCCACGGACGGCGGGAACCTCCCCGATACCGTGAACCTGGACCTCTCGACGACGCCCCCTGGATGGAACGCGACCCTCGATCAGTCCCAGCTTACCCTCGACTCGGGGGAAGCACGCCGCGTCAACCTGACCGTGAGCACGCCAGAGACCAGGGACCAGGGCGCGCGCCTGCCCATCAAGGTGACCGCGACGTCCGAGAACAATCCCCGCATGCAAGCCCAGGTGGAGACGGTCACGCTCCTCCAGGAGCGCCGGGATGTCGGGATCTGGTACCAGAACGTCGACGGTCCCAAGGAGCTCCTCTCCCGGTTCGATCCGGGGGAGACGCGCACGATCCCCGTGGTGGCCATGAACGCGGGCTCGACCAAAGACGCCCTGCGCTTCGCGCTGACAGGGACCGAGCTGGGCTGGAGCGCCGAGCTGCGTTACGAGAACCAGACGCGCTCGTTGCTCCCCCTGGGCCCCGGGGAGCAAGCCGCCCTGGACCTCGTGGTCTCAGCACCCCCGCCTGGGGCGCTTGCGCGCCCGACGAGCCTGACGGTCAGCGCAGTGTCCTTGAACGACACGACCGCCACGGACAAGATCCTGTTCGATGGGCTCGTGCTCGCCGAGAGCAAGCTGGAACTCGACGCTCAGGTGGAACTGAAACAGGTGCGCCCAGGGGAGCTGGCGACCTTCCAGCTCGCGCTGGCGAACAAGGGGAACGCCTCCGCGGACGTGCAACTGAACGCTTCCGTGGACCTACCCGCCGGCTGGCAGGACCCAGAGTTCTTCCATCGCGGCGGATCGTTGTCCTCCGTGGAGAACCGGCTGACAAGCGTCCCCCCCACGGGCTCGGAACCGGTGGCACTCGAGCTACGGTTACCGATCCCCGAGACCGCACGCGGCCAGGTCCATCTGAAGATCCTCATCACGGCCACACCCTCCGGCGGCTCGAACAACGAACCGGTCACCCTACCGGTGAACCTCTTCGTAGAGCCTGTGGTCGCCCTGGTGGCCGAGCCGCCTGAACGGATCCCTGCACCCCCCGGAAGGACCACCGATGTTGCCCTCCCCATCTTGAACGAAGGGAACATCAACGCGACCATCGTGCTCACCGCTGGCAAGGCGCCAAGCGACTGGCTCCTGGAGCCGACACCCGTCGTCCACCTCGAGCCTGGCTCGCGCGAGGACGTCTCCGTTGGGTTGAAGGTGCCAGCGGGAACGCCCCCGAGGAACGGGACCGTGGAGCTGGTCATCCGGCTCCCGAACGGCACCCGGGAGAACGTGCCATTGAACGTGGAGGTTCCGAGGTGGACCGAGTTCAAGTTCGACAGCCTCGGAGAGCCGCGCCTGGTGCCAGGGATCCGCACCATGCTCACGACCGCCGTTACGAACATCGGCAACGAGCCGGGGACGGTTGGCGCGGAGTTCTCGTTGCCTCCAGGATGGAACGCCTCTGCCCGCGGCAAGCCCGCCATGCTTGCGCCTATGGAGTCGGGAGAGCTGGTGGTCGAGCTCCTCCCACCCCAGGGAACGACCGGTGTCACGAACATCAGCCTCCGTTCGTCCGTACCGTCGAGCACGGTCTCCGAGCTCGTGGCACCACCCGCTGAGATCACCCTGCCCGTCCGAACGAGTCTCCCAGACCTGGTGGTGAACGACGTCCGCTACGAGCCAGGAACAGGTGCCGTGCCTCCCTCGCTGGCGGTCTCCATCACGAACGAGGGGAACATCGAGGTGCTGAACGTCACGGTTGCAGCCGTGGCTGACGGTGAGCGGGTCAGCGAGAGCAGTGTTTCTCAGTTCCCGCCGGGAGCCCCCAGGGTGGTGACGCTTGAGCTCCCGGAACAGGGCCTTCCTGCATCCATCGATGTCCACGTGGACCCCTTGGACAGGATCCCCGAGCGAAACGAGGGGAACAACGAACGGTCCGTGAACCTCGAGGCAGGTACGGACGCTGTTCCTTGGCCCACGTGGTGGCCCGTTTGGATCGCGCTTGCGACGGGTGCGGCGTCGCAGCTCGGACGCCGCCACGTATGAGGCGCGACCGTGGCTCGATCCGGGTCGGAGTGGGCCCCCACCGGGGTGACGGTCAAGCCGTCGTCCATGCGGGGCCCTTGGAGGGCTCCCGTGGAAGGTGTACCCCCGGTGGATGACGCATCCGAAGGGGATGCGCTGGGCCCGAGCGAGGGAGCAGGCCCGGTTGGATTAAAGCTTGCCCTCACGGCTTGGGGGGCTAACCGGTACGTGCTGGCGGTGCGAACCCTCCTTCAGGCCCGGCCCCGAT
>CAYNEI010000003.1:0-81239 GCA_964396185.1 uncultured Thermoplasmatales archaeon
ATCCTCTTGGCTTTCCTGCTCCTGGGCGGGCCCCACAACTCGCCGCTGGTGTGAAGCCGCGAGGCCGAGGCCGCGACCGAGTCCGTGGGTGAGGCCGAGAGCGAGCGCGGGGCCCTCACGCCTCGGCTGAGCCAAGCAGGTTCGTGAACCCTTCCTGCTCGAAATCCCCGTCCGTGGCGATGACGTGCTCGATGCCGAGCCGGCGCATGACGACGAAGCTCGTGCAGTCGGTGAAGCTGTAGGCCTTGTCCGGTCGATCTTGGAAGAGACGCCAGGCGGCCTGGCGGTCCACTTCCCGGAGCGATACCAGTCGTACGGACGATGGGTCGAGGAGGGTGCTTCCCACCTGGACGGCGAGCTCGTGGTTCGCTCGCGAGAGTGCGAGCGTCACTGCTTCGTCGAACACGTACTCCGTGGTCACCGGCTGACGCCTCAGCCCGGCCACCGCTTCGCGGGCCGACTGATGGTCGACGTCCAAGTGATTGTGGAGGGCGAACCATGCACCTGTGTCGATGAACACGGGCTGGGGTACGCCACCACCACCCAGCATCTTCACTCGCCCCCACCATAGAGAACCCGATCATGATCGCGACCGGAGAACTCATCGTCCTCGATGATCCCGCACAGCTCCATCAGCCTCTCCTTCCGGAAGGGGACCTGATCCTCAAGCTCCTTGCCCACGATGCGGCGGATCAGCTCGGAGAGGCTGATGTCCTCCTCCTGGGCCCGGCGCTTAAGCTGCTCGTACTGCCAGGTCTCGAGTTGGATCTGGGTCCGATGGTAGTCGGGCATGGACGCCATACCCCTCTTACATCATTACATCATAAAGGTTGTGTCCGGGAGGCGTGCACAGAACCGCGTCCTTGACGGATCTGGCCAACCCTGGCCGGACCCGAGGACTGCCAGACTACCGCGTGTCCAGCCCGTAGACGATCCGGTCGATGTCGTCGTGGTCGAAGCCGGGGTCTGAGAACATGCCCTTCATCTCCATCAGCTTCTCCTTGTTGAACGGAACCTCCTCCTCGAGCTCCTTGCCCACGATGCGCCGAATCAGCTCGGAGAGGCTGATGTCCTCCGCCTGGGCCCGGCGCTTGAGCTGCTCGTACTGCCAGGTCTCCAACTGGATCTGGGTCCGATGGTAGTCGGGCATGGCCGCCATAGCCTTCTTACATCATTACATCATAAATGTTGTGTCCTGGGGCAGCTCTTCGCTTGGAGAGGCGTGGCCGGCCTCGTCATGCGGACACCGTCACGGCCGCCGCGATGGGTTTATTGCTCGATAAGACCCCAGGATGGTTCTGATGGCTGCAAGAGCGGAGAAGCGGGATCTGGACTGGGAGGGTGTGAAGCCAGGCGGCCTCCCCAAGGGCTTCTTCCGGCCGATCGTGATCAAGAACCGCTACGACCCGAATCTCGAGGATGACCTAGCCGATTACGTGGGCGAGGACGGCTGACCCGTGACCTTGAAGGCCACAGTTCACAGCTCGTCGAGAGGGGTGAACTCGTCTGCCTCCATAATCTCGTTCCACCGTGCATCGAGGTTTCTGCGTGCAGCCCCCTGAAGCAAGCGGCGGATGATGTCATCGTAGCTCTCTCCCTCCTCCCCGAGGCGTCGGAGCATCGCCTTGGTCTCCTCGTCGAGGGGGATCGTGGTAGCCATAGGGCTCATCGGCGATGTGTTCGTACGTTTCCTTATACCTTCTCTCCGGCGGCCAGGGTCAGCGCCGACGTTGGCTCCCACGACGGATCCAGGACGTGGAACACCAGCTCACCGGTTGAGCTCCTTCAACACCAGCTCGAGGTGGTACGCGAAGTTCTCTTCGTTCGCCACGTGCTCGAGGTGGCTGGCCCTCTCCCGTAGAGCCCCCTCGGTCACCTCGAAGGCCGCCACCGTCGTTCGGATGTCCTCCAGATCCCGCTCGTCGAGCCGATCCACCTTCGTGAGCACCAAGTCCACAGGGTCCAGCACGAGCAGACGGAGGGCAACGAGATCCTCCTGCGTATCCAACTCCCGAGCCCGCTCGGTGTAATCCGCTGGGAGCCTCGTGGTGAAGACGTAGCCATCCCACCAGGTATCGACCTTGAAGCCGTGGGGAAGCTGGTCGAGCGCCTCCCGGAACGCGTGCACAGAGGGCCCTGGGCCAGTGAAGTCCACGTCCCGAGTCGACGGCTTGAGGTCTAGCAGGGTCAACGCGGTGCCACCGACAGCCACGAGCGTGATGTCCTCCTCCAAAACCTCGTCGACCGCTTGCAGGAACTGGATGAGCCTTCGTTTATCCAAGGACATCATAGACCTTCAAAAGCTCTAACAGGCGCTGCTCATCCACCTCTGCGGGGCCATCGTCCCCCCGCAGCCCCCACGATAAGCGCGCCTCAAGCGTCTCGAGGTGGGCGCGGTGGTCGGGGAGGGGCTCGGGATCGACGTCCAACTCGCCCAGCAACCGAGCCAGCGTTCGCGCGAACCCCAGCAGCTCGCGCCCGACGTTGTGCTGCAAGGCCAGGAACGCCAGCGTCCGAGGGTTCCAGGAACGCCCGACGCTTTTGGCCAACGCCACGGCCGCCCCGTACCGCCGCCGCGCATCTCCTCGTGCAAGCGCGGCAGTCACCGCCAGCTCCATCGAGACCGCACGCCCACTCGTTCCTCGTGTACCCATCTCTTCGTAGCCGAGGCGATCCAGGCTGGTTGCGATATCCTCATCCTCGAGCCCAAGGACGAGGCCAAGGTTGGGGTCTGAGGCATGAAGCCTATCGTGGCTCACGATCCGCTGGCCCAGGCCTTGAGACCGATGGAGCATCCACCCGAACCCGCCAGGATGGAGCAGGTTGGCCCGATATGTGACGAGAACCTGGGGCGCTGTCAGCGCCTCGGATCCTAGCGCCCCGACCAGCTCCGGCTCCGTGAGCGCCAGCAGATCCACGCGCATGTTGCCATCCGAGGCCTGCTGGCCCACCGCCTCGTACAGCTCGCCGATGCGGTCCTCGCCGATGGGCGCCCTTCCCAGGCTCGGAGAGAGCACCGCGAGGAGGACGATCCGGTTCAGGCGAGCGTTACGCTGTGGCTCCACCAGTTCGACCGCGCGCAGCCCGTCGAACGCGGAAAGCCGTTGCTCAAGCGGTGTGAGCCGGTCATCCAGCCACGCGGAGGTAGCGCGGGCCCGCCTCTTCCCTTCCAGGGCGACCGCGGCCACGTCATCCAGGCCCCCACCTCGCGAGAGATCCAGCTCCACCAGGGCCGCGCGTCCTCGTCGGGTCACCCGGAGGGTACCCTTCTCCTCGAGGGTCTCGACCGCCTGGTGGATGTTCTTGTAGTGCGCACGCTCGTGGAAACCGCGGGCCCGCTCGGTCAGCTCCGAGATGGAGAGCTGGCGGCCAAGGGACCTGGCCAGCGTGTCCACGACGCGGAAGGTGTCCTCCTTCACCCCGGCGCCCTCCCCTGGAGGCTCGGTCCGCTTGCCATCGACACACAATATGGTTGTACCACCATAAACTTATGGTCCTTCTACCCTCTGGCCCGATCTTCCCGGCCACGTGTGCGCTTCGAGCCCCAGGCTCGGCCACGTAGCGTTCTCCCCCCACAGCCTCGCGTCAACCCCGGCCCGCGCCAGCGAGAGGCTCGCCAGGCGCGGATGGCCGGGTCGGGTCAGTTGTGGGGAGGGGCGGATGAGAATCAAGAGCCTATCCCAGAGCCCGCCAGACATCCTCAAGGGTGAAGAGGTGAACATCCGATCGTTCGGATGCCTCGTGCTCAAGTCCTGCGGTGAACCCTGATCTCGAGAAGAGGGCGTAGACCGGGTGGGCCGGGCCGCCTCCCTGAGGCGTCCAGCGCACCTCGCTTACCAAGCCCTCGAGCTTCCCCAGTAGGTCTCGTCCGACAGGCTCGCTTCTGAAACGCGCCTCACCGAGCACGAGGTCCCGGCCTTGAGTCAAGCCTACGACATCCACTTCATGCTCACCGTACCACCACCGACCAACGCGAGTGTACGGAGCAGGAACCAGGTGTGGGAGCGCGCGGTGACAGAGCTCCTCGAACGCCTCAGATGCATGCCGGGGGAGCTCAGGTTCCACGATGCGAGCCTGAGCCTCAGAGCCCATGGTCTCGATCTCCCCCTGGCGTCCGTGGACGAACCTGAACCAGAAGCGGAACAGCGGATCGCTGATCCGGTACCTTCCCTTCCGTGAGCGGGACGGGTCCTCGGTGACTGGGACATCCCGTGCGATAACGCGGAGGAGCGCGAGCTTGGCAAGATAGCTGCCCACGGAGCTTGCGTCCACGCCTGCCGCCTGGGCGATGTCGTTGCGCTCCCGGTTGCCGCTTGCCATCGCGTCCAGGATCCCGAAGTACGTGCTAGGCTGATGGATCTCGGCGCGGAGGAGGAATCGGGGCTCGTCATGGAGGAGCCCATGAGGGGAGAGGATGCCCGACGCGATGTTCTCGCGCGCCGAGCACTCTGGATCGAGCTGCTGGAGGTAGTAGGGCGTCCCCCCGAAGACGCTCCACGCCACAACCGATTCCTCGGGCCCGTAGTCGGGATAGAACGACCGGGCCTCTCCAGGGCTCAATGGTGCAAGATCCACGCTTGCGGTACGCCGGCCATGCAAGGGGCTGCCCCCCGAGAGCACCCTCTCCTCCATGATGCTGATCGATGAGCCGATGAGCACGAGCGAGCCGGAGGTCCCGGGGAACCGCTCGTCCCAGACGCGCTGGAAGCGGGACGGGATGGAGGCGTCCGACTCGATGAGGTAGGGGAACTCATCGATCACGACGACTGCGCCCTGTTCAGCGAGGTAACCCAGCAGCGACTCCCAGTCCTCGCGGATCTCGGTGATCCCCGGGTGGATCGCGGAGGCACGCTCAACGAACGTGTCCAGCTGGATGGCTGGCGTGGTTTCGGCTGCTTGGTAGTAGACCACGCCCTCGATCCCCTCAAGCGACTGGCGCACGAGCTCGCTCTTCCCGATGCGCCGCCGGCCGTAGATCACGATGAGCTCGGGCTTAGGAGACGTGTAGCGCTTCTGGAGCCTCTCGAGCTCGGTCCGGCGGCCTACGAAGGGTTCCACGAAGGATGGGATGACGCCCCTACCAATAAGAGTTTCCACATTACGTTAAATAGATTTACGTTAAACAGTTTTACGCTCATCCAGAGCCACGCAGCGTTCTCCCCACAGCCTCACGTCAACCCCAGCGCGCAACGCGCGCCGGGTCAGGTCAGCGGTGGGGAGGGGCGGATGAGGCGGGTTCGCAGGCGATCTACGCATCTGGGTCGCGCGCCAGGGGGAGCTCGTGGTCGGATCGATCAAGCCGGTCGCGCACGACGGAGACGGCCTGGCGCGTCGTCCGCCGGCTGAGCGCGACCGCAGCGGGGATCCCTGCGAGCAGAAGGATGAGGGTGACGAAGCCGTGAGCAGCAGCACCTGCGGCCACGGCCGCTGCGGGCACCACCCCGCCGCCGATGAGCACGGCTGCGAAGGCGCCCTCGTAGATGCCGAAGCTCCCGGGCAGGATCCGCACGACACCAACGAGGGCAGCAGCGATGGGCGCAGCCATGGCGAGATACGGCGAGATCCCTGGAGCCAGCACCACCACGAAGGGCACGGCGACGAGGATCTCCAAGTACCAGCCCAAGCCAGCCATGAGCAGTGCGGGCGCCAGGATGCGCACGTCGAAGAGGGTCCGGCCGCTCTCGACCACGCGGTGGAGGCGAGCGGTCCATCGGCCCCGTGCCCCCTGGCCGGCGAACCGGTCCTGCAGGGCTTGCGAGGCTCGTGCGAGCTGGGACCCACCACCGTAGCCCAGCAGGGCGACGAGGAAGGCACCGGCGAGCAACAGGGGGAGGAACACGGCCAGGACCAGGGCGTACGCGATCAGCCCCGAGCTAGGAGGTGCGCGGGCGGCCAAGATCGCGATGGCCCCCGCAAGCACCCCGAGCGCGATGAGGCTCTGTACACGCCAGTGGAGCACTAGGGAGGCGACCTCGCCGGCGTCCGCCTCCTCGGACATGGCGACGATCAGGGCCGCGTCGCCCAGGCGTGCAGGGAGAACGAGGTTGAGCACGTTAGACCCGAGGAAGGCTTGGTTCGCCCGATCCCAGGAGAGCTCCCCCTGTGTCTGTTGAGAGAGGAAGCGAAGGCTCCAGACACGCAGGACCCAGACAGCGCCGAAGAGGCTCGCTGAGAGCGCGGGGACCCAGAGGGGAACCGACGCGATGGCCTCGAAGACCTCTCCGGGGTCCGCGCGTAGGACGTAGAGCGCGATGAGGCCGAGCCCCAACAGCGCGAGCAAGCCGTGGCGCAGCCACGCCCGCCAGGATGGGCGCATGGGCTGGGCCTTGGTCATCGGATCCTCTCCAGCTCCAAGCGCCTCGGTGGGTTCGCGGTTAGCTGGGGGTCGTCTGGACAGGGGTCTTGGTGGTCGGTGAGGGTGCCGGGGGTGTTGCGCGGTCCTGGTCGTCGAGCTCCTGGTAGATCCAGGCGTACGTTTTGGCCATCCCCTCGTGGAGATCGATGCCAGGGGACCAGCCGAGGATCTTTTCGATGAGGCTGTTGTCGCTGTCGCGGCCGCGCACACCCTGGGGCTTGGTGAGGTCGTGGTCCTTCTCGAGCTCCTTGCCAGCGACCTCGCAGATGATGTCGACGAGCTCGTTGATGGTGACCAGCTCATCGCGGCCGAGGTTGAGCGGCTCCCAGTGGTCGCTCTGCATGATGCGGTAGATGCCCTCGACGCAGTCATCGATGTACATGAACGTCCGCGTCTGGAGCCCGTCGCCCCAGACCTCGATGGAAGAGCCATCCTCGGCCTCGACGACCTTGCGGCAGATCGCTGCAGGAGCCTTCTCCTTGCCGCCCTCGTACGTGCCGAGTGGCCCGTAGACGTTGTGGAAGCGTACGCAGCGCGTCTCGAGGCCGAAGTCGTCGCGGTAGTACTCGCAGAGCTTCTCCATGTAGAGCTTCTCGAGACCGTAGCCGGGTTCGGGATCCGCTGGCCATGCGTCCTGCTCCTTGAGCGGCTCCACGTCGGCCTCGTTCTGGAGGTGCTGAGGGTAGATGCAGGCGCTTGAGGAGAAGAGGAACTTGTCCACGTCGAGCAGCTGGGCAGCCTCGAGCATGTTGAGGTTGATGCGGGTGCTGTTCTGGCAGATCGCCGCGTGGTAGGCGGTGATGTAGCCGATGCCCCCCATGTCGGCGGCGAGGTGGTAGACCTCATCCACGCCGCGAGTGGCCGCTAGCGCCTCGCTGCGATGTCGCAGATCGCGCAACTCGAACTCGTCCGCGTCGCTCTCGGCGAACTCGGGCTCCTTGATGTCTACACCGCGCACCCAGTAGCCTTGGTCTTTCAGGAACGTGACGAGATGGTGGCCGATGAAGCCGCCGGCTCCGGTGACGAGGATCTTGCGTTGGGTCATGGGTTCAGCCTCCTAGGTGGGGGTCGTGAGCTCAAGGGGTTCTCAGTGAGCAAGTTCGAGTGGCTACTTGGGTGTATCGACTCTCGGCCATCGCAGCGGTCCGAGTGCTCATGGCGCCTCACGGCGACTCGCGACCATCGGAGAACGCGTGTCGCAGCTCTTGGAGGGTTGCCAGCGCTGCAAACCTCGGGCCCTGGACGAGGACCCGAGGCCAGAGCCGCTTGGGCTCCTGGGCGAAACGGTAGGCCCACTCGAAGCCGTTGTTGGAGAGCCAGCCAGGGGCCTGCTCCTTGGTGCCAGCGATGAAGTCGAATGCAGCCCCCACGCCGAAGAGGACGTTGGCGTCCAACCTGTCGACGTGCGCGGCCATCCAGCGGTCCTGCTTGGGCGTGGGGAGGCCGACAAGGACGATCTCAGCCCCGGAGGCGTTGATCATCTCGACCTCCTTTGCATCCTCTGATGGTGTCGTGGGTCGGAATGGGGGCGAATGGGTGCCGGCGATCTCGAGCCCGGGGGCGTGGCCCTTGAGGGCCTCAGCCATCTGCTCGGGCACACCTGGCGCGGCTCCATAGAGGAAGATCGAGTGACCCTGCTGAGCAGCGTGCTCGGCGAGCAGCTGCGTGAGATCCGTGCCGCGGATGCGCTCGACCTCGCCAGGAAGGTGCCTCTGGCCGATCTTCGCGAGGTAAAAGCCATCGGGGATGCAAAGGCCCGCCTCATGGTGAATGCGAGCGAGCTCGGCGTCCTCGCGCGCGCTCATCACGTTGTTGGCCGAGCAGACGCAGACGTAGGTGTGCTCGTCCGCCTCGATGGCATCGTCGACGAACGCGAGCACGCTTGGCGGCGTGACCGCTGAGATCGGGGTGCCGAGGACGTCGAAGGATGCTGGTTGCTGCATGATGAACACCTCATCCGGTCCCGTTCAGGAGGTGGATTCCTCCAGGGGTTCGAGCTGGGGGAGCTCAAGCTCGTCCACGGGGGTGGCGGGCTCGGCGCGGCCGAGGATCTCATCGTAGATCCGTTGGAGACGTTCCCCGTGGCCTTCCCAGGTGTAGCGGTCGAGCACGCGCTCCCTCGCCCGGCTTTGGAGGACCTCGCGCCACTGGGGATCGTCGTGCAACTCGCGCAGGGCGCAAGCGAGATCATCGATGGCTTGCTCGGGGTTGCGCGCCGGGACAGCGACCCCGTGGCCATGGGCTGTGTGCAGGCCCGGGCCAGCAAGGTCGAGGCAGACCGCCACGGTCCCCAACGCCATCGCCTCCACAACCACCCCGCCACCACCGTCGCGAAGGCTCGGGAACAGCAAGACATCGGCCTCCCGGATGCGCTCGAGGGTCTCGTCGTGCGGGAGCCACCCGGTGAACTCGGCATGGCGAACGCCGAGCTCCTCGACGAGCAATTCGAGCTGCTCTGTCTCAGGCCCCCGACCCACGAGCATTAACCGGGTATCCGGCAGGCCTTCCTGGAAGCGGCCGAAGGCCTCGATCGCGAGATCAAAGCCCTTGAGCTTGAGGTGCTTGCCGACGACGATGACAGTGAACGGACCTCCGGAGTTGGCTGGTGACAGCGTCTCGACGTCATCCGTGTCGATCCCGTTCACGGGGAAGAACTCGGTCTTCTCGCGCCAACGCTCGGGCATCGCCTCCCGGCTCTCAGGCGTGCAGACGAGCAACCGATCCGCGCGCTCCTGGCCCCGACGAAAGAACGGGTCCGCGCGGAAGAGGCCCTGGAGCCCGCTACGCCAGCGCTGGGCGAAGCGGAACCGGAGCCCGTAGCGGCTCCGGAAGCTGGCTGGGACCTGCTGGGCCCCGCCACCGGGCCCGCGCACGTAGGGCACGTCGAGCAACGCCCCGGCGTGGCTGGCCATCCAGTCGTTGGCGTAGGTGATGTGATGGAAGGTGTCAAAGCCTATCTCGTCGTGGAGCTGCTCGGCCACAACGTAGGCCTTCAATTGCCAGAGGTAGGCGTAGAGTTGGATCGTTCCCTGGTGGTTGCGCATCCAAGAGAGCCAGCGCGGGAGACCAATGTATACCGGGCACAGGTTCGGGTAAGCATCCGGCTCAGTCGTGAGGGCTGCCTCCACGCTCTCCCGATGCTCCTCGGAGATGAGCGCCCAGGTCTCGTTGCCCTTGGAGATCTCGGTGGTGAGCTTCCAGCCCAGCAGCTCCTCGCCTCCATGGAAGGTGGGCGAGCCGGGGGGTGCGCAGGCGTAGGAGGAGGTGAGGATGCGGGGTACGTCCTCGACAGCAAGCTCCTGGCCGGCCAAATCACCCAAGCGCCTCTCGCGACGCGAAGCCTCCCGGTTCCCAAGGGCATGGAGGAAGGCGGCGACGGGTACGAAGATGAAGAGGTCGACACCGTAGAAGGCGGCGGTTGACTCTGGAATCGAACGTACCGTCAAGAAGGTCAAGACCACCGTGGCGTTGATCGCTGAGATCCTCATCGAAGGTCGAAGGTTCTCGAAGCGATCCCTGAGGCCAGCGTTGAACGTCCCTTTCCATGCCAGAACCCACGCGAACAGGAAGAACCCGAGGCCGAGGATCCCGGCCTGCGCGAAGGCATGGAGCCATGCGTCGTGGGTGTGCTGGGCTACGAGGAGGCGATCTGCGTGGAAGCCGTGGCCCCAGAGCGGGGACGCGAGACTCTCCTTGGCGAGCTCGGCCCATGTTCCGGTTCGACCGGTCAGCGAGAAGAACTCGGCACCCGACTGGCCGCGGGAGATGTATCCGATTAGGGTGGATGGCCCGAGGGCTACCGTCGTCGCGACAGCCACCCCGGCAGCGGACACGGTTGCCGTCCTCAGTCCAGCATGAAGGAAGATGAGGGCGAAGGCTGCCACGCCCGCGGCCACCAGGGTTGTTCGAGACTGGGTGAACACGAGGATGACGAGGAGCAACCCAGCGCCACCGACCCAGGCGGCACTCGTGCGTTTCGAGCGTGACGCGAAGCCCCATGAGACGAGAACCAGCGCCGCGAGAGCAAGGAACCGCGCGGCGCCGTTCGCGTTGATGGCGAGTGCGGGAGCGATGTCATCCTCGTAGTTGCCGAACAGTCGCGCCAGATCCCGAGAGCCCAGCAGGCTAGGAAGGTCGTAGGCCCAGATCGCCATCACCGCTAGCAGCGCTGCGACCCCGACGACGAACAAGAGGGTGAGCCTCATCAGCGTCGTGTGTCCGCCGAGTCCGTCTCGCGGGCCCGTCGAGGCGGCGAAAAGCATAGGGACAGCGAGGAAGGCGAGCCCCCAGTACACCGATGTGGAGAGGTCCGGGGAGCTGAGCAGTCCACCGAAGAGACCCACCAACGCGTAGAGGGCAAGGTGGCCAAGGGGTCCCCCGTACGTGGCTCTCATCCCGCCCTCTTCTCCGCGCAACGAGAACGTGACGCCAGCCGCTGCTGCGAGAACGATCATGGGGGCGATCGAGCGGATGACGCGCGCGTCGAACCCGGCAGCAGCCGTTGGGAGAACCCAGGCGCCTCCGTTCAGCCCAAGCCATACGATCGGCAGTAAGAGGACGCCGAACAGGAGTGGGAGGGTCGAGCCCGTTCGACCGATGGACGCTGGCTTCATGCCTCGAACACCTCCATGGCGATATCACGCACCCCTCGAGTGGTCGATACTGGACAGAGCGATGCTGAAGATCTTCATGGCTGGTACCGGTTGGTGATAGGCATCCGGCGGTCCTTGCCGAAGGCTCGCGGCGTGATCCGGATGCCAGGGGGGCTCTGGCGCCTCTTGTACTCGTTTTGGTCGACGAGCTGGATGACCCGGCGAACGGTGTCCTCGTCGAACCCTTGGTCGATGATGGCCTGGGGTGGTAGGTCTGCTTCGACGTAGGCCGCAAGGATGCCGTCGAGCACCTCGTAGGGTGGGAGCGTGTCCTGGTCGACTTGGTCTGGAGAGAGCTCGGCAGACGGGGGCTTGGTGAGGGTGGACTCCGGGATGCGCTCGGTGCCTGCGTCCTGGTTGATGTTCTCAGCGAGCCTGTACACCGTGGTCTTGGGGACGTCCTTGAGCAGGGCGTAGCCTCCCGCGGTATCGCCGTAGAGCGTGGAGTAGCCGACGCTGGTCTCAGATTTGTTGCCGGTGGTGAGCACGAGCCAGCCGTGTTTGTTGGAGAGGGCCATGAGGGTCGTGCCGCGGGCTCGTGCTTGGAGGTTCTCCTCGGTGGTGTCTTGCGACTTCCCATCGAAGGCAGGTTCGAGGGCCTGGAGGTAGGCTTCGAAGATGTCGTCGACGGGGATGGAGAGGTAGCGGATGCCGAGGTTGTGTGCGAGCAGCTCGGCGTCCTTGCGGGAGTGATCGCTGGAGTACCGGGTGGGCATGGAGACCCCGATGACGTGGTCCGGTCCTAGCGCGTCGACGGCCAGCGTGGCCGTGAGCGCGCTATCGATGCCGCCGGATAGCCCGATGACGGCCTCGGAGAAGCGGTTCTTCGAGAGGTAATCGCGGGTCCCAGTGACCAGGGCCTGGTGGATCATCTCCAGGTCATCGGGGATCGGGCGGATCACGGGGTCGAGCCCGGCTCGTGTAGCCGAGGAGCTTCGGCTGGGAAGGGAGATGGTCTTGAACGATGGCTGGGAGCCTCCCAACACCTTGCGCGGTCGTGGTTCGCGAAGACGAGCCCTCTCTGTGACGTCGAGATCCAGGTCCGCGAGAATCAGGTCCTCCTCGAAGACGGCTGCCCGGGCCAACGTGGATCCGTCCGGTCCTGTCACCACGCTTGCGCCATCGAAGACGATCTCGTCCTGGCCTCCAACGATGTTGCAGAAGGCCACGTAGGCGAGGTTGTCGGAGGCCCTTGTCTGGAGCATCCGTTCCCGCTTCGGGGTCTTGGCTCGGTGGAAGGGGCTGGCTGAGAGGTTGACAAGCAGCGAGGCTCCGCCCTCGAAGGCTTGGGCGGCGGGGGGGCCCTGGGGGTACCAGATGTCCTCGCAGATGCTTACCCCGAAGGTGAGGTCGCCTGCTTGGAAAACAACGGCATCTGTGCCTGGGGTGAAGTAGCGGTCCTCGTCGAAGACCGAGTAGTTCGGAAGGAAGGCTTTGTCGTAGGTGCCGACGAGCTTGCCGTCTGAGAGGACGTAGGCGGAGTTGTGGGGATCCTTGTCCATCCTAGGCGCCCCGACGACGGCCGTGATGCCTTGGGATACGTCCGCAAGCTCTTCGATCGCGTGCTCTACATGGTCGATGAACCCGCCCTTGAGCAGGAGGTCTTCTGGTGGGTAGCCTGTGACCGAGAGCTCTGGCGTGACGACGAGGTCCGCGCCGCGGTCTCGCGCGGTCTGGATGGCGTCCTGGATCTTGCGGGTGTTCTCATCGATGGCCCCGACCGTGGGGTTGAGCTGGGCGAGAGCGATCCGCGGGCTGGCCGTCATCGCTCCCCCTCAGCCCCTCCGTTCCAGAGCTGGACGAGCCGCGCCTCGTTCGTGTCATCATCGACGCTCCGCCCGATCGGAACGTAGTCGATGCCGGGGGCCCCATCGAGCTCCTCGTCTAGCAGGCGCCAGGCATCCACGACGGTGACGGTCTCGCCGTCTCGCGTGAAATCAGTCGCGCTCAGCTTCTTGAACAGGGGGTCCGGGTTCGCGATGAGCACGATATCGGCCTGTTCGAGGCAAGCTTCGACGGATGGAAGCAGCACGACATGGTCGTGGAGTTCCTCCCGGGCTGTCTCAAGGGCCAGGGGGTCGTAACCGACGACGCGTACGCCGGTCTTGGAGAGCCGGTGAGCAACCTGGACGCCTTGGCTCTCCTCGACGACGTGCGAGTCCGGTTTGTACGAGAGCCCGAGGACAGCCACGGTCGCCCCGTCCGAGAGCTTGGGCTCGATGCGAGCGATGATCTCGTCCGGGATGGATCGGTTGAGGTGGTCCGTGGCGGTGGCCAGGTCCGCGCTTGCTCCGATGGCCTCGGCGAACGCGCTGAGCGCGATGTTGTCGCGGGGAAAGCACGGGCCGCCGTAGCCAAGGGCACCCTTGAGGTAGCTGTGGCCGATTCGGTTGTCCTCGCCGAGCGCGTCGGTGACGACGTCCACATCGCCGCCTGGGATACGCTCGCAGAGCCCGCTGAGCATGTTCGCGAACGTCATCTTGGTGGTGACGTACGTGTTGACCGCGATCTTGGCCAGCTCTGCGTTCTCAAGGCTCATGCGCTTGCAGGGGGCCTCCTTGCTGAGGATCTCTGAATAGCAGGCCTCCAGCTGATCGCCGGAGCGCTCATCCAGCTCGCCGACCAGGGTGAAATCCGGGTTGAGGAAGTCTCGGATTACGCTGCCAAGAGCGATGAACTCGGGACTGTAGCACAGGCCGAAGTCCTCTCCTGCCCGCTTGCCACTGGCCTCCTCGAGGATCGGTAGGAGCCCGTAACGGGTCGACCCAGGCAGCACGGTGCTTGTGAGCACGATGGTGTGGTAGTCGTCTTTCTCCGCCAGGCCTTTGCCGAGCTCCTTGAAGGCGTACTTGGCGTACTGGAGGCTGAACACGCCCTCCTCATCGCTTGGCGTGGGCACGATGACGAAACTGACGTCGCTCTCTTGCACCGCGGCCTGGCTGTCCGTGGTCGCTCGGATGCGATCCCGGTTGGCAGCGATGGTCTCGTTGAGGTCAGTCTCTTGGACGGGGGCCTTGCCCTCGTTGACGAGGTCGACGGTGCGTTGGTCGATGTCGACGCCGATGACGTCGAAGCCTTTGCTGGCGATGGCGGCAGCCATGCTGGCGCCGAGTTTGCCTAGGCCGATGATGGAGTAGCGGGTGGTCATGGTAGATCACGAGGCGTGGAGCGGGAGTGCGTCTGCGTCCAACTGCGTGGAGGGGCTTGCGGGTACCGCAAAGGGGCAGGTCAGGATCGGGTAAGCTGGCGAACCATCTTGGCCCCACGAACGATGGGGCGCAGGGCGGCGTGGTCGTGGCTCAGCGCCACCAGACGACGCCATGCTTTGTACGGAGAGAGGTTCCGGCGGAGACGTCCATCCTTGAAGATGTAATCGACGTCTGAGAGCGTGTAGAGCATCTTGTAACGGGCGATGTCGTCTGCATCGGTCTGGTCCGCGATGAGCGACATGTTCTCCGCGAACTCATCATCCCTCACGCCGTCTGGGTCGGAGCCGTAGTCGTGGTTCTGGTGGACAACCTGGGTCTCGCTCGAGATGTCTACGAGGGCGTGGCCCGTGGTCTTCGCTTGGTGGAGCAGCCAGTTGTCCCACCCGAACCGGCCGATGGCGAACGGGAGGATTTCTCCGAAGGCCCCGCGGGGGAAGGCGAAGTAATCGATGGCGTCGTGTGGTGCGCGCTCGCCTCGTGTTCGGCGGATGTGTGCCACGCGGTCGTACCACCGGCTGTCGAAATCGAGTCGCCCTGTCAAATCCACGTTCCAGCGGCGGCCGAGGACGAGGCTGTCCTCGTGGACAGCCCAGGCGCTCTCGATCGCGTCGACGAAATTCGGGGGCGTGATGATGTCCGCGTTGACGTAGCAGAGCCTCTCGGAGCTCGCCGCGTTCTCGGCGGCTTCGAAGATCGAGCCGACGAGTGGTGTTCCGTTCTCGTTCGTCTTGATCTCGGGCACGTGCTGGAGGCCGAGATCTTCGGCGATCTCGGGTACGCCCTCGTCCTCGCCGAGGAGGATCACCTCGACATCCTTGGTAAGCCGAGCCCAGCTGTTGATGGCGTTGTACTGGATGTCGCCGATGTGGCCCTCGAAGGGTTTGGGGCAGGAGAAGATCGTAAGCCCTACGGCGCTATCCAGGGTCATCGTATGTCCCCCATCAGCCGCCCCAACCTCTCAACGAGCGGTGGTCTGAGGCCGCCTTTCTTGCGGTGGCGCCGATATTCCCCGTGGCTCATAGGGTCTCGCTCTTCCTTGATCACTCTGGGTAGAGCCTTTAGCGCCTCAATTGTTCCCTCTCGATAGGCCTTGAAAGCATGGCCTGTACATGTACGGGCGAAGCCACCGATGAGAGCGGAGAGTGATTCGTGTACCGCGTAGAAGGCCGGGATGTTCCGCCAGATCTCGAAGTGCCTGTTCCGGTAGTACCCTCGGACCGCCCGGAGCGACGGCCGCTGGTTCGGAGATGCGTAGTGAAGCATGACGGCGTGGGGTGCTTGTTCGATCGTGTAGCCCTCCTTGAGCAGCCGCAGGGCGAGGTCCCCCTCCTCTTGGCCGTACCCGAAGTAATCCGGGAACCCGCCGACGTCCATGAAGGCCTCGCGCAGGACCATGAACCCGGCGCCAGTGAACGAGGCGTGGGGCCTGAACTCCGTGGAATCTCGATGATTCTCGAAATCTTTAGCTCGCGCTTCTTCGAATGGCATGTCCACGATCTTGCATGCGATGAGGCCGAGTGGTGGAGAGGATGCGAAGCGGTCACGTAGCGAGGGGAGCGCGGCGAAGTCGAAGAAGCCGTCATCGTCGAGGAAAAGGACGAGCTCACCATCCGCCGTCTCCGCACCAAGATTTCGTCCCTGGTCGACCCCAAGGTCCTCGTCAGGCTTGAGGGTCGTGACCCATGGTCTTTCTGCAAGCATCTCGAGGGTCCCGTCGGTGGACCCGTTGTCGACCACGATCACCTCATGGAGCGCGTCAAGGTGGTTGGATACATGGTCCAGGGTGTGCTTGAGCTCGTCCCTTCGGTTCCATGTGAGGATCACTACACTGACATGCATCTTGGATCACGGATCCTACCAGTTCTCCATTAGGTACGAGAGGTCTTCCCCGAGAACCCGCTCAGCTTCGCGGATCTGGGGCCGGTAGTCCTCTGCCAGCAACGTCCGAACACCCGGAGGCATCGGGCGCTTCCCATCCTCCAGGAGCAGGCCGTTTCCGACCCGCCGCAGGGAACCTGGGAGCGGGATATGCTTCAGAGGCGTGTGCCGCCTGAGTTGAACGATCAACCCTGCCAGAGCATTGGACGGCATCTGGGAGCTGTTGTGAGTCTCGAAGGTGGACGAATCTACATCCATCGAAGCGAGATCCAGGAACCGCCAGATGCGCTCAAGGGTCGTGCTGGGATCCCTCACGAGATCGGGGAAACGGAGCGCCTTGATCTGCGAAGCGTCGAAAATATCGTAGAGCGCGGTAAGGTGGTCCCCGTACCTTGGTGGCGCGCGTAGATACCACCCCCAATCGGGGTGGGCGAGCGCTTCCCGAAGCGAGCCGAGATCCAAGGACTCGGAGATCTTGTGGAAGTGGCTGTTGATCTGAGCGAGAGGGTCTCTCAACACCACGATCAGGCAAGCTTCGGGTTGGCGGTCATGGATCCGCTGTAGAGACTCGTGGTCGAAGAGGTAGCAGGGGCTAGCATCGAGCCGGACGGGATGGTCCTCGGCCCCAGCGTAGAGTTCGAGGTAAGATTCCTCATCTCGTACCTGGTGCGCCCAGGCCTGCACGTACGGCTCCTTGGCCACGATGTTCGAGAAGTACGTCGGCTCCTTGACCACGGGAGCGTAGACGGAAGGATGACCCCGAAGGTACTCGAAGAGGGATGTCGTGCCGCTTCGCGGCGGACCCACGATGAACGTGTTCGGCCATGAGTCCTGCATATGGGCTCGCCTCACTGGAGCTTCAGCTGGCTGAGAGAATTGCCTCTAGCTCCTCGGAGAACCGTTTTATCGGTTCCGGGCTGAAGAACCGATCGATGTCGATCTTGTCCGTACGGTCATCCCCCTTGAGAGCGTATGCCAGTTCTTCCACCGTGGTGATCTTGGTGGCAGCGTCGGCATCGATCAGAGGTTGAAGCAGTTTGGCCTCCGGGATATCTAACAGGAACGTGGCGACCCCGAAAGCCAAGCCCTCATAGATGGCCGTGGAGGACGCACCGACTTGAGCTATAGCTCGGGCTTGTAGATAGTGGAGATCCTCGCCGCTGCGATCGACGACCTTGATCCCCTGGGAGCGAGCAAGTTCGGGGTACCGCTCCTCCCAGCCGGCGGACTCGGCAGGGTGGAGCTTGTAGATGATCCGGTAGTCCTTGAGCACGCGAGCAGCCTCGAGGGCGAACGGTGCAAGCCGATCCCCCGTCGTAGGTCTCGAGATGATGAGGATCTCCTTTCGCTTCTCGACGCCTTGGTATCGCACGACCTGGGCGGTGAGGAACGGGAAGCCGATGGGCCGGACGCGTGACTCAGGGATCGGGAGCGCGGCCTGATCGGACCAGAAATCACCGTAGGTGAAGAGGTAATCTGCGAAGAGCCGGGGCCGGGTGTTGGCCGGGTGGTGGTACTTGAGATGGTGCTCGTGGAACTTCCCGTGCTGGAGCTCGATGATAGGAATGTTCCGGTCTTTGCAGGCCTTGAGGAAGGGGTAGATCGGGTGACCCGATGTGATCGCAATCCTCGGCTTTACACGCTCCAGGATGCGGTCATAAAGGGGGCCCTTGCTCCGGTCCGCTGTTAGCTTCGCCTCAGCCATGGAGAGGAGGTTTGGAGCGGTGCCGAGGCGCTCCTCGAGCTGCGCTTCTGCAGTCTTGAGCACCTGATGCTGCTGAGATGGGATTTTAACTCTTCTGCCAAGCCGCCTGGCGGCGAACCCGTAGAGATCTACAATATCCAGGTAGGATAGGTGCTCGGTCCGAGCCGGGCGGTCGTGATGGTATTGGTAAGGCTCCTCGAGCATCACGTAAGCACTCGGGAGTTCGCCGGTGACCGGATCTAGGTGGATGTCCCACCAGGCTTCGTCTGGACCCTTCTTACGTCGACCCGTGCTTTGGAGGAGGATATCGCTTGGATTCGCGCGTAGCGGGTTCCTGAAAATGGCGTTCCTCGCGAACCGAGCACCGGTGTGCATCCGAGAGAAAACGGATGGAGACCTAGGCTCTCCACTCACTCGTGGTCCTTCAGTGATCCACTGTCGAACCGGCCGCCGGATTCGCTCCCAATAGTAGTCCCCTCCGACATCTTGTTCGAAGAGTTGGAACTCCTCCTCGATCTCGAGGATCGCGTCTGTCGCCTCAGCTCGTGCGATTGCTTCGGTCATAGCATCCATTCAGTTCATTGAGCGACAAGCTACACGTCGGAAGTTGAAATCCATACAAATATGGTCAATGTGGATCCCGAGCCTAACGAATCATATACGTGAAACCCTCAACCGTACCAGACCAACTGCCTCTTGCCAGCGCGCCAGATTTAGTCTCCGCCTTGGAACTTTGGTCTCATCATGGTCTCACCACTTGTTGCGCGGGACTGCCGCCCAACCGGGGTTTCGCACCTTTAACGTATATCGTATCGTTCGCCCGAAGCCCCAAGAACTCTACATCGAACCCCGATTCTCGGAGTATCCTGATAATTTCATCGAATGACCAATTCCGGAAATTATCCTCTGCGGTCCCATAGGACGCCCGGCCTGCAATCGGGAAATGACATTCAATATAGATTAGCCTACATTCATCCCTATTCAATAACGGTCGGAGGCCAGAAACAACATCCAACTCTGCCCCATCTACATCAATTTTAACCACATTCGGCAAAGGTAGGTTCTGGTCCAGAATATCCGCCGACGCCATCTTTTCTACCTCGATCTCCTTCGGGCTTCTAGCCTGTGTACCTGTCCCCCCCTCTGGTTTATCTTCATCGATCACATACTTGACGCCCTCAGTATTCCCAGAGATCGCCTTATTGATGATGTGAAGATCGAAATCTAAGGACTCCGCTTTTTCCCGAAGTCTTTCAACGATATCAGTGGGTTCGAAAGCTACGATTTGATTTGGATGCACGACGTGCGAGAAGAATATGGAGTACAACCCTGAATGCGCACCGATATCGTAAAGGATGTCCCGTTCATCCATATGCCGATACATATCTTCGATTATGCTCCAGCCTCCATCAGCTAAAGCTTTAGAGGTTATATCTGGATCAACACCGTGCGTTCGCAAAAAATAAGATTTGTAATACCGGTCTCGTGATTTTTCAGTCACCTTCTGAAGGCCTTTCATAACAAGTCTAAACGACCCATTCTTCCTATAGTATCGAATCGCGCGTCCAACCAACAGTCAGACCACCTCCCTGAGATCAACCCGGGGATAGACCTCAAGTTCCCCGCCAGGCGTCGCGTTGTACACTTTGATCCCCTTTTCCGAGGCGACCTTGTTGAACACCATGTGGCTCTTGGCGATCTCCCGATTGGCGTACCGGTTGTCCTTGGGTTGGGACCTATATCCCGGTGAGAAGTGGTTAGGATCCCTCATCTTCTCCACCTTACGTGCAAGTAGCTTCTGGACGCCGGCAGCAGGTGAGGTTAGGAGTTTGTACGCTACCCCGTTCACAAGGGAACCCAGAAGGGGGCCTTTCTCCCAGCACGCTCGCAGGTAGCCCATGTTGTCCCCACCGTTCTCCTGGACGAAGCGAATCGGATCGAGGCCATCCTCGAAGATCATGTGGGGATTGTGGACATCGAACCCCAAATCGCAACCGAGTAGATACACCTCCTTGAACCCTAGGAAGGTCGCTACCTGGAACGCTCCGTACATCGAGTGGTACGTGTATACGACACGATTGATGTCATCTGACCAGAACTGAAGTAGGTCCTCAGGGTTGGCTTCTCGGACCTCGTAAAGAGACCGCGCGTGCAGTCCCCGCTCGTCGTCTATCGGATCATTCTTCAACTCTCGCGTCCGGATGTAGAAAAGGTTATTCTCCTCGCCAAACGTCGACTCGTGAACAGCGTTCAGGAAGCATAAGCGTCCGTCGTCGATGTTCTCCTGGATGAATTTCCGCTTCTCTTCGCTTAGGTTGACTTCACCGGAGCTGGGATCCCCACCACGGAAGTTCGCCTGAGAATAGTAGTAAATTGAGGGGCGCCAGGATGTCTCCCGATAGATGAGGTTGATCTTGTTCATCGCGAGCGTATGCTCATCGGAGATCAACTCGAGGGGCGTCTCTTTTAGGCTCGGGCCGTTTCCGATCACGAAGATCCGTTCGCCGCGGAATGAACCGCTAAGACTCTCAAGGTTCACTAGCTTTCACCTAGGTCCATTGTCGTAGAAGCTTACGACCAACAGATAGAGCATTTCGACCGACTTCCTTTATTCTCATATTCAGCCGGTGGGTGATGGATATCGGATGGTAAGAAAGCCGGTCCATCCGTGCCCTGAACTCTGACACCTGGGCCTGAGAGAGATCCTGTCGCGGGAACCCGAGGGCTGACATCTGAGCCGAACATACTTCCTCGATCGCGAAAGCATCGAACTTGCCCAACCGTTCTTTCCATATCCCCCGCCGATCAAGGATCACATCCCGGGCGCTGAGCTGCTTCTTCCATCCTCGCTCTGAGGGGATAGTTACCTGCTCGTAATGCTTAGAGAACTCCGTGAGCATCTCCTTTTCAAAATCCTCAGAAACGAAGCTGACCATCCCCTGGACCGTCCGTTCCGGATCAACAACGATATCCTCGTACCGAACGACCTTGCACCTCTTCTCTTCCTGAACAAAGTCGAGGGTGCGTGAAACCGTGGTTCTCCACCGGTCGGCCTTCTCATTAATCCGGTTCAACCGGATACCCGGATGAGCAAAGTCCGTGTGATCGATTTTCTTACTCAGTGCATCGCGTGGGTCTCGGATGAGGTAGAAGATCGACGCATCTGGGAAGTGCTCAAGAATGTCTGCAATGTGTTCTGAATGTCGAGGAGTCTTTTCCACCCATCGGCTCGGTTGGCCATCGAACCGGGTAGCGAATGACCGCATCACTGCGTCGAGGAGATTCGCTGTGGACAGGTTACCTCGCTGAGCGCTGGCCCTAAGTCCCTTTTGGAGTTCCAGTCCAATCTGTATCCCGGGCTTCTGCGACAACCTCTCGAGAATGACATCTAATTCAGAAGCGGCCACGACACGAGTGTCGAGAACCTTCTCCGAGTTAAGGACGTAGCTAAAAAAATGAGTCTCGGGGCCAGATGATAGGTTCGAGTGAGCTGCGAGGAGTAGCTGGACGAGCGTGGTCCCGGAATGGGGATGACCCGTCACGAAAATCGGGTCAGGCCAGTTGGGACGGTCCTCCGCTTCAAACAGGTTTCGACCCCCCTTCCTAACTGTGCGTGTGCCGCCCGGCGCGTGGTGTTTATCCTGAACCCGATTAGGAGCACGCGTCATATGTTCATCCATCAGACTTTACCCCATGGGACTCTGAGTCACCGACCACGGCTCCCGCCTCTACCCGGTTCGGGACCAGGGACTCGTTGATTCCGAGAATAGTTGACACGAGGGCCTGGACAGCTCCATCTTCTCCGCGCTCGATTCGATCTACCCCTGAGAAGTCGATGGGGTGTTGATTCGCATCCTCATCATACGGCAATGCGGCAAGCTGGTGGTGTTTGCGTTCCTTGAGGAAATAAAGGTATCTGGCAACTTTCGCCTGGAGGTCACTCGGGACTTCATAGGCGGCTGCCTCGTCTATCATCGAAAAGTATTCGGTGGCACTTTTTGGCCGAGGGAACCCTAGACATCTATATGGCGCTCTCCCGCAGACGATGGCTGGTACCCCAAGGAGAGCGAGTTCCAATGCGGCTGTCGATCGCCACACCAGACCAGCGATCATCCCTGGCGCCAAGTCGCCGAGCGTATAGTCTCTCGGCTTCAGGAGGTGTACATTGTCATGGGCCTCGACGTCGACAAAATCTTCCAATCGTTCGTTAGGTTCCTTTCCGGGGTATTCGGGTCGAACCTCCCCCGGATGGGGTTTGAGTAGGAGCAGTTGGCCCGTATCAGCGAAGTAATCAATTGTATTTTGAATCCAATCGCACATGTTACTGAAGGAATTCGAATCATCACACACTGGTACATCATAGAACAGATGGCTGAAAAGGACAAAAAATGGTTTACCATAGGAAACATTATCAGATTCTTCTAGGGACCCCCGAGATACAAAGTTGGAATTTAGCCTCTGTGTAGCCAAGTGTTTGGATTTATCTTCGGCGCAGAGTCTACTAAATTCTTCTTCATTAATCTCTAATCGGGAGCTGTTTCCTGATCTCATTAGATTGGAGCTGGCCCACCAACTCTCCCTGAAGTGCTGTCCGAAGTAGTGCATATAACCGCGGCCAACATCCGCATATTCGAGTAGCCCCGATGCGCCGTGCTGGTGGCAGAGGAACCGCCACACTCCATTGGGTACGTAGCTAGATTCCCAACCAACAATAACAATGCGGCAGCTATTCGCATCCGCGACCTCCAGTAGCCGGTTGAAAACAGCAAGCTGGCTATCACAACTCCGAATCATCTGAGTTACTTCGGATTTGGCATCCTGGAAATCGACGTTGTATCGCTTCTGATGTGTTCTTAATGTCGCTACGATGACGTCGTAGAAGTTACTTCCGAAGGCTTCGACGCGGCCATCCTCAAGCGAGACATTCCAATCAAAATGAAGCTGCTCTGACCCATCTGAAACTTCAAAGCGATTTCCTCTGATAGAAAGGGAATGATCGATACGGATTCCGCCAACCTCTACAGGCGGTAATACACTGGCGGTTGGATCAGAGCTAAACAAGAAGGAGAATGGTATATTTCGACGCTCTAGTTCCTTGGCAAGGAGGAGATACCCTTTTGTGTAGTAACTCGAGCCAGCAGTACTGAAGATTACATTGTCTGATTTTACGCCGAGTTCAGGGGTTGTAAGGCTGCCAGCAAGCTTCCTTGTACTCTTAAGATCGATCGCTCGGCCTGATGGCCGGCGGAGATATCGATATAGTTCCTTCAGGAACTTGTCCACGTTTAACATGAATGTCCCTACCTGCATGGTGCTGGATGAAGCCCCTCCTAGTTACTGTCAGCGCCAGTATCCTGAGGCCGCCACCGTGGCAGCGCTACAGCCGATACCTACAGCGGGTGGCTGACATTATCTGATAATCTTTCGAACGGTGGAAAACGCCTCGGCAGCATCACACCCGATAATCGAGCCCCATCGGCGTGCAAGGATCCGCTGGCCCTGCGGGGAACGAGGATGAGGGAACCGCCTCGTTTCTAGCTCGTATGCTCCCAGTGCCTCAACCCGCATCTCAAGCGTGCCCGAGATGTCGACATAGGTGTCTGCTGAAAACTCGGGGGAGAAAGACTGGAATGCCCATTCCGTGGAGGAAGCCACCTCGTATGCGTAAACAGCTTCGACCGAGGCACCCTCCATTGGCCGCGTAGCTGTAAGAGCTGCCCGGTAGGTTCGTTGGTGATCTATATTCAGATCACCCCCGTTCTGTGTGAACACAGTCCGAGGATTCAGTCGATGGACGTAGCGCTCGATTACCTTTACGATGTCGAGGAGCGGAACTGTATCGAAACGGTTGTCAGGTAGCCCAAGAATATCATGGGACTTGACCCCAAGGATATTCGCCGCTCGCCTGCTAGACGCATGAAGCTCCTCGATCTTCGCGGCCGGTGCTTCTTCCGGAGTTTGATAGCGTGAGGTAACCCCCTCACCCAGGATCCTCACATGAACGTCCTTACCCTCATCTGTAAGGCGAGCAATAGTTCCCCCACAGCCCAACACCTCGTCGTCTGGATGAGCAGCCAAGACGAGGATGGGGCCCTCCATCATGGCGCCACCGCCTGGATCTTCCATTCCTTCGTGTACAATTCTCTACCGCCGAAGGTCCGTTCGATCGTATCGAGCTGGATATCCGTGAAGTCCGAAAAGAGGAGATGGAGATTTGATTCAGACAGCGAGTCCCGATCAGTCCGGAGGTACTTCGCGTGGAAGTTCTCTGGCTTGTTGGTCTCCGCCAAGATCAGCCCGAAGTAGCGACCCCCACTCTTGAGGACCCGTGCTACCTCCGAAAGTATAGATCCGAGGCCCTCGATCGTGTTGCACTGGGCCGAATTGCGGTCAATCACCGCGTCGAAAATGTCATCCCTTAATGGGAGTTCCCTTAGGTCACCAAGGAGGACTGGTGCGCCCCCGAATCGACCCTTACGGCAGGCCGTTTTTGACCCATCGATGCCCATGGCACGGTGGCCGCGATTGTGAACGAAACGTAAGTTGTTGCCCCACCCACAACCGAGGTCTAGGATAACCGCCTCCTCCCGATCTTGGAAGTTCCTGAAAACGAATCGGATGACCTCCTCGTTTGGGTATTCGTTCTTGTGGGCTCGAGTGGAGGAGCGGTAGAGGTCCTCCCAATCGAACAAGGGGTCAGAGGGGAGTGTCAAAGCCCTCAGGCCCTCCCTTGTAACCCTCGATTCAAAAACTCATCGACGATGCATCGTAGTTCTCGGTGCATCCAGAAATACTGCTTACCGTCCTCGAGGGCCTGTTCCTGCGGTTCGCAGTGGCCTTCTTCGATCGCTTGGAGCGCCTCAACGAGCGTCTGCCACTTGTTCTGGTAGTAGTTCCGCCTATCCAAGGTCGCGACCGTGTCGCCCTTCTCAAGCTCAAGTCTCGTTCGGGCGAGAACGGGTCCTGTATCGACACCAGCGTCAACGATGTGGGCTGTCACGCCAAGTTCTCCGCCCTCAAGGATAGCCCACCGCCTAGAGTCGACCCCCCTATACTCGGGGAGGATTCCGGCGTGCGCGTTCACGGCCCCAACGGTTGGTTTGTTAATAATTTCTTCGCGCAGGATCGTTGGAACCATGATCGCTAGGATGTCTGGATTGATGCGGTCGAGAATGAGCATACATTCTCGGCTGTTGGGGTCATCGACCGTCCATAACTTGAAGCCGGCCTTGTCTGCCTGCGCTTCAAGGATGTCGAGGTTGAGATCCGTCTCACCCGCGACTATGATGTCGTCGAAGTATATCCCGTGTGAAGCCGCACAGTACTGGAGGTGCATCGCCGACTCCGGAACCGCGGATAACATGGAGAATCTCAAACGAGGCCCACCTCGGTCCGCACATGATTGAGAACTTCGTTTTCGAACGCATTGAGCTGTGAAAGACGAGGATCGTCGCCGGCCTCATCACGGATCCGATCATTTAGCTTTAGCGCGGCGTTTAGGAATCGGTAATCACCAGATTCGATCGAGTGCCTCATCAGTTGCTCCGACAGTGTGAACCCACGCTCGACGTCAAAGGACGGGGCCTCCCAGACCCTGTTGACCTCGACGCGCTTCATCTTTGTGAGGAGATCAGCCTCAGCTCCCGTAATCTCTGGAATATACATCCCTCCAACAACGCTCCATACGGAGAGGTTTGGGCTCGAGATTCTTCGGGTAGTCGATGCCCATCGCCTTCAAGATCCCAAAGAGGAGGAGATTTACCCCCGCTTCGGCGTGGGCGGCGATGGGGGCTGATACTCGTGGATTAATCTCATAGATAAGGGGCTTGCCTCCATTGGAAGAATCTGGATAAGCCATCTCGATGTTCACGTTCGAATCGAAGGAGAATGCATCCACAATCTCCTCGACCGCCCCTCGAACCGGCTCGGAGTGGACAATCCGTCCAGTCTTGACCGGCCCTACATCTGGCACGACCCGCTCAATAGGGATGATGTAAACAGGTTCACCATTATCCGCGAGTACATCGACGTTATAATCTCTTCCACTGAGGTAATCCATGACAACTACGGGGGGGAAGCATTCTTCCGCCCCTGGCTGGCAAACCGCCTCTAGAGCCTCAAGAGGAAGGCGACGTAGCCCCCGCTGCTGGAAAAGTCCCTGTGGACCTGTAGCGTCAGCGTCGAGGATGTAGACTCCCCTCCCACCCCTCGCGACCCGAGGTTTTATAACAACCTTGTTTTCCGGGTAACCGAGGCACTTGGCTGCCTCAGTCAGCTCGGATAGACTCTCAGCCAGCTCAAAACCTGGCACTTCGATCTTCTTTTCTTCGAGGAACGTCAGTAGTTTTCCCTTATCCGAGGAAACGCGAGTGCTGTGGGAATCACAACACACGATATCCACACCGGTCGCTCGGAACCGCTGCCTGGCCGTCGAGAGAGCTCGCGCTTCCCCGTCACTGAGCGGGACGATCACGTCCGCCTGTTCCTGTTTACAGATATGCTCGATCGTGTCCAGGTATCGAGGGTGCTCGCCTCGCGGGACTTGATGGAAGCTGTCGGGGAATGTTCGGGACACTTCGGTTTCGGATGCGTCTACGCCAACGATCCTAAAGGAATGCTCAGCCACACCCCGGAGGCATTCTATCATCCCAGGCACTGGGTCTCCGCCACAACTCGTCAGGACAACGCATATCTCATCGTTGACCATCGTTCAGAGCATCTCCCATTTGACGACGCGATTAGACCCAATATCCACGGCCGCGCATCGGCCAACGATTTCATCGAGCAGGTAGGGGGGGATACCAGTACCAGGCCGTTTAGTGGTTAAATCCTCTTTTCGAATCTCCTCGCCTTTTTGGATATCTCTAGTGGTGACGAGGCTCCGCCGCCCCTTCCTTGCAATCTCCCTCTCCGCGTCGGTCAAGCGAGGATAGGAGGATCCGAGCGCACGCTCGGTCCTGCGCACAGCCTCAACCATCTGTTGGAATTCTTCTGGCTCAAGGGCGAAGGAGTGATCTGGGCCTTCTAAGGTCCGATCTATCGTCAGGTGCTTTTCTATGATATTGACACCCAACGCCGTGGCCGCGGTTGGCATCGTCGACGGATCGAGGGTGTGATCCGAGAAACCGATCGGAGAATCGAAGGCCATTTGATATGTGGCCAGGACGCGGAGGTCAATCAGCGAGTAGTCTTCGCACGGGTAAAGGCTCGTGCAGTGAAGGATGGCGAAGTTATTGTTCCCCGTGGATTCCATGGCCTCAACAGCCCGCGCAACGTCTTCCATGGTGGATGCGCCCGTGGAAATAAGTACAGGCTTGCCCGTCGCAGCCGCCGCCTTTATGGTGGGGATATCCGTAATTTGTACAGAACCGAACTTGAACGCAGGCACGTCGAGTTTCTCCAGTCTATGGACATCGCGGATGTGAGATGGAGTCGAGAAGCAGATGAGGCCCTTCTTTTCGGCATACGCCGCGAGATCCGCGTACATGTCGTAAGGTAGGCTGGCTCTTTCCAGTGCGTCCCTTAGCTGATCCTCCGTTTCTTCCATCGTTGGGAAATCAGTGAAGTCTTCTGAAATCCATGCATCGACCTCGAAGGATTGGAACTTGACCGCGTCCGCGCCAGCTGACGCTGCGGCGTCGATATGTGCGCGGGCAATCTTCAAGTCCTGATTGTGGTTCGATCCAATCTCCGCGATTAGGAAACACGGATGCCCACTGCCGATATCCCTGTCTCCAATCCGTATCGTCTTCTTTCCAGGCAGGTTTATTCCTCCTCTAGCCGTTTCTGGTATAGGGGCGATTCTGGTCCCTCCGCCTCACGGTCTCGGTAATGGAGTGAAACCCGAATGCCCACCTCGCGACCATCCTCTTCGAAATACGCGCCCTCGTACGGTGGGAAGGTGCGGGCCCTGAGGATGTTGAGAAGGTGTCGGGCTTTATACTCCTTATCCAGCTCGATTTCGTCGATTTCCTCGACATCGGCGGTACGGTGATATGTCCCGCCCTGACCCTCCTGATGGTGGGGGGCCACTCTCCTTTCTAGAATCTTCGGCCATGTCTCCCTGAAAAGTTCAAGCGAGGCCTGTTCGAGCTTCCGATAGAGTGTTTGTCCAGTATCGACGGGTTCCTTCTCGACCCTCTTGCGAGCGATAACGGGTCCTGTATCGATCCCTTCGTCCAAGAAATGGATGGAGGTTCCGGCAGGTGTTCCTTCGACCAGGCTCCAGACGTTAGGGTATTGGCCCCGGTTGTAGGGCAGATAGGCAGGATGTAAATTGATCACCCCTTCAGGGAAGAGTTTGATGAGCCGGCCCTCCAGGATGTGGTCGAATAAAACCGATAGGCCCCGAGCTGGAGCTAAATCGTTGATTGACTCAAGAATCCTCTCATCGCTCAGATGACGTGCTTCGAACATCTCGATGTCGTCTGGGAGAACATCGAGTATTTGCTCCCCATACGCCCGCGTGTCCGGGGGATGGAGGACCACTCCTGCGATTTCGTAATCGTGTCCGATGAGCCAGTCGGTCACCTTCCAACCTAGCCAGTTGTTGACGAATAGGAGCGTGCCGGTCAACTCAAATCTCCTCCGATTTTCCGCATGCGGGACACAATTCGATCTGCACCGAGGCCATCCACGATGGTTCGAGCGCAGTTCGCCATGCGCTCCAGCGTTCCAGGATCTGAAGAAAGTCTATTCACAGCTTGCACAATCTGTTTCGGTTGGACCGTAGTCGCGGGCCCCAGGTTGACAGCAGCTCCAGCATCGCTGAGACCAGCGCATATGAGTCTCTGGTTGCCCGCTGTACGCATTAAAATCATCGGGACGCCTCGATGGCAGAGCTCCCAGCTAGTGCTCCCTCCGGCCGCAATCGCCAGGTCGGCCCATTCCATCAAGCCTGGCATCTCGTGAGTGTCGACAATAACCTCAAGTTGCTCCAATTCCTGTCCGCGGTCCTCGACTTCAGAGATGTGGGGGCTGGCTCCGCCGACAACCACCTTCGTGGAAACACCCGGCATAGGTTCATCAGCCAGCCCGTCGAGCACCCTAAGGACAGCTCCGCCGGAATCGGCTCCCCCGAGCGTGACGAGGAGACCCAATTCTCCGTTGGTGGATTCTCGCTCAGAGCGTCGTGGAACGAGGAATTCCTCGCGCAACATAGCGTAACGTGTACCCAGGAACGCGGTTGTGTGAGGGGCAAACTCGTACTGCAATTCCTTGGCTCGGATGTTCTGGTTAACAAATAAATCTGCGATGTAGCGGTCCTGGTGGACAAGGTCATCGACGACAAGCAGCTGCGCACCGGCAGCCCGAATCGCTCGTTGGAAGGCCTGGTCGAAATGGTACCCATCAGCAGCGACCCAAACGGGGCTTGGTTCCGACAGGTCGTCGAGGAGCGCGAGGGTGGCCTCGAGGTCTCGCGCATCGGGATGCTGGGCAGGTATAGACGAATGCTCGAATCCCTCAACCTCAAGGCGTTGCTCGACGCTTTTAACGAACCTTCCAAGGAACGTGGCTGTCCCTCCCGCTCTACGCCACGCCTGGGCGAGCGCGAGCATTCGCATGACGTGCCCGGTGCCTCGCCCAATGCTGGCATCCGCTCTGATTACGAGGGATGGGTCATCACGAGTCGAGTCTTTTCTGCTTGACATCAGCATTGATTTTCTCCAGCTCGGGGATGGCCTCGACGGTCTCCAGGATAGATTCCCAGGGGGCATCCTCGTCGACACGTTCGTAGACGCCGCGTACGAAAGCCAGATCTTCGGGTTCGTCGACAGTCCACCGATGATGGCTTTGGTTGGTGATGTGGGTGTGGCAGGCCACCTGGAAGGTCCCAGGGTTCTGGTAGATGTAGGGGGTAACGTGCTCACGGGTGGCCGGGTCCTTGTCCTCCTCCCATGCGGTGTGCAAGGCCTGGTAGGAGAAGACCTCGACGTCGAGACCCCGAGGGAAGGTCCGGGGCTCGATCGTGTTGCTGACGTAGTCAACGTCAGGTCGCTGTGCGTGGTAAGCCTGGATGACGTCGTCGACGACGCCGGGGTCAACTAGTGGGCAGTCGCTGGTGACGCGAACGATCGTATCCGCGCCGTGGGCTTGGGCGGCGCGGTAGTAACGGTCGAGAACGTCCTGCTCGGAGCCGCGGACCACGGGGGCTCCTAGGCGCTTAGCTTCCTGGACGATTGGGGCGTCCCGGCCCTCGATGGTGGTGGCCACGACGATTTTGTTGAGGTGCTCGGCCTGGCCGAGGCGACGGAGCACGTGCTCAAGCATCGTCCGGCCATGGATGTCCTCCAGGACCTTGCCGGGCAGCCGGGTGCTGCCCATGCGAGCCTGGACAATCGCGGTGGTGTTCACGCGTGGTCAGCTCTTGCGGGGGTGGACCATCTGGTCACAGTTGTTGGTCTCGGTGTACCGGAGGCGGGCGTCGCGGACGAGCTCAAGGTGGGAATCGACTTCCTTGGCGAGATTGACGCGCCAGCTGGCTGGTCATCGCAGTCGCTGTAGGAGATGGGCTCATGGGCCTCGATGCAGTCCTCTAAGCCCCAGATTAACTCGCTGCTGCACCGGAGAACCTCCTGTTATAACAGTGCGCGAGTTCTCTGGTGGCACGTGATGAGTACGCCGCTCGTGAAGACGGCCTAGAGGGGCTCGTCAGGAAAGGGCATAAGATGGCCGCTGGCTTGGACGATGGGTAGGTCGCGGCATTTCTCGCGCGAGGTCACGGTAGCGGAGCGGCGGAGTTCCACGCCATAAAAGTTCCCGAAACCCCCGTTTTGGAGGCAAACGAGCTGGCTGCCGATGTTGCAGCCGACCTCAAGAATCGGAGCTTCCGGGCCAACTTCCTGGAGGAAGAGATGGCTAGGCGCGGCGCAGCCCGTCGCGATCCCGGTAGTTGGCCTCCATCTCCTCGAGGCTCTGGGGGTTCCTCTGGGTCTACGAGCGTTCGAACTTATTGCCCCAGGCCCTGGCCTGTTTGGTTTTCTCATGTGGCACCTGCGTGTCATGCGGTGACCTCGTCGAGCGCTCGGACCACGCGGGAGACGTCGCCTTCTGTCATTCGTGGGAAGAGTGGGAGTGTTAGGATCTCGTCGTAGGCGGCTTCGGCTACGGGGCAGTCGCCCGGCCCGGTGCCTAGCTTCTCCTGATAGTACGGGTGCAGATGAGTAGGGATGTAGTGAACGTTGCTGCCGATTGATCGCTGCCGGAGCGCGTCATAGACCTCGTCTCGGTGAACGCCGGTGGTCTCGGAGTCGATGCGCACGACGAAGATGTGGTAAGCGTGAGACGCACCCGCGTGCGTGGTTAGCGGCTCGATGCCCGTGAGCTTAGCAAGGGCCTCGCCGTACCATCCAGCGATTTCCTGGCGCTTCTCAATCCAACCTTTCAGCTTCCTCAGTTGGCTGACCCCAAGTGCGCAATGGATGTCTGAAAGTCGGTAGTTGTAGCCGAGAGTCACCATGTCGTAGCGGTAAGTTTGATTCTCGTTTCGTTGCTGATGGTCCAAGTTGAGACCGTGGTTGCGGAAGCGGCGGATGCGCTCGGCGTGGGACTCGTCGTCGGTGACGACCATGCCGCCTTCCCCGGTCGTGATGTGCTTGACGGGGTGGAAGCTGAAGCAGGAGAGTTCAGCCAGCGAGCCGACCGGTCTGCCGCGGTAGCTGGCCCCGATGGAGTGGCACGCGTCCGCCACGAGGGTGAGCTCGTGGTCCTCGCAGAGGTCCTGGAGCGCGTCGTAATCGCAGGGTTGACCCGCGTAGTCGACCGCGATGATGGCTCGGGTCTTCTCGCTGATGCGTTCCTCGGCGCTGGCCGGGTCGATGAGCAGGGAGCCTGGATCGACGTCCGCGAAGGCCGGCCGTGCTCGCTCGAAGAGCACCGCGTTCGCGGTGGCCGCGAAGGTCAAGCTCGGAACGATGACCTCGTCGCCTGGTTCGAGATCCAGCGCGTGCATCGCCCCGTGTAGGGCTGCTGTGCCGTTGGCGAGGGCCACAGCGTGCTCGGTGCCCGCGATGCTGGCGACGGCTTGCTCGAACTCCTGAACTGCGGGCCCGGTCGTGAGGAAGTCCGAGCGGAGCACCCGAGTGACGGCCTCGATGTCATCGTCATCGATGGCCTGCCGGCCGTACGGGAGGAACTCGTTGGACATGGTCAGCCTCGCGTGTTCAGGCTCTCGGTGCCGGGGTGGTCTCGTCGACGAGGGTGCGCAAATCGCTGACGTCGAGCCACTGGTCGTTGTCGCCCGAGGAGTACGAGAAGCCATCTGGCAAAGGCTTGCCGTCGGAGCCGTTGGTCTTCTTCCACCATGGGTGGAGGGGCTCGACGATGAAGTGGTCCTGGAACTCGCGAGTGTGGCGCGACTCTTCTGCGCTGATGAGGACCTCGTGGATCTTCTCGCCAGGCCGGATCCCGATGATCTCGGTCTCGGTGTCGGGGGCGATGGCCTCGGCGAGGTCCATGATGTTCATGCTCGGAATCTTGGGCACGAAGACTTCCCCCCCGGCCATGCGTTCTAGGCTGTCGATGACGAACTCTACGCCCTGGTCCAGAGTGATCCAGAACCGGGTCATGCGCTCGTCGGTGATGGTGAGTTTGCCCTCCTCGGCTTGTTTGCGGAACAGCGGGATGACGCTTCCCCTGCTGCCGGCGACGTTGCCGTAGCGCACGCAGGCGAACCGAGCGCCGCCCTCGCCGGCGTACGAGTTGGCCTGGACCATGAGCTTCTCCATGACCAGCTTGGTTGCACCGTAGAGGTTGACCGGGTTTACTGCCTTGTCGGTGGAGAGCGCCAGCACCTTCTCGACATCCGTGTCGAGCGCGGCGTTGATAATGTTCTCAGCACCGTGGATGTTCGTCTTCACGGCTTCGATGGGGTTGTACTCGCACGCGGGGACCTGCTTGAGGGCTGCGGCGTGAATGACGATGTCGACGCCGTTGAACGCACGCGTGAGCCGGTCGCGGGAGCGAACGTCGCCGATGAAGTACCGGATTTCCGGGAACTCCTCTGGCGGGAAGCGTTGCCTCATCTCGTGTTGCTTGAGCTCGTCGCGGCTGAACACGATGAGCTTGTTCGGGCTATGGTCGCGCAGGACGGTCTCGATGAACCGTTTCCCGAAGGAACCCGTGCCACCGGTAACCAAGACTGTCTTATCATCTAACATGTTGAATCCTCGTCCTCGGGTCATACGTCGACGCCGACAGCCAGTTCCCCTGCGAGCTTCTGGAACCTCGGATCCCGATCCATCAACTCTCTGTACCTCCCAGAAGCGACCAAACTACCCTGATCGATCAGATGGATGGTGTCGCACCCCTCGATTGTCTTGAAGCGGTGGGCGATGACGATGAGGGTTTTGCGACCGTGGAGTTCCTCAATAGCTTGAGTGATCATAGCTTCAGTTGCGCCATCGATGCTGCTCGTGGCCTCGTCGAAGACCAGTACCGGGGGGTCGTGGTACAGCGCCCTGGCGATACCGAGACGTTGACGTTGCCCTCCTGAGAGTCTTACGCCGTTCTCCCCGACGAGCGTGTCGTACCCATCCGGTAGCTCCTCGGCAATGAAATCGTGGATCTGCGCGGTCCTCGCCGCGCGTTCGACTGCCTCATCGTCGATCTCCGCGCCCCTCAACCCGTAAGCGATGTTCCGGCGGATTGTCGTATCCGCGAGGTAAATCTCTTGTGGAACATAGCCTAGGTTCGCTTGCCAGAGATGAGCGTTTGCTCGGTGAATCTCGATATCATCGACCAAGAGCTGGCCCGCCGTCGGATTCAGCAGACCGAGAATCAGGTCGACGATCGTTGTCTTGCCGGCCCCAGTTTGCCCAACGAAACCCACCGCCTGATTCTTCTGGATCGTCAGCGAGATGTCCTCGAGTGCGGGCGATGAGCCACTGGGGTAACAGTACGTCACTCCTCGCAACTCGATGTGTGACTCGAACGAAAGCGGGTCCACCTGTTCCCCTTCGGGCCCCAGGGTGCGGGCGTTATCAAGGTCGAGCGCCCGTTCGATGGACTCGAAAATCGCATCCGTGAACCGGAAAGAGGCTTTCGCTTCGAAGATCGAGCGGAAGGCAGGCATCATCCTGTAACCAGCGTACACCAGAACCCCCATCGTCGGTACGATCGACCCCATGGGTCGGCCTGTGATGATGAAAGCCAGAACGATGGCGACCAGACTCCCCATCGCCAAGGCTTCGATCACGTACTTGGGCAGCGCAGCATACACGTTCCTCGAAGCCATGGTCTTTGCGACAGTGCTGGAATGAGGCTCGAACCGCTCGAGGAACCGGCTCTCTCGGCCAAGCAATTTGACGTCTTTGATGCCCCCAAAGGCCTCGGCAGTCGCCTGGTACTGTGCCCGGTTTGCATCGCGATACCCTCGTCCGAGATCCTTGAGGCGAGCACGGATGATACCGTACGCAATCGCGTAGCCTCCACCCACGACCGTTGCCATCACCAGTGTGGCAAGTGGGTCGACGTAGAGCATGAGGAGGACCATGGCGGCCGCTGTCGATCCATTCGCGAACATCGAGAGTACAGGGCTTAACAGACCTTTCGACACCTGCCCGGCTTCCGAGAGAATGTTCTTGTTGAGCTCTGCTGTGTTCTGATCAAGGAAGAACTCGTAATCTCGGCCGAGGTACTGCTTCAGAAGCCGAACTGCGAGGTTGTGTCGAACCTGCATCTCATACCGTACGCGCGCCCAGTGGGAAAACGACGCTGCAACGTTTGCAATGACCAGGAGTGCGAAGACGGCCAAGCCGGTTGCAATCAGGAAGTTCGGGTAGCTCTCAAAACCAAGGGAGTCGTAGACGTAGCCCGTGAGCCCCGAGTTGACCGCCTCTTGATTGGTTACGAGGTGGAGGAAGGGGAAAAGTGAGCCCGCGCTGGCCACCTGGAGGGTGGCGGAGAGGAGCATGATGCCTACGACCCCGGTCGCTTGCACCCGCTCTTTCGGGGTGAGCAGATCGTAGAGCTTCTTTAGGTCCTTGCGCATGGGTTTTGAGCCTCTGGTATGGTTGGCGGCGAGATGCGAGCCAGGTGGGTCAGCGGGACGTTGATTACTGGTTGTCGCTGATCCGAAGGATCGTCTTCAGGTGCGTGCCTTCCCGGGTCCCCTGGAATGCCCGCTCGTAGTCATGCAGCGGGACGATGTTCTGTTGGAACGCCCCAAGGTCGAACTTCGGTAGGAGCTCCAGGGCTGCGCTGAAGTCCTCGCTCGTGCTTCCCACGGATCCGATGACGGTCTTGTCGTAGGCGACGACCTTCTCGAAGTTGAATTGCTTTTCTCCGTAGGGTAGGCCCAGGAGGAGGATCGTGCTCGCCGGCTTCGTCCTCTCAAGGACCTGCTCGAGAACGTCTGGGCTCCCGGTGGCCTCGATGACGATATCGTTCTCGAGCAGGGGTTCGAGCTCGTGGCTCGTGTTGATGTCGAGTTGGCTGGATTCAAGAGCGCTGAGGCGCTCGGAGTCGATGTCGTGCACGTCCACGGGGTGGCCGTGGAGCGCGAGGAGTTGAGCCATGAGGTTCCCGATCGAGCCGGCTCCGACCACGGAACACCGCCGAGCACTGTCCCCATCAGGCCAGGCGGAGCGGAGCCGCCTTAGTGCCTTGTGAACGACGGCAAGGGGCTCGGTCAGGCATGCCTCTTGGAGGGAGATCCCGGGGGGGATCTGCTGAACGAAGTGCGCAGGAACCGCGAGGTATTCGGCGAAGCCGCCGTCCCGTCCGACCACGCCCACCTCCTTGCGTTGGTGACATGCGGTCCATTGCTCGTCGCCACAAGGTTCGCATCGACCACATCCCTGGATGCATTCGACGACCACGGGCATCTCGGGTTCGAGGTGGTCGACGTTGGCGCCCACGTCCGTGATGACGCCTGAGATCTCGTGACCTGGGACGATGGGGTACTCGGCGGTGCCGTCCTCGTAGTAGCCAAGCGTCCCGTCGAGGATCTCGAGATCAGTTCCGCAGATCCCTGCGTAGTTCACCTCGACGAGCACCTCTCCAGGTCGGATGTCCGGCGGGGAGCGGTCCTTCAGGCTGATGTTCCCGGGGCCATCCACCACGAGCGCCTGGAACGGCTTGTCGAAGTAGATGGCTCGACGCTGGGTGGGATTCTCCATGCGGGCACCGTCGAGGAGACCCTCGAGAGTACCGCGTAGCTTGTTGTACCGGAACCGAACGATCTCCTTCGTGGTATCGAGAAGGGACCCGCGGGCTGAGTCTTTGGCTGTCCGGAGATCGCTCAGAAGCCAGCGCGCCTCTTGGCCTATGAGCTCGAAGCTGTCGGAGGGATGCTTGACCCCGATCCATTTGGCAGCCTGTGCTTCCCGGTAGTACCGATGGCGGACCTGGGGCCAGGTCTCCTCGTGGATGTGCAAGATCGTTGAACTCGGCTCGTAGACGACCTTGTATCCTTGCTCCATCCAGTGCTTGGCCCAGGCGATGTCCTCTAGGCCCGGCAGGGTCTCGTCGAACGGATGCTCCGTCCAGAGGTCGTAGCGAACGGCGGAGTTCGCGTTGTTCGCGAAGAAATTCGGCGGTTCAAGCTCCCGGCGGCCGTCTGTGAACGTTCGGATGAAATCAAGTCGCTCGCTGAACTTGGAGTCGTCAGTGCCGCGTTGACGGCCGTAGACCATCGCGACACCCTCTTCGCGCAGCGGGCTGACCAGGTTCTCAAGCCATCCCTCGGTCGTGGGCTCAGTATGGGCGGAGACGATGGCGATGAGCGCGCCTTGCGCTGCCTCGATGCCGGCGTTGAGGGAGTGCCCGAACGTGAAGTCGTGGCGCTCGACTTGGACGAGCTCGTCGGCTCGCTCGTTGGCGATCTGGCGGGTGCGGTCGTACGAGTGTGAGTCGACGACGATCGTCTCGAAGTCTTGGTACGTTTGCTGCTCGATCGCGTCGAATAGGGCTGGGAGGTACTTTTCCTCATTGAAAGCCCGAATGATGATCGAGGTCTCTGGCGCGGTCATGGTCATGTCCCCTGAACCTTGACGAAGAGGCTCTCGTTGGCTTCAATCCCGAGGCCGTATAGAAGGTTGCGAATCGTGTTCTCGTGAACCGCTTCCCAGGCTGCCGGGCTCGCGTTCGCATTGTGAGCTGCTAGAAGAACGTTGTCCATCGAGCGGAGCGGGTGGTCCTTTGGAAGGGGCTCCTGCTCGAAGACGTCCAGAGCCGCGCCGGCGATCTGGCCGCTCTCAAGAGCTTCGACGAGAGCGGGCTCGTCCACGAGGGGACCTCTGGCCGTGTTGATCAGCACCGCATCCTTGCGCATGCGTTCGAGCTCCTTCGCTCCGATGATCTTCCGGCCCGTTGGGTTGAGATCGCAGTTCAGGGAGACGAACTTCGAGCGTTCGAGGAGGGTGTGCTTGTCCACGGCCTCGAGGCCGATTGACGCCCGTAGGTCCGACGAGATCGATGTGATGTCGTTGCCCAAGATCGTAGCCCCGAAAGCGGCTGCGCGGCGCGCGACCGCACTCCCGATGTTCCCCACGCCGATGATACCAACGGTGGCTTCGTGGAGCGCGAACCCAGGGCGCTTGCTCCAGGTTCCGGCCTTGACGTCTCGATCCATCCACGGGATCTGCCGACAGAACGCCAGCATGTAACCAAGAACGCTGTCAGCAACGGCGTTGGTGAAGGCATCGGGCGTGTTGGAAACCTGGATGCCGAGGTCCCGCGCGGCGTCTTGGTCGATGGAGTCGATCCCGGTTCCCCACTTGGAGATGATTGCGAGGTCGTTGGCTTGTTCGAGCACCCGCCGCGTGAAGGCGTCGTCCCCGCAGATCACGCCGCTTACACCATCGATGTGAGCGAGCAGCTCCTCTTCGCCTAGCCGTTCATCTACCGGGGGGACCAAGACCTCAAGGTCGTGGCCTTCGAGCAGGGGGATGAACCGTTCCAGAACCCCTTGCATGTAGGGGGCTGAGATGAGGATCTTGTGACTCATGGTGGATCACCTCAGGCAGATCGTTCGAGGTAACGAGGGAGCACGGGGTCTTCGCGGAGGAGTTCTTCGACGCGGGCGCGGTCCTCTGGCCGGTCGACTGCGGTCGTCTCGTGCTTGGTCTCTGCCAGATGAACTCCGTACCCGTGTTCCAGGAAGCGGAGCATATCGATGGATTCCGCCTTCTCCAGGGGCGTCGGTTCGAGCTTCGCGTAGAGGTCCAGGGTTTCCCGGCGGAACGGGATGATGCACACCTGCTTGTAGGTGGGCACGTCGGCGAAGGCGAACTTACCAGGGTTTGGGATTGGCTCCCTTGAGAAATAGAGGGCGCGGCCCACTTGGTCGCTGACCACCTTGACCGTGTCTGGGTCCTGGTGGTCTGCCTCGGAACGAATCTCGCTGACGAGATTGACGCACCCGATGTCCGGGTTTCGCAGCATGGGCGCGATGGCCTCGTCGATCATCTCGGGGTGAACCATGGGCTCGTCACCTTGGACCATGACGATGAGGTCGCCAGCGACATCTTGAGCGGCCTCTACAACTCGGTCGCTCGCCCTGGTGTGCGTACCTGCGGTCATCACAACCCGGCCACCGAAGGATCCCACCTCGTCCATAATCTCCTCGTCGCAGGTTGCGATGATGACCTCGGAGACAGCCTGGTTCAACGCAGTGCGGCGGTACACATGTTCGATCATCGATCGGCCATGAATCTGGCAGAGCGGTTTCCCCGGGAAGCGGGACGAGCCCATCCGGGCCGGGATGATGGCGACGATTCGATCAGAGGCTATAGAAAATCACCATTCGGTTGGTTAACTCACTCGTTCCCGTGGTCACTGGCTCAACGAATGTACCCGGGCGGATTGGGGAGCGGCACCGCGGGCCCCCAACTACTCGAGCATCCCTGGCATGGCAGGCTCCGCTCGATGAGGCGGCCTCCTGCAGGGTCTCGTCGTCCAGCTTGGCCACTGCTTCCCGCACGAGCGCCTGGTCGATCGTGAACAGCTCATCCGTGCGGATCCACATCCACCCGTGCTGGCTTGGCCGGGCGCCGCTCAAGCCTCGGCCAGCTCGACCTTGATCGGGCCGCTGGTCGATGGCTCGTCGTTCAACAGCTCGAAGCCGATGACCCGGCCGTCCATGTCGTTGATCAGGACGACCTCGTCCCCGGTCTCCTCCGCGGCGTGTCCCTTCTCATCTCGGGCCGCACGACTTAGATCAGTACGTGCGCCAATCCTCGACCACCAGCCCCTCGACCCGGGCGAAGTGTTTCTTGTTCGCGGTCAGGACGACCAAGCGATGGACCAGGCCAGTGGCAGCGATGTAGACATCGTGGAGATCGTCCAGCGCCCGCCCCCGGGATCTGAGCTCGTGGATGAGCTGGGCGGCCGTGATCGCCACGGGCCGTGTGATGGGCAGGACCTCGAAGCGGTTGACCAGGGCCTCCAAGGCCCCAACGGCGCGTGGGTAAGCCTCCCCGTCTTCTTCCTCTTGCGCGGACCGGTAGGCTTGCTCGATCCCGTAGAACAACTCCGTCACCGTCACAGCGCTGACGGCGTGGCGCCCCTCCACATCCAAGCGAGCAACGCGCTCTGCAACATCCCCACCTCCCCGGTCGATGTCCACCAGGACCGAGGAGTCAAGAAGCTTCATCCGCTGCTCCCCTGTCCTCCTCGAGCCGCTTGAGCGTCCCCCGGCTTAGCCGCTGGAGCTCGCCCTTGGCGGTCTCGAGGTCTTCGTCGGAGAGCACGCCTTGTCCGACGACGTCAGAGAGCCCGCCGCTGGCCTCCACCGCCTCCCGGATCGTCTCGCTGAAGCTACGACCGCGCTTGCGACGCTTGAGCGCCTCGTAGACGTCATCCGAGACGGAGATGTTCTTGCTCATGGCTCGCACCAGCGATTTATGTATGGGTACCCATACGCAAATACTTTGCGATGGGGGACCCATCTCAAGCCTCTGCCAGCTCGACCTTGATCGGGCCGCTGGTCGATGGCTCGCCGTTCAACAGCTCGAAGCCGATGACCCGGCCGTCCATGTCCTTGATCAGGACGACCTCGTCCCCGGTCTCCTCCGAGGCGTGTTCCTTCTCGGGGTCGTCGAACCAGACCGTGAGGGTGTGACCGCGAGGGTCATGGTAGATCTTCACGACGTCCATGCAAGCTCTCCCTCGCTTCTCCACCCGTGCGGTATGGGGGCACTGGACCCGGTAGGACTTGAGATCCACCTGCCGCCTTGACTCGAAGGCCTGTCAGTCCGTGTCCGGCGACCAGATAGCGCATTGTTGCCGGAGAACCTTCATCTTCGGCCCGTCTCACCCCTGCCGCGTGACCAGCGAGGAGATCGAGGTTCTCGAGGACCTCTTCGAGGAGACGCGTCGCACCACGCGATCCCAGGAGGGACGCGCGGGCGCCATCGACGACAAGGCCGCCCAGCTTCTCCGGTTCAACGCGATCCTGCTGAGCATCCTTGTCGCTGCCCTCTCTATCACCTGGGATCGGTGGGGGGCCTCGAGTCCTTCCGGGAGCGTGCTGATGGTCCCGATGATGGGCGTGGGCCTCGGGGCCCTTGCCGCATCCACCTTGGTAGCGGTGCTCGCGTTCCGAGCCACAGACGTCCGCCCGGGTCTCCGCGCAGAGGATCTCAGTGGCGCCCTCGAATACGACGTCAAGCGTGCCACGTTCCTCCGGGACGCGGTCCGGGCCTACGTGGTCGGCATCGTCCGGAACTCCCGAGCTCGAGAGAGCGCTGTTCCGGTTGCACATCGCCTTGTATAGCCTGGTATCAGCGATCCTGGCGTTCTCGGGTGCAGCAACAGTGTTATTGCTGAGGAGCGTTCAAGTATGACTAGCATGGCCTCGGAGAAACCCAAGTCCAAGCAAGACCTGCCGAAGGGGTTCTTCCGGATGGAGCTGATCTCCAACAACCCCCGGAAGATGAAGGAGTTCGTCGAGGGGCGCCGTCTCCCGGAGGACGCCTCAGGCGACGATTAGGGCTGTCAAGCAGAGGATCGCACGCCTCCGTTCATCCGGGCGCTTTCCAGCACGACAAGTGGCGCTCTCCTGCTCTAAAGGCGTCTCTTGGAGGTGTACTCATAGCGGAGTGAGAAGGACTCCTCAACCCGTGCGCTACCTGGGCACTGGAGCCGGAATAACTTGACATCGTGTCGTCTGATCGAGAATCTCGTGCCGATCGCGGGTGCATCGAACCACGAGGATCTGCGCGAGATGCTGCGCGAGCAGGAGCGCGTCATCGACCACCAGGTCCGCGCGCTCGAGGAACTTGACGACAAGTCCGAGCACATGATCCGCCTGAGCATGGCAGCACTGGCGGGCGGGGTTGGCCTTGCATCCCTTCTGCTTCGCGGCATGACACCCAGCGCCGAGGTATCACTGTTGCCCCTTGGGCTCGCAGCGTTCCTGAACCTCGTAGCCCTCACGGCCTTCGTGGACGCGTACGTGGGGCTGAAGGATCACCGCTCCGCACAGGTCGGCCCCGACGCAGGCTGGGTGGCCCAGCGCGCCCAGGATGAGGACTGGAGCTTGGAGGCACACCTGCTCACAGTCGTCACGGATCACGAGATCTTCAGCAGCCACAACCTCACAGCGATGGAGCGTGCGGCGACCCGGCGACGTTTCGGGGTGCACCTGCTCCTGGGCTCCATGCTGGCGTACGCGATCACGTACATCTATATGGTTTCAGGAGTGATTGGAACATGAGCATGGCCCCCTCCAAGAAGCGTCCCCGGATCGACCCCAAGGACCGTTCGTGGCCCGCAGTGATCCCCATCTCAGGGATCGACTCCGAAAGCAGGAAGCAGCTGCGCAGGAAACGAGACGCATCCTGACCTTCGTCGTCTTGAGCGCTGCCGACGCACCCTGAGGACCTGACCGAAGTCCGTCTCGCACGTCACGACGATCTGACCCTCTTCGGCTGCATGAGCGATGATCTCGTCGTCCGTCGCTCCACGGAGCCCGATCTCCCGCACATCCTCGGCGGTGTATCCGCGCTTGCGGACGACCTCGATGGACGAGCGGGGCATATTCGCATCCACGAGGAACGACAGCCCATCCCGCCCTGTCGGACCCGCTGTGCGTGATGACATCCATGATCCTCCGTATGCGGGGCTGGGGCCATCAGGCGTGTAGCGGAGTCACGTCCTCTTGGGAGATCAGCCGTGAGGCGTAGTCTAGGGCGGCCTTGACGTCCTCGACATCGAGGCCGTACTGCTCGGCCACCTCCTGGATGGTCATGCCGCCTGCAACCGATCCGACGAGGATGTGCACGGGGACACGTGTACCGGTGATCACCGGCTTCCCATGCTGGACGCCGGGATCGATCTCGATCCGCTGTTCGGGAGCCATGTGTGGGATCCTCCTTAATACTCCAAGTACCCCTCGGCTTGTGGCCCGGGCGCCGCTCAAGCCTCGGCCAGCTCGACCTTGATCGGGCCGCTGGTCGATGGCTCGCCGTTCAACAGCTCGAAGCCGATGACCGGGCCGTCCATGTCCTTGATCAGAACGACCTCGTCCCCGGTCTCCTCCGAGGCATGTTCCTTCTCGGGGTCGTCGAACCGAACCGTGAGGGTGTGACCGCGAGGGTCATGGTAGATCTTCACGACGTCCATACACGATCTCCTTGCTTGGCGGCGTGGTAGGGCAGCGCTTGCCACCGGTACATCCACACCACCCCCACCGCGACCAACATGACCCCTTCGCGTCTTCGTGGGGCGAACGTTCATGCAGCGTGACGACCCATCGGACCCCATGGCCTGGATCGAGCCCGACATCGACGCGGTCATCCGCGTCGGCTGGATCCTGACCGCGCTTGGCATCGTGATCTTCACCGTCTCGCTGGTCGGTGAGATCCTGGGTTGGTGGAATCTGGCGGGTGAGGTGGGGATGTGGATCGGTGCCCTGCTCACCATCGTCGTCGGGTTCGGGACCGTAGTGACCACGGCAAGCCGAGCACAGGTCTCGGGGATCGAAGGCCACATCCACGCGGTCCACACCGCCGTCGTGGACAACGGGTCCAAGCTCGGCAAGCTGGACAAGCTCGATGGCCTGGACCAGATCCAGTGGGCCTTGGACGAGCAAACAGGGGTCCTGGGCGAGATTCGCGACCGGTTGTGAGGACTGCTGCTGGCAGGCGCGGCCCCGTACATCTATATCCTCTCGGAAGTGATAGGCTTATGAGCATGACCAAGAAACCCGCCCTTCGACGCCTTAAGGCGCCCGAAGACCGGCCTGGACCGGCGATCCTTCCCATCTCTGGCCTCAGCGAAGCCAGCCGCCGGTACTTGCGGGGCAAGCGTGAGAAGTCCTCCGACTAGGAACCGGGAAAGGGGCCCCATGGCCCCGACATCTGAGCAGCGAACCCTCCCTCGCCACTTCTTCCGCCTCGGCTTCATCACGAAGCGAGGCGAGCGAAGAGTACCGCAAGGAGATGGAGGAGCTTTTGGAACGGCTTGAGCGTCGCGCCGAGGACTGACGGCGGGTTGAGCATGGCCCCCTCCAAGAAGCGACCTCGGATCGACCCCGAAGGCCGGCCGTGACCCGCAATAATCCCCATCTCAGGGATCGACCCCGAAAGCAGGAAGCAGGGGGCCGAGTTGCCCTCGCGACGCAAAATCATCGACCCACGCCGCTCCTCGCTCAGGGTGGGATGTCCGTGCTGGGGTCCACGTCCTTGTCGTGTTCGACCTCCAGGTCGACGTAGCCGCGGAGGAGGTGCTGCGCTTCCCGTGCTTCCCGTGCTGCCTTCGAGATCGCCTGCTCGACGCCGCGCAAGCTCCGTCCCAGCGAACGGATGTCGTGGTCGCTGCTCAAGACCCCGAGGTTCGAGGCCTTCCGTCCAGCAGGGAGCACGTGCGGGTCGAGCTGTTTCACGGCGTCTCGGAGGTCCTCGAGTTCTGCCTCAAGCTTGAGAACGTCCCGGTAGAGCGTTTCAGCATCCATCTTCAGCCACCTGTATCCGTCCCCATCGATCCCGATCCATCTTGATCCGTCCTCCGGCCTCCGGGTCAGGCCACCGTGATATGGCCGCGTCACCGCCCTGGGAGCCGTGGTTCCCAGATCCGCCTGACGTCCAAGGGGTCCAGGGGCTCGGCATCCGGGTCCGCGTTCTCCTCTGAGATCGAGCCCAGGAACTTGTCCAGGACTTGGCGCGCGGTGCGGATGGGATGCACCCGCAGCGTCCCATCGTCCTGGAGTTCGAAGCGGACCTGCTGGCCGGGTCCAAGGCCCAACTCGTCGCGCAGCTCCTTGGGGATCAGCACGCGTCCGCGGTCGTCGATGGTCGCCGGCATCCCGTTCCCATTCGCGTTCCCACGACTTTTGGGTTGTGGCAGCGTTGCGGCGGGGATGGAGGAAGGAGTTTCTGAGCGCTAACGCCAGGATCTACGCGCACCGCGAAGCGTGACGAACCTGAGCGCTGGTCGCGGACAAGGCCTAAGGTCCCAGCGCGATGATGCGTGACGCCCATGAGCGTAACATCTGTATACTGTCAACGTAACATACTGAGAGGATGGCCACCTTGAACGTGAAGGTCCCGGATGAGATGGAGACCGAGATCGAGGCCTACCTTGCCGAGCACCCGTACTACCTCAACAAGAGCGAGCTCGTGCGCGATGCGATCCGCCATCTCATCGCCGTACCACCGCTCTCCAGTGAGGTGCTCGCCAAGGTGGCCGAGGGGCGTGCGCAGGTCGCCCTCGGGGATGAGCTTCCCTCGCTCGATGAGGTTTGATGCCTGAGGTTCTCTTCACGGGCCCTGGGTACAAGGATCTGGGCTCTCTCCCGGCCGAGCTCCAAGAGCGGGTCAAGGCCAAACTCTGAGCCGTCCGGGCTGCACCGGGTAGGGACCTCAAGCGCCTACGCGGTTACGATCTCTTCGTTCTCCGCGTCGGACATCACAGAGTGATCCTGGACTGGGACGCCCCGAAGGATACGATCTACGTCCACGCCATCGGACACCGGAGCTCCATCTACGATCGCGGGTTCTAGACGCTACCGGGACCCCTGTCGGCTATCTCGCACCCGCGTCCCGAGCCACGCTACCCGAGGTACCCTTCGCTCTCCAGGTGCAGGTAGACCCGGTTGGCCGCCTCTTCAGGCGACATGTCGCTGGTGTCGATGCGGATCTCGGCGTCGTCGGGCTCCTCGTAGGGGTCTGATATGCCGGTGAAGTCCTCGATGATGCCCTTGCGGGCCTTGGCGTAGAGGCCCTTGCGGTCGCGCTGCTCGCAGACCTCGACCGGGGTGGCGATGTGGACGAGGATGAAGCCGCCGCCCTGCTCGATCATCTGGCGCACGCGCCTGCGCACGGCGTCGTAGGGCGCGATGGGAGCGCAGACCGCCACGCCGCGGTTCTTGGTGATCTCGCTGGCCACGAACCCGATGCGCTGGATGTTGAGATCCCGGTGCTCCTTGCTGAAGCCCAGCTCGCTGGACAGGTGCGTGCGCACGATGTCGCCGTCGAGCAGGGTGACGGGCCGGTCGCCCTGCTCCATGAGCTTGGCCACCAGGATGTTGGCGACCGTGGATTTGCCGCTGGATGGGAGGCCCGTGAAGAAGACGGTGAAGCCTTGCTGGGGGCGCGGGGGGTAGAGCTTGCGGAGCTGTTCGGTGACCTCGGGGAAGGTGAACCACTCGGGCAGCTTCTGGCCCTTGCGTAGGCGCTCGCGTAGCTCGGTGCCGGAGAGCATCTTGAACTTGGCGCCCTCCTCGGCCTGGCTTTTGGGGAGGTATGCTTGCTGGTCCTCGCTGAACACGAACTCGTCGAAGGTGACAACCTCGATCTCCAGCTCGTCGGCGTGTTCCCCGATGAGCTCCTGGGCCTCGAAGGGTCCGTAGAAGCCGTTGCCCTCCTTGTCCTTGCAGCCGGCATGATCGCGGCCGACCACGAAGTGGCTGCAGCCGTAGTTCTGCCGGATGAGCGCGTGCCAGAGGGCTTCCCTGGGTCCGGCCATGCGCATGGCCAGGGGCAAAAGGCTGAGCATGGTGGTCTGCTCGGGGAAGCGCTCGAGCACCGCCTTGTAGCAGCGCACGCGCGTGAAGTAGTCCACATCGCCGGGCTTGGTGCGCCCGACCACGGGGTGGATGAGCAGGTTGGCCTCGGTCTTCTTGGCCGCGTTCTTGGCCAGCTCGGCGTGGACCCGGTGCATGGGGTTGCGGGTCTGGAAGCCGACCACGCGGGTCCAGCCGCGCTTCTCGAAGATGTGGCGGAGCTCGGCCGGCGTGTAGCGCAGGTCCTGGTAGGTGTGGTGGGTGGGCAGCTCGAGGCCCTCGAGCGTGCCGCCCAGGTAGACCGGCTTGGTGTCGTGGTTGAGATGGAACACGCTGGGGTGGGCCTCGTCGGTGGTGCCGAAGACGTGCTCGGCCTCCCAGGAGAGGTCGGGTTCCCAGGCGTCGGTGACCGTGAGGATGGCCAGCACCATGCCCTCCGGTGCGCGGATGGCCACCCGGCTGCCATCCGAGATGTCGTTGTCCTCGATGAACTCCCGAGTGACGTCCAGGGTGATGGGCACGGGCCACAGCGTCCCGTCGGCCAGGCGCATGTCCTTGCAGACGGCCTGGTAGTCGTCGCGGCCCATGAAGCCTTCAAGCGGGCTGAACGCGCCGTTGAGCAGGAGCTCGACGTCCCAGAGCTGGCGGTTGGTCAGATCCAGGTCCGGCAGGTCGATCGACTCAGCTTTGAGCTTCTCGGCTCGGGCTTCGTCGACGACGAGGTGCTTGAGGTCGCCACCGTGTGGTTGGATGAGTTCCATCGAGGGTCTCTCCGTGGCTGAAGGTGAGGGTTACGAATCGTGCATCTGCTTAAATGGATGGGTTCCAGGGCCACCCGTGGTAACGGCGAGTGCGGTGGTGCGCGGTTGGCGACCGCACTTGCCAACGATTCGCGGCTGCGCCGCGAATACACGCGCCTGCGGCGTGGTCAGGGGTCGGATGCGAGGCCGGCTTCTTCGAGGGCCTGCTCGAGCTTCGCGCAGACGCGATGGATCGCACAGTTCGCGCGCAGGTAGTCGATGTCGAGCTGGTCGCCTTGGACTTTGGCTACCGCGACCGCATCGATCATGTCCTGGCCTCTGCGCAGGCGCGTGTTCACGAGCTTGCGGAGGATGAGGTTCTCAGGTGAGAGGACCGGGATGTCGCGACCGGCGAGTTCGATCTTGTGGGCACGGGCGAACTCTTCCTTGTACCAAGGATGATCAGGCGCGAAGAAAACCTCAAGCTTGAGGCCAGAGGGGAGCTCTGTGCTCAGGCGTTTGCCCCACTGGGGGTCGACCTGCTCGACGGGATCGGTGATCCCGAGGCTGTCGATGAGGTCCTTCACCTGGTCGCGCTCCGTGAACGGTAACTGGAGGACGATGTCGATGTCCTTCGTGGGACGTTCGTGACCATGGAGGCCGACGGCGAAGCCACCGACGATCATGAACTTCCGCGGGGAGTTGCCGAACGCATCCACGCAGCGGAGGAAATCCTCGAACGGCGGATCATCGCTCACTCGAGGCCACCTGTTCGCCGCGGCGTTTGGCCCGATGGCGCTGGCCTGCTGCCGAGAGCTCCTGACTGATCTGGATGAGGCCACAGACAAGTTTCAGGCGTTCCTCTGGGGTGCGAGCCCGGATCGCCGGAAGATCAGCGTCCTCGGGGACCCCGTGGCGTTCCATGGTTCGAAGTTCACCCGCTTGTATTTAAGCCCGACGAGCAGGGATGTGAACCTTCTCCCCCAAGCCATCCGTCGTTTGCGGCCGCCAGGCCGCAAGCTCTGACCGCAAGCCGGTCACCCAGGCAGCAGATCCCGACTCGCAGTCGCGATGAAGTGCGGGTTGAGCAGGTCCTGCTTGTTGTACCTGAGCGGCTCCAGCGAGTCGGCTTGGAGCACGAGCCCGCCGGCAGCCTCCAGCACCGCTTGTGCAGCACCCGTGTCCCACTCCATGGTGGGGGCCAGGCGTGGGTAGAGATGAGCGCTGCCTTCAGCGATGCGGCAGAACTTGAGCGAGGAGCCGCTGGGCACGAGGTCCACCTCGCGCCCATCCTTGGAGAGCTGGTCGACGAAGGCCTGGGTCTCGTCGTTGAGATGCGAGCGCGAGACCACCACGCCGATGGGCTCGTCCGGCTCGGGCGTGAGCGCTTCCAAGCCGATCTCGGTGCCTGTGGGGTCGATGAGATGCGCCATGGGCGCATCGCCCAGCTGGCCGTAGTACGTGGTCTCGAGATCAGGGGCGTGCACCACGCCGGCCATGGGGGCGCCGTGCTCGATCAGGGCGATGTTGACGGTGAACTCGCCGTTGCGCTTGATGAACTCCTTGGTGCCGTCCAGGGGGTCCACGAGGTAGAAGGCCTCCCACGAGCGCCGGTCCTCGTAGCCGATCTCGGCCGACTCCTCGGAGAGGATGGGCAGGTCAGGGGTGAGCGCTCTCAGGGCCTCGACGATGACAGCGTTGCTGGCCAGATCAGCCTGGGTGAGCGGCGAGTCGTCGGCCTTGCGGTCGATCTCGATGCCCTCGCTGGCCTCGTAGATCTCCAGGATGGCGTCGCCGGCATCCCGGGCGATGCGGATCAGCGCGTCAGCGAGCCCGCTGGCAAGCTGGTCCTCCAGGGTTCTGAGAGCCTCCGACATGGTCCATCGCCTCTGCTGTTAAACGGCCTCGCCCTCGACCTGCCCTTCCGGTGCGTAGGTGAGCTGGACGCCGAGCGAGCCGTGATCGATCAGGCCGCGCGTGGAGGCGTTTTGGAACTCGACGGTTACCGGTTCGCCGTCTTCGCCGTAGCTCACGATGACGCCACCAGGTGGCTCGGCCGCGTCAGCCGGGGGATCGTTTCGCAAGGCGAGGCTGAGCACGTCCGAGCCTGGGTCGTAGTTGATCTTGAGCATCCTATGCCCTCCCGGCTTGCACGACCGATCGCTCTGACACCGTCTTCCCTCCTCCTTTTCGACCGCGCCAGCGGTCTGCGTCGCGCGAGCGCATCCATACGAGAGCACACCCATAGCGGAGACAGCTCGCGCTGGTGCACTCCCCCTTCCTTCACCGCCCACCGCGCGTGGGCTCTGTTCAGCAGGAGCGCAGGTACGTGGCCATGGCTTGCTCGTGGATGCCGGTGTAGCGGCTGGCGACTTGGGTGACGATCTCCATCTGGCGGTCGCGAGAGAGCCCGAAGGGATCGTCGATCTCCTTCTCTTGGAGGGCTTGCAGGATCAGGCGGCGCTGGACGGCGGTGAGCTTGAGGCCCTCGCGGTCCAGCACGCGGCGCAGGTCAGCCAGCAGGTTCACGAGCCCGCCCAGGTCCATGGCGCGTCCGGTGCCCACGGCCTTGACCTGTCCGCAGTCCTCGCAGTACGGGTGGGGAGCCAGGTGCCCGCACCCTTGCGTGGGGAGCCAGGGCCAGTCCCCGCGCTGGGCGAGCTTGTGTCGCTTGACAGGTGGCCCTTCGTCGTCAGCATCGCTGGGCGCGTCGTCGGCGGTTGGCGCCTGGATGCTTGCCCCCGTGGAAGACATGTTGCTCCCTGTCGGCCGGCAAGGCGTGAGCTTGCCTTGAACCTTCCGAACGAAATGCGCTCTCCCTCCTGGTGACAACCTGACGCACGGCTGGGTCCACTGGGCCCGCTGGACGTGACTTCGCGGCCTGCACGCCTTTTCTATCGCCCTGGCCCGATTCCTTCGGGCGTCAGCCGCCGAAGTTGCGCTTGCGTCGCTGGTAGTCGCGCACAGCGCGCAGGAAGTCGACCTTGCGCAACCCGGGCCAGTACACATCCGCGAAGTAGAGCTCGCTGTAGGCCAGCTGCCAGAGCAGGAAGTTGCTGATGCGCTCCTCGCCGCTGGTGCGCAGGATGAGATCCGGGTCAGGCAGCGGGTGGGTGTAGAGGCGCTCGGCCACGGTGGCCTCGCTGATCTCCCCGGGCGCGAGCTTGCCGGCCTGGACCTCCGAGGCGATATCCTGGATGGCGCTGACCAGCTCCTCGCGGCCGCCGTATGCCACCGCGATGTTGTAGTGGTAGGTGTCGTAGTCGCGGGTGCGCTCTTCGGCGTAGGCGATGGCCTCCTGGACCCGGGCCGGCAGAAGCTCCGTGCGGCCGATCGCACGCACGCTGATCTCGTTGTCGTGCACCCGGTCGTCGTCGGCCATCTTGTAGAAGTTCTCCTCGAAGAGGTCCATGAGGTGGACGACCTCGCCGGGGTTGCGCTCGAAGTTCTCCGTGCTGAAGGCGTAGACCGTGAGCACCTTCACGCCGATCTCCAGGCACCAGTCCACCACGTTCTCGAGCGTGTCCCGGCCCAGCTCGTGACCCACGGTGGGCTCCAGGCCCTGCTGCTGGGCGAAGCGCCGGTTGCCGTCCATGATCACCGCGATGTGGTGGGGGATCGCGTCCTGCTCGATCTGCTTGAGCAGCGTCCGCTCTGCTGCCAGCGAGAAGGCATCTGTGAGAGCCTTCGGGACCAAGCCGGAGCCGTCGGGCACGCGTCTGCCACCGTGTTCTACGCCAAGGGCCTTTCGCCTCCCGGTCGCCTCCGGGCTGACGGAACCGTAAAGGCATCCGACGACGATCGGTTACGACATGGGCAACGTCGAGGTCCGGCTCCCAGACGAGCTTGAGCAAGCCCTTGAGGCGTTGGCTGCTGAGCTCGATACGAACCGCTCCGCGGTGGTGAGCACCGCCCTCTCCGAGGGCCTGAGGGCCATGCGCCTCGAGCGCGGGCTCACCAAGTTCACCGCCGGGGAGCTCAGCCTTGAGGCCGCAGCAGGCTACGCCGGCGTGAGCATCTCCCAGATGGCGCGTGCGGCGACCGAGCGCGGGATCGCGTACCATCGCTACGATCCAGCAGAGGCCGAGGCCGACCGGGCGGCGGCCCTCGAGCTGCTCGCTGACGAGGAGAGCGGAGACGAGGGCGGTCGCGATCCTCAGAGATCCTGAGCGACGAGCGCTCGTGGATACCTCGACGCTCATCGCGCTGGCGCGCATCGGCGAAGGACCAGACAGTTTCACCATGCCTCCTCGATCGTCTTTAAAAAGAAGCTCGGCCGTAAGTGCATTCGATGGCCCTATCCCCGGACGAGAAGTCCTTGGAGGACCTGATCGCATCCCTCCCACCCGAGCTACGCGGAGAGGTCGAGGATTTCGCTCGCTTCCTCCTGGCTCGCAAGCCCCATGGAGAATCTCGCCATCTCGGGTTGGAGTGGGCTGGCGGTCTTCGCGAGTTTCGAGACGAGTTCACATCCGCGGAGCTCGAGGAGCGGGCGCTGGACTGGTGGGGTAGCTAGGCTTGTACCTCGTGGACACCAACGTCTGGTACGATCTGGCTCCCTCGAACATGGAGAGCGTGCTGGGGTGCTAGATCGCTAGCAGAGTTCCGCGTGGCCTCGGCGGACGTGATGAACCGGTACTTCCAACCTCCCAGCTCGAGCGTTCATGCTGGGCGAGGTCTACACCGATCGTGAGACCGATGCGACCGACGAACGAAGCCCGAAAGCCATTACATTGTACTGGTGAAGGTTCAACCCACAGCCCGTCGTAACCACCTTCGAGGTGAGCGAACGTTGGCAAAGGACTCCGCCGACCGAGAGATCGACGATCCGGCCTTCGGCCCCATCGAGGTGGACGCGGTCTTCACCGACGCAGATACCTTCGAGCAGCGCCTCGACGAGGTGGGGGCAGCAAGCTCGGACAGGATCTGGCCCGTAGGCGAATTCTTCGAGTGCCCGCGGTGCGGGGAGGAGACGTTCGAGGGATGCGACGATCTCACCTACCGGGTGACCAACGGGAAGCACGTCATCAGCTTCCGGCACCTCCATGGCGCGCGTTGTACGAACTGTGATGCCAGCACGCTGGAACCCTACGAGCAGATCGGGGTCGATGCCGAAGCCGGCGTCGGCTTCCACGCCGATTACGAAGCCAAGGTCTCCAGGATCGGCTCCGGGACGCTTGGCACCTACTGGCCCAAGGATGTTCAACGCGTCCTGGGCCTTAAGCCCCACAAGCGAGCGTTCATCGAGATCATCGACCGGGACGCGGTGCTCGTCCGATTCACCGCCGCGGAAGAGCCGGGGTAGGCCTCACCCTTCCCAATGCGTGCGCAGGTGGTCGCGGGCTTGCCGGGCCAGATCGGGTTGGGCGTACGCGATGTCGGTGACGGTGACCACGCCGCGCACATCGCCTTCCAGCGCGACGACGAGGTGCTTGACGCCGTGCTCCATCATGCGCTCGATGGCGTCGTCCAGGGCCGCTGCGGGCTCGATGGTGATGACCGGCTCACTCATGATCTCGCCGGCTGTGGTCTCTGTAGGCGAGGCGCCTGTGGCCACGACCTTGTGCACGATGTCGCCCTCGGTCATGATGCCGGCCATCTCGCCTTGCTTGAGCACGAGCAGGGAGCCGACACGGTTCTCGCGCATGGCCTCGGCGGCCTCGCGCACGCTCTGGTCGTGGTCCACCGTGACCGGTGGCTTGCTCATCACGGAGAAGATGGCCATTGGGGTCTCCTAGTAAGGTGTCGTAAGGTGTCCTGGGGTCAGGGGATCCTGGGGTCAATACGTCATGGAGGCATCGGGCTTGAGCACATGGGTGTCGGCCTTGGCGCTCTTGTCGACTTGGCGCGCGAAGGCTTCCGGGTCCTGCTCGATGGGCTCGAAGGTGTCGTAGTGGATGGGGATGCAGGCCTCTGCCCCCGTCCAGTCCACGGCCACGGCGGCGTGTCGGGGGCCCATGGTGAACACATCGCCGATGGGCACGGCCACGAGATCGGGCGAGAAGACGTCGCGGATCACGTGCTTGAAGTCGCCCATGAGCGCCGTGTCGCCCATGTGGTAGAAGCTGGTCTCGCCGTCGTCGATGATGAACCCGGCCGGGTGGCCGCCCTCACCCATGAATGGGCCGTCTCCGCCTGGACATCCGCCGGAGTGGCTGGCCGAGACCATGGTGATCTCTGCACCACCGAGCTCGACGGTGCCGCCCATGTTCATCCCGCCGCCCCCGGTGCCGGCGGCGTCGTCCAGGCCAAGCGTGTTGCAGTACTGCATGATCTCGTGGATGGCGAGCACGGGCGCGCCGATCTCGGCGGTGGCGCCGAAGTGGTCAGCGTGCCCGTGGGTGATGAGCACGGCCTCGGCATCCACGTCCTCAGCGGTGGTCTGTGTGAGGCCGTTGCCGGCATCCGAGGTGAACGGGTCGATGGCCAGCCGGGCGCCGCTGGCGAGCTCGAGCTCGAAGAACGCGTGACCGTGGAAGGTGAGTTTCATCGTTCTCCCTGACAGGCAACCCGTGCGGGCCTAGATAAGCATGTGGCCCTGGTCCGTGTTGGGGATCCCCAACCTCTCACCACAAGGGCACAACGGGCACAACGACGCGCCAAGGGTAAGGATCCGACGGGGGATCCAAGCCCATGCGGCGGGCGTCGGTTGCCGGGATCCAGACCGGCGGCGTGGGCCGCGCAAGCCCAGGGAGCCGACAGGTTTGGTCGGTTCCCCCGAGAGGTTCCTTGTGTTCGTTGTGGCGTTGTGGTGAGTGTGGTTGGTTGGGTCCGAGAGGTTCCTTGTGTTCGTTGTGGCGTTGTGGTAACCGTGGTTGGTTGGGTCCGAGAGGCCCGTTGTGTTCGTTGTGGCGTTGTGGTGAGCGTGGTCAACCGTGCTCGGTGTCGCCCACGGGTCGCACCCGTTCCCAGATGCCCGCGGCGACCCGACGCACGGCCTCGCCTGCGCGCTCCAGGCCGCCCACGATGTCCTCGTGGACCTCCTCGACGATCAACGCGCCCAAGTAGCCGATGAGCAGGCCGCCGGGGATGTCCAGGATCCAGTGGATGCCGAGGTAGAGGATGCTGAACGTGAACACGAGCAGCTGGATCCCGATGAGCCAGAAGTAGCGGCGGTAGCCCCAGGTCGAGAGGGTCTCGCCGCGGTCGCGCATGGTCCAGTAGAGGAGCACGAAGAGGCCGAACGGGATGGCGATGTGGAGGCTGGGCCAGGCGTTGTCCAGGGGGTCCACGTGGCTGAAGAACTGGAGATACGTGCCGGACGAGTGGTAGAGCAGGCTCTCCATGCCGGGGATGAAATCTCCCGTGATCTGGACGTTGAAGAAGATGTAGAAGGGGACGGCTAAGATGTAGATGACCACGGTGCTGAGCACGACCTTGTTGGCCAGCTCGCGGTCGTCCATGTAGGTGGCCAGGATGAAGGAGAAGTAGGTGAGGAAGACGTAGCCGAACAGGTAGTTGGTGTTGAGCACCCAGGTGAGCGCTGGGTGGGCAAACGCGTTCTGGAACCAGAGGACCACGTCGCCTTCCAGGCGGTGGATGAGGAAGGTGAAGTCGCCGAACACGCCTCGGATGGGGTCGTTGAGGCTGTCCACGTAGCCCTTCCAGACGTAGAGCGCGCCGAAGAGGAGCAGGTGGGGCCAGTACCGGGTCACCATGAGCTGGAGGGTGCCCCAGAACCCGTTGTCCGTCTTGTGGGGACGGAACAGCAGGATCATGAGGGGCGACGCGACGAGCGTCAGGAGCAAAAAGATCCGGGAGACGGACCAGATGCCAAGCCCCATGGTTAGCTCCGCACAGACGAGGTCCCCTTATAGGGGTATGGGCTCAGGGCCCAGGGGTGGTTCCGGGGAGAGAGCTGCATGGCTTTCTCATCCCCCTTGGACGCGGTGCCAGGCGCTCGAGAGGGCCTGGTTGATGCGTCTGGCGAAGCGGTCGATCACGCTGAAAGCGTCGCGGTGGATCTCCTTGGTGATCATGGCTCCCAAATAGCCCATGAGCAGGCCACCTGGGATGTCGAGCACCCAGTGGACGCCGAGGTAAAGCACGCTGAAGGAGTAGACGGCGAGCTGGGCCATGGCGAAGTAGAGGAAGGGCGCGTACCCGCTGGCCAGCGGCCGGATGCCGCGGTCGCGCAGGGTCCACCAGAGCACGAGCACGTAGGCGTACGGGATGCCGATGTGCAGGCTGGGCCAAGCGTTGTCCAAGGGGTCCGCGGTGGCGAAGAAGGTGAAGTAGGACTCGCGGGAGTGGTAGAGCAGGCTCTTCATGCCGGGCAGGTAGTCGCTGGTGACCTGCACGTTGAAGAAGACGTAGATGGGAAGGGTGAGGATGTAGAGGACGAGGAGCACGAGGATCATCTGGTTGGCCACCTCGCGGTCGTCGGCGTAGGCGGCGATCATCACGCTGAGGAACGAGAGCAGCATGAACCCGAAGAGGTAGTTGAAGTTCAGCAGCTCGGTGAGCACGGGGTGTTGGAAGGTCTGCTGGATCCAGATGACCAGGTCGCCCTCGAGGGTGTGGATGAGGAAGGTGAAGTTGCCCAGCAAGCCGCGGATGGGGTCGTTGAGGCTGTCTACGTAGGTTTTCAGGGTCTGGATGACGCCGAAGAGCGCGAAGTGGACCCAGTAGTCCTGGACCAGGCGCTTGGCCGTCTCCAGAAGGGTCCCTGGCATGCGCTTGGGTCTGAAGAGAAGGATGGCAGGTGGCGCCAGGACCAGCAGGAGCAAGACCAAGAGGAGGCCAAGGGACCAGAACTCCTGTGCCATGGGCGCACCTCAAGGGGGCTGACAAGCTTATAGGCCTGTCGGCGCCCGCGGCCCGGGGTCGGCCGGGAAGGGAAGGCTAAAGAGGTCGAGACCGTACGCAACAGCTAGCGATGTTGCGGGTGACCATCGTGCTCATGGGCTTTGCCGTGTTCGGCGCGCTCTTCGCGGCAGCCTACTACCAGCCGACCCAGGTGGAGCGCGAGCTCCCATCACCCAAGTTCCGCTTGGCCCCTGGCGAGATGGTACCGGATTTCATCGAGCCTGCGGGCGCGGGGGAGAACATCTCGGTGAACATCACCGTGCTCACAGGGGGGCCCATCGAGGTCTACCTGATGAACATGGAGAACCTCACGGCCAGAGCGCTCAACGGCTCGACGTACTCGTTCGAGCTGGGGCCAGATGTCCTCTACGATCTGAACTTGAGCAAGCGCAACATCACGGACACCTACGACTTCAACTTCGTGGCCGACGGGCAGAACCGCACCGCGCTGCTCATCGGCTCGCAGCAGGATCTCAACGAATCCGCGTCAGCCGAGGAGCAGACCACCGAGGTGGCGGTCACCATGCGCTACACGGAGCGCGAGACGCGCTCGCTGGTGATCGGCTACATCCTGGCCGCGCCGTCCTTGGCCCTGGTGGGCTACGTGATCTACCGCCGCCTGCGCCACGGCCGCGCGGGGAAGAGCGGGCCACCCTAGCCGGCGCGCTACCCCAAGGGAAGGGCACGAAGAAGCCACGAAGCCCTAGCCCTGGACGTTGGCGCGAACGTTGGCTTGTCGCAGGGTCACGAAGAGGTCGTAGACGTCGCTCGTGGGGTCGGGGTCGAGCAGGCCCCAGATGTCCACGCGGGCCCACGTGCTGGCGTTGACGATGTCGAACCCGGTGCCCTCGCCCAGACCAGCATCCAGCAGCTCGTCGCGCCACAGGGTCGTCCACAGCGCGGGGTGGTCGGTGGTGACGTTGATGGTGAAGTTCGTGGCCTGGGCGCGCAGCAGGTAGTTCTCGCGCGCGTTCGTGAACACCGTGCCCGTGCCTGAGCCTGTGACCGTGGTGGTGTCGCCCTGGGTGGTGGGCACGGTCATGCTGAGCACCACCGTGTTGGAGGAGAGCCCAGCATCGAACCCCGGCGAGATCTTGAACACCGAGCCGTCCTCTTGATCGAGGATCAGGCCACCGTTCTCGAGCAGGAAGGTCTGGTCGACGAGGTTGCCGTTGGTGGCCTCGTAGGCGATGGTTCCGCCCTTGAAGGTGCGGTTGTAGCCCTCGGCCACGAGCCCGCCGCTGCCTTGGAGGATGGGGCCGCCGTCGCTGGCCTGGAAGTACGTGATGCTGTACTCGGCTGTGATCGTGTCGCTGCCGCTTCCGGCGTCACCGTCGCCTGGGCAGCTGCCGGTCTCGCCGATGTCGTCCTGGACGCGCAGGATGAGCTCCATGGGTTTCTCGGCCACGCCGAGCACCTGGTCGAAGCGGTAGTCGGGGTTGAGCGCGTTGAGCCAGAACGGGGCGTACTCCTGGTTGTTGAAGTAGCTCTGGGCGTTGTTGTAGAGGATGGCGCCGTCGGCATCGCGCACGACGGTGTGCAGGTCCCAGTCCGGGGCGTGGTCGGCCACGCACGTGCGGAACTCGCCGGCGAAGTCGCCATCGGCATCGCGGACCTCGACGGCCACGTGGTCGCCCTGGTAGTCGCGTGCGATGCGGTCGATGCGCACGCGCAGATTCACGACCTCGTCGACGTCCTCGATGGGGGTTGAGCCGCCGGAGACGTCGGTCCACGCCTCGGGTTGGCTGATGCGTTTGGAGCTGTTGAGCTGCTGGATGAGCACCTGCTTGGCGTCCACGCGCACGGGCTTGTCCTCCGGCGTGTAGCTCAGCGATCCGCTCACCGTGGCCGAGGAGAAGATCGACGTGCGTTCGCGGCCCAGATCGATGGGCGTGGCCGAGATGCCGGTGGTCTGGTTGGCGGCGTGCTGGTCAAGCGTCGCTTTGAGCGTGGTGAGCTGGCCGGAGACCTGGCGGCTGTGCTCGGCTTCCAGGGCCGCATCGAGCTCCGGGGCCACGCTGAACTGGTAGCTCACGAAGGCCATGAGCGCCACGCCGGTTAGCAGCATGGCTCCCAGGATGAGGCTAACACCCTGGTCGTTGCGTGTGACCGGCGTTTCGGTTGCGCGCATCATCGTGTCCTCACCCGCATGTAGTCGAGGCCGAGCTGGCTGGCCTGCACCGCATCCGGCCCGTCGTCGCTGAAGCGCACGAGCACCTCGCCAGCCCCAGAGAGCTCGTCGCTCGTGAGATCGTAGGTCCAGTTCGTGGGCGTCGAGCCGGTCAGGCTCACGCCGCGCTGGGTCCAGGTGGCCAGGGCGTGGTCGTAGACCTCGACATCGAACACCTCGTCGCTGGTTCGGTACTCCAGCTCCAGGGTCTGGTCGCTGCCAGAGGGCACGCCGGTGACGTTCACTTGCACCAGGGCGTCGTAGGCCGGGTCGTCGTAGCTGACGCGCACCCAGAGCGCGTCGACGAAGAGCTCGGCGTTGTCCTCCGCCTGGTCCTTCTCGTAGGTGGCCTTGACTTGGAGGTTCGAGATGTCGGCCCACGACCAGGCCCGGTCGCTGGTGACGTTGAGGTAGACCGCTGGCCCGTCGGTGGTGCCCAGCTCGCTGAGCGTGAAGCTCTGGCTGGTGGAGCCTGCCGAGCCGCTCACCGCGTACGAGAGGGCCAGGGTATCCTCGTTCCCGCTGGCCGTGCCGGTGGCATGGCCCTCGAAGGCGATCTCGACGACCTCGATGGTCCCGGTGAAGCTGTTGAACCCGCTCACCGTGACCCAGTCGCTGTGGCTGGGCAGCGTGGCCCACGCATCGTCCGGGGCGCCGGTGGCGTTGCCTGGACCGGTGGCGCCGTTGCTGGTGTGCGCGCTGCCGTAGATCTGCGAGCTGGTGGTGTTGGCGCCGGAGGCGGCCTCGGTGATGGTGGACTCGTTGCCGCCGTCGCTGGCGTTCTGCAGCGCCGGGAAGTCGGTCAGCGTGCCTGTGAACACGACGTAGTCGGTGGCGTACGTGAGGGTGCCGGCGTTGGGATCAGCGGGCTCGATGAACTCGGCCTGGGTGGAGCTGTTCCCGCTGTTGCCCAGATCGTCGACGAGCGGCGAGAGGTAGTACTCCAGCGTGTCGTTGCCGTGGGCATCCCAGCCCGAGGCAGGCTCGGGGATCTCAGCGTTCCAGCTGGCCCCGCCCAGATGGGTCATGGCGCCCACGTCGGTGAAGGCGGGAGCCGTGCCGTCGTCCAGGCGGTACCAGAGGTGCGGTGTCTGGGTGGCATCGACGCCTGTGCACGCATCCTGGGCCGTGGCCGTGATGCTCACGACGCCGCCCAGATCACCGTCCACGTCCACCGGGGTGCGCGACCACGACGCGATGGTGGGTGGCGTGGTGTCGCTCGAGCAGTCCTGGGCGCCGGCGGTGAGCGAGGCTGAGCCGATGATGGAGGCCGGTGGGCCGTGGTCCACGATGTCCACGACGACGGTCTGCTTGGGTTGGATGGTCTCGGTGACCGTCCAGCGCTCCCCGATGGTGAACGAGCCGTCCGAGAAGCTGGAGGCCAGCGAGGACCCGGTGTAGCTTGAGCTTGAGCTCCCGACCTGGACGTGGATGGTGGTCTGGTTCGCGTTGAGCTCCTGGCCGCCCTGGTGGGCGATGATGATCTCCTCGTCCCCGGTGCCCCACTGGCCACCTCCCGATTCCAGGCGCGCGCTGACCTCGAGCGTCCCGCGCGTCTGCGGGTCGGGCACGGCCTGGATCACGAAGTCCGAGTAGGCCAGAGCCATGGAGACGGTGATCAGCGCGAGCAGCAGCGTGCCGATGATGTTCGAGACGCCACGCTGGCAGCCGAGCTGACGCGATCGGGCGCGTCGGCGTGGCTCGCCTCGGCTGTCATCATCCATGCTGGCCCCTCTCAAGACCAGGGTCTCCTGGGTCGTTGTATAAGAGCGGCGGGGTCAGGTCGGTGACTGTCCAACCAGACGGACAGCGTCGATCTGACGATCCACAGCGCACCAGCCGACTGCGAGCCGATGGCGACGGCTGGCATCGGATGGCCATCGGGCCCATTAGGAGGGTTTCGCTCGCAGCGCTTGCTCGTGCAGTCGGGGTGCGCGAGCGTTGGGGCCCGCACGTGACGCAAGCGCGCATCGGTCGAGACGCTCGGGTCTCATGCGGGTGCCGGGATTCGAACCCGGGCTGGAAGCTTGGGAAGCTTCAGTCCTACCACTGGACTACACCCGCTTTCCGTGGGGCCGCGGCAATGAACGACCCCTTCTTCAACGCTTCGCTACCCGCTGGAGACAGCCGCGACCTTCCCGCCGACCAGCAGGCGCTCGAGCTTGGGCTTGTCCTGGATCTTCTTGGCTTGCACGGTGATCTCGCAGCGCTCGTCGCCCTCGCCGGGCACGATCTGACCGACGATGCGGGTGCGCGGGTAGGTGGCGCGCAGGGTGCCGGAGCGCACGAGGTGGACGGCGGCGGCTGCCAGCGCAGAGAGGGGCTCGGCGGGGCCCCACAAGCGGCCGAGGATCTTGACGTAGGGCGTGCGCTGGGTCACAGCGTACGCGACGGCTTCCTTGGTGTCGATCTGCGGCGCCTTGCTAGGGTCTGCGTTCTCGGGCGCGTTGCGCACCTCGTCCCCATCGGGCAGCGGGGCCACCAACACCTGGCGGCCCACGTCGACGACCTGGATCGTGGACCGGGTCTGCTCGATGGTGGCCGGGGCCAGGCCCAGCTGCATGGCTGTGGCGCTGAGAAGCGTGCGCTCCACCGCGATCTCCATGCGCGGGAGCTCGACGAGCAAGCTCCCCGCACCACGCGCCTCGACGGTGAGCTCGCCCCACGGCGTCTCGACTTGGATCTGCCGGGTGCCCTCGTCTGGATCCCCATCCGCCAGGGCGCTGTGGGCGGCTTTGGCCAGCACCCAGCCCGGCTCGAAGCGTTCGGGCACGTCGTCCGGTGTGAAGGTGGCTCCAAGGGGGACGCGGTAGGTGGTCACGCACGGGCAAGCCCGTTCCAGCACGTGGTCCTTTCGGGCACACCCACACAAGCTCACCACAACGTCACAACGAGCACGAAGGAACAGGGAACACAGCACCGACGCCACCCCCGATCGATACGCGCAGCGAGCGACTCCGCCCGTGACAGTTCTGTGATCCGTGCGCTACCCTCTGTTCTCTGTGCGCCCGTCATCCGCCGAGTCCCAGGACCTGAAGCCCTCCCCCGGGCCTCCCCCCGGGGGCCGTGGTGTCCCCCGATCGGGTTCCTTGCCCCGGATCGGTCCGTTGTGCTCGTTGTGGCGTCGTGGTGAACGTCGGCCCGTCCAGCGGCCAAGCTTTTGAAGGGAAGCCCCCTATCGCGGCCCATGCACCCCTCAGGCGCGATCCGCGGCGGCCAGTCCACGCTGCTGGAGGGCAAGACCATCGCGCTGGCGGTCACCGGCAGCATCGCGGCCGTGGAGACGGTCAAGCTGGCCCGCGAGCTCATCCGCCACGGCGCAGAGGTGATCCCCTTCGCCTCCCAGGCGGCCCTGGGGATCCTCCACCCCAACGCGCTGGAGTTCGCCACGGGTCACGCACCCATCACGGCGCTCTCCGGCCAGGTCGAGCACCTGTGGGGCGCCAAGGGCGAGGTGGACTGCGTGCTGCTCGCACCAGCCACGGCCAACTCCATCGCCAAGGTGGCCCTGGCCATCGACGACACGCCGGTCACCAGCCTGGTGGGCACCACGCTCGGCCACGGTCCCGTGGTCATCGCGCCGGCCATGCACGAGCAGATGCTCGACAACCCCGCCACCCAGGACCACCTCGAGACCCTGCGGGAGCGCGGCGCGCGCATCGTGGAACCGGTGCTCGAGGAGCAAGAAGCCAAGATGGCCAGCATCGAGGCCATCGTCGAGCACGTCCTTGCCGCCACCGGCCCCGGCACGCTGGCCGGCAAACGGGTGCTCGTGATCAACGGCTCCACCATCGAGGCCATCGACAAGATGCGCGTCGTGACCAACAAGAGCACCGGCCGCACAGGCGCCGCGATGGCTCGAGAAGCCTTCCGGCTCGGTGCTGACGTGGAGCTCTGGTTCGGGCATGGCCACTGCGAGCTGCCGGCCTCTGTGCCTGTGCGCAGGTTCGTGACCGTGGCCGACCTCATCGAGCTCGCGCCAGACGCGGCCGAGTTCGACTGGGTGCTGCTACCGGCAGCCATCTCGGACTTCCGCACGGAGCCAGGCGATGGCAAGCTCTCCAGCGGGACTGATCTGAGCCTGGAGCTCGTGCCCACCGAGAAGGTGCTGCCCAAGCTACGCGAGGTCCTCTCCGGGGACCAGCGCCTCGTGGCCTTCAAGGCCGAGGCCGGTGCTAGCGAGGAGGCGCTGCTGGAGAAGGTCGGCCGCTTCCTCAAGGAGAACCGCGCCGATGCCGTCGTGGCGAATCGGCTCGAGGAGGTGGACGTGGACGACACGCGCGTGCACGTGGTCACCGACGGCGGCTCGCAAGCCATGGAAGGGACCAAGGACACCGTGGCCCGCTTGGTGCTCATCCACCTCTCGGAGGCCCTCTAACATGGCGCCCACGGATCTGGTCAAGCGCAGCGAAGCCACGACGTTCGCACCCTGCCACGTCAGCGCCTTCTTCGTGCCACGCATCGAGCCCAAGGAGCCAGCCAAGACCGGCTCCTGGGGTGCGGGGCTCTGCCTGGGCACCGGTGTCGTGGCCACGGTGGAAGCCCAAGCGGCCAGCGAGCCCAGCATCCAGGTCACACGCGCCAACCGGGAGGGCGAGGCGAACGTCACCCGCGAGGCGCTGCGCCAGCTGCTCGGCGACCGAGGCGTCCAGGTGGCCTGCACCGTCCACGAAGGCAGCCCCACAGGCCAGGGCTTCGGCATCAGCGGCTCCAGCGCGCTGGCCAGCGCCTTCGCGCTCGCCCGGTGTCTGGGCGATGGGCGCTCGGATGCCCTGCGCGCGGCACACCTGGCCGAGGTGCGCCACCGCACGGGCCTCTCGGACGTAGCCGCCAGCTTCCTCGGCGGTGCCGTGCTGCGCACCAAGCCCGGCCTGGCCCCCTACGGCACCCAGACCCGGCTGCCTGCCAGGGGCGAGGTCGTGGTGGCCACCGTGGGCAGGGAGGTGGAGACCAGCAAGGTCCTGCGCGACCGCGACGTGCTCGAGCGCATCACCGAGGTCGGCCAGGGCTGCCTGGAGCGCGTGGCCGAGAACCCAACCCTGGAAGCCATCTTCCGCGAGGGTGCGCTCTTCGACCGGGAGACCGGGATCGTCGACGACAACACGCTCACCGCCATCGATGCGTGCGCTGAGGGCGGCGTGGCCATGGCGGCCATGCTGGGCAACACCGTGGTGGCCTACGGCGAGACCGAGGTGCTCACCGACGTGCTCGCCAGCTTCGGGGACCCGCACGCCATCCCCATCGACGACGGCGGCCTGCGGCTCTTCGACAAAGCCGCCCTCTCGGGCCTGACCGGTTGACCGAGCTTGACCGCCTGAGCTTCCGAGGGGCTCTTACAGGGTTCGATGGGAACATTGACACCCCTTGGCACCCATCCCTGCCCGTGCGCATCGCCTGGATGCTGCTGCTGGCTTTCGCCCTGGCGGCCAGCGGATGCCTCTCCGGCGCCGAGGACCCAGACCCCCAGGCCGGCTCAAGCGATATGCCCGGGTACGAGGCCCATACCCGGATCCTCAACGATGCTGCCCAAGAGAGCCAGCGCGAGGCCGACGGTCTCCCGGCCCCCGATCTCGAGGTGGGCACGGCCTGGACCTACGAAGCCAGCGGGCGCTGGGATCTCACCGACCGGTTCACCGTCGTCGTCGCCGAGGCCAGCGAGGAAGGCTACCTCTTCGCCGGGGCCGAGCCCAGCGATCTCAAAGGCGAGGTGCACCTCGAGAGAGCTTGGTTCGGCCATCGGGACGCTGAGCTCAACCGCCTGCCCAGCCCCCAGCACCCGGAAGGCTGGCCCATCCTCGACTTCCCCCTCTACGATGGCAAGACGTGGAAACGGGGCGTGCACACGGTCACCGCGCAGGCCGCCCCCGTCGAGACACCTTCCGGCTTCGAGCCGGGCTACCGCATGAGCTTGGGCGACGACTCGTTCAACGTCACCTGGACGTATGCCCCCAGCGTAGGCTTCCTCACAAGCTACACCTACACCTGGGAGGGCGCGCCCCGCTTCGATGTCCGCTTGGCCGAGCAGACCACGCTCACCGAGGCCCTCTGGTACGAGACAGGCCCTGTGGCCGAGACCGATGACGAGGGCGAGGTGCACGCCGCCACCCTCGACGTGCCCGAGGGGTTCGACCACGTCATGGCCTACGCCGGCGGCACCGACGGGGCCGCGGGCACCGTGCTCCCCGCACCAGGCGGCCAGGCACCGTGGCTCTTCTCCGTGGACCGCACCGGCGAGGCGTTCTTCGCCGAGCTCTTCGAGGCCACCCCGGGCCCCTGGACGCTGACCGCCAGCCACCGCGGCGGGGGCTTCGCGTTCGTCTGGGCCGTGCCCGTGGCCTGGCAAGCGATCCCGCTGGGCTAACCTGGCGCCCTGCTCATCCGTCGCGTTCCCGGATGAACGCGGGCAGCAGGATGCCCACCACCACGAGCGAGCCACCGGCGGCGTGGAACCAGGTCAGCGTGTCGTCGAGCAGCACAGCCGAGCCCACGACCGCGAACAGAGGCACCAGGCCCAGGGCAGGCGCGGTGCGGCCCACGCCGAGCAACTGGACGCCCAGGTAGTAGGTCACGAACGCGATGGCCGTGGCCACCAAGCCCAAATACGTGACGTTGAGCCAGGCCCGCCAGCTCCAGCTGGCAAGCTCCGGGATGCCCTCGACAGCCAAGGCCAGGGGAGTCAGGAGCAGGGCACCCAGCGCGGAGGCCACCAGGATGCTGGTCACCGCCGGCACGGTGTCCGAGAGGCGCTTGCCCACCACGGTGTAGGCGCCGTAGGCCACAGCCGAGGCCACGAAGACGAGATCGCCTAGCACGCGCGCCGAGCCCGTGCCACCGGTGGCCAGGGCATCCCAGCCCACCACGAGCGATCCCACGAGCGCCAGGCCCGCACCCATCACGGGCACGCGGTGGACGGGGTCGCGCGTGAACAAGGCGGCCAGGAGCAGGGCGAAGAGCCCCACGAACCCGGGCGTGATGATGGCCCCATCCGTTGCGGGCGCCAGGCGCACGCCGATGAGGAAGAGCACGGTGTAGGTGGTGATGCCTGTCAGGCTCATGACCAAGAGCAGCCCCCAGTCCCGGCGCGTGAGCTGGATGCGCTTGCGCCGGTCGAAGACGAACCACGCGGGCACCAGCGCGATGGCAGCGATGGCGAAGCGGCCCACGGTGACGGTCATGGGTGGCGCATCGTGGGCGGCCAGGCGCGCGGTGACCCAGGCCCCGCTCCAAGCGATGGCGGTGAGCACGAGGAGCAAGTACCCGAGCAGGCTGCGCCGTTCCAGCACACCGCGCCAGCACGACGGGTTGATAAAAGAGGCGCGCTTGACCGGAGCGTGGCCTCCGCCAAGCAAGCGCTCGAGGATCGGTTGCGACGCGTCAACGCGCTCAACCGCGCCGCCAGCCTCCTCCACTGGGACCAGCAGACCATGATGCCATCAGGCGGGACCGAGGCTCGCGCCCAGGAGCTGGCCACCCTGCATGCCGTGGCCCACGAGATCGCCACGGACCCCGAGGTGGGCAAGCTCATCCAAGCCGTGGATGCCGAGGCCGCTACCCAAGAGGAGCGCGCGCTCGTGCGCGAGGCGCGCTGGAGCTACGAGCGCGCCGTTCGCGTGCCCGACGAGCTCGTCGAGCAGATCGCAGGCACCACGGCTCGTGCCCATGAAGCATGGGTGAAGGCCAAGGCCGAGAGCGACTACGCGAGCTTCGAGCCGTGGCTGGCCAAGGTGCTCGAGCTCAAGCGCGCCTACGCCGAAGCCATCGATCCGGACCGGGATCCCTACGAGGTGCTCTACGAGGACTACGAGCCCTGGCTCCCGCTGCCCACAGCCGAGGCCACGATCCAGGCCCTCGGGGACGGGCTCGCACCCCTCATCCAGCGCGCCCCCGAGCCCCCCGAACCAGGGGAGGGCCCCCTTGCCGGCGCGTGGCCCATCGAGGGCCAAGCCACCCTCTCCCAGGCCCTGCTCGAGCGCATGGGCTACGACTTCCAGCGCGGCCGGCTCGACCAAGCGCCGCACCCGTTCAGCTCAGGCAACCGGTACGATGCGCGCGTGACCACGCGCTACGAGCCCGAGGACCCCATCTCAGCGGTGACCAGCACGATCCACGAGATGGGGCACGCCATGTACACCCAAGGTCTGCCCGAGGCGCACTTCGGCACACCCGTGGGCCAGTCGCGCAACCTGGTGGTGCACGAGTCCCAGTCCCGGTTCTGGGAGAACCACGTGGCCCGCTCACGACCCTTCTGGGACATGGCCGCGCCCATGATGGAGCAGGCCTTCCCTGACAAGGCCGGGCGCCTGGAGCCCGAGGCGTGCTGGCGGGCAGCCAACGTGGTCCAGCCCACGCTCATCCGGGTGGATTCCGACGAGCTCACCTACCACCTGCACATCGCGCTGCGTACCGAGCTGGAGGCCCAACTCGTGCGCGGCGAGCTCTCCACCAGCGAGCTGCCCGCCGCGTGGAACGAACGCACCGAGGCCCTGCTGGGCCTCAAGGTACCCGACGATGCCCGCGGCGTACTCCAGGACGTGCACTGGAGCGGTGGATCGTTCGGCTACTTCCCCACCTACTCGTTGGGCTCCATGCTGGCCGCCCAGCTCTCTGCCGCCCTCGAGGACGCCCTTGGGCCCCTGGACGCGCTCATCGCTGACGAGGCCTTCGGCGAGCTGGAGGCCTGGATGGGAGACAACGTCCACGCCCATGGCCGCCTCTACACGACCCCGGCGCTCATCGAGCAAGCCACCGGCGCACCGCTCGGTCACGAGGCGTTCCTGGCCTACGCGGAACGGAAGTACGATCGCCTCTGGGCTTGAGAGATGCTGTGGGAGAGGCCATCAGACGGGCCATGAGACAAGCAGTGAGCCTTCAAGCCTCGTTGTAGAGCACGGGCTCGATGGGTCGCGTCTTGTACGAGCCGTCCTCGGAGACGAGCAGCATGTGGTGGGGTGGCAGCGGGTCCAGGCCCACGTCCTGCTCGATCATCTGCTCGCTGGACACCAGCACGGCGCCCCGGCCGTCTGGGTCCACGACGACGGCTTTGCCATCCTCGCAGGCGAACCCGCCAGCGCGGCTGACGTACAAGCTCTCGATGCGCTCTGCCGTCGCACTGGCCCAGCGCAGTGCGACCAGGCTGCGACCGTCGGTGAGCGCCAGGTTGGCGATGGTGCCCTGGTCGAGCACGTCGTACTCGGCCTTGAGCGCCTCGATGCGAGCCAAGCCCGCCTCGACGGCCTCACCCAGGCGGTGGACCTCGAAGGGGCCTTCGGTGGACCCGAGCTCGGCTTGGATGAGCGCGAAGAGGTGCTCGCTGTCCGTGGTGCCCTCGATGTTCGCGTAGGCCTCATCCGGCAGGCTGCGGCGAAGGGGCCGCATGATCTTGTTGAAGCCCCGGACGTGGCCGTTGTGCATGAAGAGCAGATCGCCGGCTTGGAACGGGTGGCAGTTGGTGGTCTGGACGTTCATGCCGGGACTGGCCCCGCGGACATGCGCGAAGAACATGGGTGTTTCCACGCGCGGGGCGATGTGCTGCATGTTGGTATCCGCCCACGCTGGGGAGAGGTTGCGGTAGAGGGCGGGCTCGGATCCGAGCTTGGGCACGTACCAGCCGACCCCGAAACCGTCTCCGTTGAGCGGCTTGCGGCCTTCCCGGGCGTTGGAGGACTGATCGATGATGGAGTGCGTAGGCTGGTAGATGAGCTCATCCAGCCGGATGGGAGGTCCTAGGTAGGCTGCGAAGCGACACACGTTGGTTCGCCAGGCGCTCCACACCTACTTCAACCCTCGGGAACACCCCTGGGCCACCCCGGGAGCAGGGCCGCCGTGGGCGCCCCTCTTCGCGGGGTCTCGGTCTGCGCCGCGAGAAGGGATAAGAGAGGGACGCGCTTGGCCGTGCATGGAACCCCCGGAGATCGTCCAGCGGGAGCTGGCCTACCACCGGCGTGATGTCCCCGTGGTCGACGGCGTGCGGATGAGCGTGATCGACCAGGCCCCTGAGGGCTCAGGAAGCGGTGAGACGGTGCTTTTCCTCCACGGCAACCCCGCCTGGTCGCTGCTGTGGCGCAACCTCATCCCCCCCATGCTCGAGGCCGGTCACCGCGTCGTCGCACCGGATCTCATCGGGTTCGGCATGAGCGAGAAGCCCCTGGCTCCCGCCTACCACAGCCTGGAGCGCCACATCGCCAACCTGGAGGCCATGGCAGACGAGATGGAGCTCGAGGGGCTCACCCTGGTGCTCCACGACTGGGGCGGGCCCATGGGCATGGGGCTAGCCACGCGCCAACGCGAGCGGATCGAACGCATCGTCATCGCCAACACGCTGGCCTTCCCACCCCGTAGCCAGCGCTCGCTGTCCACCTGGCACCGCATCCTCTCCAGCAAGCCAGGCAAGGCGCTGGCCACGCGCTTCAACCTCGTGGCCCGCTCGGCCTTCCGGATGGGCGTGCGTGACCCGTTAGCGGATGATGTCAAGGAGGGCTACCTGTGGCCCATGCGCGAGCGGGGTGCGCGGGTGGCGGCCAGCGAGCTCGTTCGCATGGTCCCAGATGGGCCCGAGCACCCGAGCGCGCGCACCCTGGATCGCATCCAGGACGGCTACCCCGAGCTCAAGGACCGCCCCATGCGCGTGCTCTGGGCCGACGGGGACCCGGTCATGCGGGCCAAGCTGGCCAGCAAGTGGGTGGATGCCTTCCCGCAGGCCGAGCTCACCCACGTCAGCGAGACCGCCAGCCACTTCTGGCAGGAAGACGAGCCGGAGGCCTTCGCTCAGGAGATCTTGCGGTTCATCGACGCCGATGGGATCCAACCCGGAGGCACGAAGGCACGGAGCGAACGGAGCCCATCTGAAATACGATAGAGGTCCCGAGAGCGAGCTGAGGTTGTACGGGTAACCAAGCCTCGCCCGTTCTCCGTGGCCCTCCGTGTCTCTGTGTCTCCGTGTTGAAGGGACCCTACAGGAACGGGTTGCCGCGGGCTTCGATCTCCCGGTCCAGCTCGTCCTGCATGAGGGTCTCGACGTCCCGGCGCAGCGACTCGATGGGGTCGCCATCAGCGGTCTCGGCGGTCATGTACTTCTCCGGATCGATGGGGGGGAGGAAGTGGATGCGCCACTTCACGGGCAGCGGGAACAGGGTGGCCGGGATGGGCAGGCCCACGCCGATGAGGTCCTTGGTGAAGGAGAGCCGGGTGAGGGTCGGGTGGGCCTCCTCACCACCGATGATGACCACAGGCACCACGGGGGTGGCCGCGGCCAGGGCGACGCGAGCGAAGCCCGGCTGGAAGGTGGCGAGCTGGTAGCGCTCGGTGAAGGGCTTGAAGTTGCCCTGCTCGCCCTCGGGGAAGAAGAGCACGAGCTCGTCTTTGTCGAGGATGCGGACCGACTCGGTCACGCCTGCTGGGAACACGCCGCCGCGTTGGCAGAGGTCGCGTAGCATCTCGAGCCGGAACCAGTTCGGGTGCGCGGCGGTGTAGACGTCCCGGTCCAGGTCGTCGTGGACCACCATGAAGAGGTTGGCGAAGTCGAAGCCTGCCCAGCCCGTGTGGTTGGCCACGAGCAGGGCTTTGCCGTCGGGCACGTTGTCCAGGCCGGAGACCTCCAGGCGGGAGTACTTGCGGATGACGCGGTAGAGCGAAGCGATGCGCTCCACCAGCTCCTGGTCGATGCCGCCATCCCTGGCCCGCTCGCCTGGCATGCGAGCCGGCACACGTCGCCTCTGGTTCTTCTCTCTTCCCCTACCGGGAGAAAACGAGCGTGCGGCCACGCAGGATGGGTGTCAGGTGAGATGCTCGCCCCAGGTCCGGTTGAAGGCGTCCAGGACATCGCCGGGCTCGGTGGGCCCGAGCTCCAGGGCGAAGCGGTGGACCCTCTCGGCGGGCGTCACATCGAAGACGCGGTTGTCCACCGTGACCCCCGGGATGGGCTCGTCGATCACCTCGGTGGCCTCGCGCTCCTCGAGTACGACGTCGCGGCCCGTGGCAGCGGTGGGATCGATCTTGAAGCTCTCAGCGGCCACGATGAACGGCACGGCCTGGTGATGGCTGGCCAGGGAGAGCACGTTGGTGCCGATCTTGTTGATGACATCGCCGTTGGCCGCGATGGTGTCGCACCCGGTGATCACGGCATCGGCCTCCTCGAGGGCCAGGCCCATGGCGGCGTCCACCATGAAGCGCACGGGCACGCCAGCTTCTGCGAGCTGGCGGGCTGTGATGAGCCCCTGGCGCCAGGGTCGGGTCTCTAGCACGATGGCGTGCTCGAAGGGGCGTTGGGCGTGTCGGGCGGTGATGGCGGTGATGGCGGCCTGGCTGTTGCAGTGGGTCAGCACGACATCAGCGTCTTCGAGCAGCCGGGCCCCGATGCGGCCGACGCGCTCGCGGGCGCGAAGCGAGTCGTGGACGAACCGCTCGGCGCGCGCGTAGACCGCGTCCGGCCCGCGCTCCAGCCCGCCCATGGTGTATCTCAGCGCGTTGCGCAGCGAGACCGCGGTGGGTCGCGTGGCTTCCAGGGTCTTGGCGGCCTGGGTCAGCTCGTCGGCAGAGGCGCCGGCCCTGGCGGCTGCGCCCAGCGCTTGGACGGCGTGGCGGGCCAGCGCGGCCGCCCCGCGCACGCGCATGCTCGCGATGTCCTCGGCGGCTTGCTCGACGGTGGGGGCCTCTCGGTCAGGCACACCCCTTGTGAGCCGTTCCTCTCGTATGGAGTTGTCCACCAAGGACACGCGCCCTGGGGTAGCGCTTACGCGCTCGCGCCCTCAAGGGCCGCCTGGACGTCCGGATCGAGGGCGTCCTCGACGTCCTTCCAGGCCTCGCCGGGCGTGTAGTGGACCGTGCGGCCGCGGCGCTCGCGCTCGATGAGTTCGGCGTCGAGCAAGCGGTTGAGGTGCCAGTTGGCCAGGCTCGGGCTGATGTCGAGCTCCTCGCAGATGGCCGACTGGTTCAAGCCTGGCTTGCGCAGCACGAGGCGAGCGATGTCGTTGGTGGTCTCGTTCTGGAGCACGGAGAGCACCTCGCGCTGGCGGGCCATGAACCCAGCAGCGGGGAAGAAGCGGCGGTACCGGCCGCGGCGCTCGCTGTTCACGAAGCCGTTGCGTTCCAGCCGGCGCAGGTGGTAGACCGTGGTGCCCCAGCCCACGTCGGCCTCCTCGCTGAGACCGTGGGCGTGGATGCCAGGGTTGTCCTGGATGAGCTCGTACAGGGTTTCGCGCACCTCGTTCTCGAAGAGCTCGTCCTTCTCGATGCGCGAGTACATGGGGAAGAGCAGGGCTGCACCGCCCCAGCTGAGCCGGGGCCAGTAGTACCCCACGGCCCCGATGCTGGCCACAGCCGCAGCACCCACGCCGATGAGCAGCGTGTTGGAGAGCTCCTCCTCGGCCGGGTCCTCGGGGACGGCCACGGGCGCATCCGACTCGGTGATCTGGAACGTGCCCTCCTCCATGTCGACGTCCCGGATGGCGAACTCGGCATCCGAGAGGGTCATGGCACCGGGCGCCTGGCTCTCGTCCAGGCTGCCGTCCACGAGCACCAGCTCGGCTGAAGTGGCCTGGATGCCCACCGGCGGCCCGGAGAACAGCGCGCCCTCGCCGTCGCTGAGCGCGGAGCCCTGGCCGACGATCTCGGCGTGGATGAGCGTGAGCACGCGGTAGGCGGGGAAGTCCGTGCCAGATTCCCAGCGCCAGCCGGTCTCGAAGCTCTGTTCCTCACCGTTGGACTCCCGGACCGTCACGCGGGTGTCCACGGTGCGCAGCTCCATGCCCCCGTCGAGGGTGGCATCCACGCCTTGCTCCGTGGCGGCCACGATGCCGGGCGGGGAGCTGGTGCGGGCGAAGCGCTGGGGGGCTTCCTGGTCCGAGGAGAAGGTGGCGGTGGTGCCACCATCCAAGCCGAGCTCGACGCTCTCGCTGGCGAACGCGATGGTCCCGTCGGTGGCGTTGATCCAGGTGAAGCCGGCGCCCTGGTCGCCGTGGGCGATGGTGAGCATGCCACCGGCGATCTCGGGGCTCTTGAAGCTCGTGCTCGCCTCGCTCTCGATGCACGCGGCCTCGTTGCGCTCGAGGCACGGGACGCGCTTGGTCCAGATGTCCACGATCCCACTGATCGGTTGCACCCGGACCGTGCCCTCCCCGTCTTGGAGGGCCAGGATGCTGCCGGGGGCGCCTAGCTCGGCGCCGGTGAGCATCATCTCGGCCTCAACGGTGGCGGTGGAGGTGGAGGCGGAGGCCGCCGACAACCCCGCGAAGGTCAAGGCGGCGGCGAGCGCGAACACGAGGGCACTTCGTTGCACGTGCTTCGAGCCCGCGGGTGGCTATATAACCCTTGTTCCCACGGTGTTGAAACGAACAAGGCTCGTTGAAACGTCGTTGAAGGTTCGTTGAAACGTGGTTGAAGCGTCGTTGAAACGTCCCTCTCCTGAAAGACTTATCAGGAGAGCGCGGCTCATCGCCGGTGTGGAGACCATCCGGATCGACGACGGTGGGGCCACCCTACACCTGCTTGGGGTCTGCCAGGGGCTTGCCGGCGAGGCGACAGCGGTGGTGGAGGCCCTCGAGGAGCTTCAGCCCAACGTGGTTGCCCTAGCCCTGGATCCGGAGCTTGCCCCTCAGATCGGCGAGCTGGCCCCCTCGGATGGCCTCAGCGGTGAAGATGCTGCCTACGCGGAGGGCTTGAGCCGCTGGGGCGAGGTCATGCTCCCCCCGCCGGAGTTCCGGGCGGCCATCCACGTGGCCGAGCAGCTCGGCGCTGAGGTGGTGGGCGTGGACATGACCGAGGAGCGCTACCTGGACCACTACACCGACACGGTGGGGGTCTGGGATCTCACCAAGCGCGCCGTGCGGTCGCGGTGGCTAGGGGTGCGCCCGATCAAGGCCGGTGACCCCAGCGCGTACTGTCGCGCCTTCGATGCCCGGTTGAACGGCGGGTCCTTCCAAGTCGTCGAGCGCCAGCGGGAAGGGGTCATGGCTGACCGCCTCGCGGAGCTCGCGCAAGGAGGGACCATCAGCTACGTCGTCGAGGTCCAACGCCTGGACGGCGTCACTCAGGCGCTTCGTCAGCGTCTGGATCGGCCTGGCGAGGACCGCTGAGATCGATGGTCCCGAAGCGGATCGGCGGATCCTGGGCCGGTCTGGATCGGCAAGCGCCCACGCGGGCGCCCTCCATGACGGTGATGATCCGCTCGATGAGCTCAGCGTCGGATTCGAGATCGCCTGCCACGAACACAACCATTGCTCGCATCTACCCTGTTAAGAAGGGTTGTGGATGCACGCATGAACCAATGGGCCCATCGGCCGGGTCCCCCGCTCCCCCGGCGGCCCTGAGGCCACCGTCAAGGGGAGAGGAAGGGAGAACGCCAGTGCGTCCCCGTTGTGATCGAGCGGTCACTCAAGCACCACGGCACGAAGAAGGCGCCAAGGCACGAAAAAGGCACGAAGCCGCGCTAGGAGGGGAACGTGTCCTTCCCCTCCGCGCCTTGGTTGAGCGCTTGCTGGCTTCGTGGTTGAGCGATCACGAAGGCATGATCCGCCCGGGGCCCCCTGGGCGCAAAGGGCCCTTGTCCCGTGGTCCCATGGAGCGTCTCGTTCCATGCTCACATCCAAGTCCTTCATATAGCCGGGTCGATGAGCGTACACCTGGAGAAGACCGAGTGGGTCAGAGGGAGACCCATGCACCTGCTCTGGATGATCACGATCCTACCCATGTTGACCGTCCCCGGCATCGGGGACCCTGTGGACGTGGACACCTCCGAGACCCCGTTGGTGGACGGGTCCGAGGTCGTCGACGCCCAGGCCGAAGCCCATGCCCGAGCCGGTGGCATCGACGTCAACCTCTCCACCGACGACCTCCACGTGTTCGTCTCCACCTCCTTACCGGGCCCGGGCTTCTCGAAACCCCTGGATGCTGTCCAGGCAGGCCTCGAAGCGCCAGGCATCGGTGACGGGGAGAAGGAGACGTCCAGCGCGATCCCGTTCCCCATGCCCGAGCCCCGCGAGGCGGCCATCCCAGCCGGCTTGGCCGTGCTCGGCGCAGCTGCCCTGGCCGCGGCTCGCTGGCGCTACCTCGGACCGTGGCTCTTGGCACCGCTCTACAGCCGGATCAAGCGTGACGATCTGCTGGAGAACGAGGTGCGCGCCAAGCTCCATGAGCTCATCACCGAGGAACCCGGCCTCTCGCTCCAGGAGCTCTGCGAGGGCTGCGGGGCTGGCTGGGGCAACACGGTCTACCACCTTCAGCGCCTCGAGCAAGCCGGCTTCGTGAAGAGCAAGAAGCAGGGCCACCACCGTCGCTTCTACAAGGTGGGCGAGGTGGACCAGCGCGATGTCGAGGCCCTTGGCATGCTGCGCAACGAGACGCCGCAGAAGATCGCGCAGTTCGTGGTCGAGCGGCCGGGCTGCATCCAGAAGGACGTGTGCGAGGCTTTGGACATCAGCCCGAGCTTGGCGCACAAGTACCTCAAGCGCCTTGAGGAGCAGCAGCTCGTCAGCGCCGAGCGGGAGTGGCGCTCCAAGCACTACACCCCGGACGAGCGGTTGAGCCAGCTCGTCCAGCAAGCCGCCGCGTAGTCACCACCCGGGTCCGGCGGCTTGGCCGCACGCGCGGAGGCTGCGGATGCTCCCCAGGCCGAAGGGTTCCTGAACCCCGAGCCCCCATCCGGGCTCGTGGCCCCAAGCCCTCCACCCCGATCCAGCACCGTGCGAGCGGGGCGCCTGGACACCGGAGCCGTGGCTCCCGCTTGGCTCTGGGCTGGCGCGGCCGCCCTCGTGGTCCTCTTGATCGCGGGCGGGGCCTGGCTCGGCGCTGATCTTGATGCCGACGGGCTCTCGAGCTGGGAGGAGATCGGTCTCGGGACCGACCCAGCCAGCGGCGACACGGACGGGGACGGGCTCTCGGATGGATGGGAGCACCAGGCAGGCCTCTCGCCGCTGGCGCGTGACAGCGATGGCGACGGCTTGGCCGATGGGCGCGAGCTCTCTCTGGGCACCGATCCCCTATCGCCGGACTCAGACGGGGACGGCCTCTCCGACCGGTTCGAGCTCGATGCCGGCACGGATCCCAGCCACCCGGACACGGACCGCGACGGTGTGCCCGATCCCCTGGAGGATCGCTTAGGCACGGACCCCGTGGACCCTGACACCGATGGGGATGGCGTGCCCGACGGCGATGAGCTGGGCTTGCATGCTGACCCGCTCTCCCAGGACACCGACGCCGACACGCTGCTGGACGGCGAGGAGGCCGCCCTGGGAAGTGATGTGGACTGCGACGGGGACGGGCGCCACCCCATCCGGGAGAGCGACGACGACGCCGATGGGCTCCGCGATGCCGAGGAGGCGCCCGAGCATCGCTGCGATCCGGACGTGGATGGCGACGGCGTGCTGGACGGGCACGAAGGGCACCCATCCTGCATCCTGCTCGTCGACTGCGACGGCGACGGCTTGCCCGACGGCGAGGAGGTGGCCCACGGGTTCGATGCCCTCGACCCAGACACGTTCGGGGCCGGCTTGGTGGACAGCGTGGTCCAGGTCTTCCAGGCCGGCGGCCAAGACGCCAGCGCGGATGACGACGGGGATGGCATCCCGGACGGCTGGGAGGGATCCACGGGCCTGATCGACTGGGGGCCCTACGAACCCCGTCCAGGACAACAGGACCTGCTGCTCGAGTTCATCCGCGTGGAAGGCCCCGATTCCTCACGCGTAGGACCCGGCTCGATGGCCACGGCCTACCGCAAGGTCGAAGCCTTCCTGGAGAACCAAGGGGGCCTGGCGGTCCACTGGGTGGAGACCCGCATCGAGCTCGAGGAGGAGATCCGGCCTCCCCTGATCCCGTCGTCGGGCACGGAGTACTACGAGGACGTGCTCCACCGCTCAGCCCACGCCACGAACCCGTACGTGACCAGCGTGGTCATGAACCCGCAGCACGACATGCGCGAGATCGTCCACCAGGGCGTGGCTCCCATCCGGGGTATGCTGGCCGCGGTGGACTACGGCGCCCACAGCGAGGTGGACTTCGAGGTGGACAACCAGACCATCACCATCAGCCCGCTGTTGGAGAGCCTGATCGAGGCCGATCGGGGCGACGTGCTCACCCGGTCCGGCTACGAGGACTTCGGCCACACCGGACGCGACGAGATGTTCGTGAGCGCGGACGACTGGACGCTTCGTTGGGGGCCGTTCTGGTTCACCACCTCGCCCACCTTCAGCCGCGAGGGCCAGGGCGAGGTGCGCTTCGCCCGCCAGGGCGCCTTCGTGGACCACGATGAGCTGGCCGACACCATCGCCCACGAGCTCGGCCACACGCTGGGCCTGTGTCACACCCACCTGGCCTCCTGCCAGGCCAACCTGACCGCCGAGGACCGCGAGCTGGTCGGGGTGTCCACCATGGACCCACGGCGACAGAGCAGCGATCTGGCGCTGCTGGACAGCGAGTGGGACCAGCTCACCACGTACCTCGGCTGCCCACCCCAGGCCCCGGTCCGCCTGGTGGCCGAGGGTGCCAACGCCTCGACCCTCATCACGAACAAGTACGCCGTGACCCTGGAGACCGTGCTGGATGTGCGTGTGCGCGACTGCCAGGACCTGCTCCCCCTCCCACGGCTGCTGGACCCGGACCCTAGTCCAGCCACGTTCGATCCAGGCTACAACCTCACCGATGCCGACATCGATGCTGCCGGGGAGCCCTACGTCGCCGCCGCCTCGCTCCAAGCCCCTGAACCAGGCCCTGCAGGCCCTGGGAACACATGGCTCTACGCCCTCGCAGCCACGGCCCTGGCCGGCGTGGCTGGCGCGTTCTCGTACCGCCACCGCGCGGGCCAGCGCTAACCAGGCAGGGATCCCGTTGTCTTGCTGACCCTTGGTTCCCCTTGGTTCCCCTCGGCGTCCCCTTCGTGGCCCTTGGTGTCTCTTGGTGCGCTTCGTGGTCCTCGGTTAGGTTGCGCCGAGATGCCGGGAGATCGCCTCCAGCGCCTCGGCCACCGTGGCGCACGCCGTCACCGGGCCCACGCGCTCAGCCGGCAGCTGCTCAGGTGACCAGGCCACCGCGACCACAGGTTTGCCTGCCTTGAGGGCAAGGGCCAACTCGGAGAGGGTGCCTGGTCCGCCAGGGAGCACGACGACGACATCGCTGGATGCGACGTTGATGGCGTTGCGCGCGTCCCCCATGCCGGTGAAGATGGCCACGTCGAGATCCTCGCTCACGCCTGGATCCTGGGTGGCCTGGGGGAGCACACCCACCACGAGCCCACCGGCCTCGTGGGCACCGCGAGCCGATGCCGCCATCACGCCGGCCGACCGGCCCCCGTTAAGAAGCACCCACCCACGCTCAGCGATGCCCCCTCCAAGCGCCTCGGCCATGGCTGCGACTTCGGTGGAGACCTCTGAGCCGCCCATGACGCCGACGACGGGCTTGCGGGCCATGAGCTCTGGAGACCCTCTCACCACAAAGACGCAACGGACACAACGACAAGCAAAGGATGGCTCATCTCCGCATCCTCCAGGGGGTGTTGTTCCCGTTGTTCCCGTCGTGTCCGTTGTGTCCGTTGTGGCGTTGTGGTGAACCCGTCGCCAACGCCTATACGCAAGGTCGTGGGTGCATCCGACGATCGACGTGACGGCCCCTGCACGCATCGCGACCCATGGCGGCGCCGGCTCTGATGCCTCCTGGACCGATGGCACCCAAGCCGCCGCCGACCAGGGCCAGCAGGTTCTCGAGGATGGTGGTTCGGCGCTCGAGGCGGTGGTCGCTGCCGTTCAGATCATGGAGGACGACGAGCGGTTCAACGCTGGCACCGGCTCGAACCTGCGAGCCGATGGGGAGACCATCGAGATGGACGCAGCCGTCATGGACAGCCAGGGCCGGTTCGGGGCCGTAGCATGCCTCCAGCAGGTCCGCTACCCCATCCTGGTGGCCCGGGACGTGCTGGACACGCCCCAGCTCTTGCTGGCCGGCACCGGAGCCCAGCGCCGAGCCCACGAGCTCGGTCTGGACCGCTACGATCCGGCCACGGCGCGCTCCCGGCGAGCCTACGAGAAGGCCGTGGATGAGCAGCCCGACGGGCTCACGGACACGGTCGGCGCGGTGGCCGGGGACGGCCAGGGCTACGCTGCCGCGCTCTCGAGCGGTGGAACTCCGCTTGCGCCCATCGGTCGCGTCGGCGATGTACCGCTGCCTGGGTGTGGCCTGCGAGCCGGGCCAGCCGGTGCGGTGGCCGCCACCGGGCATGGTGAGGCCATCGCGGAGCAGCGCACCGCAGACCGCGCCTACGACCTGCTCGTCTCCGGGACCCCGGCCGACGAGCTCGCCCCAGCCGTGGTCTCCTGGTTCCCAGAGACCACGCCGGTCGGGATCCTCGTGATGGGACGGGATGGCATCCGAGGGGCATCCAACCGGTCGATGCCTTGGAGCCAGCCCTCCCCGTGAGGGCGTTGGACCCGAAGAGCCAAGTGCTCGAAGCGCTCACCGGGCCTCGTGAAGATCCGGCAGACGGTCCAGCACTTCGCCGCCAAGAAGGCGCTCACGCTCCCCTTGGTCGGGGAGAAGGTGCGCGCCAAGCTCGTGGAGATGCATACGCGCATCTTCCTGGAGCGCGCCTCAGAGGAGCGCCGCGACGAGCGCCGCGCCCACCTGGACGCCTTCTTCGAGGCCACCATGGACATCTATCTGGCCGCTCTCGACGACGGCTTCACCGAGGCCGAGGCGCGCGAGATCACCCACATCCTGGCCAACGTCGAGCTCTACCGCCTGGGCTGGGTCGAGATGCTCGAGCTCCCCGCCAGCGAGATCGCTGAGGACTTCTGCCGCTACGAGGCCTTCTTCGAGGCGCACGCGATCACACCAGAGCGCCCGTTGGGCACCTTCGAGCCCGAGACAGACATCCCCGAAGCGCCCGCCACGCCGGAGCTTCGCGAGCAGGGGGAGAGCCCGTTCGCCGAGGCTGGTTACGGGGGCGCGCTCTACGTCGAGGACGCAGAAGGCAACGTGCGCGCCGAGCAGCGCTAGCGCGATGACAACCCGGAGGTTGCCCAGCCGCCACGTCCTCCACCCTGGGGCCTCGCTGGCTCTACGGACGCCGCCCCTCACCCCCTGGGGAGCGCCGAAGGGTTCAAACACCGCAAGCAACTCCCAGCCAGTATGCCTCCCGGATGTTATCTCGGCCGCGTGGCCTCCTGGCCGTTGGCAGGTGGCCGGGGGCAAGGGCAGGAGTGCCCGGAGGGCATTTCAACCGCCGCACGCGGCCGCATGCCGACGGCACAACGAACGGGAAGGACGCGTCGGCGACGATGCACGGCGCGGCCAGGGGGCCACCCCGTGGGCCGGCCGCCTGGGCGCTTGACTGAGCGATCGGTCCAGGCCGCGGACCCGGGTCCTCGAAGTAGCCTCTTCTCACGGATCAAAGATCCGTGGAAGTTCCACGGCTCCGGGAGGAGCCGTGAGAACCGGCTACTCCTTGCGGCCCGGCTCCACGACCTTCAACCGCCATCCGGCCGGCGCGGCCGAGAGCCCCTCCGGGAGGCATACTCGTGAGAGTCGGTCACTTCGGTGAGCTCGACACGGATCGCTGGCAGCGCACGGGCACGCCCGAGGTCATCCTGGCCGAGGACAAACAGGACGCCCACCTCGCTGAGGTCGCCTCGGCCTTCGTGGACCAAGCCAGCCTGGCCATCGTCTCCAGGCTGGACCCCGAGCGGGTCCACCTCGTAGAGGGTGCCGGTTGGAAAACAACGTACCACCAGGAGGCCCGCCTGGCCATCCTTCGAACCGAGGGTGCCGCGATCGCGCGCCACGGGGGCCGGGTCGCGGTGATCAGCGCTGGCACCGCGGACGTGGGCATCGCCGAGGAGGCGCGGTTGATCGCCGAGACCACCGGCAGCCGGACCGAGCGCGCCTACGACGTGGGTGTGGCCGGTCCCCACCGGATCGTGCAAGCCCTGGATGGTCTGGCCGAAGCGCCGGATGTGTTCATCTGCGTGGCCGGACGCGAGGCCGCGCTTCCCACCGTGCTGGCTGGCATGGTCGAGCAACCGGTCATCGGCGTGCCCACAAGCGTGGGCTACGGCCACGGAGGGGGCGGCGAGAGCGCGCTTATGGGCTTGCTCCAGGCGTGCGCACCGCTCGTCACGGTGAACATCGATGCTGGGGTCCCTGCGGGGCTGGTCGCCTCGAAGATCGCCCGGCAAGTTGGGAGGCATCGACGATGAAGATCCCAGGCGAGGACAACAAGCAGCGGCGCGAGAAGATCGAGGGCGCCGAGGACAAGCTCCATCGGCTCACGACCAAACGCAACGAGCTCAACCAGCAGGCCAAGGAGGCCCGCGAGCAGCGCAACCGGTTGAACGACAAGCGCCGGGAGATCCTGGACGATGCCAGCGAGCTGCGCGACAAGCGCGACGAGCTCAACGCCGAGGCACGCGAGGCAAAGGAGAAGCGCAACGCGCTTCAGGCCAAGGCCAAGCAGCTCATCCAGGTCAAGCAGGGCAAGCGGGCTGATCTCCCGACGCAGGCCCGCCAGCGCCTGGGCTCCATCAAGGAGAAGATGGAGCGCATGGAGCAGCGCCACCAGATCGAGCCCATGAGCGTGGACGACGAGCGCGACCTGCTCGACGAGCTGCGCGCGCTCAAACACGAGGCCGACGACCTCAAGGGCGTCGTCCAGGAGGGTGAGGGCCTGGACACCGAGATCGAGGACATCGACGAGGAGATCGACTTCCTGTTCAAGCAGGCTGACGAGGCCCACGAGGAGGTCGTTCGTCTCTCAGAGGAGAGCGACAAGGTCCACGAGAAGCTCAAGCCCGTCTACGAGGAGGCCGACAAGATCCGGGCCAAGGCCGATCAGTTCCACAAGTCCTCGGTGGACGCCCAGGAGCGCGCCGATCGCTACCACGGCAGGGTCGTGGAGATGATCGAGACACTCAACGAGCTGCGAGGGGAGATCGAGGCGGACAAGGCCGAGATGGAGGCCATCCTCGAAGAGCAGAAACGCAAGGCCAACGAGGACCTTGAGCCTGACGAGGAGGTCTTCGACAGCTTCCTGGAGAAGCTCAAGAAGGGTGACAAGATCGAGTTCTAAGGCCCTTTCTTTGGGTTGGGCCCTCGTCGCCTCGAGGGGCCCGCAAAGAAACCGTCCACGGAAAGAAACGGGCCCCTCGAGCTGGGCAGGGCCCAAAGACGCCAGGCGGGGTGCGGGGCAGGCCTGTTATGACGCTATCTGGGACGGGGCGCTCGCGGTCGTTTGGTCTTGGGTCCTGTTGGATCTTCGCGGTGGCTGAGGCGCTCTATGCGAGGAGATCGAACTTGATCGCGCTTTGCTCGAGGGCCTCGATGCCCGGCAGCGCCTCGCCGGTGAGGTACGTGATCAAGGCACCTCCTGCCAGGCTGACGTGGTCGTAGTCGGCAGGGTCGTGGCCGAGCTTCTCCATGGCGGTGATGGTGTGGCCGCCGCCGAGCAGGGTGAATGCATCAGTCTTGGCCATGGCGTCCAGGACCCGCTCGGTGCCGAGCGCGAAGCCCTCGTTCTCGTAGGCGCCCATGGGCCCGTTGAGCACCACCGTATCAGCAGCCTGGATCGCCTCGGCGAAGCGCTGTCCCGTGTCTTGGCCGATGTCCAGGATCTTGCCCTTGGCTGGTAGGTCCTCGACGGGGATCTCCTCGCGGCCGCCCAGGTCCTGGGCGAGGTCCACCGGTGTCACGATGTGGTCCCCGTGGTCTTCTGCCAGTGCCCTGGCCCGTTCGAGATGGTCGATGGCCCCGGTGGCTTCCAGGACCTCGTCCGTGGGTGCCCCGAGCTCGAAGCCCTGGGCTGCGA
>CAYNEI010000003.1:81339-91074 GCA_964396185.1 uncultured Thermoplasmatales archaeon
GTGGCTTCCAGGACCTCGTCCGTGGGTGCCCCGAGCTCGAAGCCCTGGGCTGCGAGCATGAGCTCGCCCAGCAAGCCTCCGGCCAGCACCGTGTCAGCCAGGCCTTGCTTGAGGTGGTGGTCGATCACCTTGAGCGCGTCCTCGACCTTGGCACCGCCCAACACCAGGGCCGTGGAGCGCTCTTGGCCCGCCTCGGTGGCTCGCGCGAGGGCCTCGAGCTCTGTTCGCAGCAGAGGGCCGGCGGCAGACGGCAGCAGCACGGGGAAGCCTACGATGCTGGCGTGGCTGCGGTGGCAGGCGGGGAAGGCATCGAGCACGAAGCACGACACCTCATCGGCGATGGCCTTGACCCAGGCGCGCTGGGCGTGCTCGGCTCCGGGAATGTCGTCTGTCTCTCCCTCAGCGCCGCGCACGTTGTCCAGTAGGAGCACATCGCCAGCATCGACGGCGCGCACCGCGTCCAGGGCCTCGGGACCCGTGACGTGGGGCACCCACTCGACAGGGTGACCCATGGCATCGGCCAGGATGCTGGCGTGCTGCTCGAGCGGCACGAAATCCTCGCGGCCAGGACGACCCTGATGAGCCAGGACCACGACGCCCGCGCCTCGGTCGATCAGCGCGCGGATCGAGCGAGCTGCCGCGGCCAGGCGGCTGGTGCCAGCCACGCGGCCCTGTTCGATGGGCGCGTTGATGTCGCAGCGCACGAGCACGCGGTTGCCATGGAGGTCGAGGTCGTCCAGGGTGGCGATGCTGGCGCCACCGCTTGCCGGGTCGTCCATGCCGGGCGATAGGGGAGGCGAGGATAAAGGGAACGGTAGGCGGGCCATCCGGCCACGAGGTGACAACGGGCGCGACGGTTCCCGGATGGTGGAGGGGCTTACCTCGCCGTCGCTCTTGTCCTTTGAGCGCGTCGTGCCGTTGGGCTTGGATGCTTGCACCAGCGGCTAGGAGCCTTGCGAATAGGCTACAAAAAGGCTATGAGGCTAGAGGCGGGTTGAAGGGACAGCCGTGGGAGGCTCCGGAGCAGCCCGGGTTGCCACGGATGGAGGCTTGAACCATGGGAGAGAACCCGCGCATCCTCGTGTTCGTATCCGTGATCGCCCTGATGCTGGCAGCCGTGCCAGCCCTCGGAGCTGACACGAACCTGGAGCCCGTGCACGACGAGCGGCTCGAACTGGCCAGCCGATCCGCCCCCTCCCCCGGCAGCGGCCACCTCGCCGAGCTTCTCACGGAGCACCGGGACCACCTGTTGGCTCAAGGGGATGTTCAGGGTGCAAGTGCGCTGGCCCTGCAGCTCTCCCAGGTCGAGCTCGCCGAGGCTCTCCGGCTCGCTGGCGACGAGCTCCCCGACGACGCGTCCTTGGGCCTGACGATCGCCCAGCTCGCCGTGGACCACCGCGCCAGCCTGCAGGACCACGGTGTGAGCGCAGCCCAGCTCGAGAGCTTGGCCCAGCAGGCCCGCAACCTGGACTTCGTCGACCAAGCCCGCGAGCTCACAGCCCAAGCCAGCCCGCATCCGGCGTCCACCACCGAGCTCGTCAGCGCGATCACGACCCATCAAGCCCGTGCACTGGGCTTGGATGGGCTGGCGAGCCTCGTGGCTCCAGGCGACCGGAGCCTGGCAGAGCAGATGGATGCCTGGCTCGGGGGCCACGAGCTCGCCCTCACGTCCGAGCAGCGGGCAAGCTTGGGTGCCCTAGAGGCCGAGCACCCAGCCGTGGCCTCGGCCCTGGGCGACGTGGTGCACGCGTTCCACGCCCTCGAAGAAGCCACCGAGGCCCTCCAAGCCACCAGCCAGGCCGAGCGCGTGCTCCAAGCGGACGTGCTCTCAGCGCGTCTGGCCCTCGCCCAGGCCGCCGTCGAGCTCAGCACAGCCCAGCAGAACGCCGGCCCGGCTCTCACCGGCCCCTCGGACCTCTCCATCCCCGGCGTGGTCGAGATCCACCTCGACCCCAGCCAGGATCACGCCTACACCGAGGACGTGGTGCTGCTCATCGACGGCGGTGGGGACGAGGTCTACCACAACAACGCCGGCGGCAACGGGTTCGACACGCTCGGTGATCCATGCGCCACCCCGTCGGTCCACGCCGCGGCTGCGCTCTTGGACCTGGGCACCGGGGACGATGTGTACGGCGATGCCACCGCGCCCCGCGGCTGCGGGGCCAACGGAGGCGCGAACAGCGGTGGTGCCGGGTTCCTCTACGACGAGGGCGGCAACGACGCCTACACCGCCACGGGCCTGGGGTCCAACGGCGGCGCCAACATCGGGTTCGGGGCGCTCATCGACCTGGGCGGCCAGGACGTCTACGACGGTGGCGACTTCTCGGCCAACGGGGCTGCACGCCGCGGCGTGGCGCTGCTGCTCGACCAGGGCTTCGAGGATGATCTCTACCTGACGGGTCGCGGACCCAGCAACGGCGGCGCCGACGAAGCCGGCGTGGCGCTGCTGCTCGATGAGGGCGGCAACGAGACCTACAACGGGACCTCCGTCGCGGTCAACGGAGGAGCAGGCTCCGGGTACGGCGGGCTCGTGGACCTCGGAACAGGTGACGACGCCTACAACGCCGAGGATAACGGCGTCAACGGCGGCGGCATCACGACCGTGGGCACAGCCCTGGACGACACCAGCGCAGGCTTCCTCTACGACGAGGGCGGCGACGACAGCTACATCGCTGACGACGATGGCAGCAACGGTGCCGGCCGCTTCGGGGGCATCGGCATGCTCATCGACGACGGCGAGGGGGCCGATCGCTACGAGGGCGGCGAGGACGGCGTCAACGGCGGCGCCCACACCGCCGGCATCGGGTTCCTCATCGAGGGAGGCGGCGACGACATCTACAACGGCACCGACGCGGGCGTCAACGGCGGCGGCGACACCCAGGGCATCGCCTTCCTCTACGATGGCTCGGGCAACGACACGTACACCGGCACGCGCGAGGGGATCAACGGCGGCTCCGAGGCCGGCGTGGCCTTCCTCTACGAAGGCGGTGGCGACGACGTCTACACTGCCGAGGAGGAGGGCACGAACGGTGGCGCCAACCGCGGCGTAGCGCTGCTCTACGAGGTGAGCGGCGACGACCGGTACAACGGCACCAACGAAGGCGCCAACGGTGGCGTCTTCCTGGCCGGCGTCGGCGTGCTCTACGATGAGGCAGGCAACGACGTCTACACGGCCAACAACTTCGGCGCGAATGGGGGCACGAATCGGGGTGGCTACGGGCTACTCTACGATGCTGCAGGCACCGACCACTACGAGGCCGCCTACTGCGGCGTCAACGGCGGCGGTGCCGAGCTCCGCTGCGACCAGATCGCCGGTGTCGAATTCGGCCACGGGCTAGGCACCCTGTACGACGGTGGCGGCGAGGGGGATGTTTACCAGGATGGGTTGACCGACTGCATCGACTGCACCATCTTGCCGAAGGGGATCGCTGGCGCCCAGGTGGACGAGGCGTAGGGCCCGATGAGGGTGGAGCGGTGGTCCCCGAGGCTCGGGTCCCCCGCTCCATCCGGAACTTCCGTGCGTGTCTGAGAACACTGAAATACGGTACATCGGATGCACGCGCGAGCCCCGATGCCCTCCATCAAGGAAGCGGTGCACACAGCCATCGACCAGGATATCTACCTGCAGGAAGGCTTGGCCCGCGACATCCTGAACAAGAGCGCAGCCGCCCGGTGGTTGATCAAGCGCCGAGGCATCGAGGGTAGTTTCGAGACCGTGTGCGACGCTGTCGAGGCCTACGAGCCCGACCGATCGCACAGCCAGCGGGCACCTTGGACGGCGACCGAGGAGCTGCGGATCCATCAGACGAAGTACGTCGACGCCCTCGTGGTTGAGCGCACACAGGGCTCGTTCCGCAGCCTTGCTCGCCTGTTCGATGATGGATCGCTCGCCTACCAGGAGACCTACCGCATCATCCCATCGCGCGGCCGCATCCTCATCATCATTGACAGCTCGAAGCGCGATCGCGTGGTCGAGGCCCTCGGCGCCGAGGTCCTCACGAAGCAGGTCCCGGACTTGTTCCAGATCGCCATCCAGCCAAGAGATGGGCCGCAGCCGGGTGCCACAGCCCTGTCCTCGCTTGTGCTGGCGCTTGCCAACCGGGGGGTCGAGGTTTCCTACGTGGCCACGGGGGCCACCGAGCACTTCCTGCTCGTCCCCAAGGAGCAGGAGGGTGAGGCCATGGACGTGTTGACCTCGCTGCTCATCGATCCAACGCAGTGAGGGCGACAGGCCCGCGTCCGACCTGAGCCCCGTTCGTGTCACACCGGCCCATCTCACCGTCATCTGGCACGTTTGGCCCTGGTAGTTTCACAAGGGTCATGGAGATATGAAATATGCCGAAATCGGTGGGTGTCTGGTCGGATGGGAACAACGGTTGAGGCGGTAGAACAGTACATCGAGAAGGATCTCGTCGTGCACGAGGGCTTGGCTCGGGGCGTGCTGAACATCCGTCGCGCGGCCCGATGGATGATCGAGCGGCAGGGCTGGGATACGACAGAGGAGGCGGTGGTGAGTGCGCTTCGTCGCTACACGCCCGACCAGAGGGTGGATCTGGAAGGCGCGCTGCACCTGTTGGAACATACCACGCGCATGGCCAGCACAGGCTTGGCCCTGCTCTCGGCCCCTCGCACACGTGAGCACATGGCTGGGATCTCCCAGATCACCCGGATGGCTGAACCGGAGGAGTTCCTCAGCATCCTCACGGGGTCCGCGAGGGTCACCTTGCTCGTCGAGCAGCGTCGCGCCCAGCAGGCCTTCGACGTTCTCGAGACAAACGGCGACACCGAGCTGGTGAACGGGGTGGCCGAGGTGGAGCTGGAGTTCCCTGACGACGGCCCGGATGCGACCACGGCGATGGCGGTCGTGCTCAACGTCCTCGGGCACCGCGGCGTCGAGATCCTGGCGGTCTCGGGGGCGCCACCGGTTTGCTCGTTCTTCCTCCCGGAAAGACACCTGGCTCGTGCCTACGAGCAGGCGCTCTGGCTCACGACGGCGAAGTAGGCGCCGGGTGACAGGGGACGGCACGCTCGAGAAGACACCGCTAGCTCGATCCATCCCACGCTGAGAGTAGCGAGCCGACCCCAGCATCTGGGGGAAATGACCCGTACGGCTCAATCTCCCCCAAGCAAGTCACACGAACCAAGTCGACTCAATCCAGCTTCCCCGGGAGGCGGCCATCCAGCGTCGCCGATGGAGGCGATGAGGTATGGTTTCAACCCAACGAGCGAGACCCATAGCCGCAGGGACGACCAAGACGAGCAACCTCGATGATAGATACCCGCCTCACCGCGGCTTCGTGGGCCCGGCTGCCCTCTTCGGTGCCTCCCGAAGAGCCAAGGTCAATCCCCCTGCTGGGCTCGGGCGCGCGCATGCCACATTCGAGGTGATCCCCTGATCACGCGGACCCGCGGAACGAAGCGGGCACGTGCCTCCACTGCGAAACGCGCGCCCCTTGCGCTTCTTCTCGCGTTCGCCCTCACAGCCGTCCCAGCGGGCGCCTCGTGGTGGTGGCCGACCCAGGGCGCATGGGTGGAGACCCAGCATCTCACGCCGAACGACGACCACGAGCCGGGGCAGATGGGTAATCCGTCCCACTGGGGTGTCGACTTTGGTTCGGCGCTCGATCTCGACGGAGACACTCTCGTGGTAGGAACACAGTCCGAGATCCACAAGGACGGTTGGAGGACAGCCTCGGGCGACGGTGCGGACTGGGCCTACGTCTTCACGCGGCAAGCTGATGGGACTTGGGTCCAGGATGCGAAGCTCATCCCGAGCGACGCCCACGAGGGCGATACGTTCGCGTATTCCGTGGGGGTGGACGAGGAGGCAGGCATCATCGTGGCGGGCAACCCGGGAGTCTACGAGGGCACCAACAAGATCTACATTTTCCAAAGGGAGTCGGATGGGAAATGGGTGGAGGAAGCCTCCTTCACTCGGTCCAACCCCTGGCCCGCCGGTCCGTTCGGCCTCCATACGGCTGTCAGCGGGTACCTAGTCGCAGCTGGGAACCATCCCGACCTGTTCCTCTTCGAGCAAGTCAACGGAACATGGAGGGAGACGAGGGTCCTCGAGGGTGGCGGTATGGTCGCTGTCCAAGGCGATCGTCTGGTCACCAGCGTGTTCAACGTTTCCTCCGGCTTCAACACGTTCCAACTCTACGATCGGATTGATGGTGATTGGATAGCAGGGGCGCGCCTTGACCCCGAAGGGCTCCACAACCGGAGCAACACGGTCGGATGCAACGTGGCTTTGAGCGAGGATGGCACCACGCTTGCCATCGGCGCCTGCATCGATCGGAGAATCTACGGCATCCATACCCAACACAACCTTGAGGTCAACGGGCCGGAACCGGTTGGCCAGAACCAGGTCGAGTTCGATAGCGAGCAGGCGGTCGGCTCGGTTTGGGTGTACGAGGAGATCGATGGGAATTGGGTTTTAACTGCCGATATCCCGAACCCGGACCCCGGGCCCCGCTCGGATATGTTCGGTAGAAGCGTGGCCTTGGAGGGGGACCTGCTCGTCGTGGGTGCCCCTTGGGATCTCTACAACGGTGCAAGCCGTGGGTCTGGGGCTGCCTACATCTACGAGAAACAGAGCGGAGGATGGGGCCTAGCAGCCAAGCTCCGAAACCACGACAACGGGCCCTACGGCGAAGGCGACCTGTTCGGGCAGGCAGTCTCGATCAGCGGTACAACCATCGTTGTCGGAGCCCCGTTCGACGACAACCGCCAGGACGGGACGCCTTGGCCGGTGGACGATGATGCGGATATCCCATTCTGCGTCCATCGCGAGATCGTGTGGGGCTGTGACGAGGGGGAGGATGCTGGCTCGGCGTACATCTTCGAGCCGGCAGCCACGCCCGGCGGCATACCGAATGCAAGCCCCTCGACTGTGGATTTGGGCTAGAGGCGCGAGATCATCGACTTTCGAGGGGAAAGAAGAGAGAGGAGCGGGGGATGGACCCAGGTCGGCGGAACGGACCACCCCGCCGCTCCCAACAGCGAGAGAGGGCCCCGGGTCGATCCCCGGTGGCCCTCGGTCTTGGGCGATCTCAGCTTGACTGCCAGATCTTGTATTCTAGGGCGTCGGACTGGAGGTTCTTCATGTGGAAGAAGTAGTCCCGGGTGCCTTCGTTGGGCGCGTCGATTTGGCAGTTTGTCTGAACTTGGGTAACGCTACCGGGGGTCGTGTCGAGCTGTTCGGCGGCCCCGCAATCGGAGAGGTTCAGGCTGGTAGCCGAGACGCATTGCTGGGTGTCAGGATCGACGACGAAGACTCCAAACTCCAGCTTGTCGTTGTTGGATACCAGTTGGACGGTGACGCGCTCGTCCCCGGTGAGCGCGATTCCTGTTGCGCTCCCGGTTTCCTCTCCATTCCCGGCAAGCTCCCTCGAGACAGGTGGTTCGAGGTGGAGGATGGGGAATTCGTCGTCGCAGTCTGGGCTTACAGCCGCCGCGGTCGGCGTGGCGGAAAGACCCGCCATGCCGGCCACGAGAACGACCGCCATCGCTGTCGCTAACTTGTGGTTCATATTGGTTCGACTCCTGCAACCGGTTCCCGGCCCGCGCCGATCATCCCGCGGGCGGTTGCCCGGGGTTGCACGGGTCGGCCGGCTGCAGCCCAGCATCGAATTCGGGGGCCTTAACCACCGTTGGAGAGAACCTTACATCTGCGTTGGAAGGAAACACCAAAGCGCGTTGGAGGAAAACCGTCACGGCGGCCTGGAGGCCCCGCCAGATCAACACGCGCTCTGGTGGTCCGAGCACCACTGGATCGTCGCGCGATCTGACGATCACCTGGGTTGCGCCCCTGCTGGGCGCCCTTGGCGGGCGGCATGGGGGACACCCCTAAGTGGAGGAGACCCTCGCGTCGTTGCGCGGCCTGACGGGAACCAACCCCCGCGACTTGCCGCGTACTGGCGGACGCCCGGGTTGCGCGCCTGGCGCGCGCCCTGGATTCCGCCCCTGGCGGGCGGTCTCCAACCTTTTAAGGATGGTACCGCTTCCCCCGCCCGATGGAGCGCATCCTGATCGGTGTGGCCTGGCCGTATGCCAACGGCCCGCTTCACCTCGGTCACGTCGCTGGCTCGCTGCTGCCTCCGGACATCTTCGCGCGCTTCCACCGGATGCGCGGCGACGAGGTGCTCATGGTCAGCGGCAGCGACGAGCACGGCACACCCATCACCGTGACCGCCGAGGACGAGGACATCTCGCCCCAGGAGGTCATCGACAAGTGGCACGCCCGCCACGTCCAAGTCCTCGAGGACATGGGCATCACCTTCGATCTCTTCACGCGCACCTCGACGGAACACCACGCGGCCTGGGTGCACAAGATCTTCCGGGGCCTCCAGGACCAAGGCTACATCGAGGAGCGCGAGACCAAACAACCCTACGACCCCAAGGCCGAACGGTTCCTGCCGGACCGCTACGTCGAGGGCACGTGCCCCCACTGTGGGTACACCGATGCGCGTGGGGACCAGTGCGACGACTGCGGCAAGACGCTGGACGCGAACGAACTGCTCGATCCGCGCTCCAAGTTCAACCCGGACGTGGACGTGGAGTTCCGGGCCACCAAACACGCCTTCTTCCTGCTCTCCAACCTCGAGGACCGCCTGGATGCCTGGTTCAACCAGACCGAGCACCCGTGGCGCTCCAACGTGCGCAAGTTCACCCAGAGCTGGCTCGATGAAGGGCTCCACGACCGACCCGTGACGCGCGACATCCAGTGGGGCATCCCGTGGATCGATGACGACCCCACCTACGAGGACAAGCGCATCTACGTCTGGTTCGAGGCCTTCTGTGGCTACTTCACGGCCTCGGTGCGCTGGGCTGAGGACGTGGCTGGCGACCCAGAGGCATGGAAGCCGTTCTGGGAGCAGGGCTACGACGACGTGCCCACGCGCTCGTACTACTTCCTTGCCAAGGACAACATCCCGTTCCACACGATCCTCTGGCCTGGCATCCTCATGGGCTACTCGGATGCCCGCGAGGCCGACGGAGAGGCTCGGCTCAACCTGCCCTTCGATGTGCCGGCCAACGAGTACCTTAACCTCTCCGGCGAGCAGTTCAGCAAGTCGCGTGGTGTGGGCATCTGGGTCCACGACGTGCTCGAACGCTTCGAGGCGGACGCGGTGCGCTACTACCTCGCTGTCAACATGCCCGAGACCCGGGACACGGACTGGACCTGGGAGGACTTCCTCTCCAAGGTGAACGACGAGCTCGTGGCCGCCTACGGCAACTTCGTCCACCGCACCCTCTCCATGAGCGAGCGCTACTTCGGAGAGATCCCCGAACCCGGCAAGCCGGCCGAGGCCGACGCGGCCCTCATAGCCTCGCTGGCCGAGACCCACGAGGCGGTGACCGAGGGCCTGGGCGCGGCCCGGTTCAAGCAACCACTGCGCGAGATCATCTCGCTGGCCCGCCAGGGCAACAAGTACATCGACCAGACCGCTCCCTGGAAGCTGGCCAAGGAGGATGAAGCACGCTGCGCCACCGTGCTCCACCACTGCCTGCGCCTGTGCAGGGCCTTCGCGATCCTCACAGCTCCCTACCTACCGAACTCCGCCCAGCACCTTTGGAGCCAGCTGGGCCAAGAGGGCTCGGTGCACGACCAGAGCTGGGACGGGGCGCTCGAGGAGCTCGCACCGGGCACCTCGCTGGCATCGCCCAGCCCGCTCTTCGAGAAGCTGGATGCCGACGAGGTGCTCGCCCTGGCCGGCCCCGGGGACGAGGGAG
>CAYNEI010000003.1:91174-107364 GCA_964396185.1 uncultured Thermoplasmatales archaeon
CCGGATGCCGACAAGCTCTACGTGGTCAACGTGGACCTCGGCGGTGAGAAGCGCCAGCTCGTGGCCGGCTTGAAGGGGCTGGTGGCTGCCGAGACCCTGGAGGGCAGCCGCGTGGTCGTCGTGGCCAACCTCGAGCCCGCCACGATCCGTGGTGTCGAGAGCCAAGGCATGCTGTTGGCCGCCGAAGGCAGCGAGGTGGTCACCCCCTTGACCACCCTGGACGACATCCCCGACGGAGCGAAGGTGCGCTAGTGGACCTCCTCTACCTCGAGCACGACGGCCGTTTGCTCACCGTTGAGCGCGACGGCCGCACGACCCTACCCACCCCGGACGAGGTGGACCTCCCCCACGATGTCTACACGGAGCGGACCCTGCACGGTGGGACCGTGGTCCGCTTCGCCCAGGCCGAGCTCGAGGAGCACCCGGAGCACTGGGCGCGCAAGGACGACCTCGCCTACGACGACTCCTGCGACCCTCTGCTCCACCATGCCATCAACGCCAGCCTCTTCCGGCCCGTGGTGGGCGTCGTGGTGGAGTGCGAGGGTAAGATCCTGCTCGTCGAGCCCGCCCGAGGCGTGGCAGCGGGACGCTGGACCCTGCCTGGCGGCTTTCTGAACGCCTTCGAGGAGCCCACCCAGGGGGCCAAGCGCGAGGTGCTCGAGGAGACCGGCGTGGTGCTGGACACGGTCCAACTCGCGGAGAGCTTCCTCTACAGCCACGCGGAAGCCCCCTACCCCATCCTGGGCCTGGGCTTCACCGCCACCACCGATGATCCCACGTTGAACATCCGGGAGGAGGAGATCGCCCAGGCGCGCTGGATGCACGTCGACGAGGTGCTCGAGCAAGCCAGTGGGATGGCCCGCGCGGTGCTCGAACGCATGACCAAGGGGGACCATCTCTGAGCTGGCTGACACACCCGGTGGATGCCAACGCCCTGCGCTGGGACGGCCGCAGCCCAGGCCACGTGGAGGTCTTCTCCCTGGACGTGATGGACCCGGACAACCAGGCGGCCTGGTGGTTCTTGTACACCCTGGATGCGCCCCTGGATGGAGAGGAGCACAGCACCCTGTGGGGGGCGCACTTCAGCGCTCGCAACGAACCCGAGCGCTTCGCCCTGCGCACCGAGTTCCCCGCCCGCGCGTTCGCCACCCAGAGCGACGGCTTCCACATCCGGGTCAGCAAGGCCGAGCTCAGCCGGGACCGTGCCAAGGGCGGGCTTCGCAACCCCAGAGCCCCGGAACACGTGCTGCGCTGGAACCTGGCGCTCGACGAGCATGCTGACCCCTTGCAGGTCTACCCGAGCTCACGCATCTACGACAAGACCGACCCCCCGCTCAAACTGCTCGCCCCCACACCCTTGAGCCGCGCCAACGGCGTGGTCGAGGCCGGCGAAGAACGGTTCACCGTCCGAGACGGCCGCGCCCACCAGGCACATGCATGGGGCCGCGGGCGCTTCCAACGCTGGAACAAGGGCTTCGCCACGCTCTTCCGCGAGGAGCCCGGGGCCTACGTGCACGCCTTCCAGGGCATCGCCGAAGGGAAGCAGGGAACCGGCGCGGTCCACTACGTCGACCCGGACGGCGAGCAGCTCACCTTCCCGAAGGTGAAGACGGTCTACCGAGAGGGCTCCAAGCGCGAACCGGGTGTGTGGACCTTCGAGGCCAAGCGCCGGGGTTGGCGGCTCTCAGGCCGGTTCTCCTCGAGCCTGCAACGCATGGTGGGCGTACGGTTCGAGGACCCCGATGGCTCCCAGCGCTACTGCCACCACGCCGGGATGGCCGATGCCACCTTCGAGCTGTGGCGCTCGCGCTTCGGGCGCAAAAGCCTGGAGAAGACGCTGACCTCGAAACGAGCCTCAAGCTTCGAACAAGGTGGCGGCCGTGCGTTCGACAACGTCGAGTTCTTCCTATAGCCACCGTCAGACGTTCGCCGCGCGCTACGCGGTGGACGACGCGCGGCGATCAACGGGCCCTTTGAATCTTAGCCTGGAGCGTTGACGAGCGGGTCGGACCGAGCGCGGGGGCCCGCTCGAAGACCGATCGCCCCGACCCCCACCTGAGCCGTCGCTGGCAAGTAGCTCGATGCAGGGCGAGCCGCCAGGCTCGCAAGCAAGCGATCCCCAGAGCAAGGTGCGGTGGCTACCTTACGCCCGAAGCAGAGCGCCGCAGCCAGCGGTGGCTCAGGGCCGCCGTGCGACGGGAGACCGTGAGGAGACGCTCCGTTAGCCGAAGATCGCGCCCATGCCAGCGGCGGCCGCGTCGTCCTCGGCGTCGATGTCCGCCTTGATCTGCTCGGCGTTGTCGGCCGGTTGGCCGCCGGCGTCGTCGACGAGCTCGGCGGCTCGCTCCAGGGCCTCCTCGGAGCCCTCCACGATGACGACCTTGCCATCGACCTCCCAGGGGGTGCCGTCCTTGATGACGATGGTCTGGCGGTTGACGAGATCGTCCTCTTCCAGGGCGCGGACACCGTCGTCGTTGGTCTCGAACACGCGGTAAGGCATGGTCGCCCGAAGCCGGGGCCCCGAGATAACCCTTGCCCGGGTTGCGGGCAAGAGCCTCTCGGTCCGGTGAACTTGGACGGCTTCGATGGGACGATGGGGAACCGGGGTCGTGGGTACAAGCGGTCCTTGGCCCCAAGCGGCCCCGGGGCGTTCGCGCAGGCCTTTTCAAGGGCGGTCCCCCACGTAGGCCTTGATGGTGGACCCCTGGCTCGGCTTCTTGAACGAGGCGTTCTCCGAGGACCCGGCACCCGATGCCGAGGTCACCCGGGTGCGCCGCCGCCAAGAAGTGCTCGACCGCGCTGCCTGTTCCTTCCCCTTCCCCTTGGAGATCACGGTCCGAGCCACCGTGGTGGACCACCTCGAGGTCGACGGCCAACCCTATCTCGTGCTCGCGCCTACTGGCCTGTGCGAGGATGCCCTCGAGACCCTGGGCGGCCTCGTCATCCCCTCGGAGCGCAAGCTCTTCGCAGGCTCCATCGTGGAGGCCAGGTGCGCCTTGGCTGATCCCGATGAGTACTGGCTCGATGAGGGCATGCTTGCGCTCTCGGCAGCGCTGGATGCCATCGTGCCCATCGAACCGTAGCGCTCGAGCTGGCTGCAAGCGCCGCGCTGGCAACGTTAACTTGACGAGCCAGCAGGCACTGGGAGCATCGTGGCCCTCCTCGTACCGGCCAGGGATGCCGGAGAGATCCAAGCTTGGCTGCTCGCAGCCGTGGTGCTGGCCTTCGCCGGCGGCATCGCGGTGGGCTTGATCGCGCCATGGGACCAGGCATCCGACGGCTCGACCTCCGGCTGCGCCGACGGCATGAGCCTGCATCCCCAGCAGGGCTGTGTGGCCGATGCGCGGGCGTGCCACGCTTGGCTGGATGGCGCTTCAGACGACCAGGTCGCCTGCCAAGCCATCTCCGAGCAGGGGGAGGGTCTCGTAGAGATCAACTTGGAAGGCAACGGCAGCGTCCAGATCCGCGTGTTCGATGGGAACGGGGAGACGGTCACGGACGCCAGGAGCGCGTTGCCGTGGCAGGACACGATCGAGGTCACAGGCGCGCCCGGGGACTGGACGCTTGGCGTGAGCTTCAGCCAGGCTGTGGGTCACGGGACCGTCGTGCTCTGGGGCTGAGCCCCACCAGCCTCACTAGCCTCGCCAGCCTCCCCACGGTCGAGCCACTCCCGGGCCTGGTAGACCAGGGAGACGACGACCAGCGCGCCGACCAGGAAAGCCATGGCATCGGCGGTGCTGGGCGTCCGGCCGGGCACAAGACCTTGAAGCGCCTCGACGAGCACGCCCATCCCTGCGGCCAGGGCCATGGTGCCCTCGGCCCACCGGGGCGCGTTCTCGCGCGTGCTCAGCCACGCCACGGCGATGGCGGCGAAGAGCAGGCCCGCGCCGAGATGGAGGAGCTTGTCGTGGCCGGAGAACCCCTCTTGGATCGGGTTCCAGCGGACCTCAGCCAAGGATGTGAGCTCCCAGCCGGTGGCTGAACCGGCAGGCGTGGCCGCCTCGCGTAGGAGCACGAGACTGGCCAGGGCCAAGGTCGCGCCAGCGCCGCGGTGGAGGGCGCGTGCGAGCTCCATGGGAGCCCCTCGCCAGCTCCCACGGATAAGGCTGAGCCCAGGCCGCAGGCCAAGGGTTAAGGCCGAGAGCCTTGAGGCCGGCTTACAGCTTGTTCCATGGCCATACTGCGTCGTTCGTCGGCTGGAAGCAGGCGTGTACGGCCGAAGGCCGTGCGAATCCTGCTTCCAACTCATCGTATGGCCATAGCGGAGCGTACCACGGTTGGAAGCAGGAGTGTGCGCGCGCGAAGCGAGTGCGTGCGAATCCTGCTTGCAAGGCTGAGGATGGCCATGCCCAGGGCCTGGTCAGCCGTAGCCAAGCAACCTGTCGTAGTCCGTGTGGCTCACGATCTCGATGACTAGAACGACCCTGTGTGGGCCATCTGAGCCGACGGTGTAGAGCGCCCGCCAGGCGTCCGGCAGGTCAACCTTCCATAGGTTCTCGACCGAGCCAACCCGTCGCTCCCACCGCTTGAGCGTCTTCTTGGGAACGTGCGAGAGGGAGATGTAGGTGCCCGCCTGCGGGTCCTCGGACAAGCGTCCAGCCCGCTCGCGGAGGATGTTCTGGACCTCCTCGGGGGCCTTCTCGAACTGCTTTGCTGCATGCGGCACTTGGACCCGCACGTCGGCTTGGCGGTCTGCCATGCGGAGGCCTCAGGCTTCACCAAGCAGCGAGTGGCCCTCGCGGGCTGCCTCCCAGAACCGCTCGTCCCGGTTGAGCGTCCACTGGACGCCCTTGCTCCCGATGGTGACGAAGCCCAGGCGCTCGAGGAAGTCGACGCTTGCCCGGATGGTCGCATGGCGGGTTCGCTTGGCGGCCATGCGGCGCTCGATCTCGGCCAAGCTGAGTGGTGGCTCACCGCGGGCGTTCTCGAGGATCTGGCCGATCTCGACGAGCGTGGCCATCGTGGGACCCTGGCCTTCGACGGAGCTAGGGAGCTCGATTAGCACACCACTTACTCGTCATACTACGTATATGTGGGTTTCGGTGGGGTGGGTGAAGGTTCCCCGCGCCCGTAGGTCGGCCAGCGGCCGAGCGCGATACAGCCCTGCATCGAACTTGTATCATGGCCATACCGGGGAGTTCATCGGTTCGATGCAGGAGTGTACGCGCGAGCGAAGCGAGTGCGTGCGAATCCTGCTTAGAACTCCAGCTCCTGGCGAACCGGTTGTGTCCCCTGGGCCAAGGCCTGGAACTTGTCGTAGCTGACCTCCCAGCTCCGGGTTCGCAGCCCGCAGTCCGTGCACGGCCAGACCCGCGTCGCATCGCCGTCGAAGACGTCGAGCGCGTAGCGGATGCGATCGGCGACCACGTCGGTGGGCTCCAGCTCGTCGGTGTGGATGTCCACGACGCCTAAGCCGATGGCACCAGGCGCGTCGTGGTCTGCGAAGTGGTCCAGGATGCGGTAGCCCGGCCGATCCTCGGCGTTCGTGCCTGGCGTGTTGGGATCCCGGTTGGAGAGCTCCAGCGAGTAGGCCGCACAGTGGTCGAGCTCCAGGATGTCCGGGAACAGGCGTGTGTAGTCGCTGAAACAGATGTGGGTGGAGAAGCGCGCCTGGTCGGTGAGCCCCTGGACGCTCTCGTTGAAGGACTCCACGAAGAGCGCGAGCTCTTCCGGGTGGGTGGCCACAGCCGGCTCGTCGATCTGGATCCACTTGGCGCCTGCCTGGATGAGCGCCTCGATGTTGGGGCGCACGATGTGGCGGGCGACGTCCACCACGAACTCTTGGCGAGCAGCAGCCCGAGCCTCGCGGCTCTCGGGGCTGCCTAGCTCGATGCCGGCGTCGTGGATGTGCTTGTTGAGGTAGTGCTCGTCGAAGCTCCAGTCGATGAGCGTGTAGGCGCCGGTGATGGGCACCTTGACCGGTGCCTCGGCCAGCTGCGAGATGGTCTCGAACTCGTCCACGTGGAACGGCTCGTTGACGCTGGGCTGGTCCACCACGGCGGCCTTGTTCCAGTACTTGTTGTCGAAGCTGCGGCAGTGGCCGCGGAACTCGAAGCCCTCGCTGTGGGTGACCGGGTAGTGGTACATCTCGCTGCGGTGTTGCTCGCCGTCGTAGACCCAGGCCAGCCCGGCGTGCTCTTGGAGCCGGATGGCGAACCGGCTGGCTTGCTCGATGATGAGCTCCTTCTCCGGGTCGGTGAACCCATCGCGCTTGGTGGCGATAAGCGAGAGCAGGGGCTTGGCCTCGTCCTGGATCTCGAGCTTGGTGGCCCAGTCCTGGGCGGCTTGGACGTCGGCATCCGTGAGCGCCAGGTCCTTGAAGGGCTTGACGCGCCAGGAGGGCTTGGCCAGCGAGCCGATCTCGTGGACGAGCAGGGGGGCATGGCCCAGGGGGTCGTTGGTGCGTGTCATCGGGGATCGCCTCCGAGCTTGGCTCGGGTGATGTCTGTGGCCTCGCCCAGGGCTCTGAGCTTGGCGCGTTGGATCTTGGCTGGGACGTGCTGGAGATCGCCCGTGGGAGCCAGGTAGAGCGCTGAGGGGTCCAGCTCCTGGGCGATGGTGGTGGCGGTGGCTGCGATAAGATCCGGTCGCTCGACCAGGCTCGTTCGCACGTCCACGAGCCCGATGCCGAGCGCGCCTGTCTCGGCCAAGGGGGCGAGAGCGTCCCGGTCGGTGAGCGTGAGGTCCACGATGACGCCGTCAGCGCCGAGCTCGGCCAGGGGAGCCGTGATGGGGGCGGCGTTCTGGAACGGGAGCCAAGTGAGCAGCGTGAGCTCGGCGGGTGCGGCCTGGATGAGCTCGCCGGTGGCCTTGAGCAGCGTGGCGGGGTCGGGGTGGTGGGTCAGCCAGGGGTCGGTGAGCACGGCGGTGGTGTAGCCGCGCGCTGGCAGGCCCTCGAGGATGGGGGCGAGCACGTTGGTGGCGAACGTGGTGGCCAGCTCGGGGTCGGGGTAGCGCGCTTCCTCGTCGCTGGCACCGGTGACCACCGTGGTGGGGGCTGGAAGGGTGGCCAGGCCCGGCAGGGTCCCCGTGCGGGGGAGATGGGTGTCCAGGGCGGGGGTGAGCTGGGTGGTGTCCAGGGTCGGTGTGCCGTCCAGCTCGGGTCGCCGGTAGAAGGTGTTCGTGTCCAAGAAGCGCGTGAGGGGCCCGGGGGAGAGCTGGGGCACGATCTCGGTGAAGGGGCGAAGGTGGTCCTGCCAGGTCACCAGCCCGGGGGTGGCGGGTGTGATGCCATGAGCGGCTTGGATGCCGAGCAGGTCCTCGGTGTCCGAGCGCTGGGCTTCGCGCAGCTCGTCGTCGGTGGCTCTCTCTCGGTCGTGGTCCCGGGTGGTCTGCACGAGGCTCTCGCTTCGTGCCAGGATGCCGGGAGCGATGGCGTGGATGGTGGTCATGGGGGTCAGCCTCCGGTGGTTAAGCGTGGGATCGTCGGAGTTCTTGCCAGTCGAGCAAGCTGGCCAGGCGGTCGAGCAGGACCTCGCTGGCTTCGAAGTTGTAGCGCATGACGTGCTCGACGTTGACGCCCACCGGGACGCTCAGCTCGCGGCGGTCGCAGTAGTCGAGCACATCGCGGAGCACGTGCTCGGCGACACGCACCGAGCGATCCAGCGCGTTGGCATGAGCGGAGAGCACCCACTCGCGCACGTGGTCCGGGATCTGGACGCCGAGCCACTCGAGGAACTGGGCGTCCTTGCGGCCTGTGATGGGCGCGAACGAGAGGAAGATGGGCACGGGATCGACGTTGGCGTTCTTGCACGCGGCGTCGTAGTCCCTGAGCAGCGCACGGGAAGCGTCGGGTTCGTAGATCACCTGGCTGGTGAAGAACGAGACGCCGTTGGCCTGCTTGGCCAGCATGCGCTCGGGCTCGTCGAAGCGCTCCCGGCGGCGCGCTGGGATCGTGATCGCGCCAAGCGAGACGTCGCGGTTCGAGCGCTGGGCGACGCTTCGAGCCAGCTGCGTGGCCTCGCTGACCGAGGGCCCGGGGTAATCGAGGTCGCTGGACTCGCCGCCCACGATCACCAGGTTGTCGATCTCGAATTTGTTGAACGTGAGCTCGAACCAGTTCTCTTGGTCCGCTGGGGGTTCGTAAACCACGGGGCGGTTCACGATGACCTCCATCCCGGGTCCGAAGACGTCGCGGATGGTCATGGCGAAGTGCCGGGGATCGAGCTTCTTCATGAAGGCGGCTACCCGGTTGCCGTTGCGTCCCTCGTTGCGGATCTCCGGGATGTTGATGGCATCCACGGGGTGGTCTGCGAGGAGGTGGGCGATGAAGCTCGCGGAGTCGGCGATCTCCTCCCGGGGGGCGCTGCGGGGCGGTGGGATGACCTCGTAGAGGGTCATGGGGTGGTCCCATGCTTCCAAGCTTTCGCGGAAGCTCACGATGGACCCCCCTCAGGTGTATTCATCCTATGCATGGGTACGGGCACGGCGATGATGCATACACCAGGTGTTGGTTATGAGTCTTTCGCATCCGTCGGTGGAGGTGGAGGTAAGATGGCTGCGTTTAGGCGACAGCCCCGATCAGGTCGCTCTTCGTCACGACGCCCACGACGTTTCCCTTCTCGACCACGAGCACGGCGGCGCGGTCCTCGAGCATCCGAAGCGCGACGTCCACGGCCTCCTCGGGGGCCAGAGCCGGGAAGGGTGGCCCCATGACCTCCTTGACGGCAGTGGATGCCAGCTCGCCTGGTTCGGCCTCGGCCAAGGCGTGCACGAGGGATTCCTCTGTGACGCTTCCCACGGCGACGCCGCCGTCGAGCACAGGCAGCTGGCTGAACCCGTGGTCTCGCATCTTGGACACCGCGGCCTTGACCCGCTCGCCAGGGCCGATGGCGATCACAGGGCTAACCATCAGCTCGGAGAGGGCCGTCTGCTTGCCCTCCGCGGCGTTGAGCACCCCGACCACGGAGCGCAGCGTCGAGTAGCTCGGGTCGACCTCTCCGAGCTCGATGCGTGCGATCAGCGATTGGCTCACACCTGCAGCTTCCGCGACTTGGCTCTGTGTCATGCCCAGGCGTGTACGTAGGGCTCTCAGGTCCGCTGGCGTCGGGAGGGAAAGCATGCCTGGCGAGGATAGCCGGTCTCTGGGTAATGAGCTTGCCCATCAACACCTGTTCAGTGGGGCCTGGAGCCCTGAGGCGGGGACTCGAGGCCGCCTGTATGAACGACAGGGCCAAATAGGGGCAAGCGTGTGGCTGGGCTACTGGGGCTGAGTGCACCTTGGATGGGCAACCTGCATCGGATGTCGAACAGGGGCTACCCGTCGTTTGCCCCTCCTGCGATGGTCTTCTCAACGTGCAGCCTGACGGACAGCGCAGCCTGAAGGCCGGGGAGACCCTGCGCTGCTACTGCACCGCGTGCGCTCGCACCGTCGAGGTCATCGCTCCCCCAGGGACCCAGACCTTCGTGTCCAACGGGGTCGACGCCGTCGAACAGGCGCCGATCTCCGAGTTCCCTGAGGCCGCACCCCGGCCTCCGTCGTGAGGGGAGAGCCGTGCGCGCGATCCTCCTGGCTGCCGGCGCGGGATCGCGCCTTTGGCCCTACACCACCACGCGCCCCAAGCCCATGGTCCCTGTCGCCGGCCGGCCCATCCTTGGCTGGTTGCTTGAAGCCCTGGCAGACGGTGGCGTGCGCGACGTCCAGATCGTCGTTGGCTACAAAGGGAGCCGGATCCAGTCCACCTTCGAGGATGGCCGCGAGCTCGGCCTGGACATCAGCTACGTGCGCCAAGAGGTCCTGCTCGGATCAGCTGCCGCCCTGGCCACCGCGCTTGCCGACGGCGGGACACCCGAGGAGGCCATCGTCATGGGCGGCGACAACATCGTGGACGCAGCCCTCGTGGACGCCTTGCTCGCCCAGGGACCCAACGCCCTGGCCCTGGCGCGCTCGAGCGAGCCGTCCAAGTACGGTGTGGTCCAGGTGGACGGGACCCGGGTGCTTTCCATCGAGGAGAAGCCTCCGATCCAAGGGGAAGCCCTGGTCTCCACGGGTGCTGCCCTGCTCTCCCGTGACGTGCTCGAGACGGTGCCGTCGCTTGTGGAATCGGGCCATCTCGGCCTGGCCACGGTGCTCGATCACGTCGCCACCGAGGGCTCCGGGCTCGACGCGGTCATCGATGCGGGTACGTGGCTGGACGCCGTGTTCCCCTGGGACTTGCTCGCGCTGACCGACGCCCTGGTCCCCCCGGGGGCCACAGCTCATGGGACCGGGGAGGGTGCCTTCCTGACCGGCCCCATCACCGTTGGTCCTGGCGCGACCATCGAGCCTGGCGCGGTGGTGCGGGGGCCCAGCTCCATCGGTGCCAACGCTCGGATCGCGGCAGGTGCCGTGGTGTCCGAGAGCGTGGTGATGGATGATGCGCTCATCGGGCCTGGCGCGCATGTGGAACGCAGCGTCGTCGGTGACGGGGCCCGGGTACGCGGGGGCGCGGTCGTGGCCCGGGGACGCGGGATCGCCGAGGCCGGCGAGCACGTCCACCGGCTCGACGACATCGGCGCGCTCATCGGTGAAGGTTGCATCGTGGAGGGCGGGTCCATCGTGCTCCCCGCCACGCTCGTCGGCAACGACGCCCGGATCCGCTCGGGAGCCCGAGCCAGAGGCCGGGTACAAGAGGGAGGGGAGGTCTCTTGACCACCAGCCACCCCCTGGGAGGGTCGTGAGATGTGCGGGATCCTTGGCTACGTCGGCACCCGAGACGGCCGCCAGGTCATCCGAGCCGGCCTAGGACGCCTGGAGTACCGCGGTTACGACTCCGCAGGGGTCGCGTTGTGCACCGGCGAGGGGTTGGCCATCGAGAAGGTGGCCGGCCGGGTGGAGACCCTGGATCTCGACAAGCTCCCGCTTACAAGCCACGGGATCGGCCACACGCGCTGGGCCACCCACGGAGCGCCCTCCGTGGACAACGCTCATCCCCACCTCTCCTGCGATGCCAAGATCGCCGTGGTGCACAACGGCGTGATCACGAACGAGCAGGCCCTCAAGCACGCCTTGTTGGAACGCGGCCACACGTTGGTCAGCCAGACCGACACCGAGGTCATCGCACACCTGGCCGAGGAAGCCTACGCTCAGACCGGGGAGCTGGTCGAGGCGACCCGGCGCACCGAGGCCCAGCTCGAAGGTTCGTACGCCTTCGTGGTCCTCCACCAGGACCACCCTGGCGAGCTCGTCGCCGCGCGCAACGAATCCCCGCTCGTGCTCGGCGTCGGCGACGACGAGTGCTTCGTGGCCAGCGACGTCGTCGCCTTCCTCGAGCACACCGACCGCGCCGTGTTCCTCCACGACGGGGACCTGGTCCACGTGCGCGACGGGGCCTTCCAGGTGCTCGGACGCGAGCATGTGCCCATCGAGCGCATCCCGTGGGGGCTTGAGGAGGCCAGCCTGGCCGGGTTCGACCACTTCATGCTCAAGGAGATGCACGAGCAGCCCCGCGCGTTGCGCCAAGCGCTGGTGGGGCGGGTGGAGCCTGGGGAGTTGCCCCTGGAGGGGACCCTGGATCGCGATCGCCTGGCCGCGGCCACGGACCTCCACCTGCTGGCCTGTGGCTCCAGCTACAATGCCGCGCTCTTGGCCAGCCACCTGCTCGAAGCGACCCTGGATGTCCCCACCCGCAGCCACATCGGCAGCGAGGTCCACCAGTCGGGCCCGGTGACCGCCTCCCGACCGCTCTTCCTCACCGTGACCCAGAGCGGCGAGACGGCTGATACCCTGGAGGCCGTGCGCTCCGTGCGCCGGCTCGGCCACGACGTGCTCGCGCTCACCAACGTGGTGGGCAGCTCGGTGACCCGGGAGGCCACGGCCTGGATGCCCCTGCGCGCGGGCCCCGAGCTCAGCGTGGCCGCCACCAAGAGCTTCACGAGCCAGGCCCTGGTGCTCGGCCTGCTGGCCGCCCAGCTCGGCTGGCTCAAAGGCCATCGCAAGCGCAGCCAACAACTGCTCGAGGGCCTGCGCTCGGTCCCGCACGCCGTCCAACAGGTGCTGGACAACGAGGCCCGCTACCGGGAGGCAGGCACCCAGCTCGCGCAGGCCGAGAGATGCTTCGTGCTCGGCTCCGGGCCCAGCCTGCCGGTGGCCATGGAGACCGCGCTGAAGATCAAGGAGATCAGCTACATCCACGCCGAGGCCTTCCCGACCGGCGAGCTCAAGCACGGCCCCCTGGCGCTCATCGAGGAGGGCATCCCGGTCCTGGTGCTCGCCCCGGGTGGCCCTGGCCTGGAGCACACCGTCACCGCCATGCGCGAGGTGGCCGCGCGAGGGGCCCGCGTCACCGCCATCACGGATGCACCGGATGTGGTGGCCGAAGCCGGCTTCCAGGTCCTCCCCGTTGACCCCTCACCCTGGCCAGGGCGCTTGTTCTCCATGACGGTGGCGGGCCAGCTCATCGCCTACCAGGCCGCCGTGGACCGCGGGTGCGATGTGGACAAGCCCCGCAACCTGGCCAAGAGCGTCACGGTCCGGTGAGCACGCCAGCCGGACAACCCCTTTCCCCCGGTTGCCCACCTGGCCCCCATGGACGCGCTCCCCCGTGCCCAGGACCTTGCCACCAGCCACGCCCTGGATGCCCTGCCCGAAGACCGCCGCCGCGCGGCCCAGACCACGCTCGAGATCTTCTGCACCGAGCTCGCAGGCGTCTCCATCGGTCCGCAACGCCTCGTGCGCACCCTGGTGGACGAGCGGCTCATGGGCCACCGCAGCGCCCTGGAGGCCGTGCTCGATCTCACCCGTTTCGGCCTGATCGAAGCGCGCGAGACCGGGGGGCACCAGGTCCTCTGGGCACCGAGCGCCGTGCTCGATGAGCATGCCAACAAGCCCGCTGGCTCGACGAGCCGACGGGGACGAAGCGCCCCGAGGCGGTCCCCGAAGGGAGGCGTTAAGTAGGATGGCGTATACACGTATACGTAAGATTCGGATGATGTCGACCGTCAGGATCACCGCGCAAGCCAAGGCCGTGCTCAAGGACCTCCAGGACGCCTGGGAAGAGCGCACCGGCGAGCCACCGACCCAGGCTGAGCTCCTGGAGGCGGCCCTGGGCTACCTGGAGGGGGACGCTGAGGCGTTCCTCGATGCGGCGAGCTGGCGTCCATGGACCCCGTCTGAGATCCAGGAGCTCGTCTCACTGCAGGGCTCGTACGGCGCTTGGTCCGTGGCGGACGCCGACGAGATCCTCTACGGTGACGATGCATGAGCGTCGTGCTGGACACGGGCCCGCTGGTCGCCTACGTCAACGAACAGGATCCGCTCCACGACCGGGCCGTCGAGCTCGTCGAGGCCGCCCTGGCAGGGCACCTCGGTACCCCCGTCTCCACCGACTACGTCCTGGATGAAGCGCTCACCCTGCTCGCCAAGAAGGTCCATCGAGAGGACGTCTCCCGAGCCTTCGCCGCGTGGGCCTGGGGCCAGGCGCCCGTCGAGCGCCGGCCGTTCCAGCTGCGATGGACCGACCGCGCCATCCTGCGAGAGGCCACCGAGATCCATCTGAGCCACTTCGACCAGAAGCTCTCGGTGACCGACTGCACCTTGATCGTGCATGCCCGCCGGCTCGGCGCCGATGTGGCCACGTTCGACGGGCGGTTCCAGGGGCTCATCGGCGTCGTGGACGAGACGTAAAGACCTCGTACCCCCTCCACCTTGGCCCGCTGTGAGCCCGTCCTCCACACCGCCCTCGTTCGGCTCGTCTGGCATCCGGGGACCATACGGGGAGACCGTGACCCCCGAGCTGGCCCTGGGCCTCGGGCGCGCGTGTGCTGATCAGGCCGCCTCGATCCTCGTGGGCCACGATGCCCGGACCACCGGGCCAGGCCTGGCCCGGGCCTTCGCTGCAGGAGCGCTGGCTGGTGGCGCTGAGGTCCACAACGCTGGCATCGCGCCGACCCCCACCATCGCGTTCGGGGCCCGCGACCACGAGCTGGGCGTGGTGATCACCGCCAGCCACAACCCTGCCCCGGACAACGGGTTCAAGTTCTGGAGACCCGACGGTGCTGCCTTGGACGAGGCCGGGCGCAAGCGGATCCTGGCTGCGCTCGGGACACCGCCCGAGCTGGCCGCCTGGAACGCCGTAGGCCGCATCCGGGAGGCCCACGGGCTTACCCAGGCCTACCTGGAGCAGTTGCTGGCCACCCATGGCCCTCTCGCGGACGACCCCAGGATCGTGGTGGACCCGGGCAACGGGGCGGCCAGTGCGCTCACGCCTGAGCTCATCACCCGCGCAGGGGCGCGCACGATCGCGCTCAACGCTACACCGGACGGGACCTTCCCCGCCCGCCCGAGCGAGCCCACGGCCACCAACCTCGCCCAGCTCAGCGCCACGGTCCAGGCCACCGAGGCGGTGTGCGGTCTGGCCAACGACGGCGATGCCGACCGATGCGTGGCCGTGGACGAGACCGGGCGCGTGATCAGCGGCGACCAAACCATTGTCCTCTTGGCCAAGGCGCTGGAGGCCCAGACCATCGCTGTCCCGGTGAACACGAGCCGGCTTGTCTGGGATGCCCTGCCCGACACGCGCATCGAGGTCACCCCTGTGGGGGATGCCCACGTCTCCGAGCACTTGGCCCGCATCCAGGGCGCCTACGGGGGCGAGCCCAGCGGGGCTCACATCCTCCCCAGCGTGAGCCTGTGCCCAGACGGCCCGCATGCCGCGCTGGTGCTGGCCCACCTGGCCGCTGAGCACGGTGGCCTGGCCGAGCTCGTCGATGCCCTGCCGCGCTACGAGACCCGGCGCGAGAGCATCCCGTGCCCGGAGGCGACCAAGCAAGCCGCCATGGCCCGGATCCACACTTCGCTGAGCGCCCAAGGCGAGGTGCAGGCGCTCGACGGGGTGCGCCTGGACACCGATGATGGCTGGGTGCTCGTCCGGCCCAGCGGGACCGAGCCCAAGCTGCGGATCACCGCGGAAGCCCAGGACCCCGCTGGCGCGGATGGCCTGCTGGCCATGGCCCAAGGCGTGGTCGACCAAGCGCTCCACGAGGTGGCCCCCTCGTGAGCTCGCCCCCGCGCCGTGCCATCGTGCTGGCCGCCGGTCAGGGCGAACGCCTCTGGCCGCTGACCGCCACCCAACCCAAGCCCCTTGTCCCCATCGCCAACGAGTCCCTGCTGGCCCGCCTCCTCGGCCAGCTGGCAGGCACCGGCATGGGCCACGTCACCGTGGTGACCGCCGAGCCCGATGGTCCGGTGGCCGACCACGCGCGGCGGGTTGCCAAGGGTCTCGGCCTGGAGCTGGACATCGCCGTCCAGCGCGAGCGCCTGGGTACCGGCCATGCCCTCCAGCAGGTCGAGCTACCCGACGAGCCCGTGGTGGTCACGTACGGTGACCTGTTCCTCGAACCAGACGCCCTCCAGGACCTCATCGAGGCTGGCCCCACCGGTGCGATCGGCGCCCTGGAGGTCGAGGACGTCACAGGCTACGGCGTCCTTGAGCTCGAGGGGGACCGGCTTGCGGGGATCGAGGAGAAGCCTGCTGAGGCCAGTGCAGGCCTGGCCAACGCAGGGGTCTACGTGCTCCCAAGTGGCTTCCAGGCCCACCTGGCCGCCATCGAGCCCAGCCCCCGCGGCGAGCTCGAACTGACGGATGCGCTCACCGCTGCTGTGGGCGCTGGCCTGGAGATGATCGTCCACCCCTTCGAGCACTGGCTGGATGTGGGCTGGCCCTGGGACGTGCTGGCCGCCAACGAGCGCGCGCTTGCCGAGTTGGACGCCGAGGTGCTCGGCGAGGTGGAACCTGGCGCGCAACTCGTTGGCCCGGTGCGCCTCGAGCCCGGCGCTGTGGTCCGCGCTGGTGCCCTCATCCAGGGCCCCGCGCTCATCGGGCCCGGGGCCACCGTGGGACCCAACGCCTACATCCGGGCCTCCACCACCCTTGGACCCAACGCTAAAGTCGGTCACGGGTGCGAGGTGAAGAACAGCGTGCTCCTCGAGGGCGCCAAGGTCCCGCACGTGAGCTACGTGGGCGACAGCGTGCTCGGCCGCAACGTCAACCTCGGAGCTGGCACCCAGGTGGCCAACCTGCGCCACGACGACGCCAACCTCCTGGTGGACACGCCCAAGGGTCGCATCGACTCCGGCCGGCGCAAGCTCGGTGTGATCCTGGGAGATGGGGTCAAGACCGGCATCAACGCCACGCTCAACTGCGGCGTGCTGCTGGGGCCAGGGGAGCTGGTCCGGCCGGGTGAGGTCGTGAAGCGCTCGCGGTTGCCGTGAC
>CAYNEI010000004.1:0-98296 GCA_964396185.1 uncultured Thermoplasmatales archaeon
TGTCCCGGCGGCGCAGGTAGACCGAGACGTTGTCGTAGGCCTCAGGCGCCCGGGATGGCACCTCGGTGATGTGATCAAGGCGCTTGAGCAGGTAGGCGAGCTTGGGGTGGATCACGAGCTCGCGGCCTGTGGCCTCGGCCACGCGTTGGATCGTGTCGAAGCGGGTGGTATCCTTCCAGGCGAACTCGGTGACGGCGAGCCCGTCGCAGGCCGCGACGAGTGCCTCGACGTCCCGTTCCACGCCCTGCTCGTCCTCCTGCTCGTCCGAGCCGATGCGCGTGCCCTCGGTGAGCAGGAGGTCTGGCTGGAGGCCGTCGGCCACCTCTCGAAGGATCTTGGTCCGGCTGGCCAGCGAGCCTTGGAACCGGAGATCGCCCGTGTAGAACACCCGCTTGCCACTGGGGGTCTCGACCAGGAACGCACACGCGCCGGCCACCGAGTGGTCCACTGGGACGGCGAGCACGCGGAAGGGGCCGACGTGGAACCAGGCGTTCTCCGGGAGCACCTCCAGGCGGCGCCGGGTCCGGCTCGTCTCGATCTTGAGATCCTCTGGGAACGTAGCACCCCCGCTGAGTTGGGCGAGGGTGCGCTCGGTGACGGTGACGATCTCGCCCTCGATGCCTTGGCCCCCGAGGGCGTCGATGGCCTCGAGCATGGCGCGCGTGGTGCGTGAGCAGTGGACCGGGATGGTCGGGTCGACGTAACCGAGATCCCCGTAGTGGTCCAGATGCGCATGGGTGACCAGCACGCCGTGGACGAAGGACTCGCCGGTGCGTTGCTCGTAGGCCCGGGCGCTCTCCGGGAGCTCCCCGGAGACCACGGGTTCCGCGATGTCCATGAGGTCTTGGCGATAGAGCCCGTCGACCCGGGGAAGCAGCCCGAGCTCCAGGAGCTCGTGGAGCGCGGTGGTGGTGCGGGGGGTGAGGAACTCCTCGTAGTAGCGCGCGCGGGAGCCCATGCTCGTGCCGAAGTCGAGCAGCAAGCGATCCTCGCCCTCCTCGAGCAGCAGCTTGGTGCCACCGATCTCGTTCAAGCCACCGAGGACGTGGACGCGGGTGCCGGGCACACGAGGCAGATGACGTCCAGGGTCTAAAGGGTGCGGCCGCTGCTGGATCACCCGATGGGCATGTCGCCTGGCTCAGGCGCGGGCTTGGCGCCCTTGGTGGAGTAGGTGGCCCGTCCGGTGGCCACGAGCTTGCCCTCCTGGCGCACGTCCACATCGACGAAGGCGATGGTCTTGCCAGCGTTCACGATGCGGGCATCGGCCACCAGGTCACCCTCGATGGCGGGCCGGATGTAGTCGATGCGCAGATCGATGGTGGGTGTCGGCGCGTTGCAGACGGTGAACGTGGCAGCACCGCCGGCCAGATCGATGAGGCCAGCGATGATGCCGCCGTGGATGGCGGGGATGTGCGGGTTGCCGATGAGCTCGCGCTTGTACGGGAGCACGATGGTGGCCCGCTCCGGCTCGGCATGCGTGACCTTGAGGCCCAGCCAGTCGTGGAACGGGGGGATTCGGATGAGGTCGTCCAGGGTCTTGACGTCTGGGAACGTCTCGGCGTCGTCGACCGGCTCGTCGGCGGGCACGCAGCAGACAAGCGAGGAGGTGGACTTGAACGGACCGGCTCTGGTGGGGGGTATCTGGGGGTGGACCACGAAGCACACGAAGGGCACAACGGGCCACGAAGGACGACGATCTATGGGAGGGGAACCACGGAGAGCACAGAGAACACAGTGGGCCACGGTGACGGCCGACGACGGGGAATGGGAGCGCACCAAGTATGGACGCCGGTCGACGCGGGAGGACACGATGGACGACGACGCGATCGCGGGAGCGGTGCCGCCGCGATGGTTCACCGACCATGAAGAAGCCGACAGCGCCACGGACAACGCGACCGCGAGCGCGGACATTGCCGGATAGCACCATCAGTGCCTCCAAGCACCCAGCCTTACGTTCTTGGGGCCTGCGAAGCGCGTGGGCCCCGTTTCTTGTTCGCCGCCGTTTTCTTTGCGGGGCCCACGCGTCCCAGAGGCCCCATCAAAGAAAAGGGCGGTTAGTCCCACTCCTCGTCAACCTCGACCGGCAGCACCGCTTTCACCTGGATGATCCTCCGCTTGTCGACCTCCTCCAGGGTGAACTCCACGCCGTCGGTGGTGAGCACCTCGCCTGCCCGACCCGGTCGGCCCAGCTCGTGGAAGAGGAAGCCGCCCACGGTCTCGTAGCCCTGGTCCTCGGGTAGGTTCGTGCCGAGGGCCTCGTTGACCTCCTCGACGGTCATGCGTGCGTCCAGGCGGACCTCGTGGTCGGTGAGCCACTGCAGGCTCTCGGCCTCCGGGTCGTACTCGTCGAAGATGTCGCCCACGATCTCCTCCAGGATGTCCTCGAGGGTGACCAGCCCGGCTGTGCCGCCGAACTCGTCGTGGACGATGGCGATGTGGATGCGCCGGGTCTTCATCTCGCGCAGGACCTCGTCCAGGGTGGCCGTCTCCGGCACGAAGAGCCCCTCCTTGAGCACGTCCGTGACCTGGCGTTTGCCCCCGTTCTGGAGGGCCGGGAGGACGTCCTTGCCGTAGACGAAGCCCACGACGTGGTCCAGGTCGTCGCGGTAGACAGGGATGCGTGAGTAGCCGCTCTCGGTCACCGTGTCCACCACGTCGTCGAGGCTGGAGCCTTCCTCGAGGGCCACGATGTCGGTGCGTGGGACCATGACCTCTCGCGCGCTGATGTCGGCGAACTCGATGACCGCCGAGATCATCTCCTTCTCCTGCTCCTCGATGATGCCCTGCTCTTGGCCCATCTCGACCATGTGCTTGAGCTCCTCTTCATCGAGGAACACGCGCCTTTGGGTGGGCGCGCCGGACAGCTTGAGCGCCAGGGCAGAGAAGCGCTCGAAGAGCCAGATGACCGGGGCGAGCAACCCCTGCACGAACACCAGCCCACCCGTGACGCGCCTGGCGGTCTTGTCCGGGCTCACCGTGGCCATGGCGCGCGGTACGAGCTCGCCCAGGGTGAGCAGGAGCACGGTGGCCAGGCCGATGGCAGCGATCAGGAGCACGGGGATGGGACCGGAGAGCCAGGTGAGCACCAGGTGGACCACGACCGCCGCGGCGGCCACGTTGACCAGGTAGTTGCCCACGAGCACCGTGACGAAGACCCGGTTGGGCGCGCCAAGCCGCTCGGTCGTGGCTCCTGTGCGATCGCCTTGGTCGACGAGGTGGCGTCGGTAGTAGGCTGGTGTGCTGATCAGCGAGGCCTCGGCGGCGGAGAACAGAGCGGAGAGGCCGACGAGCAGGGTTAACAGCGCAAGCTCAAGGGCGAGGTCTGTGAAGGGTGAGAAGAGGAGGAGCGCGCTCACCGAGGGTCACCTCGGCGATGGTCCTCTGGCTCGGCGGGCTCCTCCATTACGGTCGAACATAGGCGGGTTCCGCTCTTAGGCTTTTCTCGCGCTCGCGTGCGCAGTGCTGTGCAAGTCAGACGAGGTCGGATTCCCAGCCATCGTCTCTGCGGCGCTTGACGGTGGGAGCAGCCATGACGTTGCATAGGTCGATGAAGACCATCACGCGGTCGTGGATGCTTCCCGTGCTGAGCATGGAGCGCATGGTGCCGGGAGCCTCTTGGTGCGAACAAACCTATGGGACCCTGGCTCTTTCGCGCGGCGAGTGGGCGCCTAGGCCGGCCGCGAAGCCCCGTCTGGCGGCCGTCCTAGGTTGACGTTACCGTACGACGAACGTGGCCGAGAAGGCCACGTCGTACCACCCCGCCCGGTTCGGCGCTTGTGCGTCGAACGACCACGAACCGGGTGCACCGTCGTCTACGGTGAGAGTAGCGCGCCCGTCCTCGCCAGTGACGACCACGCGATCACCGTCGCCATCGGCAAGATAGAACTCGACGGGCAAGGGTTCGGCCAACGAGCTGGATTGGTACGTGACCCGAGCCTCGATGTGGGTAGCGTTAGGGGGCGCCACGAACTCGCAGAGCTGGTCGTCGTAGCCCCAGCAGGACTTGGACCACATGCCCTTGCTAACCACCGTGTTGAAGCCCTGGAGCCGTCCGGACACGTTCCACTCCATGATCGGTGTGTCCGTGTCGTTCGTGGCGGCGGCCATTTCCTCGGAATCCGGGCTGAGGTCGCCCTCAACTGGCGCGTCGTCGACCTGAAGGAGGAACGCCATGCCGCCGACAGCGAGCAGTGCTATGGCCAGGGTCACGGTGGTGTGCTTTGCGTTCATAGTACGCAGATTCCACTCTGGGTTTCCTTGGAGGGCTCGCCGGTCTGGTACTCGCCCTGGAAGTGATAGAGCAAGCAGCCGTCCTTGTACACGCAGCTCTCTTCATAGCTTCCGCCTCCGCTACCGCCGCCTCCGGCCCCGGAGCCCTGGGTGGTGCACAGGATGCCCACGTCGGTTGGGCCCGTGCCTTCGTCGTCGCTGGCGGAGGAACTGCTCTCTGAATCGGCTCCAGAGAGGATGCAGAAGCTGTTCTCATAGTGCTGACGGTACTCGTCGTCGTCGTAGTCCCACTCTTCGCTCCAGGCGCAGACGTTGCCGTCCTCTACCTCTTCGGGGGCGAGCGCGCCGCAGTGCCTCTCAGTCGTTCGCTCGCCTTCGTATTCCTGGCATTCGCCGGGGCCCGCATGGTGGGCAGCGGCTCCCGGCAGGGCCACGAGGAACGCAGTCACGAGTAGTAGTCCAACAACTCCCGTTCCCATCTTCTTTGTTCCATCAGAGATGATGGCTTTCACCGGGATTGTAAGTGACCCCCCCCCACATAAACATACGCTCAACATTCATTTATCACTGCCGGCAAGGGTGGCGGTCTATATGTTGGGGCCTGCTGAGCAACCGGGGTGCGGCTTCGGGACACCGGTCGATGTGGGCCTCACCCAACCGCTGCCAACAGCCGGCGGGTCCGGGCCACTGCGTCCAGGGCGTCCGTGCCGAGCACGTAGGCCACGGGCTCGATGCCGAAAGCGCCCTGGTGGTAGAGCACGTCCGGGGGCTTAGGGCCGGCTTCGCGGAGTTGGTCGACGACCTCGTCGCGCCGACCGTCGTAGCTGGCATCGAACTGGACCGCGCGCAGGCCCGCGTGGCCAGCAGCCTCGATGAGCGCCTCCCGGTAGGCGATGTTGAGCGCGGCCGGCAGGCCTGGGTGGACCTCGAGCACGGCCAGGATGACCGTGGCCACGTGGCTGGAGCCGCCGAAGGCGGGTTCGGTGGCGGCTCGCGGGCGTTCGCCGACGACGTCGATACGGCCGGGTAGCGCGGCGATGTCCCAGAGGTCCCCGGCGCCGTCCATGGCCCGGGCAAGATTCGAGCCCACATGCGGGATCCAGGTGGACAAGGCTGGGATGGCCAGCAGCCTGCGCAGCGCCAGGCGCAGCTCGACGAGGACCTCGTGCTCGGCCATGATCCGGCTGGACGAATCGATGCAGGCATCGCACCCTGTGCCCGCGAGCGCAGGCATGCGTTGCTCGTGAAGCTGGCACAGTGGCCCGCGGTTCTCCAGGGTCCGGATGAGCTCCAGGCTGGCCGCCAGCGCGCTGACCGGGTCCATACGCCCGCTGGCCAAGCCGTCGCTCACGCGCAGCACGGTGGCAGCCACGCGTGGGTCCTGGGCGATGGCGGGTTCCAGGTCGACCTTGTCCGCCAGGTACTTGGAGACCTGGGCCTGGCTCACGCCCACGAGCTCGGCCACGGCCTCCTGGGAGAGGCCCCGCTCGGAGAGCGCGCGGGCCACGAGCGCGCGGTAGGTGGGGAGGAAGGCTTGGACGACCACCTCCTGCGGGAAGCGCATGAACGACCATGGGAGCGCGTGGGGGCATCGTTTTCCATCTTGCGCGGCGACGACGGCCGTAGCTGGGGGTAGACCACGAGGGACACAAGGGTCACGACGGGCCACAAGAACCGACAAAGGGGCGGGGAGGAGGCGCGCCAGGTGGACGAGTCGTCTCCCTTGTGGCCCTTGGTGCGCTCCGTGCCCCTTGTGGTCCACCCCCAGATACCCGTCGGCGCGGGGGTCGTTCCACGCGGGTATCCGAACTCCTTGATAACCCCCCCTGGGGGAGGGTTAGACTGGTGAACCCGATGCGACGATCTCTCGTAACAATCGGACTCGTCGCCCTGTCACTGGTTCTTGTCAGTGGGGTAGGGGCGGCCCAGACGGTCTCTGGGTCAGCCTCGGGGTCGACGAGCTCGGACACCCAGGCTAGCGTCGATGAACATTCTGTCGGTACCTCTGCATGTCCTCCGGATCAGAGCTGCACCCAGACCCACGAGACCGTGGGGGGGGCGCACGCTGAAGCGTCCACGGACAGCTCGTACGAGGCCTCGATCGAGGTCGATCTCGATGAGGAGCTCGACGAGCATCTCCCGGACGAGCCCAGCGAGCCCGAGAACGAGCCCGCCGAGCAGGAAGAGCCCGAAGAGGAAGAGGCTGAAGAGGAAGCGCGCCAGGAAGAGGACGGTGAGGCTTCCGGCGAGCAGCGCTTCCGCGTCGTCTCCGACGGCGAGGCAACCTACGACGGCGAGTACGAATCGGAGACCCGCGTGGTCGAGGAGGACGATGAGCGCCTCGAGACCCGCGATGAACCCGAGGACGAGCCCGAGGAGGACGAGAACGAGACGCAGCAGCAGGTCGAGGTCGGGGAGCGCGTCACCTCCGAGACCGAGGCGACCGTCGAGGCCGCTGACGACCTGGACGCTGCCGTCACAGCCGAGCACGAGCCAGCCCCCGAGCCCGAGCTGGATATCGACCCCATCGAGGTTGAGCACGACATCGACGGCGATGGCGGATTCTCGCTCGGCTCAAGCGCCAAGGCCGCCCTGCACGTGACCACGCGCGGGCTCTCCGAGAGCTTCGCGGCGGTCGGCGACGCCATGGGCGGCGTGTTCGGCACGCTCAAGGGCGCGGTCTCGAGCTCCGGCAACGCGAGCGCCGAGACCACGACCGAGGTGACGAGCTCCGTCACCGAGAGCATCGTCGGCGAAGCTGAGATCCACGGAGAGGTGGCCAGCGAGGTCACCAGCACCGTGGACTCGGTGGTCGACCAGGTCCCCGAGCCTGAGGTCCAGCCGCCCGAGGCGACCCTGGACAGCGATGCCTCAGCGAGCTCCCAGACCGAGCTCTCCACGAGCGCAACCGGGGACACCGACCTCGAGCTCTGAGCTCCAAGCGATCCCGACCGGGGCCGTCCCACCTGGGGGCGGCCCCACCCCCCTTCCCCTTCTCCTCTTCCAACCAACCTAGATCACGAAGGACACCAAGGGGTCACGAAGAACACGACGGCTATTCTAATCATTATAACTAGTCATTCTCATTATAGCTAGGGCTCCTTGGAGTTCTTCGTGTGTCCTTCGAGCCCTTCGTGATCGAGGTTCACAACATCCCGCGCGCGTTGCTCAACGCCAACTCGATGTGCTTGCCTGCTCCTTGCTTGACGACCTCCACATGGCCGGGGTAGAGCGCTTCGATGTCCATGGCGGCCAGGGCCTCGAGGGTGTCTAGCATCTCGCTGGCCGAGCCCGTGGGCAGGTCGACGCGGCCGAAGGATCCCTGGCTGAACACAGCGTCCCCGGCCAACAGCGACCGGGTCTCGTCGTGGTAGAGGCTCGTGTGCCCGGCGGTGTGCCCGGGCGTATGCAGGACCTCGAGGCTCGCATCGCCGAGCTCGATCTGGTCACCGGGTTCGACGCCCGTGACCGGGTGGGCTTCTTGCTCGGCCCCGAAACTGGAGCCAAGCGTGATGTCCGAGCGGCCGTCGCGCACCGCGAAGGCCTCGGGCTCCGGCATGAGGATCTCGGCCTCGAGCTCCCGGGCCAGCCAGGGTGCACCGCCGGTGTGGTCGTGGTGCCAGTGGGTGAGGTAGATGCGGTCCAAGCTGGCCCCGTCGAGGCGCTGCTGGATCGTCTCCAGGGTCGCCTCGACAGACAGGCCCGTCCCGGCGTCCACAAGCAGCGCCTCTCCCTCGTGGATGACGAGGTAGTGGTTGCAGTCGAAGCCGCCTCCGCCGACGAGGTGGATGTCCACGTCACCACCAGGAGGGCTCCCTGCTTGAACCTGATGGCCGACGCCTGGACGAGGCCCTGGACGGGAAGGGTTCATCCCTGCCAGCGCGATGGCGGGCCGTGTTGCGTGTCCCCCTGGGCTCCACCGGAGAGCGCGTGGGCCGGCTCGCCTTGGCCCTACCGCCCCGGCCGCTTGCCTCTGATGAGCAGGCGGTGCTGGACCAAGCGCGCGCCCACGGCACCGATGTGCTCGTGGCGAGAGGAGCTAGTGGCTTGGACCGCCTGGCTAGCCAAGGGCCAGCGGAGGGGCAGCGGTGGTTGCTGCTCGACCCCCAGCCCCAAGGGGCGCGGGTCGCCGGACGGGCGGCCGGATCGGAGCCTGCCGCTAGGGCGGGGGTGGATCTGGTGGCCATCGAGGGCGTGGGGGAGCGCGGGCTCGAGGCCTCCCTGGAGCTCCTGGAGGAGGCCCGGGAGACGCACCAAGCGCGGTGGACCGGGCTCGTGGTCGATCGCTCGACCACGCTGCTCGACGTGAGCGAGCGGGGCGGGGTGGACGCGGTCTTCGCCCCCTTCTCTGCGATCCGGTGCGATCTGCTCGATGGGCTGCTGGCGGCCCGTGAGGCTGGGTTGGCCGCTGTGGCCATCGAGCCGCTGGCCAGAGGGTTGCTGGCCGGGAGGCCTGCACGTTCCGACGCATCGCCTTGGCCGCCGGAGGCGCTGGAGAGCATCGAACCCGCAGCCGAGCGTGCTCGCCGCTTGTTCGTGGAGCATGGCGTCCGGGATCCCGTGGTGGGCTCGCTTCGGTTCGTGCTTGCCCACGAGATCGACGTCTGTGTGGCCACCTTGGGCTCAGGGCTCGAGGCCGATCACTTGGCCCGCTTGGCGAAGCGTGAGCGCTTGCCGGGCGCGTTGTTCCAACAGCTCTACGCGCTATCTGAGAGGACGTGGGCGTGAGACGCCCCACAGCGTGATGGTGAGCTTACGGGGTGCGTGGTGCAGCCCCGCCGTTGGGTCCTGCGGCAGGTGGGCCTGCGGCCTCATCTGGGGCTTGGAGCTCTGCTTCGAGCGCCTCGAGGCCGTCTCGCACTGCGGTCTCCAGTTCAGCCAGGCGCTGCTCGATGAGCTCGCGCACCTGGTTCGGGGGCGCTGCCTGGTAGGTGTAGAAGTAACCGCCGCTCTCCATGGCGACGGCTTCCCGCTCGACGAGGTCGGCCTCGTGGAGCGTCTGGAGGGCCCGGTACACGGTGGATCGGTCCCGGTCCAGCGCCTGGGCAACGGTCTCGATCCGACAGCCGGTTCGCTTAGCCAGGAAGAGGTACGTCCGGGTCTCGAGAGCGTTGAGCCCGTACATGCACACCAGGATGTCCGTGGAGCTGCTGGAGCCGTTGAGCAGCCGAGCGAGCACCGACATCGGTTCGACTTAGAGTCAGGCCTCTTATATAATCGTTCATGGCGGTCCAAAGCGCCCACAGCGCCCATTCCCGGGCCCTGCCAACCAGGCTCACCTTTCGAAGGGCTCGCGCATAATTTTATAAGTGATCACCACAGAGTCTGTTGTGCGGAGATGACACAAAACCGAATGGAGGGGGACACGTGGCCCATCGACGAGGTGGCCGACGTCCTCGCTCGCAGGATGGAGATGTCCGAAGAGGATGCCCAGGAGACGGCCGAGCAGTTGGCTGAGATCTTCCATGGGGAGCACGTGATCGAGGATACCGAGGTCGAGAGCAAGCAGCGCTCCTTCCTCTGGTCCATGCTCCTGGAAGGCCTGGTCACCGTCGAGACACAGCACCGCCCCCACCCCGAGCACGGGCGGACGTGGCGGTACTTCTACTGGCACCTGGTGCCACCGGAGCGCCTCCACGAGCGCTCGGAGCCTGAGGACGAGGAGAGCACCGTTTACGACGAGCTGCCCGTGGATGCCTGGCGGCGCCGCGGCGGCTCCCCAGCGGCCGCGTGACCGAGCCTGATCGCTAGGGTCGCCCTCGCGCTCACCGGAACCGGGGAGCTTCGAGTTCGGCTGAGCATGACGCGCACCGCCCAGCCATGGCTTCCGGGTGGACAGGACACGCTTCCATCAAGTTCCAGCTCCCACACGAGGTGCACCGGCTGGCACCTGTGACCGAGAGCTCCTGGCAGACAGGACACGGCTGGTGAGCGCGAGATACAACGTTGATGGGTGTGCGTTCGGCCATGGTCGCAACCCACCCATCCACGGCCCCTGGGAGGACCAGCACCGTGATCAGGCCAGCCACGAGTACCGCGAACCCGAGGCCAGCCCCCGCCATGGCGATGGCTGGCGTGGGGGCGCTCAGCGCCGCGATGACCAGCGCGATGCTGGGGACGAGTGGGCGCCAGAGTTGACGCACCATCCTGCGCCGTAGGCGTCGCATGGCCGTCTCCGCCCCGCGACGCTCGTTCACCGATGCCGCCTCGATCATGGATGGCGCCACGAGCGCCAGCGTGAGCCCGCCAGCCCACGGCCAGGCCAGCATGGTGACTGGCGAGAGCGGTACGCCCGCCCAGCTGGCCAGGCCAGCCGTCCCCAAGATCCCAGCCACCGCCATGGCGCCAGAGAGCAACCCGAGGCCCAGGCTCCCGCGAGAGCGGCCCAGCCAGGCCACGGCGGCCACCAGGCTGGCAGCCGCCGAGGCAAGCAGCACGGGTGTTCGTGCCTCGGTGAGCACGTCGGCGACGAGCTGGTCGTCCAGGGCCAGCCCGCCACGGGCGATCCGGTCGCTGGCAGCGACGAGCGGTTGCAGGGAGGCCTCCACGGCTGCACCCGGGTGAGGAACGATCTCGGACCGGGTGACACGCTGGGTGAGCAGGGCCGCGCCGCGGACCCCGTCGGGGTCTAGGACCAGGTGGCGGCCGACGCCCTCCGGGTCCAGCTCCGCGAGAGCCTGGAAGAGCTCGGTGGTGTTGCTCGTCGGGATGCCGCGTTCGTCCGTGGCGTTGCGCCAGCGCTCAGCGAACCGAGCGTCGTAGACATCCGAGCGGTCCGCGTCGGTCTCGTCGGTGGCCCAGTCCCGGGCCAGGGTGAGGATGGTGGAGACCGAGTCACCGGAGGCTGCCAGGGAGAGGCGCTCCAGGCGTTGGCTCGTCTCGTCCAGGGCGGCCAGGAAGCCGGGCTCGGTGACCGGGCCCCAGGCAGCCACGACGATGCCGGCACCTGGCCCGATGCCGCCGAAGTGGGTCTCCATGGCCGCCCCGGCTCGACCGGCCTCGGTCTGGGACGGGAGCTGGCCCTTCCATCCTCCCTGTGGATCGGCGGGCAGACCCGCGCTGGCGAGCACGACCACCAGGGCCACGGCGGTGAGGCCGGGGCCCAGCAAGGGCGGGGGTCCGCGCTCAGGCACGGGGACGCGAGCGAGAAGATCGGCCAATGGGGGAGGACCCAACGCCAGCAAGCCCGGAGCGAGTTGGAAGCCAGTGATGGCCGCCGCGGTGGCCGCGGTGGCGGCCAGGGCCAGCGCCCCGGTCCCGGCTGGCGCCCACAGGATGAGTGCACCTACGGGCAAGGCTGCCAAGAGACAGGGCCACAGGGGGCCGGCGGTGCTGGTGAGGGCTCGGTACGCGACGGCTGCGGAGAGCCCGAGGATCGCACCCGCGTTGGCGGCTGCCAGGGCCGTCGGCGTCGACGCGCCTGCCAGGCTGGCCACAGCCAACCCAGCCCCCGAGCCGGCCAGGTGGACGAGCACCCAGCCGGGGAGCACCCGCGGACGAGCGCCCAGGGCCAGGCCTGCCAGGGGGATGAGCAGGAGCAGGCCGGCTGGAAGCCAGAGACCCCACGGGCTCTGGGCGGCCGATTCGCCGGCTGCCGGGGCATCGGTGAGCAGGGTGATGCCAGGGGCGCGGGCCTCGCGAGCGAACGCCTGGATCCTCCCCTCGGCATCCAGCAGGCGATCGGGGCTCGCTCGTGCATCCAAGCGGACGACCATGACCGTGGCGGAGGCGTGGACCCCGGGTGGCTGGAGATCCGCGTTGGTGTCCAGTAAGCTGGCCAGGGCGCGGCGTTCCACGGGGCGCTGTGAGACGTTCTCGACGGCCGAGGCGACCGCGGCGTCGTCCCACTGGCCGGCCCGGCCCTCCAGGTGGGGCTCGAGCACGCTGAGCACGCTGGTCAGCGGTCGCTCCCGAGCCAGGGTCGAGCTGACCACCGGGTCCGAGCTGATCCTGCTCCGCAGGCCCGCCAAGGCGGTGAGCGCATCTGGTGAGAGCACCCCGCCGCCTTGCTCGGCCACGAGCACGATGCGCACGGTGGGTGGGGTCGCGTTGGGGAAGACGTCGGTGATGGCTTCACGCGAGCCTGCGGCTTGGTCCGGCAGGAACGGGCTCGGGGAGGTGTCCAGCGAGGCCCACCAAGCCACGTGGCCGACCGTGGCCATGGTGACGGCCAGGAGGATGAGCGCGATGGCTCGGGTCCGAGGCGCATCCAGCCAGGGGGAACGCTGGGCCATCGCGCCAGCCAGCTGCGACCTCCCTCATGGATGCTTCTTTCCGCGCCGACCGGGCTTGCCACAACCCCTTTGACCCCAGCGTCTCTCCAGGGGACCGAGATGCGAGTTCTGGGCATCGAGTCCACGGCCCACACCTTCGGCGTCGGCATCGTCGAGGCCGAGCCCTCCCTCGAAGAGCCGTCCTGCCGGATCCTGGCCAACGAACGCACCCTCTACCGCCCGCCACCCCTGGGCGAGGAGGGGGGAACCACCGGTGGGATCCATCCCCGCGAGGCGGCCAACCACCACGCCGAGCGTGCCGGCTCGACCTTGCGAGCAGCCTTCGATGCCGCCCAGCTCGGTCCAGACGAGATCGATGCCATCGCGTTCAGCCAGGGACCCGGCATGGGGCCCTGTCTGCGCACGGGGGCGACGGTGGCTCGGGCGCTCTCGCTGAAGTGGGGCGTTCCTCTGGTGGGGGTGAACCACTGCGTGGCACACCTGGAGATCGGGCGCGTGCTCTGCGGGATCGACGACCCGCTGCTGCTCTACGCCAGCGGCGGCAACACCCAGGTCATCGCGTACGCTGAGGGCCGCTACCGGGTGTTCGGCGAGACCCTGGACATCGGGGTGGGCAATTTCCTGGACAAGTTCGCGCGCTCCATGGGCCTCCCGTTCCCCGGTGGACCCGAGATCGAGCGCCTGGCCGCCCGAGGCAGCCAGCTCATCGAGCTGCCGTACTCGGTCAAGGGCATGGACGTGGCGTTCAGCGGGATCCTGACCGCCGCGGAAGCGCTGCTGGAGGAGCACACGCCGGAGGACGTCTCGTTCTCTGTCCAGGAGACGGTGTTCGCCATGCTCACCGAGGTGACCGAGCGCGCCATCGCTCATGTCGGCAAGCAGGCGGTGGTCCTCGGTGGCGGGGTGGCGTGCAACGAGCGGCTCACCGGCATGGTTTCGCGCATGTGCGCAGACCGCGGCGTGGTCGCCCGCCGCCCTGAGAAAGGGGTGCTGCTGGACAACGGCGCCATGATCGCCTGGACCGGGGCGCTGGCCCTGGAGACCAGCGGGCCCACGTCCTTGGAGGCCAGCCAAGTGGACCAACGACAGCGCACGGATGCTGTGGATGCACCGTGGCGGACCACGACGCCCTCGACCCCCGACCCCGCTCACGGGGGGGAGGCCATCGTCGAGATCCAGGGCGAGCTCGTCTCGAAACACCGGGCGCCCAAGGCCTACCGCCACCCCCTGCTGGACGAGCGCATCCGCCACAGGCGCACGCGGCTGGAGGCCCAGCTCTTGTCCGAAGCGCGCCACGCCGGCGTGGCCACCCCCATCGTGCTCGACGTCGATGGGGCCCAGGCCACGATCTCCATGGCGCACGCGCCAGGCCAGCGGTTGCGCGATGGCTTGGACAGCTGGGACCCGGAGCGCCAGCGCGAGGCGCTATCTGGGTTCGGGCGGGCGCTGGCCGGGCTCCACGAAGCCCAGATCGCCCACGGCGATCCCACGACGAGCAACGCCTTCCTCGCACCAGATGGCGGCGTCGTGCTCATCGACCTGGGCCTGGCCCAGCGAACCGACGACATCGAGCCGTTCGCCACGGATCTGCACGTGCTCGACGAAGCCCTGGAGGCCACCCACCGCGGGCTCGACCGCGGGTTCGAGCAGGTGCTCGACGGGTACCGGTGGTCCCAGAGGGGTCAGGTGCTCGAGCGCCTGGAGGACGTGCGGGCGCGCGGGCGCTACCGAGGCACGTAGTTAGCGTTCGGTTGAAGTCCAGCCAGCCCCTAGGCCCCACGATGCCTCTGACCTTCGCCACGGGCAACAAGGGCAAGTTCGCCGAGGCCCGCGCGGTCCTGGAGCCCCTGGGCTACGAGCTCGAGCAGTACAGCGAGGGCTACCCGGAGCTCCAGGCCGACACCCTCAAGGAAGTCGCGAGGTGGGGGGCTGAGTGGCTCGACGGCCGCATCGAGCCACCCTTCTTCGTCGAGGACGCCGGGCTCTTCATCGACGAGCTCGACGGCTTCCCTGGCGTCTACTCGTCCTACGTGTACCAGACGCTGGGCTGGGCCGGGATCCTCCGCTTGCTCGAGGGCGGTGAGGCGCACGCCGCCCGGTTCGAGGCGGTCATCGGCTACCACGATGGCGGCGAGGTGCGGACGTTCCGGGGCGTGGTCGAGGGTGCCATCGCATCCCGGGCTCGCGGCAACCGCGGCTTCGGGTTCGACCCCATCTTCATCCCGAAGGGCGCCAACAGGACCTTCGCCCAGATGGAGCCAGAGGAGAAGAGCGCGCTGAGCCATCGAGCCCGGGCCCTGGAGCGGTTCCAGGCCCACCTCAACGACGCTTGAACCGGCCCTCGCCGTGATCCCCGCTGCCACCGCCGAACCGGCGGCGGCCGTGCAGCACGAAGTAGACCACGCCTACCGCCAGCAGCACAGCCAGCAACGTCACCACAACAAGTAGCACGTTCCCCCATGGGAAGGCGCCCTCTGGAGGTGGCTCGAGCTCCTGGTTGGCCACCGTGAGCTCGTAGGTCGAATCCATGGGCACGGTCCAGGCTTGATCGCGCACGCTCACCTCGGCCACGCCCCCTTGCTGGATGGCTGGCGCCTGGAAGCCAAGCGAGAACTCGCCTGCCTCGCTGGTGACCTGGGTGGCGGAGAGCCGGGAGCCGTCCCCGAGCCTCAGGGTGACGTTGACCTGCTCTCCACCCACGAGGACGCCATCGGCGTCCAGCACCCGACCCGTGACCGTGTGGCGTTCGTGGAAGGTGTCCCGGTGCTCCCGGCAGGCGTCATCCTCGAACGTGCCCGGGATGGTGATCGGCACGAAAGTACGGCGCACCACGGGATCCACGGCTTGCTTGAACACGAACCCCCCCGTGCGGATCTCGATCTCCGCGCCTTCCACATCCCCAACCGAGAAGCCGGCCACGAAGTCCCCGAGGCAGTTCGTTCGCTTCGCTTGGGTGGGGGCATCGGTCCCTGCAAGATCGATGGAGACCGTGAGCTCGGCGGCTGGGAGGCCGTGCTCGTCCAGCACACGACCGAAGACGACGTAGCGACCCTCGTGGCCGCTGGCGAGAGCACCTGCTGGGAGCACGGCGGCCAGCAAGAGCGCTGCTACGAGAAGTGAACCCAACCCTCGACGCATCGGATCGTCCCTTCACTCGTATGAGAAGAACGAGAGGTGGTACCCGTCAGGATCCCGCACGGTGAACCGCCGCGTCCCCCACGGCGTGGTCCGGGGTTCCTGCTCGATGGGCGCCCCCCCTTGCTCGACGATGCGCTCGTAGTACTTGTCCACGTCATCGACCTCGAAGCACAGGTTGAGCCCAACCCCCCGCTTGTGCGCATGGAGCTCGTCCCGGTACTCTCGGTCGTCGATCTCCTCGTCGGAGTGCAGCCAGAGCGTGAGCGTGTTGCTGCGGAGCTCGACGAAGTCGTCCTCCCGGCCGGCTTCCACGAACCCGAGCACGTCGGTGTAGAAGTCAGCCGAGGCATCGAGGTCCTCAGGGAAGATGAGCGGGATGGTATGTCGGAGCATTGGAAGACCTTGTCCAGGCCCGGCGCGCGGTGGCGCTTGACCCGGGCCGCGATGGCCAAAGCCCTCCAAGGTGAAGATGGTTACGCCCCAACGGGCCACTTGGGCCTGCCCACCCGCCCGTCACGCGTTAACTTCGCAAAGTAGTAGAAAAACTACTTATCTGGGGGGGCCTAGCCAGGTTCGACAGCCGCGGGCCGCCGGTCTTGCCGGCCGGTCCGCTGGTGGGTCGGGTGCGACCACCCTCCTCTCGCCTCAAGCCTCCCAAGGTCGTCGCCCTCCCCGGTGGACCGCCCGCGGCTGCAACCCTCTCATTCGAGCAAGGTTGATGTAGCCCTCCGGCTTGGCTCCCGCGTGGGCACGCCTCGCTTCTCGTACGCGCTCTTCGACTTGGACGGCACCATCGTGGACGAGAAGTCCTCGTGGGAGTGGGTGCACGACCACTTCGGGGTCGACAACAGCGACAACGTGCGCGCCTACCTCGACGGCTACCTCGACGACCGCGCCTTCATGGCCAGCGACATCGCCCTCTGGCAGGACGCCAAAGGCGGGCCCGTGCACATCGCCGAGGTCTCCGACATCCTGGCCGATGCCCCGCTGATGCCGGGAGCCGAGGAGCTCTTCTACGCGCTGCGCCAGGCCGGGTTGCCCACCGCCATCGTGTCCGGTGGGATCGATCTGCTGGCCGACCGGGTCGCCGACGAGCATGGTGTGCAACGCTCGGTGGCCAACAGCCTGGCCACTGACGATCAAGGGATGCTCACAGGCAAGGGCGTGTGCCGGGTGGCGCTGGAGGACAAAGCGACCCCGGCCAAGCGCCTGCTCGACGAGCTGGGTTGGTCGCCTGGCCAGGGCGTGGGCATCGGCAACTCCCGCTACGACGTGGACCTCTTCGAGATCGCCGGCTTCGGCATCGCGTTCGCGCCGCTCGACGAGACCGTGCGCAAGGGAGCCGACGTGGTCGTCGACACCAACGACATGCGCGAGCTCATCCCGCATCTCGTGGAGGGGGAAGCGTGAGCGACGAGCCCCCGCCGCCTACCGGCCAGGCGGCCACAAGCCGCCGAGCCTTGTGGCTCGCCTTCGGATCGCTTGCCCTGCTGATCGGGATCCCCGCCGGGCTCTTCGTGCTGGCCGGGCGTCCGGACATCGCCCTCTGGCTGGCGGCCATCTTCATGGTCATGGTGGGCGTGACCGCGTATGCGCTTCGGGAAGCGGTGCGGATGCGGCGGAAGGATGGCCCCGGTTCATGACCGTTGGTAAGCACGAAAGAGGCGCTTACCTCGCTCTCGTCGCCGTCCAGCTCCTCTTCGCAGCGCTGCCGGTGGCAGGCAAGGTCGCGCTTGAGAACCTCGAGCCCACGGTGTTCGTGGCCATCCGGGTGGTGGGTGCCGCGCTCCTGCTCGTGGCCTTGGCCTGGTTGGTCCACCGGCCTGAACTGCCGAGCCCGAGCGATCTCGCGCGCCTGGCGGTCTTCGCCATCTTCGGCGTGGTGCTCAACCAGGTCCTCTTCATCATCGGGCTGGACTTCACCACCGCGGTCAACACCTCGCTCTTGCTCACGGTGATCCCGGTGTTCACCTACCTCATCGCGCTGGCCATGGGGGCCGAGCGCATCGACCTCCAGCGCGCGGCAGGCATCCTGGTGGCCATGGGCGGCGTGCTCGTTCTCCTCGATCCCAGGAGGTTCGATCTCGCCGACGACTTCCTCGTGGGCAACCTGCTCATCCTGGCCAACACGCTGGCCTACTCGTTCTACCTCGTCATCAGCCGGCCCATCCTGAGCCGCATCGAGCCCCTCACGGTCATCGCGGGCGTTTTCGCGTTCGGCGCGGCCATGGTGGTCCCGCTGGCCCTCTGGCAGGCCCCGGACGTGGCTGCCTGGCAACTGGAGGGTCGCACGGCTGGCGTGATGGTCTTCGTGATCCTGGGCCCCACCGTCTCGGTCTACGCGCTCAACCTCTTCGCGCTGGCCCGCGTTCCATCCAGCACCGTGGCCGCGTTCATCTACCTCCAGCCCATCACCGGCGTGCTCCTGGCCGCCTGGCTGCTCGGCGAAGCCGTCCCCACGCGCACGATCCTGGCAGGAACTCTCGTCCTGGCTGGCGTGGCGCTGGTCACGTTGCGGCGCCGTGGCAAGCCCGCGGCTGCGCAAGCCTCATAGCCCTCCTCGTGTGTAGGGGCCCCTGGGAGGCGGCGACATGCGGACCCTGACGACCATCCTGATCATCGGCCTGCTGGCCGGGCTCGTTCCCCTTGGCCCGACCGGAGCAAGTGCGAGTGCGCGCGACGACGGCTTCATCGCGCGCATCGAGTTCGAGGGCGCCGTGCCCTCTGCAGCCGGCACCGTCGTGCCTGTAGACCCTGAGGGCCAGATTATCGTGCGGGTGCAGGCCTTCCACCGCGTCGGCGTGCACGGCCAGTACCTCCCGTTCAACAGCACGTTCGGGCTGGCCTTCTACCACGGCGAGCTCAACGACGGCGTAGGCGGGGTGCGGTTCAGCGACGAGGGCCGACTGGCCCGCGTGGTCGACACCGACGACGCTGGCAAGGCCACCATCGTGGTCCAAGCCGAAGCGCTACGCGACTTCGAAGGCGTCGGCCCCGGCAACGGGTTCGCCGTCTCGCTCATCGACTGCTCGCCCAACGCCGGCTGCCGGACCAGCTTCCACTCGTGGACCACGAACGCGCTCATCGACGATGGCCTCCACCGGCTGGCCGACGTGGCCGAATACCGGGAGCCCAACAGCCAATGGCGCCCCACAGCCACGACGGTGTTCGTGGTGAAGCAGTAGACGGTCTGGCGAGGTAAACGCTTAACTTGTGTGTCACCGTGGTAGGCAACAACCCTGGCCTGGGAGGCACAGGGACCTGGAGGCACCTGAGTTGCGAACGAGGCAAGTCCTAACCATCCTACTCTGCGCGCTGAGCATGATCACCGTCGGGTTCGTCCCGCTGGCTGCGGCCGGTTCCGGCGACGCGACCGACGGCTCGTCCGACCCTGCCGGAACCGATGACGCGCAGCTCCGCCCCATCAACGCCTACCGTGAGCACGCGATCTACGACGCGCTGCTCGAGGAGCACGGCTTCACCGGACCCGAGATCGCCAACCTGCTCCTCACCGACGGCGATGGGAACGGTGCCACCGACTACCTCGACGTGTTCGTCGAGGCAGCCGCCAGCGCTGGCGAGCCGGAGGCCCCGATCGAGGTGCTGGCTCGCTGGGACGACCGGCCCACCCAAGAGGACGCCGACGCCTTCGAGCTGCGCACAGACGCCTTCGACGTCACGATCCTGGAGACCATCGATGCGCTCTTCGCCACCGTGTCCGCCGAGAAGGCCCACGACGCCCTCGGCCAGGAGGGTCTTGAGCTGCTCGTCTGGGAGCCCCGCATCTGGGCCCAGGAAGACTCCGCTCACCACTACAGCTTCAAGTCCCCCAACGAGAACGTCGAGGCCGACGTGGCCCATGCCGACGGCTTCACAGGCGAGGGCGTCACCATCGCCGTGCTCGACACGGGCGCGGACTGCCGCCACGCATCCTTCAACGACGGCACCCAGCTCCCCTCCTACAGCGACTGCGATCTCGACGGGAAAATCAAGGCCTTCCAGCCGTTCATGTCCCCGGGCCAAGCCCCCAACGACGACGCGCGAACGTTCGGGTTCGATGGCCACGACCACGGCACCCACGTCGCCTCCACCGCCGCGGGCAACGACCCAAGCGCGCCCTTCAAGGGAAGCGCCCCGGACGCGGATCTCGTCATCCTGCGCGTGCTCGACGACGGGGGATCTGGTTCCATCGCTGCTTTCGAGCAAGCCATCCAGTATATCCGGATCAACAAGGACACCCTCGGCATCGACGTGGTCAGCATGAGCGCCGGGCTCGGCGTGGCTGGCCTCACCTCGCTCAACGGCGGCGAGTTCGACCTGCTCGGCTGGGACTTGGTCGCTGCGCAAGTCCCCGACCAGATCGGTCTGCCGTTCACCATCGCTGCTGGCAACCACATCAACGCCGGCTTCACCAACGTCGACACGGGCCCACCGGCCGGTGTCAACGGGTACAACCAGGTCGGCAGCCCAGGCTTCCACCCCTCTATCCTCACCGTGGGCTCCATCACCACCTGGGGCAACCACGCCTCCACCAGCTCCATCGGACCCGGCCCAACAGGCCAGTTCCAGGCCATCGGCGGGTACGAGGAGTCGCTCATCAAGCCCGAGGTCGTCGGCCAGGGGGATCGCGTATGGGCCGCCAACGCGAACCAAGGCGGCTACCGCCTCATGTCCGGGACCTCCATGGCGACCCCGGGCGTGGCCGGCGTGGTCGCCCTCCTGCTCGAGAAGAACCCCGGACTCACGCCGGACGATATCAAGGACACCCTCACCCAGACCGCAGCCCCCGGCAACCTCGCCCAGGGAACCGGGTTCGGCGCACCGGTCGACGGCGCCGAGCGCCCGGCACCGGACTTCGTCAACGGCTACGGTGTGACCAAGGCCAAGCGCGCCCTGGACATCGTCGAGACCCCCGTGCTGGAGATCACGGATGTGGCCGCCGAGGTCATCCAACAGGACTCGATCCTGCTCACGTGGTCCACCTCCAACCAGGTCAACAGCGTCGCCACCTACACGCCCGACGGCGGCTCGCCCGCCACGGTCACCGACGGCGAGCGGACCACCGATCACAAGCTCGAGCTGACAGGCCTGGATGCCGGCACGACCTACACCATCGAGGTCGGCTGCGACGACGGCACGGGCTGCCCAGCCAACGCCGACCGCCTCACCGTGACGACCCTGCCGGCAGGCGCGTTCACCTCGCAACCCGTCACCCTGTTCGCTCGTGACGTCTTCACGGACAGCGGTGGGTTCCGTGGTACCGAGCTCCAGATGGACACCACGCCCCCGGCGGGTGAGAACACCCAACAGTCCGGCGTCCCGTTCGGTGGCACCTTCTACATCTTCCCCGGGCCGCTTGGTCCTAGCTCGTGGCACTTCTACCACGCTGACCCGGGCTCGAACGTGGCCGCCCTGGACAGTGAGCTCCACTTCGACACCAGCCAGCAGGCCACCGCGCACATGACGATCATCCCGTCGCCTCTGGCCTGCACCATCGATCTGCCCGAGGACCCCACTGGGGAGAACCTCATCCCCGACGAGGCACAGCTGGCCTGCCCTGGCGTGGTGCCCATCACGGTCACCGCCACGCTCCGCTCCGCTGATACGGTGCTGGGCACGGGCTCCCACACGGAGATCGTCACCGACACGGACCTCTTCGACACCCAGCCCGTGACCTTCGACATCCCCATCGACCTGACCGAGGCCACCGCTCCCCAGACCGGCAACTTCTCCATGGAGCTGCACTGGGAGACACCGGCTGCGGTCTCGCTCAACGAGATCTTCCTCATCGAGCACAGCGATGAGAACCCCCTCTCTGTCGACCTACCGCTGGACAACCCGATGAACGTCGGCGACGTTGTGGTCACCGACAACGCAGGCACGCTCTCCATCGACGCCCCCGTCTCAAGCCCGTTCGGGGCCTACGACGTGGGAACCGCTGAGCTCAAGGTCTTCGACGAGAACGGTGCCCAGCAGACCATCAACCCGACCCCGGGTGCAGAGCTGGGCGAGTGGACGTGGACGCCTGCCAACGACGGCCTCACGGACGGCGATTACACGCTCGTTGTCGTGGGCGAAGATGTCCAAGGCGCCCAGTCCGGGCGTGCAGCGGTCGTGGCGATCGGCGACGTCGATCCGCCACCCAACCTGCCGCCTGTGGTCACCGACCTGCTCGCCACGCCAGACGAGCTGCGGAACAACGATTTGGACACGACGGTGCTCACGACGCACGCCACCGATGCCGACGGGTTCGTGACAAGCGTCACAGCCGATCTAAGCGCTCTCGGCGGCTCGGCGAGCACCGGGATGGTCGACGACGGCACCGGCGCGGACGCCCTGGCCAACGACGACGTGTACAGCCTGGGGATCACCGTCCCGAGCAGCGTGTCGCTTGGCAGCCTGGGCATCCCCGTGACCGCCGAGGACGACGCCGGTGACACGACTTCAGGCACGATCTCCGTCGAGGTGCTCGACGGGATCCCGCCCAGCGCGGTCTCCAGCCTCGATGTGACCGACGCGCGCAACGGCAAGCTCGACATCTCGTGGGGTGCAGCCACGGATGCGCACTCCAGCATCCAGGGCTACGAGATCGAGCGCAAGGACCCAGGTTCGAGCACCTTCGAGCCGCTCGCCACCGTCACGGGCACCAGCTATAGCGATGTGGGTCTCGAGGACGGCGAGGTCTACGAGTACCGCGTGAGAGCCGTGGACGCCCTGGACAACCTGGGACCGTTCACCTCGGCCACCGGGACCCCCACAGCGACCCCGCAGGTCACCATCGACACGCCCAGCGACGGCGGGTTCGTCAGCGGGCTCTTCGAGCTCTCGGGCACCGCCACCGTCCCGAACACGCCGCCCGGCGGCGCCGCGCTGCCTGAGACGCTGGGCAGCGACCCCGCAGGCGACAGCCAAGCCACACCCGGCACGGTGGGCACGGGTCACGTGGACCTCACCGAGGTCGTCGCGTTCGACGCCGGCAACCAGCTCGGCTTCAAGTTCATGCTCGACGAGCTCGGCTCGGGCGAGCAGGCTGGATCGACCTTCTACGCCGTGAACTTCGATGCCGCTGGAGAGACCTACGTCGCCTCCGGCCACGTCGTCTGGGCTGCAGGAGAGCCCACCGTGGACCGCGAGCTCGCCGTCTCGCAGGCGGACGCCACGACGATCTGGGCCAACAGCCGCGTGAACACGGTGGAGGACTCCATCACGCTGCTCATCCCCAAGACCGCCGTCAACATGGGCGCCGGTGGGACCCTCGAGAACATCGAGGCGTTCGTCGCGGCTGGCGCCGAGCCAGCCGTGGACGGCAACGGCGGCGTCGTGGTCGGCCTCCCGACCGCCGACGAAGCCAACGCTGCCAGCGACCCGTGGAGCTACACGCTGCGCTCGCCTGGCCAGGACTTCCTGACCGACGACGTCGCGGACTTCAACATCAACCTGGACACCACCGCCCCGTTCATCCCCGATTCTGCCGACATGGTGGGCCTGGGGATCTGGGACCAGGGAGACGATGTGACCGTGCGCGTGGCCTTCGACCAGATCAACGACCTGGTCACGTCGTACAGCAGCATCTTCTACGTGCTCCAGTTCCGCGACAGCCACGGCGACCAGTTCCACACGGTGACCCGCATCGACTGGCTGGCCGGCCAACCGGTCAACGTGGACAACAACCCGGCTCTCGTCCCGACCAAGCCAGCCAACGCGATCTACGCAGGCGTGGATGTGGAGATCGATACGATCAACAGCGAGATCCTGTTCGGCCTCTCCAAGAACCGCTACGACCTCGGCGCCGGGCTCACGGACATCAGCGCCCACACCTTCCTGATGGGCCCCGGCATCATCATCGACGCCGACCACATCCCGGACAACGCGCCCGGCCTGGGCGGCACGGACGTCGCCTCAACCCCGTTCGCGTACACGTTCCGGGACGCGCCTGGTGATGAGATCATCACCGATCCTGCCGAGGACACGCCGCCGAACCCCGGCAACGACCTCTTCATCGGCGAGCCCATGGACGACGAGGTCGACATCGTCGATGCCACCGTGTTCGAGCGCGGCGACGACGTCGTCGTGCGCACCGGCTACAACGCGCTCGGCTTCGTCGACATCGGCAACGGGGAAGCCATCTACACCGTGCTCTTCGACCACGAGGGCACGACCTACGAGGCCTCCACCCGGATCTTCTGGGTGGGCGGCCAGGCCATGCCCGGCGGCAGTGCGAACCAGGGCCTCGGCGAGGACGCCGGGGCGCGGGTAACCATCGTCCCCGACCAGGCGGCCGTGAGCTTCCATGTGCCTCGCACCGGCATCGGGCTCGAATCGGGCGAGGACCTCTCGGACATCGAGGTCCGCACGTTCCGGTCCGCCCAGGGCCAGATGGACGAGGCGGGACCCGCCTCCTACGACCTGCAGGTGCCGCCCGCGCCCACCGCGGACATCGAGTTCGCGATCGACGGGGCAGGCTTCCAGGACGTGTCCTCGTCGAGCTTCGCAGGCGGGGTGTTCAGCTGGAACCAGCCCATCGACGCGGCCACGCTGGCCACCGGGCCCCACACGCTCGCAGCGCGCGTCCACGACGGCACCGAGTTCTCACCGGTCGAGCAAGTGGACATCGATGTCGGCCGCGGGCCCCTGGCTGATCTCGTGGCCACCCCCGAGACCACAGGCCCCGGCGAGGACGTGCTGCTGGATGCTACCGGCTCCTCGGACCCCGACGGCACGATCGAGTCCATCGTGATCGACCCCGGTGATGGCACCGGGCCCGTGGACGTCACCTCGTCCGGCCAGCTCACGCACGCCTACGACGAGCCGGGCGCTTACCTGGCGACCGTGGAGATCGAAGACGATGACGGGCTCGAAGCGACCACGTCTGTGGTCGTGACCGTGAGCACGATCTTCGACGAGGACGGCAACGCCTACGCCTCGATCCAGGACGCCAACGACCTGCTCCCCGCCGGCAGCACCATCCTGCTCCTGCCAGACACGTACGAGGAGAGCGTCAGCGTCACCACGGCCGGCCTGACCATCTGCCAGGCCAACGAGGACGTGACCGACTGCGGCTCGGACCCCGCCGATGTCGTGGTCGATGCCAACGGCGCCACCCCGTACACGATCACCGTGAAGGCCCCGGACGTGACCATCGAGGGCATCACGGTGAAGAACACCGACCTGGTCGGTGACGGTGGCGCCATCCAGCTCGAAGCCGACCGCACCACGATCCGCAACACGCACGTCGAGCTCGAGAGCGATGGCACGAGCCTGGTCACAGGCATCGAGGTCAAGGGTGTCGCCGACGACGGGCTCGTGATCGACAGCGAGCTGCGCGGCGTGCCCGCCGACCCCGATACGGGCATCACCATGCCCACCAACGGCATCCACGGCGAGATGACCGGCTTCGTCGTCCGGGACACCCTCTTCGAGTGGTGGTCCTCCAACGCGGTGTTCCCCACCGCCGGCACGCAGGGCGTCTCCGTGCTCGACAGCACGTTCCGCAACGTCAACACGGGCGTTTTGATCTGCGAGACCATGGACAACCCTGTCGTGAACGGCAACACGTTCACCGAGTCGTTCACCGGCATCCTCATCTGCGGGGACCCCGGACCAGGGGGCGAGATCAACCTGCGCTCCAACACGTTCGATCTCCCCCTTGAGAACGCCCTCGCCCTGGATGATCGGACCCACGATCTCCGCGTGGACGTGCGCCTGAGCGAATGGGGCGTCTACGATCACCGGTTGCTCTCCGAGCGCGTCGACGATGCTGGCAGCAGCAACGAGGTGCTCCAGCTGCCCTTCATCGACGCCGATGGGGACCCCGAGCCGCCGCTCATCCGGCGCCACCATCCAGGCCAGAGCGACCTGGAGACCTTCCTGAGCATCCAGGAAGCCATCGACGCTCCGGGCGCACAGGACAGCATCATCATCGTGCCCGGTGGCACGCTCACCGACGACGGTGTGCGCAAGCCGGCACGGACGCCGTACTTCGAGTCCGTGACCGTGGACGAGCCAGGCATCAGCCTCTGCGGCGTGCCTGTGGGCGCGAGCGAGTTCAACTTCTGCTGGCCGGACTTCGAGCCTGGCGAGCACGCCACCATCGATGCCAGCGGTCAAGGCGGCCCGGCGATCACGGTCACCGCCGACGACATCCGCGTCAGCGGGCTCCACCTGGTCGGCTCGGACCCGCTGGTCCAAGCCGCGGATGCGGGCTCGTTCGAGCTCAGCCACAACCGCATCGAGCTGGGCCTCAGCGAGGCCGGCAGCCACACCGCCGTGGACCTCGACCGGGCCGATGAGGCCGTGGTCCAAGACAACCTCATCCAGCTCTCCGTGCTCAACGCCGCGGGCGCTGGAGGCACGGCGCGCGGGCTGGATGCCTCGCAGAGCCAGGCGCTGACGATCACCGGGAACACGGTGCTCGGTGACACCAACCACCCTGCGACCACCGCCATCGAGATCGCGCCTGGCGGCGTGGGCTCAGATGGTGGCAGCGACCACCTGCTCGAGGACAACCGCATCATCGATGCGACCAACGGCATCCGGCTGGTGGATGCAGCCGACGCGTCGATCCGATCCAACCTCGTGCTTGTGAGCGCCTCGAGCACCCTCTCTGGCGGAGCCAGCCTCGCGCTGGTGGACGGGAGCGGACACGCGCTCGAGGGCAACCTGCTGGCAGGCGCGGATACGGGCCTGCTGGTCGATGGAGCCACCGGCGTGACGAGCGAGCTCGATGTCTTCGAGGCCGACCTCGTGGGCATCGAGATCGACGACCTCGCAGGTTCGCCTCTGCCCGGCACGGTGGACTTCGAGGTCCACAACGCCACCCTTGCTCACACCGGGACGGCTCTCGTTCTGGCGAGCAACACCCAAGCACTGTTCGTCGACGCCGAGTGCAACGACTGGGGCGTCTACAACGCGCAAGCGATCTCCGAGCGCATCGACGACCAGGGCGCGCCGGGCAACGAGGTGGACTTCGAGCCCTACACGGGCGCCGAGGGCGCCAGCCTGGAGTGCCTGGCGGTCCCGGACGTCTCGTTCACCGTGGACGATCCGAACGGGGCTCCGGCGACGCGTCTGGACGAGCTGGTGTTCACCGACACGAGCCAGGAGGGCAGCCGCGCCATGGTGGAGCGCACCTGGGACTTCGGTGACGGGCGCACCGTGACGGAGTCCGTGCTCACCGAGGATGCCACGGTCAGCCACTCCTACGGGTCGGTCGATACGTTCGTGGCCACCCTGGAGGTCCGGGATGCCGAGGGCATGTCGAGTCGCGCAGCCAAGCTCATCGCCATCGAGAACACGCCTCCGACCATCGAGATCGACGGCACGCTCTCAGGCCACCACACGGACACCCTGCACGCTTTCGTGCGCGCCACCGACGTGGATGATGAGAACCCGTGGCTCGAGGTGAGCGAGCTCCCGCTCAACGCGGTCTTCGACCGCAGCGGGCCAAGCACGGGGGTCATCACCTTCGAGCCTGATGCCAACCAGGCCGGGAGCCACTCGGTGACCCTGGTCGCCGACGACGGGCAACCGTCCGATAACACCGTCGAGGAGGCGTTCCAGTTCCTCATCGGCAACGATGCACCGATCTTCGACCCGCCGCTTCCGGAGACCGTTGAGGCCATCGCAGGTGCCGAGGTGACCCTGGACCTGCGAGCTGTGGACCCGGACGGTGACGGCATCACGAGCCTCTCCGCAGACACCACGAACCTGCCCAACCCCGGCGATGCCAGCCTGGTCAGCGCTGGCGGCGAGGGGACCTTCTCGTGGACCCCGCCGGCGGATGCAACCGGCAGCTTCTCGGTGGCCTTCACCGCCACGAGCCCTGCTGCAAGCCTCACGGAGAGCGTCGAGTTCGTCTTGGTGGACAACGCGCCACCCGTGATCGAACCCATCGACGATGTCGAGGTCGGCGAAGGGGGGCATTTGTCCGTGCCGATCTCCGCCAGCGACCCGAACGGCGAGATCCCCGCCTTGAGCGCGGACGGTGTCCCGGACAACGCGACGTTCCAAGACAACGAGAACGGGTGGGCCGCGTTCATCTTCGATCCGAGCTTCGATCAGGCCGGCGACTACATGATCACCGTGAGCGCGACCGACGGCGTGAACACCGTGACAGAGACGTTCACCGTCACGGTGATCGACCGCGACCCCAGCGAGGTCAACGGGACCCCAGTGGTCAGCGGGCCTGATATCGTCGAGGCGGTGGAGGGCGAGCAGGTGCGTGCGTGGGTCAACGCCACGGACCCCGAGGACGACCCCATCGAGCTCACCGCCCAGCACCTCCCCGAGGGAGCCCTCTTCGAGGAGCTTGGCCCCGGGGTGAGCCGGATCACCTGGACGCCGAGCTTCGAGCAGGCCGGGATCTACCGGTCCGCGATCCGCGCCAGCGACCCGGGAGGCTACACGCTGCACCAGTTCCTCTTCGACGTCGAGGACGTGCCCCGCAACCCGGAGATCACGGTGGCCGGTGCCACCACGATCTTCGAGCTGGAGACCCTCGAGCTCGCCGTGAGCGCTGAGGATCCAGACGGTGCTCCAGTGACCCTGGACATCCAGGGGCTCCCGGACGGTGCGAGCTTCGATGACACCGCCGGAGAGCTCTCGTGGACGCCGAGCCTGAACCAGGCCGGCACCTACGAGCTCACCGTGGTCGCGACCACTGGAGAGGAGACGAACACGCAGACCGTCGAGGTGATGGTCGCCGAGGACACCCCCAGCGTCGAGCTGCGGCTGCTGGGCGACGGGCGCTACGACTCCCTGGACGAGGTGATCATCCTCGTGGACGTCGCAACAGAGAACGGAGGCGTGGCCATCCCAGGCATGTCGCTGCAGGCAGAGGTCTTCCACGACGCGACACCGCTGGAGCTCTTCCTCGGCGGGACGGAGGCCACGACCACGGCCAACGGTCAAGCGACCCTCGTGATCGATGAGGACGTGCTCGAGACCGCCAACCTCGTCGGCAGCCACCGGGTGGATGTGACCGGCGAGATCCCGGCGCAGTTCGGGGAGCTGGATCCCGTGGATGCGTCCATCAGCTACATGGTGACCATCCCGTAGCCCATCGATCAGGGACTCGGTACGCACACCGGCCCCAGTGGGGTGCCGCGGCTCGCCGCGGTGCCCCGCCCTCTCTCTTCCTCTCTCACGACCGGACGTCAGCCCGCCAGCTGATCTCCGGGGTCTCGCGCACCGTAGCCAGCACGCTGCAGTACTTCTCGACCGAGAGCTCGCAGGCCCGGTTGAGCGCGTCGCTTGGGACCTCGCCGGAGACCTCGTAGACCAGCTCGATCTCCGTGAACATGCGCGGGTAGCTCTCCCGGCGCTGGCCGATCACGCGACAGGTCAACTCGGAGAACTCGATGCGCTTCTTGGACAGGATGCTCGCAACGTCGATGAGCGAGCAGCCGCCGATGCCGGCCAGCAGGAGCTCCAGGGGGGTGGCACCCTTGCCGCCGGGCTCGGCCTGGGAGTCCATGGTGATCTCGTGGCCGGAGGGGGTCGTGGTCCGCAGCACATCATCGGTGACGTGCTCGACGGTGAGCTCGTAAGGGGTCGCCATGCATCGTGAAACGGCTCAGGGCTTAACTCATTGCCACCCGATGTCCCACGGGCTCAGAGCGGTTCCCGGAGCAGCATCTTGGGCTGGCTCACACCCAGGATGTCGTCCCGGAGGACCTGGGGGATGGCCTCCTGCATCGGCTGGGTGACCATGGGCTCCAGGCGGGCCTCCATCTGCTCCCACGTCTCGAAGCGCCCCTTGCGTACCTCTCGGGAGACCTTCTCGATGGATGGGCCCCAGAGGCCCAGGGGGGCCAGCGGGTGGTCCATGCCCATCTTGCCGCCGGGTCCGCGCGGGTTGCGGCTGGTGCCGAAGCCGTGGATGTTGTTCAACAGCTCGAGCAAGCGCTTCTCGAGCCATGCCGGCTTGTGCTCCATGAGGATGCGGGCGACTTGCTCGGCCACCGCGGGCACCCGGTCGTCCGGGGACTGGTGGAGCGTGAAGGTGCCCAGCAGGTTCTCGGGTTCGACCTCGGCGCCGGGCTCGGTGGAGGTGTGCTCCGGGAGGAAGGCCAGGCGCAGCTCAGGCTCCTCGGGCAACAGCACGAGGGTGAGCTCGCCCTTGGGCGACTCGCGCCACGGGTGGAGGACAACGATCGGCGGCATGGAGGCGATGGGGGTAGCGCGTCGTGGCTCATGGTCGTTTGGATAGGGGGATCACCACGGTGCCAGCTGGAACGAGCCCTTCGCCCACGCTGCACATCCACGGCCGGCTCTGCCCCGCCCACACTCGTCCTCTCGCGCCCCCGCTCCACCGCGCCGTGGCGGCGCGAGCTCGTGTGGGCTGACCGTTGGCCCGCTTCCGTTCTCTGCCGTTCCGCGCTGAAGCTCGCGCCCGGCAGCGGTGACGCGAGCCTCGCGCGCTCACCACCCGCTGCCTTCGGCGCGCGGGCGGCGGGGCGCGCGACTTCGCACGAACGGCTCCGCTCGCTCATCCGATCATCGCGGCGCAGCCGTTCGTGCTCGCTGACCGTCGGCCCTCAGCGGTTTGGTCAAGGCCGACGATCAGCCAACCTCGATGTTGCGCGTGTAGTCGCTCTTCTTCTGGGCGATGCCGCCCTGGAGGTCTTGGGCCACGCGGTTGTAGTACTGGAGGGTCTGGTCGTCCACGCTGGGGCGCACGACCTTGAGGGCCTCGGTGAAGTGGTGCATCTGCACCTCCTCGGCGTCGTTGTCCTCGCGCAAGGCGAGCATGGCTGCCTCCCGGGCGAGGTTCTCGATGTCCGCGCCGACGTAGCCGTCGGTCACGCCCTCGAGCTCGTCGAGGCTGACGTCCTCTGCCAGGGGGACCGGCTCGGTGTGGATCTTGAGGATCTCCTTGCGGGCTTCCCGGTCTGGGACCGGGATCTGGATGAGCCGGTCGAAGCGGCCGGCGCGCAGGAGCGCGTTGTCCACCATGTCGGGCCGGTTGGTGGCCGCGATGATGACCACGCCTTCGAGGGTCTCCATGCCGTCGATGCTGGTGAGCAGCTGGTTGACGATCCGCTCGGTGACGTGGCTGTCGCCTGAGCCCATGCCTCGGCGTGGGGCCAGGGCGTCGATCTCGTCGAGGAAGACGATGCTGGGGGCGGCCTGCTTGGCCTTCTTGAAGATCTCGCGCACAGCCTTCTCGGACTCGCCGACCCACTTGGAGAGGACCTCGGGGCCCTTGATGCTGATGAAGTTGGCACCGGACTCGTTGGCCACCGCCTTGGCCAAGAGCGTCTTGCCCGTACCAGGCGGGCCGAAGAGCAGGATGCCTCGGGGTGGGCTGATGCCCAGGCGCTCGAACACCTCGGGTTGGCTCAGCGGCCACTCGACGGCCTCGCGCAGGGACTGCTTGACCTCGCCGAGGCCACCGACGTCGTCCCAGTCGACCTGGGGGATCTCGAGCAGGACCTCGCGCAGAGCACTGGGTTCGATCTCGCGTCGCGCGCCGCGGAAGTCGTCGTGGGTGACGACCATGCGCTCGAGCAGCTCGGGCGGGATGGGTTGGTCCAGGTCGATCTCCGGCAAGTAGCGTCGGAGCGCGCTCATGGCTGCCTCCTTGGCTAGCGCGGCCAGGTCAGCGCCCACGAAGCCGTATGTGGAGTTGGCGAGCTCGTCGAGCTCGACGTCCTCGTCCAGGGGCATGCCGCGGGTGTGGATGAGCAGGACCTCCTTGCGGCCGTTGCGATCGGGCACGCCGACCTCGATCTCGCGGTCGAAACGGCCGGGGCGGCGCAGGGCAGGATCGATGGCGTCCTGGCGGTTGGTGGCCGCGATGACGATGACCTTGCCGCGGCCCTTGAGGCCGTCCATGAGGGTGAGCAGTTGCGCGACGACCCTGCGCTCGACCTCGCCCTGGGTCTCCTCGCGCTTGCTGGCGATGCTGTCCAGCTCGTCGATGAAGATGATGCTCGGCGCGCTCTCCTCGGCTTCCTCGAAGACCTCGCGGAGCCGGGCCTCGGACTCGCCGTAGAACTTGCTCATGATCTCCGGGCCCTGGATGGAGTAGAAGTTGGCGCCGGACTCGTTGGCCACCGCCTTGGCGATGAGCGTCTTCCCGGTGCCTGGAGCGCCGTAGAGCAGCACGCCCTTGGGCGGATCGATGCCAAGCCGCTCGAAGAGCTCGGGGTGCTTGAGCGGGAGCTCGATCATCTCGCGGACCTTGGTGAGCTCCTCACGCAGGCCACCGACGTCCTCGTAGGTGATCTTGGGCGCGTGGATCTCGGCCTCGCTGACCGCCTCCTCACGGATGACGATCTCGCTGGACTCGGTCACCTGGACCGTGCCCGCGGGCTGGAGCTCCACGACGATGAACGGGAGCGCGCGCCCGATGAGCGCGATGCCTGGGACGATGACGGTGTCGCCTTGGGTGACGGGGCGCTTGAAGAGGCCGCGCTTGACCACGCCCTCGATGCCAGCCCCGAACTGGAGCTTCTGGCCCTCCTCGATGACCGGGGCGAGCACGATCTTGTTGGCAGGCGTGACCTGGGCCTTCGTGACCCGGACCTTGTCGCCGATGCCAACACCGGTGTTGTCCCGGATCAGGCCATCCATGCGGATGATGCCCTTGCCCTCGTCCTCGGGGGGTGCGCGCCAGACGATGGCGGCGGTCGTGTTCTTCCCTTGGATCTCGACGACGTCTCCGACGGTGAGCTCGAGTTCGAGGCGGGTCTGAGAGTCCAGGCGCACGCGCCCCTTGGCCACGTCCTCCTGGACCGCCTCGGCCACGCGGAGCGTGGCCTCTGTGTTCGAGGGCATCTCCGGCGCATGCGGGCCGTTCCCATTTAGTGCTTTGCACCCGGCCTTGCAACCGGGAGGGACCTCGCCCCATTCGCCCCCCAGCCAACAGCTAAGTACTGCCAAGGGGTGGCGGTCGTCGTGAGCGACCCCCGAGCCGAGCTACGCATCGATGGCTGGCGCCAGGGGATCCGCTTCGCCGCCAGCCACTTGGTCCCCCATCATCCCAAGTGCGGGCATTTGCACGGCCACACGTACGCCGTGCACTGCCACCTCAAGGGCCAGGTGCCCGAGAACGGGATGGTGGTTGATTTCGGTATCGTCAAGCAAGTGCTTCGGGAGGTCAGCGAAGGCTTGGACCACCGGTGGATGCTGCCCCGGGAGCCCGCCCACGGCTCGGTGAGCGAGCAGGACGGCCAGGTGGTCTACGAGGTGGGCGACAAGCGCTACCGCGTGCCTGCTGAGGATGTCGCCTTCGTGGACGTTCCGGTCGTCACGGCCGAGTTCCTGGCCCACCACTTCGCCGACCGGCTCATGAAGACGGTGACGTGGCCTGACGAGGTCGAGGCCGTCGAGATCGGCATCGACGAGGGCTACGGGAAGGGCGCTTGGGTGAGCCGCGAGCCGTAAGCTCAAGGGATCGGTGATGTGGGCCGGGGGAAGACCCCCCGACCCAGGATGGAGCTCCTCTCAACGCTCCAGGCCCAAGCAGTCGCTTGCGCTACTTGAAGCGTGGCAACGTCCAGCTTGCGAAGTTGCCAGCCTAGCCTGCCGGCCTAGAGAGGACTCGACGGGCCGAACGAGACGGCGTCGACCTTCAGGTTCGCGTCCGTGGGCGCGGTCTGGCCCGCCTTCTCGAGGGCGAACTCGATCGTCGCTTCGGTGGCATCTGGGGGCGCTCGGAACGTGTTGTCGTAGGAGACGTACGTGCTCCCATCGTCCTGGATGCTCACCGTGTCCCGGTCGATCTCCTCGCCCCCGGCGTTGCGCCAGATGACGATCCCGGATGCGGTGGGCGCGGCGACCCGGTCCGTCGGGGTACCATCCTCGAGGTTCGCCTCGAAGTCGAAGTCGTAGTCAGCGTTGGGGATGATCGGGAGGTCGTCACGCTCCTGGGAGATGTCCTGGGCCACGCCGGCGAGGTCGCTGGTGGCGATGAAGTTCAGCACGACCGCCCTCTCCCCCTCAGCCGCGTCGCTGGTGGGGTTCGCGTTGCCGGCCAGCACGGTCCACTCGTCGGGGTCGTCGTCTGTGAACGCCTCGAAGCCGCCGTTGTCGACCTGCTCGGTGAGCGGGGCGGCGGCCCCAGCAGGGACGATCAACAGAACAGTAGCCATCAGGGTGATCCATAGCTCGCTTCGCATCTTTTAGACCTCCAATGTCTCAGGATGTTGTGGCGCACAAGAACGTGTGGTCTCGGCAACGAGCAGGTTGCCCCTCCTGTGCAGGGATGGTTAGTCGAGCACCGCCGGGATGACCTGTTCCACGCGGCCGCGCAGAACAGCGGTGGCCCGATCGTCCAGCGGCGTGGCTTCCTGGTTCACGATGATGACCGCCCCGCCTGCTTCCAGGGTGCTCTCCGGCAGACCAGCCGCTGGCCACACGGTGAGCGAGCTGCCGGCCACGAGCATGACATCGGCCGCGCGCGCCAACGCCTGAGCGCGGCTGAACGCTTTCTCAGGCATGGCCTCGCCGAAGAGGATCACGTCCGGCTTGACCACCCCTCCACACGCCTGGCACGTCGGGGGAAGCTCGCCCTGTTCGATGCGCTCGAGGGCCGCTTGGATCTCTTCGCGCTGGCCGCACTCGATGCAGCGCGTGTGGCGGGTCGTGCCGTGGACCTCGACCACGTGCTCGTCGGGCACGCCGGCCAGTTGGTGGAGCCCGTCGATGTTCTGGGTGATCACCGCCGCGAGCCGCTGATCGGCGTAGGCCTCCGCCATGGCGGTGTGGCAGGCGTTCGGCTCCACTTCATCCAGCTTGAGCGCGCGCGTGAGCTGGGCGCGCAGCTCCCAGAAGCCCGCAGGGTCCGAGAGGAACCGCTCGTACCGGAAATCCGAGGGGTCGAAGGTGTCCCACAGGCCGCCCTCGCTGCGGAAATCGGGGATGCCACTGGCCGTGGAGACGCCAGCGCCGGTGAAGGCGACGGGGGTCTGGGCCTCGCGCACCAGCTCGCGGGCACTCTCCAGGGCTTCGTCGGCCACGGATCACCCCGTCGGGATGACCTCCTCGGTACCCAGGCCCACGGTGTCGCAGGCGCTCTGGCCGAGGATCGAGACGCAGGTGGAGTCCAGGCTGGCGATCCAGACCGCCAGGAGCACGATGGGGATGACGTATGCGATGAGGAAGCCGATGATCTTGGCCATCTTGACCTGGCGTCGTGTCGGGTCCTCGGCACCACCGAGGAGCACGTCCACGCGGTCGTCGACGCCGAAGGCGAAGATCGTGCACACCAGGATGCCGCCCCAGATGAGCAGGACGTTGCTCACGAAGGCGTCGAAGCGGGTGGCGGTGTCCAGGCTCAAGGCGGCCAGGATCCCGATGCCGTAGGTGGTCTCTGCTGCCAGCACGGCCCCCTTCCATCGGGTGATGTTGAAGCGCTCCTCGAGCCAGGAGACGATGACCTCCAGCCCGCTGATGGCCGACGAGAGGGCCGCCATGGTGATCATGGCGAAGAAGATGATCATGAGGACCTTGCCGAACAGGCCCGTGCTGATGGCCGCGAACGCGTTGGGCAGGGTGACGAACAGGGCATCGTAGAGCCCGGCGCCCTCAGCCGTGATCTGGCCGCCCACGCCCTGGGCGAACGCGATGGGGAAGATCATGAGCCCAGCGGTCAGCGCGACCATCATGTCAGAGACCGCGATGGTGCTTGCTGACGGGAGCAACCCCTCGCCGCGATCGTTGTAGCTCCCGTAGGTCATCATGATGCCGAAGCCGATGCTCGTGGAGAAGAACACCTGGCCGATGGCGAGCTGGATCGTGGAGAGATCGATCTGACTGAAGTCAGGCGACAGGTAGAACGAGACGCCCTCGCTGGCCCCGTTGAGGAAGAGGCCGTAGATCGCCAGGACGATGACGATGACGAAGAGCGCAGGCATCATGAACAAGTTGGCCTTCTCGATGCCGCCGGAAACGCCCCGGACCACGATACCCACAGCCAAGGCTGTGAACAGCAGATGCATGAACAGCGCGCCTGGCCCCTGCTGGCTGTCGATGAGGAAGTTGGATGGGGCACCGAAGATCTCGCTGGTGGGCGAGAAGATCATGTACTTGAGCGCGAGACCCGCGATGACGGTGTAGTAACTGAGGAAGATGGTCGACGCGACGATGAGCACGATGCCCACCCAGCTGAACCGGCCACCGGTGACGTTGCGGATGGTGTTCGGCGGTGAACCCTGGCCGGACTGACCAAGGGAGAGCTCGGCCAGCACGAGCGGTACCCCGATGAAGATGAGCAGCGGGATGTAGACCAGCACGAACGCCGCGCCCCCCTCCTGGCTTGTCACCTGGGGGAAGCGCCAGATGTTCCCCAACCCGACCGCGGAGCCGATGCCTGAGAGGATGAAGCCCGCTTTGGTCCCGAACCGCGCCCTGCCCGCAGCCATCGGTTGAGTCAACCCGCCGGGCTTCAAAACCGTTGTGGATAAGATGGACGACCGAACGGTGGCCAAGCACGGTTGATCGTCATTAGAACGTGGAGGCCAACTCGTCCAGGAAGTCGGGCACGGCCACGACGAAGAGGATCACGAGCACCACTGGGAGCACGAACCGGATCACCCAGATCGCCATGCGACCCAGCCGGAACGTGCCTGCGCCGCGGTCCATCTCCGTGGCGGGATCCTCGCCCACGGTGTGCTTGTACCGGTGGCCGATGAACAGCGCCATCGCCAGGGTCGCGCCGATGAGAAGGAGGTCGGTGAAGGTGCCCGCAGCGAAGGTGAGCAGGGCCTGGTCGAGCGCCAGAAGGATCCCGACCCCGTACATGACCAAACCGAGCAGGACGGCGGACTTCCATCGAGGGATCTGGCGATCGGTGAGCCACGAAGCGCCCACCTCCATGAGGCTGATCGAGCTGGACAGGGCGGCGACGAAAAGGAGCGCGAAGAAGACGAGGCCGACGGTGATCCCCAGGTTGCCGCCGATCGAAGCGAAGGCCACCGGGAGGCCCAGGAAGGCCACGCCCAGACCACCACTGGCCACGGCCGGCGAGCCGAGCAGCCCGAAGGCGGCTAGCAGCGGGAAGATGAGGATCCCGGCGGTCAGCGCGACCAAGGTGTCCGAGAGGCCCACCGTGACGCCGTCCTCCGAGAGGCTGGAGTCCCGGCTCATGTAGCTGGCGTACGTGATCAGAGCACCGAACCCGACGCTCATTGAGAAGAGCGCTTGGCCGGCGGCTGCCGTGAACGTGTTGGCGTCCACCTGGTCCAGGGACGGCTTGAGGTAGAACTCGATGCCTTGGCTGGCGCCGTCCAGGGTGAGCCCGTAGATCGAGAGGCCCACGAGGATGACGCCGAGCAGGGGGAGCAAGACCTTGACGGCAGGCTCGATGCCGCGCGAGATCCCGAGCGCGACCACCAGTGTCGTGATGCCGATGAAGGCTGCGTGGTAGGCCAGCGCCCGGGGGCCCTCGGTCTCGGCGATGAAGAAGTCGACGGGCGCGTCCCAGAAGGTGGGATCGAACCCGTCGACGATGTAGATCATGGTCCAGCCCCCGATGACCGAGAACCAGGCCATCACGATGACGCTGAGCCCGACGAAACAGATGCCAAGCAGCCTCCAGGGGGTTCCGCCCAGGAAGTCGAAGGTGTCCACGACGTTGCGCCCGGCGCGCCGGCCGAGCATGAGCTCGCCCATGAGCATGGGGATCCCGAGCAGGAAGACGAAGCCGAGGTAGAGGAAGACGAAGATCGCGCCCCCTTCCTGGCTCGTGACGAACGGGAAGCGGACGAGGTTGCCCAGCCCCACCGCGCTGCCGACCATGGCGAGCACGTAGCCCAGGCGGCTGCCCCAGGCGTCGCGCTCGGGCGCCTGCTGGGTCCCACTGCTGGATGGTGCTCCCGAAGCCGGTGTCATGCGCGCATCCCTGCGGTTCGGCGCCGGTCGCAGCGCCAGGGCCGCCGAGGCGTAACATGGGCGGTGATGCTATGAGCTTTCTGACGTGTGGGAGCCCATGGAGCAGCACGCCGAAGACCTCACGTTCTCGACCCACGGCGAAGTGGAGATCCGCGACCTCACCGATGATGTCGACCGCATCGTTCAAGCCAGCGGGGTCGAGCTGGGCCAGGCTCTCGCGTTCACCCTGTCGAGCACGAGTGCCATCACGACGCTGGAGTACGAGCCGGGCCTGGTCGAGGAGGACCTACCCGGGGCGCTGGAGCGCCTGTTCCCCAAGCATGGAGACGGCGTCGACTACGGCCACCAGCGCCGCTGGCGGGATGGCAACGGGCACAGCCACGTGCGCGCCGCCTTCCTCCAACCCGATCTCACCGTGCCGGTCCAGGCGGGCCGGGTGCGCCTAGGGACGTGGGAGCAGATCGTCTTCGTCGAGCTGGACAACAAGCCCCGGGACCGCACGGTGGCGGTGCACGTGTGGGGGACTCGCAGCACGCCCTGATCCCCCCGCAGGTGGTGCCACTAAAACCTTAAGTCCCGTGAGCCCCGCTCACTCGCCGAGGCTTGACATGCGGGTTGCTCTGCTCTCCATCGCTCTTATGACCGCTGCGCTCGCCGGATGCATCGGTGCAGACGACGATCCATCGCTCGAAGCTGGTGCAGCCGACGATCTGAATGACACCACACGGACCTTCGTCCCGGCTGACCCTGGCGTGGACTTCACGGACGCCATCGAGCAAGTGCACGACCACCACCTACCACACCTGCACACCGCTGGCCACGGGCTCGAGCAGGTCGGCCACACGAACTTCGAGGGCTTCTACCCGCCAGGCATGCAGGGCGGCTGGGGCGAGACCGACATCCATGACGGACGCGATCTCGCGGCCCTCGGCTCGGTCGAGGGAGAGCTTGGTGTGACGATCGTGGACATCAGCGACCCCGAGAACCCCGAGCCGCTGAGCTACATCACGAGCATGGGTGCTGAGTTCGACGCCCGGTTCACCGAGGACGGCGAGTACCTCATCTTCGGCTGCCAGGTCGCCCCGCCCACCCTGGCTGGCGCGCGAACCGTCATCGGGGATTGCCAAGGCGATGCGAGCCCGCACCTGCCCGAGCAGGACGCTGGCCACATGACCGTGGCCTACGACGTCAGCGACCCCGCCAACCCCACGCTTGCCGGCGCGGTCCCCACGAACGCCGCCCACAACGTCTGGACGGTCACCATCAACGGGACCTACTACGCGTTCACGAACGCAGCCGAGGTCATCCGCTTCGACCCCAGCCAGGAACCGGGGGCATCCATGGAGGTCGTCGCTGAGGTGCCGGGCACCCACGACATCTACGTCCATGAGCACCCGGTCTCCCAGGACTGGCTGCTCTACACCGGCGGCGCCAACAACGGTTCCCTGGCGATCTACGAGATCAACGACCCGAGTGATCCCAAGCAGCTCGTCGATGTGGACGGCGGCTTCTCGGTCTGGCACGAGCAGACCGTCTCGGACCAACTCATCGACGGCCGCGTCATCCTCGTAGGCGCGGGCGAGGCCTTCAGCCACACGGGTGAGCTCGGCGACCAGCCGCGCCAGAAGGCCAGCATCGTGGACGTCACCGACCCGGAGGACCCGCAGCTGCTCAGCCAGTGGGAGCTCCCGCTGAGCATGATGCTGCCGTGGGCGAACTACCGGTACAGCGCCCACAACATCGACATGACCCCGTACGGCCAGGTGGCCATGTCCTGGTACCACGGCGGCATCTGGGTCTTCGACGTCTCGACCCAGGATCGCCAGGAGGCCCCGGTCACCCTGGGCTTCTTCCAACCCCACGAGCTCCCCGCACCCGTCGCACCGACGTGGTTCTTCCAGCTCGATCCCGGCATGGTGCCCTTGGTATGGGGTGGGATGTGGACCGACGAGGGCCGACTGGTGCTCGGTGACATGTTCACCGGCGTCTACGTGCTCGAGCCCGAGTGGGGCTTGTTGCCGGGCGCAGACGATCCGATGAACGGGTAGGGTAACTCCAAGTACCTCCGTAGGGCTACCTGCCTCGGAGGATGTTGGGTATGTTCCCCACGATCAGACAGCGCACAGCCGTGCTCACGGCCATCGTGTTGTTGACCGGCCTCGTGCCTGCCGCGGGCGCGTTCCACTCGGACACGCCTGTACTCCACGAGAGTGGCGGACCGGGCACTGGCTGGGCCAGCTACGCGTTCACCACCGACGGCACGCCCGTCGAGCACGAGATCGAGTTCGACCACCGCGGGCTTGCCGCCCAATTCGCGTTCTTGCTCTTCGAGCCGGATGGGGCCTTTATCGACGGTGTGATTCTCACGGCGTACCAGTCAGGGACTGGCGCCCATCTCGATCTCCAGCCCCCTGGGACCGACCGTATCCTGATCAACACGTACGAGGACGAGGCGAAGGGGTTCTCAGGGCTTGCCGCGACCACCGATGTCTCGCCGGGCACGTACAAGATGCTGGTCTGGTCTGCTGGGGAACCGGACGCCTGGACCTACCGCGTCCGCGCCGAGCATGGCGCCACCGTGGACGCCGTCATCGAGGGCTCGGACACTTTCCTCCACCGCGCCCGGGACTTCGAGGGCACGGTGAGCATGCAGGCAAGCGCCGGCCTACCGGGGGTACGTGCCCAGGTCAACGCGACCCAAGTAGTCGAGATCGAAGATCGATTCTTCGGCCGTGCGACCCCCGGGGGAGGGTTGGATGAACTCAACATGGAGACGCCGAGCGGAGAGATCCAGCGTTGCTCCTGCTACGCCTGGCAAGGCGGAGAGCCCGGAACCTACACGTTTGAGCTGACCGGCGTAGGCTACCTGCAGCCCTCGGATGTGTTCGTGGGCGGTGCCGACGCGACGCTCGTCGGGGTTGATCGCGTTCCATGATCGAGGGGAAGCGGCCCCGGTGCTCCCGGCGGAGGCTGCGCACCCCCGCTTGTACAGTTCAGCAACCGAGCCACAACGGTTAAGGTGAGAGGTAGGCCCGGTTTCAAGCTACCCCCCGAGTTCGATGTAGACTCGAACCATGGGGGTCGCTTAGTCCCCGCCGCACGGCCGGTGCCCGCAGTTCGGGCAGAGCGGCAGGGTGTCGTGCATGGCGGTCCAAACGGGTAGCCCGCAGCCTTCGCAGGATCCGCGGTCGTGAACAGAGCCCCACGTGCCGAACGAACCGGATACGGCTGCCATGGTCAACCTTCGACGTTGTCGGGCTTAAAGGATGCCCATCGGGCGCATGTCCTGAGGGGCAGGTGCGTTTCTTCTGGAGCCACTGGATAGAAGCGTTTCCCGTCCGGCCCTCGTCGGTGACCGCGTCGCTAGAACGCGAAGGCGTCTGTGCTCCGGGACAGGCCGATGAACACGAACGGAGGCGTGAGAAGCGCTAGCAGGATGAAGTGGAGCGTGGAGCGCCAGGGCCCATCCTGGAGCCGCCACGCGTACCGGAAGCCGAAGAAGAAGATCGCGGCGGTGACCAGGGCCCCGAGGATCATGAGCATCGCGGCGAAGAAGTGCAGAACGCTGACCACGGCGAGAGGGTTGTTCGAGGGATCGGTTGGCCAGAACAGCCAGAGGAGCATCGGAGTCAGCTTGGGGATAAGGACCGCGGTGAACACCTTGGGCTCGATGCTGCGCTCGCCGATCCCGTCGACCTCCAGGGGCCCGCCGTCGGAGGTTTCGGATGGATCGTCCGCAGCAGTCAGTCGCCGGCGCACCCAACCATCCAGCCCCATCGAAAGGTCCCCCGCTCCATCTCCCATCCTCCAGGGCTAACACAACTACTTCAACGCGCCGTTAGCATCGGTCCAGCTGGTAACCGGTGGCCCCCTGGATCATGTCCGTGAGTTCCCGGTAGGCGAAGGGGTCCGATGGGGGCTGTGCCCACTGGCTGACAGCGTCGAGCAAGCCCATCGTGTAGAGGATGAGGATGACCGGGATCCAGTACCAGAACGTGCGGGCGATGCGCTCGCCCCTCCACGCCGAGAGTCCGATCAAGGCGGCGTAGACCAAACCGTAGCGCTGGAAGCGGACGAACAGGCCGTAGACGACGAAGGACCAGAGCGAGAGTCCGGCACCATGTGCTGTCGCGCCGAACACCTTGACGGGGACGCCTGAGTACGGCTGGAAGCTGAGGCCCGCCGGGCCTAGGCAGGTCAGCCAAACGTCCGCCTGGCCCAGCATGGGCGCAGTCAGGTAGGGCACGGGCTCGAGCCAGCCGGTCCCCCAGACCGCGCCAGCCCCATAAGCCACGGAGGCGCCGAGGATGCTACCGGCGATGTATGCGACGAGGATCGGCCACTTCGCCTTCGTGCGGCGCAAGAAAAGGGTGAGCAGGAGCGGGAACTCGGGGATGATGAACCAGATGGTCGCCTCCAACGCGGCCCACGCCCCGAGCAGCCAGAGCAGGGCGGTGGAGTCGCAGAAGGCCCGGAACGCTTCGTCCAGTTTCCTGGACCGCTCGCCCGGGGTCTCGCCTCGAACCACCGGGGTCCCGGTACGCCAGGCCCACACCCCAACGAAAGGCGCGAACAAGAGGAGCGCCGAACCGGTCACGAAGGCGACGTGGACTGGGAGTGATAGCCATGGGATCGTCATCCATGGGCCTCCGCCAAGGCGCGCACGCGGTCCTCCAGATCAGCCGCGATGCGCGTCCAGCCCTCGCGATCATCCCCCTCCCCCTCGTACGTGGTCGGCCGGCCCATCGTGACGGACAACCTCTCCAGCCGGGGCAGTCGGGCGCCTTTCGGGAGGATGTCGTGGCTCCCGTGGATGTAGGCTGGGATGACAGGGGTTCTCCGACCGGCGACGAGCAGGCCCACTCCCTTCTTGAACGGGGCCATCTCGCCGGTGGTGGACCGGGTCCCTTCGGGGAAGAGGATGACGCCCCGGCCGTCGGCCAGGAGCTCAACGCCGTCCGCCATGGCCTGGCGAGCGGTCGCGTAGCGATCGATAGGCAGGGCGTTGATGAGAAAGTGGACCGAGCCCCCGACGAGGCGGCGGTCGAAGAAGTAATCCGCCGCAGCCAACGGGTGGGTATCGTTGACGCGTCCGAGGGGGATGCTGGCCATCAACGCGGGCGCATCGAGGTGGCCTGCGTGGTTGGCTACGAGCACGAAGGGCCCGCCGCGAGGAACGGCAGGCCTGTTGCGCACCCGGAACCGGAAGAGCGCCTTGAGCGCGAGGCGGAAGGCGATGTGGACCGTCGGCCGAAGCAGCCTTGGGAAGAAATCCGATCGCGCCAGGTCCACCGCGTTGGCCGCTGGTGGAGGAGGGTAGTCCCACCACTCCTCTTCATCGGCGCGATCACCCACGATCTCTTTCGCGCACATGGTCTCAGAGGAAGAAGAACCGAGTGATGTGGAAGAAGAGGGGCACAGCGAAGATGAGGCTGTTGGCTCGATCCAGCACACCGCCGTGCCCTGGGATGGCCGCGCTCCAGTCCTTGATCCCGAGATCACGCTTGATGACCGAGAGCGTGAGATCCCCGAGGGTGCCGGCGAAGCTGATGAGCCCACCGAGGAGGAGTACGGCCCATGTGGTCTCGACCATGGGGATGAGCCACGATAGGCCCCACGCTGCAGCGACCACGGTGACCAGAGAACCAAGGGCACCTTCAACGGTCTTGCCTGGGCTCAGGGTAGCCCTGAGCTTGTGCCGCCCGAAGAGCTTGCCCCAGACGAACGCAGCGATGTCGTTGATGGCGACGAGGAAGCCGAGGAAGAGGACGAGGCCCGTCCCGTCGTCGAGGTTGTGTAGGTAGCTGAAGTGGCCGAGGAGCCAGCCGAAGTAGAGCACCCCGAGGATCGTCAAGGAGAGCTTCTGGATCATGTGATCGTACACGCCCCGCACGATGGGTACGGCAAGGATGGTGAGGATCGCGTAGATCGGCATGACGAGGAACATCCCGTACCACCCCAACTCAGGCGAGGCATCGGTGAAGGGCCACCAGACCGTCACCTGGATCGCCAGGATCGAGAGGTAGCCAACGCCCAGAAGCGACGGGTCCTTCCAGAGACCTACAGCGCGACCGTACTCCCGTAGGGCTGCGATGGAGAGGAGCGTGACCAGGAGGATCCACGCGACCCTGCCCGCGGCCAGAGCGCCGACGAACAACGCGGCGATCACGATCCACGCGACGGTGCGCAAACGGATCTCTCGGACCAGGCCGGGCTTGCGCTCGCGAAGCATGAACCATGCGAGGCCTACAAGCGCGACCGCTGCGATGAAGACCAGGGCCAGGAGCCGAGCGAACCGGACCAACAGCGGATCGAAGCTCACCCCGGGATCCTCCCAAGCTCGCGCCAAGCGAACCTGACCCGGTTCGCTAGAGTTACCAGGCTGCCCAGGATCAACACGGCCGTTGCCCCATCGAGGGCCCCGGCCTCGGTGACCGGACCCGCAAGGCGGGGGCCGGCGTAGGCTAGGATCGCCCCGAGACCAAGCAACGCCATGCGATCCGCTTTCCCCATGGGTCCGGCGTAGCTTCGGGTGCCTCCAGCAGCCCGCGGGATCAGGCCGGCGTAAGCGACGATGAGCGTCAGCGCAAGCGCGCCCCACGCCAGGTGGGGGTTGACTGCACCCCCCAAGGCCAAACCGACCAGGATGAACGCATCGCTGAGCCGGTCCGAGAGCTCGTTGACGAGCTCACCTCTGGGTCCCTGCGTGCCCTGGGCTTGAGCGAGCATCCCGTCGAGCGCATTGGCCGCGATCCGTACGAAGAAAAGGAGCGGAGCAGCAAGGTAGAGCAGGGGGTAACTCGGCGCGAGCCAGAGGCACGCGCCTGCTACAGCCGCGACGAGCACCGCGGCCAGGCTCACTAGATCCGGAGGGGTCCCGCCGAGCCCACGGGCGATCGGCTGCAGCGTCCGACGGAAGGCGGGCTTGAGCGCGTAGATCCCCATGCCTGTACCCCCCTCCGATGCGTCCTCCTGGATGGTGAGGTGGTACCGTTAATGCTTCTATCCGCCGCTCAGTCCTCGCAGCTCGGCTGATGCCCGCAGTTCGGGCAGATCGCCTGGCACTTGGTCGAGCGCGAGTAGTAGAGCACCCCGCATCGCTCGCACGGCCCGTGGACGTGGGGGTTGCGATGCTCGCCGGCGGCTTGCACCCTCGGCATGCCCTTCGATGGGGTGTGAGAGCTCTTCAAACCTCGGACGGGGTTCCCGTGTCGAGGGTTCCCTACAGGAAATCGCTCAACGTCGCCTTCTTGACCTTGTCGTTCTGGAAGAGGCTCTCGATGGCCTCCTCGGCCAGCGTCAGGCGTTGGTGGGTGTACTCGTTGACCGGGTAGTTCTGGCTGACGCGCTTGGAGACCTCGATGTACTTCTTCACGGAGGCCTCGTGCACCGTCATGGTCAGCGTGTTCTTGCACTTCCCGCAGCGACCGGTGAGCGGCACGCGGCGGTACTTCGTGTTGCACTTCGCGCATCGCACGGTCTGCCGGCTGAATGCCTTGAGGTTCCCGATGATATCCGGCAGGAAGTGGTCGCAGATGACCCGGCTGGCCACATCCCCCGCGTCCACAGCCCGGATGCGCTTGGCCAGGCTGAGCTGGCCCTCCATCTTCTCGAGCATCGTGTCGATGGTCTTGTAGGCTGAGAGCAGGGGGCCCTCATCCATGCTGGCCGAGTCGTGGCTGAAGGCGAGGCCGGTGTACTTGTCGTCTGAGTCGAGCCGGTCGGCCACCACCTCCACTAGGTCCTCGATCTCCTTGGGGCCGGGGTTGGTCTCGGTGGCCTCGTAGAAGGCCAGCGGGTAGGCCTCGACGCACTCGATGTTGTGGGCTTCCTTGTCGATCTCGTTGGGATCGATGCGGATGGAGAGGGTGAGCGGCGCGTCCATCTGGCCGCCGCGGCGGTCTGGTAGATACGAGCGGGAGAAGTTGAGCAGGCCGTCGAGAAGGAGCATGATGCAGTCTTCGTCGCCGTCCGCGTTCCTCCGCTTGGCCGCGTGGAAGAACGGGTGGCCCCAGTGGCCTGCAGCCCGTGTGGTCCCGATGATGCGGCAGAGGACACCGCCGCTGGTGTGGGGGGCCAGGCCGACGGCCAGGTGGCCGACGAGGTCGCGAGGCTCGTCGAGATCGTAGAAGGGCTGGATGCCGTAGAAGCGGGCCAGCAGGTCGTCCACGAAGGTGGCCACCCGCGCCATGTACTCCAGCGCGCCCTCGTTGATCACGATGTCCTGGGGCCTGAGCTCGAGGAGCTGCTCCGGGCTCTCCAGGGGCGCCCCATGGATGTCCTCGGTGTACCCGAGCTTGCTCAGGGTCTCGACGTCCGTGCCGATCTCCCGGGGGCGGAAGTGGGTCAGCGGCAGATCGGTCATGTCGTGGCGGCAGGTGCCGTCCTTGAAGACCGAGAGGTCGTACTTGGAGCGAAGGATCCCCTTCTCCAGGGGCTCCGGGATCTTGAGCTCGCTGATGAGACCTCGCACGCCCTTCGTGCTGGGGTAGAGCTTGGGCTCGCCCAAGCGCTCCAGGGCGTGTTGGACGAGCTCGGCGATGGGGAGCTTGCGGCTCCGCGGGCGGCCGTCCACGACGTAGGTGCGCTGGCTGCACTCGGGGCAGTCGAGGTGCAAGGTCTCGGTGCCGCACCCCTGGCAGGCCCGGATGCCCACCTCGATGGCATCGAAGCCGTGGGTGCTCTCATCCCCGATGGTGCCCTGGGCGGCGGCTTGCTTGATCAGCCGTTGCATGCCGCCGGAGCCGCCGATGGGGAAGAGCGTGTGGACCGGCGGGCTCATCTTGCGCTCGGCGGCCTTCTCGGGTCGGCCCATGCGCGCCCCGATCCGGCACGAGCATTTGGCCTTGAGCTGGACGCCGCTGAGCTGGCTGGCCGCGTGGACCACATCCTCGATCTCGCTGGCCGCTGGCGGGGCGGCATGCTTGCTCAGCGAGCCGGCCTGGACGCGGTAGCCGGCACCCCGGATGACCGGGAGCGAGCACCGGGCGTCGACGACGATCTCGCCGGTCCCGTTGCTCGAGCGCAAGGCATGCGTGGCCCCAAGGGTCTCAAGCACGGGTTTGGCGGGTGAGTCGGCCGGGAGCACGAGGCGGTCCCCCTCGAGCCTGGCGGTCTCCAGGGCCTGGTGGAGGGTGGTCAGCTCACTGGGGGTCAGGTCGTGCCAGAAGAGGGTGAACCGGGGATGCAGCGGGGTGTCGGTCTGCTCGGCGAGCTCGAAGGCGCGGGTGGCCTGGGCGTCGCTGATGTCGGGCACGTCGTGGCCGTTCTCCTCGAGCAGCCGGGCCCACCACTCCGGGCACCAGGCTGAGGCGGGCAGCCGCTTGTTGTTCTCGAGGAACTCGCCGAAGGGGACGAGCATCTCGCCCAGGTCCAGGATGCTGTCGACCTTGGCGCGGATCTCGGCAGCGTGTTCGCAGCTCGTGACCTCGACGACATCGCCGCTCTTGAGGCGCACGATAGGGGGCTCGAGGGCATCGCACGGCGTCACGATGGTGCCCTTGCCCGGGCGCTCGACCTTGAGCTGGGTGCCGGTGGCCAGGAAGTCGTCGACCAGGGTGGTCAGCGCCGGGTGGATGGCGGTGCTGGCCAGGCCAGCCGTGCGGGCCCGGCCGTAGCGCAACCGGAAACCGCCGGGGGCCATGGGGTGGCTGAAGACCGGGCGGCCGGCGGTGAGCTCCTGGATGAACTTGTTGATGGGCTGGATCTTCGGGCCCTTGGTCCCGCCCTGGCCATCCTCGCTGTCGTCGTCGCCCTTGATGAGCTTGTGATGGTCCTCGAGGAACTCCCAGCCCTCCAGGCCGAGCTTGTCCACGTGCTTGAGGATCTTAGGCGCTTTGAGCGTGAGGCCCTCGGCCAGGACCAGGCACGCGCCGCCGCGCAGGGCGTTGGTCTCAACGCGGGGGAGGTCGCGGTAGCCGGAGACCTCCTCCTGCTCGGTGCCCTCGCCGTTCACACCCACGGGTAGGTTGTTGACGATGAGCTCGATCTCGTCGGGCCCTGGGGTGTACTGGAGGTTGGCGGCCCGCTTGTAGGCCGGGATCTCCTCCTTGAACCGCTCGACCTCGGCCTTCGTGGCCTTGTACGTGGAGAGGCCGAGCTCGCGCCGGACCACGTCCGCGATGAGCACGCTGAGCGCCTGCCCGGTGCCGCCGGCCGCTCGGATGGGGCCTGCGAAGTAGACGTCGGCGTACTCGGTACCGTCGTCGTTGGCGCGGACCTTGACGTAGGCGACACCCTCCAGGGGAGCCACCAGGATCCCCTCGGTGAGGATGGCCAGCCCCGTGCGGATCGCACCATCCAGGGCCTGCTCGGGCCCCTCGTACGTGCAGAAGCTTCCGGCGGCGACCTCCTTGCTGATGAGCAGCGCGAGCTCCTCGCGACCCATCTCGCCCTTGAGCTCCCGGATGCGGTCGGCCACGCCCTCGGGTCCCACCAGGGCCTCGACGCGGCTGGCCAGGTCCTCGGCGAAGGGGATCTCGGGCTCGAGGGCTGGGTCGAAGCCTCGTTGGCGGGCTTGGGTGGCGAGCTGGAAGCAGGCGTGGGCGTCTGCCTCGAGCTGCTCGAAGTAGCTCTTCAACGGCCCGAGCCCGGGGAGGTCCAGGTCGATCTCGACGGGCTCGATGGCATGCGCATCGAGGTGGCTGGTGTCCAGCTCGGCCTCGGTCTGCTCGGGCGCGAAGTAGCCGCTTTTCATCGTGCCATCGCCCCGATGCGCTTGCGCTCGACGTCAGCCGGCTCGATGCGGGCCTCACCGGTGCCCTCGTCGTGGTCGAAGTTCCAGGTGGTTACGCCCAGCGTGGAGAGGTCGACCTCGAAGGCCTTGCATGGGTCCGGGTCGAAGCCCATCATGCGCTGGTAGTCGGTCTGCTCCTGCCACGTGCTGGCGTTGATCAGCCGGGTGCCCCGGTACTCGCCGGTGCGCGCGGCATGCACGTGGCCTGTGACGAAGATGTCCGGGATGCGCTCGATGGCCAGGTGGTCGCGGTGCTCGGGCGCCAGCGGCGTCTTGCCCCCGTAGATGGGGCAGAGGTGGCGTCGGCGCAGCATCTCCTCCATGGTCTCCACGGGCTTCTCGATGCTGCAGTTGGAGAGCGCTTCGAAGTAGTCGATGAGCGAGACGCCGTGGTAGGCGAGCACGTCGACCCCGGTGAGCGAGAGGGTGCACGGGTTGGCCAGGAACGTGACGTTGGGTTGGAAGAGGTCCTGGAGCTGCTGGCTGAAGGCGGGCTGCGGCTCGGCTGGGCGCACGGCGTCGTGGTTGCCAGGCAGGATGAAGATGGCGAGCTCTTGGGGTAGGCGGGCCAGGGTGCGCGCGGCCTCAGCGTACTGGTCGAAGACGTCGGGGATGTGCAGCTCGTCTTCCTGGCCGGGGTAGATGCCGACCCCCTCGGCGAGATCCCCGTTGATGATGAGGTAGCGGACCCCCTCGTCCTCGGGTTCGCGGGCGGTGCGTTCGCCGAGCCAGTCGATGAACAGATCCCAGCCGTCAGCCAGGAACGTGTCTGCACCCACGTGGATGTCGCTGGCGAAGACCACGGAGCCTGGCCCGCCGGTGGTGGGCTTGCGGTCCAGTGGGAGATCCGGGCGCACGATCTCCTCGATGATGAGCAGGCTGTCGTCGCCGCGGCGGCCCTTGGCCATGTGGCCGGACAAGCCCACGACCTCGTCGAGCAGGAGCGTGTCCGAGAGGTCGATGAGCCGCTGCTCGCCCTTGGGTGCCAGGGCCACGGTGGAGCCGGTGTCGTCCTCCAGCTCGATGATGCGGTGGCCGTTCTTGGTCGTCTTGACGTCGTTGACGAGACCGACGACCTTGGCGGGTTGGCCCTCCTTGAGCCGGCTGATGGTGGTGGCGCCCACCATCTCGCGTCGGGAGCGGAACAGGCGGCGCATGCGGTTGTAGCGGTCGCGGAAGAGCTTGGTGAAGTCCTCGATGTTCCCCTCGCACGTCGAGTCGCCCGTGATGTCGAGCAGGATCTTGACTTCCTCGCTCACGCGCCGGGCGGCCTCCTTGAACCCGAGGCCTGGCTCCGGGTCCGGGGCTTTGGCAACGGTAGCCTTGGACGTTGGAGCCGTGGCGGGGGCGGTGGCGCGTGCCTGGGGGGTCTTGCGAGCTGGCTCGGTGCTCGACCGGGTCTCCTGGTCGCTGGGTGCGGGGGCAACCTGGCGGGCTGACGCGCCCTGGGCCTCAGGGCCCTCTGCTCGGCGGGCTGTCGGGCGGGCGGTCTTGACAGGGGTGGGCTCGGGCAACCGCTTGGGGTCGGGTGCATCGGCTCTGTCCGGGTCGTGGGTCAGCCGGCGGGCGTGCTCGACGGTGAGCACGAAGGGCGCCTCGCCCCCGCGACGGAACCCCGCCTGGAGACGATCCATGGGATCCTCAAGGCCGGAAAGGTATTCCAAAGCCTCGGGCTGGACGAGGGTCCCACGTTCAGATAAGAACTTGACGATGGTTTCGAGCATCCCACACCCCTGAGCCACGTGGGCCAGGTCAGCAGACACGCGATGGTGACCGGATGGAAAAACGCTTCCCCCATCCTTCTGGTGCAACCGGTTGACCCGGACACGGAGAACCGTCAACACGGAGACACGGAGGGAACAGAGGAGCGGAAGGGGGATCAAGGTAAGATTGGGAGGAGGGGGTGGAAGGAGGTTCATGGGCCCCCGTTAGAATGGTTATAACTCGCTCGTTGCTCTCAGGCAAACCTGGATCCTGATCGGTCTCCGTTCGCTCCGTGTCTCCGTTCGCTCCGTGTTGGATCTCCGTGCCTCTTCACTCCAACTCGATGTCGATGCGTCCACCCTTGCGCTCGTCTGGGTGCTCGGGGTCCTCGGGTCCTTGCACGCCGGAGACGGCTGGCTCCTCCTCGGTCTCGAGGACGATCTCGCCTTCATCGGGTGGCGGGTCGGGAGCATCCGGTGGCGGCTCGCCTGGGTCCTCTGGCCCGCCTGGGCCTGTGGAGGGACCGGGCCCATCGGCCCCTGGCTCCCCTGACCCGTGAGGTTCGTCGGGGTCCCGCTGGGCGTCCATGTAGGTGCGCGCACGGTGGATGGCGTAGTCCACCCCCATGGGTGCCAGGCCGATGACGACCAGGCCGACCACGAGCATGATCCAAAGGTCGCGCGGCGCGGTCATGGACCCGATGGTCATGTAGTACGGATGGCCGTGGACGTCGTCGGTGCTCGTTGGGTTGCCCGTGAAGACAAGCTTGATGAGCCCGAACCACGGAAGCTCGCCTCGGGCCACGCCCTGAACCCACTCGTGCTTGACGAGGTTGGGGAAGATGCCCATGACCTGGTCCGGGGCCGAGTTCCCGACGACGTTGTCGCCCTGGGTGACGTAGCCCGACCAGTCGAACTGGCGCCGGGTGTGCCATCCGATCTCAGGGATCTCGACCCCCTGATCACCGAAGATGCAGATCCGCCGGTCGTCCTCGGTGCGGCACTCGGCCGGTTCATCCCACTCATCCGACCAGCGGACCTCGTAGCGCACGACGTCGCCCTGGCCGTCCTTGACGACCTCGATGTAGGTCATGGCCCGGTGGATGATCGGCGTGCCGATCTCCCCGTCCCCCTTGAAGTAGACGACGACCTCGCCCGGTCGGCCGTAGCGGATCTCGCCGCCGTCGGCGAAGGTGTCCACCTCGTCGGGTGAGCTCGCCTGTTTGACGAGCACCAGGTCCCCTGGATCGATCGTGCCGATCCGTCCGAACGGGACCCCGTCGGCGCGGCTGGTGCCCCAGTCCTTGTCTGGGTTCTGCTGGTAGGCCAGCCTGGAGGAGGCGTACTCGTCCGAGTCCACGTGCATCATCGAGTTGGACTCGACGACCACGGGCGGCGGCCAGTTCCCGGTGTACAGGAAGAGCACGAGAAGGATGCCGCCTACGACCAGGACCGCGATGGCGATGTCACGGGCCGGTCCCTCTCGCAGGTCCATCGCGTTCGACGTGAGACCCAACTGGGTTAAAACGGTTGTCCTCCACCCCACGCATCTCGGCGGTGCCGTGTTGTCACTTCGGTGACCAAGAAACCACTAATCCCGTGGACGCAGGTCATCCCGCCTAGAGCCTGCAGGGAGGCACCCTATATGAGACAAGGATGGCACACACGACTGCGTACCCTCCTATTCAGCCTGATGATCGTAACCGCCGTGTTCGGTCCGCTCTCCGCGAGCGCCGCCGTGCCGGTGGTCGATGACGAGGCTGGGGACGCGATCAATGGAGGAGGAGGCGCTTCCGACATCGTCGGATTGCGCGGGCACACGAACGCAACTCTCGTCAACGTCACCTTCGAGGTGGCTGACGCGGATCACCCGAAGCTGATCTACTACGAGGTCAACTTCACGAACGAGGTCACTGGCGTAACCTACCTCGCATTCACGAGCTACCAGACCGACGGTGATCTCGTATCCAGCTTCGTTATCGAAGAAGACGGCAGCAACGCAACTGAGATCGATGCTGCCTTCGATGGTGACGGCAAGAACCTGACGCTCGCGATCCCGCGAGACGCCATCGGTTCCCCGGCACAAGGTGACAACCTCACCGCCATCTCGGCAGAGACCCGCCACGGTCAAACGGGCGATCTCTTCGATGAGGCATCCATCGGCGATTACCGGATCGGCAACAACGCCGCCCCGGTGCTCGACCCGCTGGGCCCCTTCACCGTGACCTCTTGCGACACGCTGTCGTTCACGGTTTCGGCCAGCGACGCCGACGGCGACGCCGTCAGCCTGGCCATCGACGAGGACACCCGTCCTCTCGATGCAACGTTCAACGAGACCTCTGGCGCGTTCAGCTGGACACCCTTGTCCGTCGACGCGGGCGAACACGTCGTCACGTTCACCGCGAGCGACGGCGACGTGACCAGCAGCCTGGATGTCGAGATCGAGGTCATCGCCTTCTCGTGTGAACCGATCGTGCAGGTCTTCCAGCCCTCCGAGGCTGTCAACGACACGCCGATCACGAGCACGGAGGTCAGCGAGGGCGCGACCCTGACCGTCGAGGTCAACGCCACCGACCCGCAGGCCGGCGACGCCGTCAGCCTGGAGGTCTCCGACGCCGCGGGCCTCGGGCTCCCGGACGGCGCGACCTTCTCGATCACCGAGACCGGTAGCAACTACACGGTCGGTGTGATCAGCTGGACCCCGGACTTCGACCAGGCCGGCAACTACACGGTGCGTCTGAACGCATCGGACACGGACGGCTTCAACGGCACCGAGTTCCTCGACATCGAGGTCCTCAACAGCAACGGAGCCCCGGTCTTCGACCCGCTCAGTGACCAGAGCGTCACTGAGGACAGCACGCTTACGTTCACCGTGAGCGCCACCGACCCCGAGGGCGACCCCGTCACCCTCTCGGCTGATCTCAGCAACCTCCCGGGCAGCCCCTCGTTCAACGCGAGCAGCGGCGAGTTCAACTGGACCCCGGACAACTCCTCGGCGGGTCTCTACAACGTGACCTTCTTCGCCGAGGACGGCGACCTTGAGCGCACCGGCGGCAACCTGACCAGCAACGTTACCGTGAACATCACGGTGCTCGAGCTGGCTGCCCCGGTGCTCGACGAGGCGGGACCCTTCCTGGTCCTGGAGGGTGATTCCCTAGGGTTCACCCTGAGCGCATCCGATCTGGATAGCGATCCCCTCACCCTTGAGGTGGACGAGAACACGCGGCCCGACGGCCTCGTGCTCGACGCCGCCACCGGCGCGGTCAGCTGGACCCCCGGCTTCGACCAGGAGGGCACCTACGAGGTGACCTTCAACGTGAGCGACGGCACGCTTTCGGACTCGACGACGGTGACCATCTTCGTGCTCGAGGACAACGCTGACGTCACGCTGGATCCGGTCGACGACGTCTCCGTGTTCGAGCGGCAGGCCGTCTCGATCAGCCCCGTGGCCACCGATCTCGACAACGAGGAGCTCACCTGGGGCGCCACCGGCCTTCCCGCCGGTGCGAGCCTCGACGCCGAGACCGGTGAGATCGACTGGGAGACGACCTTCGTCGATGCGGGCATCTACACGGTCACCCTCATGGTGACCGACGGTGAGAACGGTGACAGCGACACGTTCACCATCACCGTGACCGACGACGTGGCTGTCATGGACATCCGCGTGCTCGGCCAGTCCGAGCAGATCGGTCCGCGCGACGACGCGCTTGTGCTCGCCACGGTCGTGACCGAGCAGGGCGGCGTGGCGCTAGAGGGTGCGACCCTCAGCCTCACGGTGAAGGCCCAGTTCGAGGGCGGCCTGGTGACGTTCGCCGAGCGCGACTTCAGCGCCACCACGAACGCGCAGGGCGAGCACCTCTTCGTCATCGACCCGGACATCGACGGTGAGGTCAACTACCTCGGTACGCACAACCTCGAAGCAACGGGCGAGTACGTCGCCCCGAGCGGTCCGATCTTCTCGGACCTCGAGGACTTCGACAGCTACGACGTGATCGTCTAGCCGTCGAACGAGGGTGCAGGGTGGACCCGGGTTGGGTCCACCCGAACCATCGGCGTGAGCCTGGGCGCTCGTGCGCCCGGGCTCAGGCTCCCTCTCCCGGAAGCAGGGGCTTTGCCCCGCGCGGCGTGCCATCCCCGCGTCGGGGGCCACGCCCCTCTCCATCCCGGGATCCCCCCGGGGCAGTAGCGCCCCGGGACCTTCTTCTTCCTCACTCTCTTCCGCCGCCTTCTTCCTCATCTTTATAGGCACGGAACGCCACGTTCCCATGTGGCCGACAGCCTGTGGAAGGATCTTGCCGTGGTCAGCCTGGCCGTCGGCTTGGCTTTCGGCGCCCTCTCGCTCTACGCTGGCATCTGGCTCCCGCTGGTCGTCGTCGAGACGAATTCGATGATGCACCCGGAGGTGGAGGAGTACCAGTCGGGGCGCGGTTCCACCATCGGGGACGAGCTCTCGTTCGGCCGCTTGGGCACCCTGGACCCTGGCGATCTCACGATCCTGACGGCCGTGGACAGCCGCGATGAGATCGAGACCTACGCTGAGAACGGGTCGACCCACTACGGGAAACCAGGCCACGTGATCGCCTACGAGCTCGGGCCGCTCACCATCATCCACCGGGCCATGACCTACGTGACCGTGCAGGGGGAGGGGGATGCCCGGGAGTACACCGTGCTCTGGCATCCGGACTGGGGCACCTCGAACGCTGAAGCGTGCCGGACCACCCCCCAGCCTGTATGCACCTTCAACACGACCACGGGCATCCACATCCCCGAGCTGGGCATCGGCCCCACGCCCAGGGGCAACGAGATCGTGCTCTCGCAACCCACCCGCGACGGCTTCATCACCATGGGCGACAACCCGGTCACGATCCTCGACACAGGCCAGATCCTCCCGACAGCCGCCGACCAGGCCACCCCCACCAGCCCAGATGCACAAGCGATCCACCCGGACACCGTGACCATGGACGAGATCGTCGGTATCCCCAAGGGCGAGCTGCCGGCGCTGGGCTTGGCCAAGATGGCCTTCACCGGGGACAGCGTGGTCAACGCCGAGATGCGCGACCACCAGTACTTCCTCCAGATCGGGAACATGGTGGCACCGTTCGATCTCTGGGCGGTGCTCGTCCTCGAGCTGGTCTTGCTGGCCGTGGCCCCCTTCTTCGTCTCCATGGCCAGGGATTACTGGCGAGGGCGCGAGCAGACCGTCGTCGGTGAGCTCTCGGTGCTCGAAGCGGCCTGGAAGGACGCCGAGCACGAACGCGCCGCCCAACGTCGTCGCGCGTCCCGAGAGGCTGAACAGGCCCTCGAGCAGGCCGAAGGCTGACTTGGCCGGCCACCAAACGACCCGACCACGAGGACCACGAAGATCACAACGGGCCACCAAGGACGACAGGTGTGTCCCGGCGGGAGCCCTCGATCGGTCCGTTCCTTCGTGACCCGTGGTGTCCTCGTGAGCTCTGTGGTCCGGTCCCAAGGTCCCCCTGAGCAATGGTACACCAACACAAGGTTGATATACAAGAGCGTACAACATAGGTACGCTGGTGTAAAAGATGTTTACAGATCTGTTCGGTGGCGCACCGCACGCCCGGGTGTTCGACTTCCTGGCAGAGGAGTCGGAGCTCGATCATACGATCAGCGAGATCGCTCGGAGCTCGGAGGTCGCCCGGCCGACCGTCTACAAGGTGGTCGACGACTTCCTTGACAACGAGCTCATCGAGGAGACCCGCACCGTGGGCAACTCCCGCTTCTTCCGTCTCAACCACGATAACCCGACCGTCGAGAGCCTGCTCCGCGTGGCCAAGCCCGCCGAGTTCACGGCGTTCGAGCTCAGCCCCGGCCCGGAGAGCGGCCCGACCCGCGGTACGGGCAGCCCGAAGAAACAACCCCGCTGAAGCAAGCATAAGGCAACGAGGAACCAGGTGGAACCATGGACGCGATGGTGCAAGGAACCGAGCACGAGTACACGCTCTTCTCGGACCGGCTCAACCCGAGGGGCGTGGACCCGCACAGGCTCGCCCTCGACGTCCTTTGGCGCTCCAACCTCGGAGCTGAAGGCGAGTTCCTCGTGAACGGCTCGCGCGCGTACTTCGACGTCGGCCACCTCGAGATCGCCACGTGCGAGACCCTCACTCCCCGCGACCTCGTCGCCTACGAGAAGGCCGGCGATCGCATCGTGGACACGGTGCGCATGCGCCTGGAGGAGGCCCACGGCGTCAAGATCGACGCGTACAAGAACAACACCGACCCGGACGGCGTGAGCTACGGCAGCCACGAGAACTACTGTGTGCCCCGGGACATCGCCTTCCCCGACGTCTACGTCGAGCACCTGGTCCCGCACCTGGCTTCGCGGATGATCTACACGGGCGCGGGCGACTTCATCGACCACCAGTACGTGCTCTCCCCCTGCGCGTACCTCACCAGCCAGCTCATCAGCGGCGGCAACCTCTCCAACACCGGCATCCTGCACACGCGCGACGAGCCCCATGCCGACCCAGAGCGGTTCCGCCGGCTCCACGTGATCATCGGGGATGCCCTCCAAGTGGAATCAGCCATCCTGCTGCGCCACTTCGCGACCCAGTCCATCCTCACCGCGATCCACGAGGGCCTGGTCAAGGACCCGCCCAAGCTGGCCAACCCGCTCGAGGACATGTGGCGCAACGTCGAGCGCTACGAGCCGGAGCAGTGGTCGTTCGAGACGAAGGGCAACGGTGGCCCCATCACCCCCGTCGAGATCCAGCGCTACTACCTCGAGATCGTCGAGGAGCTCGTGGAGACCCCGGAGGAGAAGGAGGCCTTCCAGCTCTGGGAGGGCATCCTGGACGAGATGGATGGCGACTTCGACACCAAGCGGCTGGCCCGCAAGATCGAGTGGATCGCCCGGCTGCGCGAGATCGAGCGCATCAAGGACCTGAAGGGCAAAGAGGAGTTCGTGGAGCTGGCCGCGTGCAAGCAGTTCAGCGAGCTCAGCGCGAACCGCGGTCTCTACTGGCGTCTTGAGAAAGAGGGGCTGGTGGACCGTGTCGTTGACGATGATGAGATCAAGGGAGCCATGGAGGCTCCCCCTGACACGCGGGCCAAGGCCCGCACCGAGATCCTGACCACCTTCGAGGTGACCACAGCCGACTGGAGCGAAGTTCGCGTCCTCACCGAGGACGGCGGCACCGAGCGCCTGCGGCTGATGGACCCCTACGAAACCGATCCAGAGGTGATCGAATGAGTGCAAAGAAGCTGAAGAAGAAATCCAAGAAGAAGGATGACGATGACGTCAAGCTCGACCTAGGTTCGAGCTTCGACGTCTCGGATGCCAAGGACGAGGATTTCGACCTGGACCTGGACAGCGCCCGCTTCCAGGGCAAGAAGGGCCAGGCCGGCACCCGCACCAAGGCCTCCGCGTAGGCTCCTAGGCGTCCGTTGCCCCCGGGGGGCGGCTCCAGGGCACCTGCTAGCACGCCTTGGGCGTCCCTCCAGCGGGTACAGGCCAAAGCGCCTTTGTACCGGGGGGGTTCATGCGCCAGCGTGCGCATCGCGGTGCTCTCGGACGTCCACTCCAACCTCCACGCCTTGGAGGCGGTGCTCCGGGACATCGAGGAGGTGGGCGTAGACACGCTGGTCTTCCTCGGGGACGCCGTGGGTTACAACGCTCAGCCCCAGCAGTGCGTCGAGCTGCTCTCCGAGCACGCCGAGGTGGCGGTGCTGGGGAACCACGATGACGCGGTGCTCTCCGGCGGGGAGGAGTGGTTCAACGAGGCCGCTCGGGCCGGCGTCGAACACAGCCGCCGCGAGCTCGACGATGTGGCTCGTGGGTACCTCTCCAAGCTCCCGCTCCAAGCGAGCTTCCACGGGATCCACCTCGTGCACGGCTCACCCCGGAACCCGACCACCGAGTACGTCTTCCCCGACACCCACCCCGAAGCCCTGGAGGAGATCGTCCGACACCCCTCCGTGGGCGAGGACGACCGGATCGTGGCCATGGGGCATACCCACGTCCCCTTCGTGCGCAAGGTGGCCGAGCTCGTCGTGACCAACGTGGGCTCCGTGGGCCAACCCCGGGATGGTGACCCCCGGGCCTGCTACGCCATCATCGAGCCGGACACCCTGGATGTGACGCACCGGCGCGTCCCCTACGACGTCGAGGCTGCAGCGCAAGCTGTGCGGGATGCCGGCCTTCCCTCGATGCTCGCTGAGCGCCTGGCTGAAGGGCGCTGACGCGCGCAAGCTCCTTCCAGACCCGCATCTGTTCGTTCAGATTGAACAAGCGATGTAGGACGTAGCCAGAGCACGTGTTTCAACTGAGGAACCATGAGGATCAAAGAAGGCGACCGTGATCTAAGCGAGCCGAAGACCTTGAAAGTCTCCATCCCTGCCCGGCTGCACCTGCGCCTCCACAGTCTCAAGATCCTGACGGGCACGACCATCAGTGACACCGTGGAGGACGCCCTGTCAGCCTACCTCGACGAGGCCGGCCCCCCAGGCGGCCAGGAAACCGAGCTGGCTGACGCCTCCTCGTAGAGCGCTTAGACTGCCGGCCCTCCGGCGTCCGCTCAGCCGCGCTCCACGCGCCCGTCGAGGTCCTGGACCCTCTGGGTCACCTTGGCCACCTCGGCCCCGGAGAGCGCGGCATGGATGCGCAGCGCCCGTCCCTCCTCCACTTCCTCCACCTCTCCGATCTGATCGATCCGATCGAGGAGCTGGTAGGCGGCCCCGCAGTACGGAAGCTCGAGCTCCAGGCGGTGCCGGTCGGGGATCGCGCGGCGAAGCCCGTGCAGCAGGTCCTCCAGGCCCTCCCCCGTGACCGCGGAGACCTCTGCGTAGCGTTCCCGCAACCCCCACCCCGCTGCCAGCTCGGCGTGCGCGCTGGGGGCGGAGGCTCGATCCATCTTGTTGAACACGAGCAAGATGTTCTCTGCGAGCTCCGAGCGGGAGCGCTCGGCCAGGAACCCGCGCAGCACCTCGAGGCTCGTCTCGGCCTTGCGTTCGATGACCTCGACCGGGTCGCTGGCGTCGATGACCAGCAGGACGAGGTCGCTGAAGGCGATCTCCTCGAGGGTCGCATGGAAGGCTTCCACAAGCCACGGGGGGAGATCCTCGATGAACCCGACGGTGTCGGTCATCAGCACGCGGCTGGAGCCCGTGCCTGGCGCACGCACGCGCCGGGTGCGTGTCTCCAACGTCGAGAAGAGCCTGTTCTCGGCGACCACCCGCGCCTCGCTCAGGCTGTTGAGCAGGGTCGACTTGCCGGCGTTCGTGTAGCCAGCCAGGGCCACCTGCCAGAACCCGCTCGAGCGGCGGTGCTTGCGCCGTTGCTGGCGGTCGGTCTTCACGGACTCGAGGTCCGCGCGGACCTTGGCCATGCGCCGACGCAGGTGCTCCATCTGGGTCTCATACGCTGTGGCACCACCGGCCAGGAAGCCCGGGCGCTCGCCGGTCTTGGCTTGATGGATGGCTTCGCGTAGGAGCGGTAGCTCGTACTCCAGCTCGGCGAGCTCGACCTGGAGCTTGGCCACCTCGCTGTGGGCGCGGTCGCGGAAGATCTCGAGGATGAGTCGGACGCGGTCGTAGACCGGCAGGCTCAACTCGGTCTCCAGATGAAGCAGCTGGGAGGGCTTGATGTCGCCCGCGATGATCACCACATCGGCCTCCACGTCGCCCCCCTCGATGGCCTCAGCCAGCGCCTCGATCCGGCCGCTACCAAGGAAAGTCTGGGGGTCCGGGTGGGCCCGCTGTTGGACTTCTTCGCGGGTGACGATATGCCCCAGGGAGGAAACCAAATCCCGCATCTCGGACAGGTCATCAGAGATGGCGCAGATCACGGCTCGCTTGCGCATCGGGTTCCCGTTCGAATGGGGTGCCGTCACGTATAAAGTCCCTCCTGGGGGACCGTTCTCTGAACAAGTTGTTACTTGCGTGAACTTGTAAGATGGAGATAAAATCCTCCTTAAACTCGAAACATTTTCCATTTCATCCGGGGGCCTCCATTGACCACTGGAGCGAAGGTTTCCGCTGGATCTCCTCTATAGGGTTGACATATACACATAGTTTATAATCGTTTATCGGGGGCGGTGGAGATCTATCGGAATCTCCAGTGGAAAAGAAGGGGTCGCCGAAGTCCGAACATTTTCGAGGGGAAGCCCGGGAAATGTTTAAGTCCGAAGCGGCCAGTGGTCGCCTACACGCCGAGCCCGCCGAGGGACCGTGTGACCTGAGGGCCTTGAGGGGGTACCTCGCGCACGGGGCGCACAGCTGCATTGCAGGAGGAGTGAGCACTCTGTCACGTCAACGTCTATTCGATCCGTTCCTGAACACGGAACCGATCTTCAAAAACCGCGAGGTACTGCGGCCGTCCTACACACCGGACGACCTTCCCCACCGGGATGACCAGATCGACCAGCTCGCAAGCGTGCTGGTCGCTGCTGTGCGGGGTGAGACGCCCAGCAACGTCTTCATCTACGGCAAGACCGGGACCGGGAAGACCGCGAGCTGCAAGTACGTGGGCAACGAGTTGGTGAAAGCGGGCAAGGAGAGGGACGTGCCCATCCACTTCATCTACGTGAACTGCGAGGTGGTCGATACCCAGTATCGTGTGCTAACGCACATCACCAACCACCTGATCACGAACTGGAACGACCGCGTCCCCTTCACGGGCTGGCCTACCGACGAGGTGTACGCCAAGCTGCGCAGGCGCATCGAGGAGCAGGACGGGAGCGTCGTGATCATCATCCTCGACGAGGTGGACAACCTCGTCTTCAAGGATGGCGACGGGCTGCTCTACAACCTGTGCCGGATCAACGAGGAGCTCGAGACCGCCAAGGTCAGCCTCATCGGCATCAGCAACGATCTCCGGTTCACGGACTTCCTGGACCCGCGCGTGCGCTCGTCGCTGGGCGAGGAGGAGATCATCTTCCCGCCGTACAACGCCGAGCAGCTGCGCGACATCCTGGATCAGCGGGCCACCATCGGCTTCCACGAGGAGCGCCTGGATGACGAGGTCATCCCGCTCTGCGCGGCCTTCGCCGCCCAAGAGCACGGGGACGCGCGCCGCGCGCTGGACCTGCTCCGCGTGGCCGGCGAGCTGGCCGAGCGCGAGGGCAAGCCGCGCACGCTGAGCAACCAGGTGCGCAAAGCCCAGTCCAAGATCGAGCTCGACCGCATCACGGAGGTCGTGCGCACGCTGCCCATGCAGTCCAAGATCCTCCTGCTCTCCATCCTGCTGGGCGAGGAGGCAGGCGGAGGCACCGGCCGGCGCAACGCGCTGATCACGGGCGAGGTCTACGACACCTACAAGGAGCTCTGCCGGCGCGCGGACGTGGACGTGCTCACCCAGCGCCGGGTGACCGATCTCATCAGCGAGCTCGACATGCTCGGCCTGGTCAACGCGAAGGTCAAGTCCAAGGGTCGCTACGGCCGGACCAAGGAGATCCAGATGAGCGTCCCGCTGGATGGCACCAAGTCGGTGCTCCGCGAGGACGCCAGCATCGACGCCGTGGCCGACTACAACCCGCGGCGTCAGGCCAAGCTCGTTTAGACTGTCGGACGGAATGTTCGGAACCCGCGTGAGCCCCCGGCCGTGCCCACTGCACCGCCACGGCCGAGGGCTCACTCTGCGGGCCGGCCACCTGGACGCTTGACTCCGCGATGAACCCAGGCCGCCGACCCGGGTCCTCGAAGTACGCTCTTCTCACGGATCGGAGATCCGTGGAAGTTCCACGAACGTCCCGCGTTCGTGAGAACCGCGTACTCCTTGCGGCCCGGCTCGACGACCTTCAAGCGCCAACTGACCGGCGCAGGTCCCGCACATCCCGCCTGGCAGTCTAGCTCCGCTGTGCCAAGAGATCGCGGCTGCGCCGCGTGGCGCCGCCGCGATCTGGGCGCGGCGAAGCCGCGATTGTGTAGCGAGTCCGGGCGTCACCCAGGCACCACCGGACTCGCGTAACCAACAGGTTGCCCCGGGGTAAACGTTATAGGTCCGCCAAAGGCCTGCGTGTTTTCCGGAGGCGTCACATGCTCCAGGCCCACAGCGCGCTCATCACCGCTCTCCTTCTCGTCACGTCCGTTGGTGTTGCCATTGCCGATGGCCCTCACGACGACGCCGGCTCTGGCCAGGATGCCGGGGATACGCCCGAGGATGCTCTTGAGCTCCCGGACATCGGGGTCTACCAGGGCAACCTGACGCCGCCTGACGATGCCGACTGGTACACCCTCAAGGCCGGCCACATCTCGACCTTCCCCAACCCGTCACCCGACCGCGATATCCCCGCCTGCATGGAGCTTGGCGTGCGAAGCCAGGCGGCAGCCAACGTCACGCTGCTACTGCGCAACGGGACGGACCGATCCATCGAAGCCCCCGTGTTCGAGAGCCAAGATCTCCGGCTCGGGATCGCAGCCCCGCACCTGCGCTCCACCTTCATCGGCCTGGAGCCCCGGGATGGGCTCCCCTCCTTCGGGAGCTACACGCTCGATCTCGCTGCTTTCGGGCCACCCGACAAGGACGACGGGGACGCTGGCTTCGGTCGCGACGTAGGCGGCACGCCTGAGACCGCAGCCGACCTGCCTGGGCCGTGCCTGCCCGGTGTTCTTCAGAAAGGGGATGCCGATGCTTACAACTTCGAGGCCAACGCCGGCGACGGGCTGGTGCTCTCCCTGGTCCACCCCATCGGTCCCGACTTCGACACCATCCTCATCGCTCCCGACGGCACACAGCGCAACCTCACCCTCCAGGACGGCGATCTCGAGACGGTCGCTCTCGACCAGGACGGAACGTGGACGCTCCAGTTCGTCTCCACGGGCGGGAACACCTCCCTCTACCTGGCAGGGGTCAGCATCATCGGTGACTGCAGCACCGGTTGCCTCATGGAGCAAGTCGAGGAGGAGCCGAAGCCCTGCCGACCGGGTTGCATGGAGTGATCTCCATGCTGCTGGTCTCTCTCAACAGCCTGACATCGGGCTGGGCCATCGCGAGCGCGCTGGCCGTGGCCGGGCTGGGGCTCAGTGCCCTGGTCGGAGGCCACAGCCGCGCCCGCGGGGCCCTTCCCTTCGGCCTGTTCGCCATCGCTTGGGGCGCCCAGATCATCACCATCAACGTGGCCGGCCTGGTCGAGGGCCAGGTCCTGGCCACACACCTCTACCTCATCTCGCTGGCCGCCTGGATCGTGCTGCCATACTTCCTGACCGAGTTCGCAGCCTCCTATGCCCCACAACGCACGACGGGCTGGCTGTGGCGCCCCCTGCGCGCGGGGGCCGCGATCCTCGCGTTGACCGGCGCCGGGTTGTTGCTCCTCCAGCCGAGCTTCCTCTTCCAGGGGGTTACGCTCTCCCAGGGGGTTTGGAGCCCCGTGTGGGGTCCTGGCTACTTCTACGTAGCCCCTGTGCCCGTGTTCGCAACGCTGGCCCTTGCGCTGTGGGCGCTGTGGTCCTGGGTGCAACGGGCGCCCACCGAGCGGGCTCGGCGACCGGCCACGGCGGTCCTGGCAGGCCTGGCGCTCTACGCTGGCTTCGCCTCGTCCAACAACCTGGTGGTCTTCGGGTCCTTCGTGGACGGCCTCCCCGCGCTCTCCATGGGGCTCCTGCTCGCGGCTCTGGCCACGCTGGCCATCCTGTGCGTGGTCCTGGGGGTCATCGGGCTGCGTCTCTCAGCCAGGGCCGTGCTTCCCGAGGAGGCCCGCCGCAACCGCTGGCTCTCCATCGCCCTGCTCGTACCGCCAAGCTGGGGGGCCATCGAGGCCTGGCTCGTGCTCGGGCCCCTGGCGCCCTACCCATGGTTCACCACCGTGGGCCTCTGGCGCCTGGCAGCCGTCGGTGCCATCGCCTACGGCCTGGCCCGCTGGAGGACCTACGATCTTCCCCAGCGGATCAACCGCGCTGCTGGCGATGCCACCGGCTTCGCCGGCGCCACCGCGGCGGGCGCCACCTTCTATGCCGGGACCACGCTGCTCTTCGCCGGCGCCGTCGCGCCGGTGGTCGGGGGCGTGACGGTCACGGCAGCCGCTCTCTTCCCCAGCGTGAAGTTCGCGCGCCGGCTCTTCGGGGGGGACCCGGAGGACAACCCGGTCGAGCGCGAACGGGAGCTCTTCGAGCAGCGCGTGGACACGTACCGGGCTGCCCTCGAGGACGCCATCGCGCGCGGCGATCTCGCTGAGGATGAACAGTTCCTGGCCGCGCTGCGCGAGCGGTTCGACATCACTGATCGCGAGGACCGCATCCTTCGCTACTACGCTCGCCTGGCCGTGGTCCCCACCGACCGCCGCGACACCACGGAAGCCTACGACCGGCTGCGCATCCTCGGCGAAGGGGGCGCTGGCCGCACGTGGCTGGCCCGTGATCGGGCCCGCGACCGGCTGGTCGTGCTCAAGGAGCCCCTAGAGCGCTGGCACCAGGAGCCCGCCATCCTGCAAGCGGCCAGCGAGGAAGCCCGCCTGGCCGCCAAGGTGCGCCACCCCCACGTCGTCGAGGTCGAGCGGGTCGTCGAGGATGAAGGCCGACCCGTGCTCGTGATGGAGCACATGGAAGGCGGCTCCCTTGCTGATCTGCTGTCCAACCAGGGCGTGCTCGAGTGGCGCCGGGCCGTGGCCATCACCCACGATGTGCTCGAGGGGCTCCAGGCCGTTCATCGCCAAGGCATCATCCACCGGGACATCAAACCCGCCAACGTGCTCTTGGACGGAGCCGGGGCCGCCAAGCTCTCCGACTTCGGGATCGCTGCACCGCGATCCTCGGCCGGGACCCGCGTCCAGGGGGGCAGCGCGCCTCTGGGTACCGAGGCGTTCATGGCCCCCGAGGTGCGCGCGCAGGCCAGCACGGGGGACGAGTGCTCGGATGTGTGGTCCACCGGAGCCCTGCTCCACAGCTGCCTGTACGCAAGCCCGCCCAGCGAGGGCGTGCGCGTGGAGAACGATGTGCCCGAGGAGCTCACGAAAGTCTTGGCCCGCGCGTTGGCCACCGACCCCGAGCAGCGCTTCGGAAGCGCGCACGAGTTCGCCCAGGCGCTCGGGCGAACCATCGGAGGGTGACCGACACGGTGGCCGACCAGAAGGAGATCAAGGAACTCGCAGAGGCCTTCTTCGCCCTCTCCAACGAGCGCAGGCTCCAGCTCCTCTTCATGCTCACGAACCCACGCTACCGTGAGGAGATCGCCGATGAGCTCGGCGTGTCCCGCCAGGCCGCGACCAAGCACATCGAGAAGCTGCTCGAACACGGCTTCGTCATCGAGCTCCAGGGCTGGCGCAAGACCGGGCCCGTGGAGGAGTACCGGGTCAACCCCAAACGACTGTTCAGCTTGGGGATGACGCTGGCTGATCTGGGCAAGCTCGAACCCCACGGGGGCCCGCAGCGCGCAGGCGCTGAGCCCACCCAGGTCGTGGACGACGCGGGCCCGGGAACCGAGCGGTCCACCGCCTCCCAGCATGCCCACCTGCTCATCCTCAACGGCCCGGACGCTGGCGAGCGCTTCGTGCTCGAGGGCGAGGGCCCCCGCTGGACGATCGGCCGCGAGGAGGACCGCGACCTCGTGCTCGACCACGACCCGTACATCTCCGGGAGCCAGTGCGAGATCCAGCTCGCGCCCGAGGGCCACGCGATCGTGGATGTGTACAGCTCCAACGGCACCTTCGTGAACTTCGGTCGGCTTCCGCACGGGGGCCGCACCACCCTGGACGCCGGGGATGTCATCGGCATCGGGCGCAGCTTCCTGGTCTACCAGCGCGGCTGACTCGGCCTGGCATCGAGCAACCCGTCGGTTGCCCACGCGTGGCCTTGATGACCCGAGGGGGGCTGGCTGGAGTGGAGGCACTCCACATGCACCGCAGAACCCTCATCGTGTTGGCGAGCTTGATGGTCACTCTAGGGATCGTCGCGCCGGCCTTGGCGCAGTCCCAGCAAACCCGTCACCTGGATGCGGACACCGATGGCACCGCTGTCGACAGGCGAACCGGCGAGATGTTGGACGCGCTGGTGAACGTGACCGGGGACGTCACCATCCAGGACACGGATGATGGCGTGGATCGCACGGCGTTCACGAAGGGCCTGACCGCAACAGCCAACGTCACGGTGAACGGGAGCCTCTACACGATCCCCGTGGGCATCGTGGGCGAAGGCACCTCGCTTGTGCAGACCGGCGTGTCGGCCGACGGGTGGCGCCTGCACGTCCAGGGCGTGGGCGTCCAGGCCTCGGACAGTGACGACGATCGGCCCGGCCAAAGGGATCACCCCCACCAGGACAACCACCCCGGAAACGGGCAGAGCGCTGACGATGGCGAGGACCCCGCGACGGTTGCTGTGTTCAGCGGGAACCTGACGCTGATCGGGTCCGAGGACGGCGGCTACGCAGCCAACGGGGAAGCAACCCTCACGGTGGTCGATGGCAACGAGACCACGGCGTACAGGCTGGCTTACCGGGGCAGCGCGACGTTCGACTAAGCGAGCGGACACCGCTGGACCGACAGCCTTTAACCGCTCATGCCATTCGATGGCATGATGCGTGGGAGGCTTTCCAGCGGTTCGCTCGTCATCGTGCTCGCAACGCTCTTGACCGTCCCGGCCGGGGCCACGTTCGACTGGGCCGCAGCCGACCCCCCGGTGGCCGACGCGCCCCTGAGGGCCCCTGCTGAGGAGCCGGTCACCGCCATCGTGGCCTGGGGCCCTGGCCTTGGCGTCCACGGGTCAGCCGGCGTACCCGCCGTGCTCGACCAGGTGACCCTCACCCATCGCTTCGAGACGTTCCCAGGGGTCGTCGTCCAAGCCACCCCGTCGATGCTGGCGTCCCTGGCAGAGGCGCCGGGGATCACCTACGTCGAGGAGGACAAGCCGGTGGCCTTCAGCCTCGACTCGGCGACCGAGGCCTCCCGGGCCCGCTCGGTCTACCAGGGCGGCGATGGGCTCGATCCCATCGTCGACGATCAGGGCCGCGCCCTCGACGGCTCGGGCGTCGGCATCGCCGTGGTCGACTCCGGGCTGGATGGCACCCACCCCGATTTCCTTGCCGACGGCAAGGTCGCCGGCAACTTCCTGGCCACTCTTGCCGGGGTCGTGCCTGGTGGGATCTACACCGAGCGCCTCTCCACCCACGGGACGCGCCTTGCTGGCATCGCTGCTGGCACGGGTGCTGCCAGCGGCGGGCAGTACGCCGGTGCTGCGCCGGGCGCGACGCTCTACAGTTTCTCGATCCTGAACGCCCAGGACTACCGGGCCACGCCTGCTGGCCAGAACGCGCCGACCAGTGGCTCCACCGTCTCCGCAGCGGTGGCCCTGGATTGGATCCTGGCCCACGGGGACGAGCAGGACCCCCCGATCCGGGTGGTGAGCAACTCCTGGTACTGCGCCTGGTTCTCCTGCAGCCTCGCCGACCCGAGCCACACCCACATCAAGCTCGCCAGCGCGCTGGCCGAGAACGGCACGGTGGTCACGTGGGCCACGGGCAACTTCGGCAAGGCGAGCCGGGCCTCGCTCCACACGGTGCCCGAGGCGCGCAACCCGACGCCTGGGATCATCGGGGTCGCCAGCTACGACGATGGCGACGTTGGCGTGCGCGCCGGCTGCACCGCCGACATCTCCGCCAGGGGCAGAGCCGATCTCCCCGAGACGTGGCCCGATCTTGCCGCACCTGGCACCTTCGTGACCACCACGAACGCGCTCTTCCTGAACACCGATGCGCGGGTCCACGACGCCCGCCGGGCCTACGACCGCGCGGAGGGGACGAGCGCCGCAACCGCCCACATGGCAGGCATCGCCGCGCTCATGCTCCAGGCCAACCCGACCCTTACGCCCGGGGAGGTCGAGTACTTGCTCAAGTCCACGGCGACCAAGCTCGATGAAGAGCGCTGCGGCATCGAGTACGTGAGGGCGGATCCCAGCCACCTGTGGGACGGGGCGAACTACGCCAGCGGCCACGGCTTGGTCGATGCTCGCTCGGCCGTGGAGGCGGCCCTCGTGTTCACCGGCATCCCTGAGGCCCCGACGGAGGGCCCTGAACCGATCCCGGAGAACTTCGCGCCGGCTCAAGACGGCGTGGTGCCCAGCGAACGCTTCTACCTGGCCGGTGAAGACGGGCTCGTGACCGAGCGCGACTTTGGTGATGGCCACAGCTCGGGGGTGCTCGGACCCACCGACGAGGTCACCTTCGTGACCGCACCGTTCAACGACAAGGTCGTCTTCGACGGCTTCGATACGAGCCTCTGGGCCGACATCCACTTGGTCACACCGGTCACCCGGTTCCAGCAGGGCGGGTTCACGCCTGGGGGCCTGTGGGCGACGCTTGAGCACGTGGACGCCGACGGAACGGTCCAGGCCAGCCTCACGGATCTGTCTGGGTTCACCTCCTCGGCGGCTGGTGTGCCAAGCGAGCACGACCTGATCGGCCTCACCGACGAGCCCATCACCGTGGAGCCCGGCGAGCGCCTCCGGCTCCGCGTCGGGATCGAGGACCCGGGTGCGGCCTGGGAGCTGCCCGAGCTTGTGCTCCACTGGTCGCTCCACTGGGGCTCGGCGGACACCCCCTCGAGCATCGCCATCGGGGACCATCTGGAGCACACACCGCCCGGGGGCTACGCGGACTGCCGCCGCAACGCGCCGGCGGATTGCGCCTGGATGGATGAGGACCACCCGGCCCCCCCGTTCAAGTGCGAGGCCACGGGGTCGTTCAAGCTGACCTGGACCGGGCCCCCTGGCTCGCGCGCCGTGCTGGCCTGCTACGACGCGGTGGCGGTCTGCGAGATCCCTGGCGACGCGGGGGATCCGTGGCAGACGTGCGAGTCCTACACCCAGCGCATGGGCGCCTCGGTGCTCACCCGCGAGACGGTGTGCCTGTTCGAAACACCGGATGGTGCAGCCGACGGGGTCGGGAAGTGCGAAGTGATCCGTGACGACTGATCCGGGCCACAGGGCACGCAAGCCAGGGATGGCTCGGTAACGTTATCCGGGCCCGGCGCGGTCTAGGGGGCCGATGGTCGAGCTGATGCACCTGATCGCCCGGTTCCTCCACGTTGGCGCAGCCATGCTCTGGGTCGGCTACCTGGGCACCCTGGGTCTCGTGATCCTGCCGGCTGCGCGAGGCGCCCGCGGGGGCCATGCCCCGAACCTGGGTCCCATCCTGGACCGCATGCGCATCGGGATGTTCTTCGGGCCGGCGACCCTGCTCTTCGGGGCCTGGCTGGTGACAGCCTCAGGCCACACCTGGGGCCAGCTCCTCGAGCCTGGTTGGGGTCACGCTGTCACCGGCGGCCTGGTGGTCGCACTCATCATGCTCGCCTTGGAGGGTGCGCTGATCATGCCGGGCATCCGCAAGGCCCATGCGGGCCCCATCGAGGAGCGGGAAGGGCGGTTGGCCAGTGTCCAGTTGACCGCGCTCTGGGCGGCCGGGCTCGGGCTGCTGGCGGGCTTCCTGATGATCAACGCGAGATTCGGTGGGTTCTAAGGATGCTTGCTCAGGCTCGTACTGGGGTTCTCATCGGCACCGTTCTCGTGCTCTTGGTCGCCGTTGTCCAGCTCCCACAAGCCCAAGGCCAGGTCGGGACAGTCTGCCCAGCATCGTACACGGCGACAGAGGACTGGGAGCTCGAGGAGCGCGGCTCGCTGGAGCGCGAGGCATCGGTCGTGCGCCTGGACTGCCGCTACGCTGTGAGCAAGGGTTCCGGGTTCGGGTCCGTGGAGCCCGATGGAACGGCGGGTGCATCGCTCACCACCGGGGGCGGCGAGCCCACGGGCATCGGGTACGTGGACGACGATGGCAACGACCGGATCGGTCCAGACGACTGGGTCTACCTGGCCAGTGATCCCAGCGGCCAGGTCGCAGGCAACGACGTGCGTGTCATCAGCCCCCACGGTGAGCCAGGGTCCATGGTGGGCGGCTCGAGCAATGAGGACTTCGGTGCGCCCCTGAAAGCGGCCACCGGCTCGTTCGGCTACGTCGACGATGACGGCACGAACAGCTTCACCGGCAACGATGACGATACGCTCATCTACGACAGCGACGGGGACGGCTCCGTCTCGGTCAACGACATCCAGTTCAGCGGCGCGGACGCAGGGAGCCTGGTGGACAGCAACCACCACCTGTTCAACCGGGCGCTTGTGGACTACGACGGGACGCTGTCCTTCGAGGACAACGACGGGGACAACAGCTTCGATGCTGGGGATGAGCTCTACTTCGACAGCGACAGCGGGGGCTCGGTCAACGCCCAGGACATCCGGCTCACCGGTGGTGGCGATGCCGCCCGCCAGCTCGTGTTCACGCTGACCTGGGAGTACCCGGACCAAGCCCTGGGAGAGGTGGGCTGCGGGGACGACCCAGGGGACGACGGCCGAGCCTCCTCGGCCCACCACGCCCAGGTCACGTGGGCCGCCCCGCCCGGCACCGAGGAGCCGATCTCCTCGCCCAACTCCCTGGCCGCCGAGCTCATCGAAGCGATGGAGGCCTTCGCAGCCGAGTGCAGCCAGACGCCCGCCGCACCCTCGTGCCCCGAGCAGCACACGTTCACCGATGGCACCCAGGCCGAGCTCTCCAGCAGCCAGCCCGGGGAAGATGCGGGCCAGCAGACCTTGCGCTGCGCGTACGCCAGCACGACCTCGAGTCAGGCAGAGGAGTGGGAGGTTCGTATCGCTTGGACCGAGACGCCCGGGCCCGAGACCGAGCGCGGGTGCCTTGCGGTGAGCCTGGAGGAGCGAGCCCTGAGCCACGACGATGCCGAGGCGTACGTGAGCTGGGGCGGGTCCAGCGCGGACCCGGCCGGAGTCCGGGCGTTCAGCCAAGCCCGCTTGATGGAAGCGGCCAACGCGGCCATCGAGTGCATCCAGGTGACCGATTGCCAGCAGATCGCTGAGGCGCTGTCCAACGCCGTGCTCGTGCGCGCCGTTGGGCCGTACACCGTGGACGCCCAGGGCACGCCGGCCCAGGAGATCGCCTGCAGCTACGCGGACTCGGATCGCCAGAGGCCCGAGGCGACGTTCCGGCTCACCTGGGTCCAGACCGACGGACCGATGTACTGGGCCTGCCAGGAGGGGGCCGAGACCCCTGCCCAGACCGTGGCAAGCGAGGTGAAGGCCGCCTCGGTCGCCTGGACCACGCCCTTCGGAGAGGAGGATCCGGCCTACGAAGACCACGCCCGGACGCTGCTCAGCTCGGCTGAGGCGCGCGCGGCCGGATGCCCAAGCGAGGACGAGGACGGCGACGATGGGCCAGGGCTGGACCCACCGGACGGGGAAGCGGAGCCTCCTGAGGACGATGCGGATGAGGATGCTGGCGATCAGGGCGACGACGCCGATCCAGGAACCGACGATGCGGCCGGGGTCCACGTCCTGATCGTGATCCTAACGCTGGCTGGAGGGGCGCTCACCACCCGGGCTGGTTCGAAGCGCTAGGCGCCGCGAGGGACCCGTTGCTGAACCCGCGAAACCCATTTACCCCAGCCCGCCGTGCGAAGGGTATGGAGGCTCGGGAGGCCCAGGCCATCGTCTGCAGCGCGCTTCTTCTCCTGACCGTGTTCTCTGTCTCGCCCTCGCTGGCCCTTCACGGGAGCCAGGACGACGCCGGCTCAGGCGGGGATGCGGGCGACACCATCGAGCAGGCCCTGCCCATCCAGCCAGGCGTTCTCGAGGGCGCGCTGGTCTACCCGCTCGACCAAGTCGATCACTACGCGTTCAGCGTCGAACGGGGCGAGCTCATCAGCGCCGGGTTCCAAGACGTGGCCGAGGCGCAGCGAGCCTCGCTGATCGGTCCCGATGGGCAGCAGTACGCCATCGCGTTCGGCTTCGGGGTCCAGCCCGCGGAGTTCGTGGCCCACGAGACCGGGACCTGGATCCTCAAGGTCGAGGGCCCCGAGCTCTCCGAGCGCGTGGATGAGCACGTCCACCACCGGCTCTACCGCATTCATCTCTCGGTGACGACACCCGAGGTCGCCATGAGCGACATCGTGGAGGACCCCTGGGGATCCAGGGAGCTCTCCTGGGATGAAGAGGGGGCCGTGCGCGTGTTCGTCTGGACCGAGACGACGAGCCGGGATGATGCGCCGGTCACCGTGATGAAAGCCACCGAGTTCTGGCTCGAGCTTGCCCAGGGTGGTGAGCTGCGGGGCACGTTCTTCACCCACTCCTCCAGGACCGCCCAGGGCTGCAGCATCGAGCTGGATGCCGGGCCTCTGGACTTGAGCGAGCAGGACGGCTCCGTGCTCTGCGAGGAGCAGGCCAGCGGTGGGTGGTCGCTCACCACCTTCAGCTTCCAAGGCCCGGCCGGGGCGCTTCGCAACATCGCCTACACGACCGAGCCAGATGCGCCGGCCATGGTGGTCAGCGTGGTCTCTGATGTGCCCATCGAGCACGCCGCTGCATCAGGCTCCAACGTGCTCACGTGGAACGAGATGGACGAGGCGGCCCCGAAGCTCTTGGCCCCCGGGGCGTCTGTGGTCGGGCCCCGCAGCCTCGAGGTCGTCGTCGACGACCACCTCCTCGGTGGTTTCTCGACCTGGACGACCAACGGGACCATCCATGCCCCCAACGGGGATGAACAACGCCTTGAGCCCGGTGCCTTCGAGCCCCTGATCGATGCCGAAGAGGGGGCCTGGAGGTTCGATCTCGGAGCCTCGGCCGGAGCCTCCAGCGCGGCCGTGAAGAACTACCTGACCGGCGTTCTCGTCCCGACCCTCGGCGTGGCTCCCGACCACCTCTCGCAGCGGTTGTGAGCAAGGCCCCGAAGATTGCCCGCAAGCCCGTGGGCGCGTGCGATCGTCAACTCGGGCCCGCTGCGCCCGGCATCGGACCGGTGTACTGCAAGGCGTAGAAGCCACTCGAGCGGTCGGTCACCCAGAGCAGGCCGTCGCGGTCATCGTCCCAGCGGGCCTGGTAGACGTTGGGGATGAAGCCCTCGGGGTCGAAGTTCGGCTTCTTCCACCAGTACTCGCCGGTGTAGGTCTCGCCGGGCTCGCCGATGGGCGAGTACCAGCCCACGTGCTCCGGGTTGGCCGGGTCGCTGGTGTCCAGGATCCACAAGCCGGCGTGGTAGTGGCTCACGGCCAAGAGCGGGGCCTGGTCGTAGGGGATGCTGGTGTGGGGGCTCATGAGGTACTGGCCTGGGATGGTCACGTTGCCAGGCAGTGCCCAGGTCCCGATCTGGTCCACGTTGGCTGGATCGGTGAGGTCGTATGCGCGAACGACACCGCTGCCGGTGTCCAGGTTCCCGATCTCGGGCGCGCTCCATGCGATGACCCGGCCGTCCTCGCGGACCGTGGATTCGGCCATGAACCAGTGGGTGGCCCGGGCATCGCTGGGGGCCGGGTCGCTGTGGACGCCGAGCTCGGTGGGGTTGGTGGGATCCGTGATGTCCACGGTGACGGCGCCGCCGTCCCAGTGGCTGACGTACATGATGAGCTGGCCGGTGACGGGGTGGGGTGCTGCGAGCACGTCGTGCGGGAACGAGCGCGCATCGTCTGTGGTGGCTGTGGTGTGCCGGTAGCTGGCCACGTTGACCAGCCGGGCCCCGTCCGGGGTCTCGACGAAGCGGGCGATCTTGATGTCGTTGCCCACGGGCTCGTTCTTGGCCGTGGGAGCGGCGCCGAGGTAGAGGGGCTGGCCCACGTAGAGGACGTAGAGCTCGCCGTCGATCTGCTCGAAGTGGAAGTTGTGGGTGCCGATGAGCTCGACCGGATGCAGGCCGACCAGCTCCGGCGAGGAGCGGTCCGTGATGTCCACGATGTGGATGCAGACCGGGCAGTCCTGGACCGTGTTCGCGCCGGGGACGTCTTGCACGTTGAGGATGGCGTAGCGACCGTCCGGGCTGATGCGAACCTCCTGGAAGCTGTTCCCGTTCACGATGTAGGATCCCAGCGCCGTGACGTTGCTGGGGTCGGAGACGTCGGCGAGCACGAAGCCTCCGTCTGTGTCCCCGTCGATGGCCACGGCGGCCAGCTCCTCGCTGCCGTCCTGGCTCTCCCAGAGCACGAAGTTGGCGAACCCGTTCTTGCCCAGCTCGATGTCCAGGGTGCTCCACGAGATGAACTCGACGTTGTGGCCGCCTTCGTGGAGGGTGGCGTCGGTGTGGTCGTGGAACATCTCGATGGGCTCCCCGATGAGCGCCTGGATCTCTGTGAGGCGCTCGGTGACGGGGGGCTGGTCGGCTGGGTCCTCGTCCCCGTTGCCGATGCACCCGGCCAGGGTCATGGTGAGCATGAGGGTGGCGAGCGCGAGCGTGCGCCTGCGGATCATGGGCCAGCATCCAGCAGGAGAGATTTAATATGACTCCTGAGCGCGAGCCGGGCCTTACCGATCGAATGGCGGTTGAAGGATGGTCACCTTCGTCCCGAAACCTTGTTCATCCCGGGCCACGGAACTCCCATGCATGCAACCCCGGCTCGGTGCCCTGGTTCCGATGGTGGCCTCCTTGCTGCTCGTGGCATCGGGCCTCCTCGTCGTGGTCTCGGCCGAGCATACGCAGCAGGCGGATGGCAAGGCCGTGGCCTTCGAGCACAAGACCGGGAACGAGTGGTGGGTCGAGGTCATCCTCTCCGGCCCGGACGCCTCGTCGGTCTCCAAGCTGGAGGCCAAGGACGATGGTGGCCCGTGGGTCCAGCTTGAGAAGAAGTCCTGGGGTGCGTGGGGCGCCTCGTTCCACATCGAGCCCGGTCACGACGTGCGCTTCCGAGCCAGCTGGGCGGATGGGGCCATGGTCGAGAGCTGCTCGTTCACCCATCCAGAGGGTGTGGAGACGTGCCAGGACCCATGGCATGTCACCGAGATCGCCCGCACGGGGAGCTCGGCATCCGCCAACGGCCTGGCCGTAGGGGAGGTGGAGGGCGACGGGACCCAAGCGCTGTTCGTATCCACGAGCCAGGGCATCCAGGTCCACTCGGGGGACGACCAGGGTTGGCGGCTCGTCGATACCATCGCGCCCGAGCGCGGGTTCGGTGAGATCGTGGTTGGGGACGGCGACGGTGACGGTCGCGCCGAGGTGTACGCCCAGAGCGACTTCAACGATCTCTACCGGTACGTGCGCGTCGGCGACGGCTGGACCGAGAGCCATACGGAGCTGGAGGCACTGGGATCGAGCTCGGTGTCCGATCTGGTCGTCGGGGACCCGGACGACGACGGCCAGGATGAGATCTACGTAGGCGCCATCACGGACGATGCACCAGTGGTGCAAGTGCGCATCGTGGAGGGCGCGTTCCAGGAGGCGACCATCGCGGAGATCGGCGGGGGCACCCAGCACCTGGCCATCGGCGATGGGGACGGTGAGGGTGGACTCGAGCTCTACAACGGAGGCGGCAACCGGGGCAACGACCACGTTCACCACATCGACCACGAGGACGGTAACTGGACGACCACGTTCGTGGACGGTGGCTACGGCAGCAGCGGCACGGCCGGTGTCGCGATCTCAGATCCTGACGGCGACGGCAGCCCGGCGGTCTTCGCAGCACGCACGGGCTTCAGCTTCGAGGCCGGCAACGGCGTCTGGAGCAGCGTGTTCGATGGCGACGACTGGGTCTCCGAGCAGATCGTGACCCTCGAGGACGACCCCAACCACCTGGTGGCAGGCGAGGTGGACAACGACGGGGGCAGCGACGGGCCCCCCGAGCTCTACGTGACCACGTTCGGCGACGCCGGCAACGAGCTCCACCAAGTCCGGTCGTCCGACGGGAGCTGGCAGGCCGAGACGATCGCCACGCTTGCCGGGGATGGACGCTACGTGCTGGCCGTGGGAGACGCTGACAACGATGGCCTCCAGGACCTCTACGCGCTTGAGCGGGCAGGAGATGGGCGCATCCTCCAGGTCACCGACCACGCGCCCCCCTCCACGGTGAGCCTCACCTTCGACTCACGCAACGGCAACGAGTGGTGGGTCCAGGTGCACATCACCGGCGACCAGCCATCGCGCGTGCAGGCCATGGACACCGGAGATCCATGGAAGGAGCTGCCCCTGCGCGACTGGGGTGACTGGGCCAAGAGCTTCCATGTCGAAGCTGGCAACGATGTGCGCTTCCGCGCCATGGTGGACGGCCTCTGGCATGCGTCCTGTACGTTCACCCACCCTGAGGGTAAGACGCTGGACGGCGCCGAGACGTGCGGCATCGAGGATGCCTCGCCCCCGCCACCCTCGGACTTCGATGCGGCCTTCCAGACGCCCGGCGGCAACGAGTGGTGGGTCGAGGTCGACGTCGATGCCAACGAGCCCTTGGCCGGCGTGGACGCCCGCGACGACGGCGGGCCGTGGATCGCCCTGGAGAAGAAGTCCTGGGGCGCATGGGCCAAGTCGTTCCATGTCGAGGATGGTAGCCTCGTCGAGTTCCGGGCCACGAGCGCGGAGGGCGCTGTGGATCCCAGCGCAGAGTACCGGTGGCCGGATGGGACGCGGGTCTCTTGACGGCGAGTACTGTGGTCGGCGAACCCCCGATCGAACCCTCTACTCTACCCTCGCCCAGCATCCTCGGGGTGCGCCGCTGGCGGACAACCACCGTGTTGCGCGCTGGAGCGCGCTCCCTTCCAGGACCACCGACAGCTTGGGTTCCGACCCTGCCGGTCGGTCTGCCGAGCCGGCCCCTTGCGCCGCAAGGGGACGCCGGTGGGCGCGTAGGGCAGTCGAGCAGGCACCACCGTGCTCGCGCTGCTGACCCGAAGCCGCGTTCACGACAAACCATTTTATACGACAAGCCGAGGGGGGGTTGCGCGCGCCACTCGCGTGGTCAACGCGCACGGAACCGAGGCTCCCGCGCTTTCGCGGGCGCTCCCCTGGATCGGAGGCTCTAGGGATCGACGTTCGGAGGCGAGCCCTCGCCAGAACCGGCGGGGTTCATACGCCCGGGTCTGGGCCCTTGCGGCCCGGACACGGGCTTCTAAGCGACCATCTGAGAGGCATCTGAGGGGGGTCGGTCTTCACAGAGCCACGCGGCGGGCCGCGGGCTCAGGGTGAGAAGAAGGAACGAAGGCAGCCGAAAAACGCGGGAGGCTGTTGGGAGGCTGTTGGAGGCTTTTGGGCTGCCTTCGTAGAGCGATGCACGGGGCACCGCGCCAACCTATACTCTGTGCCACGGGGTCTTAAAGCTTGCTGCAGTTCTGTCGGCGATGGACGGCGTGGAACCGGATCCATGACGAGAAAATGGTGGATGGGTGGGTTCCTGTCCGGTTCTGGGTCGATCGGTAGCCACGTCGTCGGTCGCCCCAGGGGTTCGGTCGGCCTGGACCGGTCTGGCTGGTTACGGGCGCCTGGCGTGCATGCGTCTGCGTGCGACGGCGGACAGCGCGAGCAGCGCGAGCACCAAGACGACGGGGGCGGCCGGGACGGCATCCTCCCCAGGCTCGAAGGCCAAGGTGGCCACGCCGGACGAAGCTCCCCCGAGATGGAAGAGAAGGTAGCCTTGGCCCTCGGGCACCGCCACAGCCTCGTCCAGGCTCGCCCGGACGACGCCAACGCCCGGCACGAGGGTCGCGTTCACCGTGGCGTGGGCTTCAAGCCCGTTGCTGGTGACCCGATGGACCGTCAGTTGTGCTGGGCCTTCGACGATGTCGAGACCGATGGCGCTGAACACGATGGACTGGACCGAGCCCTCGTCCCGTTCCACGGCGCCCAGGCCCAGCGGCGCACCGTCCACGGGGGTGAGGTCGCCTTCGAAGCTGAAGCGGCCAGCGTCGAACAGGTCGCCTTCGCGGTAGCTCCACTGGAGGTCCACGGCCAGGGTCGCGTTGGGGGCCGCCGGGATCTCCCCGCCGGTCTCCGGGGCTGCCAGGAGAGCCACCTCGACCTCAAGGCCATCGCTGAGCCTGGGGTCTTGGTCACCGATCTCCTGCGGGGGAACGCTCTCCCCGCCCAAGCTCAAGGAGACCGGGGTGAGCGCAACCGTCTCGTTCGGGAGGCGAAGCTCAGCCTCGATGCCGGTCAAGCTCACTACGAGCCCCTCCCCGATGGAAAGCGGGCCTTCCACGACAGCCAGGACCGGCTGGCCGGCGAGCTCGCCGGTTGGCCCCTGGTAGAGCGTCCCGTCAGCCTGCCAACCCGTCTCGAGCACGCGCCGCTCGAGGTCGGCCAAGCAGCCTGCCCCGACGAGTAGGCCAGGGACCAGGGCGATCAACGCGATGGCTCCCGCGCGCTCCACGCGGGCCGCACGACCTTCCCCCACAAGACGCTGTTGCAAAACCTCATTACGCCGGGGCCGGGTGCGCTCCACATGGGGGTCGAGCTCGGCGCGCTGGTCCCGGCTGACACGATCACCCCACGAGCGCTCTCGGGCAAGGTTCTCTTCTTCGACGGGAACAACATCCTCTACCAGTTCCTGGCCAGCATCCGAGGCCGGGACGGCAAACCGCTGACCGACCGACAAGGCCGGGTCACCAGCCACCTCACCGGCCTGCTCTACCGTACAGCCAACCTGGTCGAGCAGGGGATCCTGCCGGTGTTCGTCTGGGACGGCAAGCCTCCCGAAGAGAAGCTTGAAACGATCCGGGAGCGCCGTGCACGGCGGGAGCAGGCAGCCGAGCAGGCCGAGCAAGCCCGCGCGGAGGGGGATCTCGAGCGCGCCCGCACGAAAGCAGCGCAGAGCTCCCGGCTCTCCCGCGAGATGGTCGATCAAGCCGACGCGTTGCTCGGCCACCTTGGCATCCCCACGATCCGGGCTCCAAGCGAGGGCGAGGCCCAGGCCGCCCGCGCCGTGGTCGAGGGCGAGGCCTTCGCGCTGGTGAGCCAGGACTACGACGCCTTGCTCTTCGGCACGCCACGGGTCGTGCGCCGCCTGACCACCACCCAGCGACGCAAGGTGCCAGGCGAGGATCGATACGTCGACGTCGAGCCCGAGATCGTCCACCTCGATGAGGTCCTCGAGACCCTGGAGGTGGACCACGACCAGCTCGTGGCCATGGCGGTGCTCATCGGCACCGACTTCCACCCAGGTATCCAAGGGATCGGGCCCAAGCGCGCCCTGGCCGCGATCCAGGAGCACGAGACGCTGGAACGGGCCTGTCGCGCCCTGGACGCCGAGGAGGAGTTCGAGACCCTCGAGCTCGTAGCGTCCATCTTCTTGGAGCCCGAGACCGAGCCCACGGGTGAGCTCAGCTGGGGACCGGTGGACGAGCGATCAGCCGTCGAGATGCTCGTGACGGAGCACGCCTTCTCCGAGGACCGGGTCCGCTCGGCCGTGGACCGCTACGAGAAGCTCAACAACCCGAGCCGGCAGGGGTCGTTGACGGATTTCTTCTAGGTCCACTTGTGAGGGCTAGTCCGCACCCGCGTCCTCGTGGACGTAGGGGAGATAGGCCCGCCAGAGCCACCGACAATCCTCAGACTCGTCCAAGTGGAGCAGGAAAGAGATGCCCGGATCCGCCAGCAGCTTGCCACAGTACTCGCACCGATGCGGATCATAGCCTGTGCTGGCCTCTGCAGATCGCTCGGCCAGGGCCTTCGCATCCGGCACGGTCCAAGGTACTGTGTTGTTGACTTCATCCTTTCCCCTGTCCCTACCCTCCTGGCCCCCTTTCGACCAGCCTCGAACCACTGCGCTCGTCCACGCGCACAGGGTGCGAAGGCATCCTCTGACGAGGGACTCAGGCCACACCGTTCTTTCGCTGCCCAGCCGCGCTCCCACGCCGAGCATGCTGGGTCAGCTGCAACGGGAGAGCAACGGGCATGCTTGGGAGGAAATGGCAACGGCCAAGTAGGCCCCCAACCTCATCTATCGCTGGGATGCACAGATGAAAGTTCTTGCAACTGAGCTCAAGGGTAAGACCGTCATGAGCGATGATGGGCTCATGCTCGGCCGACTTCGCAACGTGACGATGAACGATGCCACCGGAGAGCTCTCCGACGTGCTCATCGAACCCTCCGGTGACGTGGACCCCCGGCTGTTCAAACGTGATGATCGGGGCTATCTGATCTTCCCCTTCCAGAACGTCCAAGCCGTCCGCGACGTCGTCATCGTCAACACCGCCTAGTAAACCTCCTTCCCAGCCACCTGTTCACAGGCGACCGGGATCTCGTCACCGAGCGTCCAGCTTCTCCACTGGGAGTCGGTCAAGGCTTGCTTACAACGCTCCAAGGGGGACACCCCCTGATTTCGTTTGCACCCTCTAAACTCCAACAAGACTCGTTTCCGGTGTTCCGATGCACTCGAATAGAATCGGTAGCCTTATACCAACCAACTTATCATAACCAGAGAGGACTGTTTCTCCACACGTACTTACCTTACTGGGCAGTTTCTCCACTGACCGTCGTGATCACCTGCAAAATCAAGGACCTGTTCCCCGTTCGCTTCTGATGGAAGTTGCATGTCTCGCATCCCCTTTCCCCAAGGTTCTTGGCCTTTCGAGGGAGAATGGGTGTTCACGGGAAGGTACTGGGAAGATGGCCTCCAATGGAAACCAAGGGGTGGGAGGTGGTGATGTCATGAGACGATTCGATGATGATTGGAACGAGTTGCTCGATGGGCTCGAGAGCGCTGGTCGCCTCGCCTCTCCCCGCATCCGCTCGGCTATGGAAGCGCTTCCACGGTGGCGGTTCGTCGGTTCTTCGGATCTGGAGATCCGGCGGGAAGCAAGTCGTGCGGATCGACCCGTACCTACCGCTCACGGGCAAACCATCTCAGCACCCCACATGGTGGCCATCCTACTGGAGGCAGGCCAGCCCAGGCCGGGGGAGCGTTGCCTTGAGATCGGTGCGGGTTCAGGATGGTTGGCTGCCCTGCTCGGTCACCTCGTTGGCCCAGAAGGTCACGTCACGGCGGTGGAGATCGTCCCAGAGCTGGCCAAGCGAGCAGCCGACAACGTCCAGCAAGCAGGGTTGACCAACGTCACCATCACCAAGGGGGATGGTTCCTTGGGCGCTGCCCAAGGCGCCCCGTACGATCTGATCATCGCTTCCTGTGCAGCCCCGCAGATCCCCGATCCCCTGGTCAAGCAGCTCGCCCAGGACGGACGCATGCTGGTGCCCGTCGGTGACCGCTCCCGCCAGCACTTGCTCCGGGTTCGACGAGCCGGGGACCGGCTTGCGACTGAGGATCTTGGCGGGTGCGCGTTCGTTCCCCTGGTCGGGGAGTACGGCTTCTAGCCTTCGTCCTCATCCTCGGTGAACGGGGAGAAGTCCACGGGGATCTCGGCGTCAGCATCCAGGGTAGCCTCCCGAGCCTTGAGGAACAGGAGATCAGAGAGCCGGTTGAGATAGACCCGCACCACGGAGCGCACAGGTCCCGTGGGGCTCGCATGCAGTGCGATGACGGTGCGCTCGGCGCGCCGGCACACGGTCCGCGCCAGATGCAGGCGGGCAGCTGTCTCGGTCCCGCTTGGTAGGATGAAGGTCTTGAGCGGTGGGAGCTGGCCCTCCAAGGCATCCAGCTCGTCGTCGAGCTGGTCCACGTGCTCCTGGCTGACGCGCGTGGCTCCTCCGCCAGGGGTAGCAAGCTCGGCACCGATGGCGAAGAGCTCGAGTTGGATCCGCGCGACCCAGGCTTGCTCATCGGGCTCCAGGCTCGCGTGGACCAGACCGAGCACGGCGTTGAGCTCGTCCACCTGGCCGTAGGCATCGACGGCTGGGTGGTCCTTGGCCACGCGCTCCCCGCCGAAGAGCGATGTCTCCCCCTCGTCTCCGCTCCCGGTGGCGATGCGGCTCACATGGAACCTAACGCGGGCGTCCACCTTTGCGTTTCCCTTGGTCTCCCGCTCGGCCTCGCCCTCCCACGCGCCCTCGCCCACGCGCTAGTCGACATCCAACGGCCAAGCCCAGGGGTCTGCCAACGTCTCGGCCAGCTCGGGGTGGAGTTCGGTGGCCAGCAACCGGACCCCCTCGACGATGCGCGGGCCTGGACGGCCGAAGAGCTCCTCGGGCATCTCCAGGATCCGACCCTCGCGCACCGCTCTCAGTTCGCGCCAGCCCGGGCGCGCCCGCACGCGCGCAGGATTCTGCACGGACGCCAACGCGCCCTGCCAGCACAGGGCAAGCACGTCCGGTTCCGTCGCGCTGGCCTCCTCGAGGGTGATCTTCACGCTCTCCTCGGCTGCTCCAGCCATCACGTTGGTCCCGCCGGCCAGCTCGATCACCTCGCTCATCCAGCCAGGGCCCCCGGCCACGATCACAGGCTTGGGCCACCACTCCCAGAGCACGCGCACCCGCTCGAGCCCACGCGTTGCTTGCTGCACGCGGTCGATCTCGTCGGTCATGGATCGGGCGAGCTGGTCCCCCTGTCGGCTGCATCCCAGCGCCTGGGCGACCCGGCACACGTCCTCTTGGATCTCCTCGATGGATTTGGGGGCCAGCACGAGCTGTTCCAGGCCACGCTCGGCAACGCCGTCGACCACTGGCTCCATGCCGGGCACGCTGGTGGACGAGAGCACGAGATCGGGTTCGATGCGCTCGAGCAGATCCAGATCGATCTGCAGATCGGGTCCCAGGCGGGCCAGCCCCTCGAGCTCGTCCGCGGGCCAATCGCTCCAGTCGTCGACCCCAACCAGCTGGTCCCCCTGGCCCAACAGCGCCACGATCTCCGTGTTGGATGGGGCAAGGGAGGCCACACGCATGCTGGGGGCAAGGGGCCCCGTGAACATGAGCATCCCGGCCGCCACCGAGCCCGCTTTCGAGTCCGCCTTCAAGGGAACGATCTCATCGGGCAACGGACCCCTGGACCACGCCCGAAAGGGTCCAGGGGACCTCTCGCTCAATGAGCCTCACCAACAAAGTTAAAAAGGAGGTGAGTTGACTTTGGACCATGCTCCCGTGCTACGAACCCCTGGACACCTCCTCCCAGCTGTTAGGGATGGAATGGGTGCGTGCATCGGGTGCTTGGCCCCAGCTCCGCCACGTCTTCGAATGCTCGCGCGAAGCGGGCCTCGTGGTGGACGTCGATCCCCTCGGAGAGGCCCACGCCTACGCCGTGGCCTACTCGTTCGCCGATGGGGACATCCACGAGCAGTTCCACCCGCTCTGACACGACTTGGGCGGGATCAGTGCGCCCTGTCGGTCAAGCAGTGCTGTACTGCCGGACGGTTCCTGTATGCGTCCTCGCCTGCAGACTGGATAGGTTTGAAGGTGGATGGCACCATCAAGGCGCGATGGACTTCCAGGTCACCGAGGAGCAGCGCCAGATCCAGAAAGCCGCCCGCGCGTTCGCCGAGCAGGAGTTCCCCAAGTACTCCAGGCAGTGCGACGACGACGAAGCTTACCCGGCCGAGCTCGTCCAGCAGGCCGCCAAGCAGGGCTTCGTGGGTGCTGTGCTGCCCACCGAGTACGGCGGCGCTGGCGTGGATCTCGTGACCGCCATGCTGGTGGCCGAGGAGTTCAACCGGGTGGATGCCGGCCTGGCTGGCGCCATCGGGGCCACGGACTTCGGCACGGAGGCCATCGTCCAGCTCGGTACAGACGAGCAGAAGGACCGGTGGCTGCCCAAGATCCCCACGGGCGAGATGATCTCAGGCGCTGCCATCAGCGAGCCCGGCGCAGGCTCGGATGTGGCGGGTGCCACCACGCGGGCCGAGAAGGACGGCGACGAGTACGTGGTCAACGGCACCAAGATGTGGATCACGAACGGCACCGTGCTCGACTACATGGTGACGCTGGTGGCCACGGACCCCGACCACGAGAACCGGCACAAGCGCTTCTCGCTCCTCGTGATCCCTGGTGATGCTGAGGGCTTCACCGCGAACAAGATCACCGGCAAGCTGGGCATCCGAGCCTCGGACACCGCCGAGATCGAGCTCAACGACGTGCGCGTGCCCGCCGAGAACCTGCTCGGCGAGGAGGGCAAGGGCTTCAGCTACATCATGCGCTTTTTCAACCACGCCCGCATCGGCGTGGCCGCCCAAGGCGTGGGCATGGCCCAGGGCTGCCTGGACATGAGCCGGGCATACGCCCAGGAGCGCGAACAGTTCGGCCGACCTATCGCCGACTTCCAAGCCATCCAGTTCAAGCTGGCCGAGATGGCCACCCGCACCGAGGCCAGCCGCCAGCTCACCCTCAAGGCGGCCTGGAAGCACGATGTCGGACAAGCCGACCCCATGGCCTCGAGCATGGCCAAGTGGTACGCCGGAGAGACCGCCGTCTACTGCGCCGACGAGGCCGTGCAGATCCATGGCGGCGCAGGCTACGTGGACGAGATGCCCGTGGAGCGCTTCTACCGGGATGCGAAGATCTGCGAGATCTACGAGGGCACCAAGGAGATCCACAAGCTCATCATCGCCCGGGCACTGCTTGGGCAGATCCGGTGAGCACCGGGTTTCAAGGGGATAGGGCTTTGAGTCCCACGCTCATCTGTGCCCATGAGGCGCGATGCGCTGGTCCTGTTGGTGTCCGTTGCCGTGCTCGTGCTCGCAGGCTGCCTTGGCTCTGAGGATCCAGCCGCACCCGGCGGTGACGACGGATCCTCCAGCGAGGATGGCGGGGCTCCCCTCCCGGACGCCGTCTCCTGGCAGGCCACCGGCTGCACCGAGAGCGCGGCGTTGCTGGAATTGGACGCCGAGCTCGTGCGCCAGTTCGTCCCAGCGGGCTTCACCATCCAGGGTGAGGCATCAGGCCGAGTGGTGCTGAGCCTCGTGGCCGTTCTGGCCTGCGAGGAGTTCATCGTCGAGGGGTCGTCGTACGGGCCCGGCTGGGTGAGCGACACCGGCGTCCCCATCGATTCCCCTGATGGATCCGAGGACCCGCACTACTACCACCTGTGGGCACTGACCAACGTCACCCCCCTCGCACAGGGCGTAGGTGACCTGGGCCTCACCGGGGGTCACGTGGCCAACCGGTCGACCGATGGCTCGATCACTGAGGCCGCTGGGATCGTCACCGGCTCGGTCACGGAGCGCATCGACTGGAGCGAGGGCCCCTGGACCCTTTCTGTCGACGTCGCTGGCGCGCCTGGTGCCCCCGTGCCCGTGCCCACCTGGTGGCACCTCGGCGATCGTGGCCTCATCCGGACCACCTTCGAGGGCGACGGCCTGTGGGGAGCGCAGGGCACGGCGGTGGTGGCGGCCGATGGCGGGCCTGTGCAGGAGCTCATCGGCGGCCCGGAGGTGCGCGGGGCGGGGCTCTACCTCGTCTTCGAGGCCCTGGATGTCTCCTCGGAGCTGGTTGAACCGGTGCACGTTCACCCCGCCAACCGCCCAACCGCATCCTCGGGCTGGGCATCGTAGACCACCGTGGCCGCGAGCGTGAAGTCCACGGCCTCGGCCGGCGTGTGGCTCCAGGCGCTGGCTTGCCACTCGCCGGTGTCCTGGAGCGCTGCTGCATCGGTGATCTCGATCCGGACGGGGCTGGTGGCATCCGTGACACGGTCGACGACCTGGTCGGAGGCGTTGACCACCAGGACGTCCAGCGGCTCGGAGCTGTTCCAAGCCAGCTCGACCACGAGGCTCAGCGCGTCCTGCTCGATGGGGTAGCTCACGGTGTTGTCGCAGGCGGTCGGAGGCGGGGGGCAGACGTACATGTCCCCGATGACCGCGCTCTGCACCGATCCGTTGAGCCACGTCGTCTCGAGCCGCGGCTCGGGGGCATCGGGCTCCGGCGGCGTCTCGTTGGCTGTGGGGGCCTCAGGCGTCGTGTTGGGCGAGCCCGGGGCATCGTCGGTGCGGTTGACGGTGGCGTCAAGCTCCTCGTCCCCATCGCCCATGCCCAGACAGCCCGTGAACCCTGCGGTGACCAGCAAGAGGATGCCGGCCAGGCACGTCTGAACCTTCATCTTGGGGACCTCCGAGGGTTGAGTGGGTCTGGCGTCAGTTAAACCCATGGGTCGATCTGGCTTGCCTCGGGCTCAGCAGTCGCGCGTATCCCCACGATGGTTCAGAGCCCTGGCCCTCAGGAGGTGGCCACGCCACCCTGAGCGAGCCTGGTCACGGTGAGGGCGTAGGCGGCTTGGTCCTCCACCGAGGTCCCGGTGACCGAGATGGTGAACGAGGTGCACCAGCCCTTCGTGATCGTCAGGCTCCCGGTCCCGCCAGTGACGTTCGTGGAGGAGCCGCCCGCCTCAAGGGTCAGCACAGCATCCGTCGGAGCGTGGGTGAGCTGGATCGTGTAACTGGCTGTGATCTGGATACACTGGGAGCCCTTGGGCGCGTTGGTGAAGGTGTGGTGGTTCGTCTCGTCCTGGGCGACGGTGTCCGCGAAGGCCGGGCCAGCACCGGCAGCGGTGGCTGACGGGAGGCTGGCAAGCGAGAGCGTCAGGAGGATGAGCAGCGCGTTGCGGGCGAGCATGTTGGTTCCCGCTGGCGCATGGTGGTTGGGGGTTTTCAGGGTTGCCTTGGACCCCCCGTGCGTCGACCGGTTTGCAGGGCAGACAACGTCCTCGGGTTATGCTTCCGGGGCCCTTGTCTAGGTGCGGTGATACCGATGCGATGGACCACCGTCACCTGTGGCCATGGCCAGCGCCCGGAGGATCCCTCGATGAGCTCCCCACGCCTGGGAAAGCCACACCTTAATGCTCGAACCTCTCTGCCACGGCGAGGAGGAGCTGCATGACCGAGACACCCGAGGCTGGCAGCATGTCCAGCCAGGAGGGCCTGTCCACCGAGGAGGCCCTGGCCACGATCGAGCGAGCCACCGGGTACGAGGAGCCGCTGCGCCGGCGCACCGAGGGGGTCACCTGGATCCTCTGGGGGCTGGTCACCGCAGGCATCGCGCTAGGCTTCGGCTCTGTGCAGGAGTTCTTCCGGACGGACGAGGCGCCCTCCTGGTACTACGCGCTGAACCTGGTGGGCTGGGTCGCCGTGGGCGCTCTGGCTACCTTGGCTGTCTGGCGGATCGCGGGCTACCAGGCAGCCTCGCTCCAGCGTCACGGTCGGCGCTCCATGCTCGGGGGCGTGCTCTGGCTCCCCATCGTCTACGTGGTCTGGGGCGCGCTCGTCGTGTTAGGGTTCGGGCTCCAAGAGGCCGCGATGATCCCGCTCGCCATCGGGGGTGCGTGGACGTTGCTTGGCGCGTTCAACCTCTTCAAGGCCACCGAGACGGGGCGGCGCTCGCTGCTGATCATCGGGTTCAGCATCCTCGCGGCCGCCACGGTCTTCGCCCTGTGGAGCCAGACCCAGCCCAGCCGCGTGACGTTCGCCTCCTCAAACGCGCTCATCGTGCTCGCGGGAGGCGGGATCCCGTTCGTGGTCGGCCTGTACCAGTCCATGCGGGGGTGAGGCGAACTGGGGCCCCAGGAGCTCGATCCCCTGATCCACCAGCGCACCCGGCTCCAGATCCTCTCAGCGCTCTACCGGAACCGCGAGGCCAGCTTCACGGATCTGCGCGACGGTCTGGGGCTCACACCTGGCAACCTCAACAGCCACGCTACGAGGCTCGAAGAGGCTGGCTACATCCAGGGCAAGGACGTTCTGCTGGGCCGCGAAGGGTTCGAGAAGCGCTACGCCATCACAGCCGACGGATCCGAGGCGTTCCAGGGGTACCTGGCCTGCTTGCGCGACCTGGTGGGGGATCTGGAACCGTCTCGGCCAGCGAGCTCGCCCGGCCGCGTGCCCACGGACCTGTGAGCGTGGTCACTCGCCCAGGATCGCGTAGGTGTCCAGGCCCCGGTCCCGGCCGACGCCGAAGGCGTAGCCGTGGTGGACCTGGACGTCCACGACCTCGCCGATGTCCAGGTGGTCGATGACCTTGGGAGCAGTCAGATCGGTGAAGTCGATGGTGTAGATGCCGCCGCTGAGGAAGCCGACCAGGATCACGTCCTGGCCCGGCACGATCTCGCCGAAATGCGCCGTGCATGTCTCAGCCGCGCCGTGGAGCTCGCTGGCGCCGACGTAGCTGATGGGCGTGGGCTCACTCGTCTCGCTGATGTCGTAGAACCAGAGCGCTCCCACGGGGTGCGTGGTCGTGGCACCCGTGACGGGGTTCTCGATGCCTGGCCCGCAGGCGTTGGCCACCGGCGCGCTGGCACCCAGGAACTCGTCCCCGATGATCAGCGTCTCGCCATCCTCGGTGGGCAGCGCCCAGTGGTGGATGTTGATGGCCGGGTTGTGGATGCGCGCGGTGATCACCGGCGCCTCGGGATCAGCGATGTCCCAGATCTGGGTCTCGCGCACCCCGGCGCAGAACGCCTGGGCCTGCTCCATGTGGAAGGAGACGTCGTGGCAGGTGACATCGTTGAACACCTGCACGAGCTCCGGGTTCTCCGGGTCGCTGGCATCCACGATATCCACCCCAGGCGTGTCCACCGAGCGGCTGTTGTAGATGATGTGCGTGCCGGGCACAACAGCGATGTTGTGCACGTTGGCACCCTCGGTGTCGGTGGCGCCCTCCTGGCCCAGGATCGTGGCGACGATCTCGGGCTCGCGCGGGTCGGTGACGTTGATCATGGCGATGCCATCCCCGCTGCCGGCCAGGGCCACGAAGCTCCGGTTGTCCTCGTAGTGCATGACCCAGGCGTCGTGGCCGAAGTGGTCGGGCACGTGGCCAAGCACCTGGGGGTTCTCAGGATCGGAGATGTCGGCGGTGTAGAAGCCGGCGTTCCAAGCGGCCACGTAGGCGATCTCGCCGTCCAGGTCGAACTGGTAGCCGGAGGCCATGTCCTCCACAGTGTTCAGCCGCTCCAGGCCCGTGATCTCATCAGGCAGCTCGACGGCCCAGGCTGGCTCACCAGAGGCGTCCCCCGCACTGCCCTCAATCGGGGCATCGGTGGAGGGATCGTCGTCGCCGATGCAGCCGGCCAGCACAGGTGCGGCCAGGAGCACGGCAGCCAGGAGCAGGGTTCGGCGGGGGGCAGCCTGGGGCATCGTGCCCCTAGCCAGCCTGGGGGGTCAAGAGCGTTGTGGTGGATAGCTTAGGCGCCGGGGCTCCACGCGACGCCCTCCTCTTCGAGCACCTGCTCGAGCACCGTGGGCGTGTTCGTCATGATGCCGTCGACCCCGATGTCGATGAGCCAGCGCATGGTGTCTGGGTCCTCGATGGTCCAGACGTGCACAGCGAACCCGTTGGCATGCGCGTCAGCCACGAAGTCCTCATCGACCACGGTCACCCCCTCGAAGGTGATGGGGACCTGGAGGGCCTGGTGGTGGCTTGGGGAGCCAGGTGCCGGGCCCTGGGCTGTGGCCCAGAAGGCGGCGGTTTCGCCCGTGCCCGTGGCCGTGTCCACGTCTTGGTTGTGGAGCTTGAACGCCTCGGTGGCGTGGTCGAGGAAGGAGACCACGATCGTATCGTGCGAGCGACCGTGCTCAGCCAGCGTCTCGGCCAGGAGCTGCTCGTAGGGCTCGCTATCTGGTGCTGTGGCTTTGATCTCGATGTTGATCAGCGTGTCCGGGAAGGTCTCGAGCACCTCGTCCAGGGTGGGGATGCGGAAGTCCTCGGCCTCGAAGCCCTCTGGGGGCGCTTGGTCACCGGTGGCGATCCCCCGCAGGGTGTAGCTCTCGGCTGGCGCGTCGTGGGTCGCGCCCGAGTCGGGCACGAACCAGTAGGCGCCGTCCAGGGCTTGGATCTCTGCCAGGGTCATCTCGTCGACGGCGCCCTGGCCGTTGGTGGTGCGATCCACCGTGGCGTCGTGGATGACGACGATCTCGCGATCGGCCGTGGCGTGGACGTCCAGCTCGAGCACGTCTGCGCCCTTCTCGACGGCGGTCTTGAACGCGTAGAGCGTGTTGGATGGCGCCTCGGTCTCGCCGCCCTGGTGGGCGATGTGAAGCACGTGGCGCTCGAGCCAGGGGTTCTGCTCGACGACGGGGATGTCGGCCGAGATCGTCGCCGGGAGCGCTGTCGCGACCAGGGTTGCGGCCGCAAGGATGGTGATGGACGTACGGGTCCTCAACGTAGAGCCTCCTCACCCAGGCAGTGCGGTGGCTGGCTAAGAGGGTTTGTGGTCGCCTTGTAGACAGCTCAGCGACCCGCGAAGGTGAGCACGTCCATGCCGTGCTCGGCATCGCCGGTGAAGATGTAGCCGCCGTGGATCTTGGCCTCCCAGTTATCACCGGTGTGCTGGACGCGGTCGGTGATGGAGGGCGCGCTGGGATCGGTGAAGTCGATGAGGTAGGTGCCTGCCGCGCGCCAGCCCACCACGACGCTGTCGTGGCCGGGCACGAGCTCGCCGAAATGCGCCGTGCAGGGCGTGGGCGTGTCATCAGCGGTGGAGAGCTCGGCTGAGACGTAGCTGATGGGTGTGGGCTGGGTCTCGTCGGTGATGTCGTAGAACCAGATGGCACCGACGGGGTCGCTCTGGGTGCCCGGCAGCACCGGGAGGTCTTGAGCGGCCCAGCAACCGGCGGCCGCATCCGTGGACCCGGCGAACTCGTCGCCGATGATGAGCAACTTGCCATCCCAGGCGGGCAGCGCCCAGTGGTGGATGTTGATGGCGGGGTTGAAGATCCGGCTGACGACCTCGGGGGCCTTGGGATCCGCGATGTCCCAGATCTGGGTCTCGCGCACGCCGGGGCAGTAGGCGCGCTCGCCCTCGGGGTAGAAGGTGACGTCGTGGCAGGTCAGGTCGCCGAACGTGGTCACGTGCTCCGGGCTCCCTGGGTCGCTGGCGTCCACGATGTCCACGCCGGGGGTGTCCAGGGAGCGGCTGTTGTAGATGATGTGCGTGCCGGGCACGACTGCGACGTTGTGGACGTTGGCTGTGCCCTCCAGCGCCGTGCCGAGGACCTCGGGGTTGGCTGGGTCGGTGACGTTGATGAAGACCATGCCCTGGCCGCTGGCGGCGGTGGCCGCCACGGTGCGGCCGTCGTCGTAGTGGAGCAGGTCCACGTCCCGCGTGAACTGATCCGGGATGTGGCCGATCAGGCTGGGCTGTTCGGGCGTGGTGAGGTTGAGGATGTAGAAGCCGGTGTTCTGGCCCGAGACGTAGGCGAGATCGCCTTCCATGAACAGGCCACCTGCGCGCTCGACAGCGTCCACCTGGCCCAGGTGGTCCAGGCCGGTGATCTGGGCGGGGATCGTGCGGGCCCAGGCCATGACGTCAGCAGCCGCGTCCGGGTCCACCGTCGCTTGTTCGAGGGAGTCCTCGGTGCTACCGATGCAACCGGCCAGGGCGACGGCCACCAGGCTGATCGCGAGGAGGACGATGTGGGCGGGTCGGACGCTGGGGTCGACCATGGGGTTGGCCAGGGAGCTTGAGGGGCTAAAAGCGTTCGGGTACCAACGGCGTTGCTCTTAAAGTAGGGTCAAGACCCAACTTTAGGTGCATCTGAGCCAAGTTCGGAGTCGATGGGGGCTGTCCCAGGGAGTCCGGCCCATCGGCGCTTCCGACTGTGGGGGTGGCAGGGAAGCCTCTATATGCTAGGCACCCCTCAATACGAGAGACCATGGGAGATCACATGGAGCCTGTGACGCTCTCTGACTTAAACAGCCTTGAGAAGGCCCAGCTGCTGGAAGCTCTGGGCTACGGCTATGACTCCAATAGCCTTCAGGTTACCAAAGACGGGAAACTGTATAGAGACCCCTATTCCGGCATGACTGTGAGTATAGACTCCATGGCTATCATGCCGGGAAGCGCGATCGTAATTGACAACAACCCGATTAGTATCGCCGGCTATGTCGCCGATTATTTGACTGGAGACTAGGGCCGGTGAGCGCGTGGGGGAACATGAGGCTTGGATCCGAACCATTTTGGCAACTGCCGGTACGGCGCTCGGGCCTAAGGTAATAGAGAAACTTGAGGCACTGGGTCGAAAAGACCCGCTCGGTGTCGCGGAGGACGAGTTCAAACGTACTGCGAGCCTCGTTGACGAGGCGGAATTCAAGCTCTACAAGAAACTCTTCCCCCGGAAGAGTCGAAGCAGAAGGCTCGCTCTCATTGGTCTCCGGCTGCGTCAAGTCCAAGGCGATTTGGAGGCGGTCAACAACCTGCTCAACATCGTGAAGCAGGCTTACATGACAGATGGCCGCCATGCGGCACAGGCCGTGCAGTGCGGTGGTCTCAAGTATCTCCTGGATGAACTCTCAACGAGGGATCACCCAGACTCGGAAATCAAAAGGGTAGCAAACCAGTTCCTGGAGAAGATTGACGAGTACGCGTTGTTTGTGACCGACCTAGATTCCGCTGAGACAGTCACATCTCGCGTCGGACATCGCTTGACTCAACTCGAACCGCCCTTCTTCCTGGTGGCTGGGTCCGGCACCGCCATGGAGAAGGCGAAGAAAGTTGTCGACTCACTCGAACCAACGCAGTTCCAGTCGTATCAGGTTGTCCGCCACCAGAACGACCCCAGCAGTTTCATGGCCTTGTTCATCCGCCTGTAACCCGTGAAACCCCGCCGAGTAGGTGCATCTGGTAGATTCCGGACCGTGATGTGGTAGGTCACGATTTTGGCTCACCTCTCTCACCCTCCGTCGATGGGGGCGGCAAGGGGTTATAGGCGCAGTCCGGACTTTAGAGGCAACGCCGGTACCAACCTCACCTAGTCAGCCGGGCGCTCCCCCGGCGGGGGCCCCTCCGGGTGGCCTGGCTGGCCTGGCGGTTCGGCGGGAGGCCGTTCGGGTTCGACGGGCGGCCTGTCTAGCGGTTCCTGCGGTTGCGCGCCCGGCCCGTTGGAGCTTTCCACCTGCGCCACTCCCTCGTCACGTCGCTGATTCATCCAGGCTCCGATCGTGAAGGTGATGCTGGATAGGAGGAAGATGTACACCCCGAATCCGTTCACATCGATTGTCTGGTCCTCATCGAAGAGGACTCCATCCGCTTCCACGGTCCCGAGGTTGCTTGCGATGTAAGCTCCGCTCAAGACGACCGCAAGGATCCCCAAGGTGATCGCCAATCCCCGTTTGGCCGGCATCCGGTTGTACGCCAGGTAAGTGGGGTAGACGAGAAGGGCCGCGAATAGGAAGCCAAGTTCCTCCCAGCCCGTCGCCGATGCGATGCCGATATCGATCCAGGGCATGAACAAGGTCATCGTTGCGACGGCGGTCGAAGCGATGAGGAACTTCTCGCCCTTGTTAAGCTCCGCCCACTCGAAGGATCCCACGTGAACGCCTCAACGCCACTGAACCCGTAGGTGATGATAACCGTTCGCCTAACCGGGTCGAGACGCTCACGAGATCGGGATGGGCACGAAGCAGACGATCACGAGCAGCAGCGTGGCGATGGCGAGCATGGCGCGCTTGTCGCCCAGCTTGGTGATCGAGTCGAGCGTCGGCGGGTGGCGGGCGCCCAGGAAGAGGATGAGGATGGCGAACACGAGCCAGCCCCCGTAGCCCGGGATCCACTGCTCTTGGGCGAAGGGCGGGATGCCCAAGCCGAGCAGCACCAGGCCGCCCATGGCCACGAGCGACAGGCTGCGGGCTTTCTCGCCGAGCAGGCTGGCAGCGATGTGGCCGCCGTCGAGCTGGCCGGTGGGGATGAGGTTGATGCCGGTGACCAGCAGGCCGACCCAGCCGGCCATGGCCACGGGGTGGATGAAGGTGTTCTCGGCGATGTCGAAGGGCCAGGCCAGCGCGTCGAAGAGCAACGGCGTGCCCAGCGAGAGGGTGTTGGCGGTCTCGGGCACGAACACCGGGTTGAGGGCCATGAGCAAGCTGCCGAGCAGGACCACCGGGATGGCGATGACGAGGCCGGCCAAGGGGCCGGATGCGCCGATGTCGAAAAGCGCCTTGCGCGACGGGATGGGTTCTCGCAGGCTGATGAACGCACCCAGGGTCCCGATGTTGACCGCGAAGATCGGCGGCAGCGGGATGAAGTAGGGGAAGCTGGGGGTGAGGCCATGGTAGCGGCTGGCCAAGTAGTGGCCCATCTCGTGGACGCCAAGGATGAGCATGAGGGGCAGGGCGAACTGGATGAAGCCGCCGATGATGTAGTCCTGAGCCAGGGGCAAAAGCGCGGCCTCGCCCCCGTAGCAGGAGTAGCAGAAGCCAGGGTTGCGGTAGTTGAACACCGCGAAGGCGCCGGCCAGGGTCGTGGTGATCCAGGTGGCCGCGAAGAGCGCCCAGTTCACCCAGGTCCGCCGCTGGGGGAGGCTGGGCTTGGGGAAGACGTTGAGCACGCGCTCGCCGCCGTCCTCCCGGATGGCCCCGGAGTAGCCCACGGGTTCGCAGGCCTCGAGCACGGCGTCGAACTTCTCGTGGATGCCCTCGGCGTCGTCGTGGACGTAGTAGGTGCCGATGGGATCGTCCTCGTGGGATTCGTACGGGGCGAAGTGCTCGCGCACGGCATCACGCACGATCTGTGGGACCCCCTCTCGCTTGGGCGTGGGGATCCGGTCCTCCACCCAGTCCGGCGGCGTGGCCACGGGCCCGGCCACGACCGGCCCGTTTGAAAACCCTTCGGCTCCGCGTTCGTGACGGAAGTGCGGCTTGGCTGCACGAGGCGCAACTATCAACCGCCTGGGGCTTATACAAGCCCATATGCCGCCTGGCCATGGGACGCCGCTGGACAACGTGCCCACGAACCGGTGCATCGGGTGCGGTCCAGCCAACCCGGAGGGGCTCGGGCTCGAGTTCCGCAAGCTCAAGGGCCGGGTGCGCAGCGAGCTCAAGGCCCGGGACACCTACGAGGGCTGGCCGGGCCGTCTGCACTCCGGCGTGCTCTACATCGCCATGGTGGAGACGGCGAACTGGACCGTCTACGGCCTCGAGGGACGCATCGGGCTGCCGGTGCACACCACGCGTCTGCGCACCGACCGGTGGGTCGAAACCGGAGAGCAGCTCACCCTGGAGGGGACCCTCCAGCCGTTCAGCGAGCACGATCTCAGCATCGAGGTGCGCGCCCAAGACGAGGCAGGGGATCGAGTGGCGGCCCTGGAGCGCGATTTCCAGTTCATCGACGAGGAGGACTTCCTGGAGGCCATGGGTTACGACGCGTTGCCCGCCGAGTTCGAGGGCATGTTCCCAGGTTGAAGGCGTAGCTCTGGGGCCAGAGGCCTCAAGTACCCCCAGGGGAACTCCCACCCATGTGGCGAGTTAGCAAGGGAGGCGTCGCCAGCCTGGCGATCCTCCTGGTGAGCGTGGCGTTGACCGGTTGCATCGGGGGAACGGGCGAGGAGCTGGACCCCACCGCTGCCGACAGGGCGGCCGAGGACCTGGACCACTTGGACGCCAGCGGCGCGGACGTCGCCGAGACCCGGGGAGACATGCGTGTCTTCGCGTGGAACGGCATCGAGCTGGGACCCAGCGCATCAGCACCCCTGTTCGGACCCATCGGGCCCCTGGCCGACACCGCCGAGCTCACCTTCGAGATCGACGAGACCGTGGGCTACATCGAACTGGCCATCCAGGTCACCGGCGGCACCCAGGCCTTCCTGCTCGACGACGAGGGCGGCATCCAGTGCGGCACCGCCGCCAGCGACGGCGAGGCCGCCTGCACAGGCGTCTACGCCCTGCCGGACGGCAACGTCACCACGTGGACGGCCAGCCTGACCAGCACGGGGCCCGAGGGCGCCGTGGTGGACGTGACCGCCACCCTGCACCCGCGAAGCCACCTGGAAGCCAAGCGCCTGGCAGCCCAGGCCGTTGAGGACCACCTGGCTCCCGAGGGACCCAGCTTCGCCAACATCGAGCTCCCGAGCAACGGTGCTGAGCCGACGCTTGGCGTGCTGGGCGACGGCACGATCTTCTACATGGCCGGTACGACGATGTACCGCAGCCAGGACGGCGGGGACACCTGGGACGACGTCTCGCCCCTGCTCAACAGCCAGATCAGCCTGGACCCCATGATGCGCGCAGACCCCTGGACCCACCGCGTCTTCGCCGACCAGCTCACGGTGGCCTGCTCCAACATCGCCTGGACCGACGACAAGGGCGGGTCGTGGGTCGAGCACCCCCTGGCCTGCGGTGAACCGGCCAACGACCACCAGAAGCTCGCCGTGGGCGGCCACCCGGTCTCAGGCAACCCGGTCTTCGACGGGGTCGTCTACTACAGCTTCAACAGCTTCACCCTGCTGGCCCCCAACGCCGGCCACCTCACGGTCTCCCGCTCCCTGGACGGAGGCGTGACCTGGCAGCCCGTGGTGGCCATGACCGAGGCCGAGGCGGGCAACTACCGCACCGGTGGCCCCATCGAGGCCGACCGCTCCGGCAACGTCTACGTGCCCAGCTACCACTGCGACGGTGGCCTGCTCGTCACCGCCAGCAACGACTACGGCCTCACCTGGGAGACCCACCGCGTGGGCGACCAGAGCGGGGCCTGCGAGGGCATCGACCCCGGCATGACCGTGGACGTCGAGGGCGGCGCCTACACCGCCTGGTGGGGCGAAGGCCACATCTGGGCCTCCGCCTCCTCGGACAACGGCGCCACCTGGACCGACCAGGTCGCCGTGAGCCCCGAGGGCCTGCAAAGCCAGGTGCTCGTGGACGCCGCGGCAGGTGATCCAGGCCGCGTCGCGGTCGCCTACCTGGCCACCCCCCACAGCGATGCGGGGCCCAACGGGGCGCCGGGCTACGCCGAGTGGCACCTCTACATGAGCTACACCGAGGACGCCTTCGCCGACAACGCCACCTGGCAGACCGTCCGGGTCACGCCAGACGACGACCCCGTCCAGATCGGCAGCATCTGCACCGGCGGAATCGGCTGCTTCGGCGGCAACCGCAACCTGCTCGACTTCATCGACATCCAGCCCGGCCCCGACGGGCGCGTGCACATCGCGTACGCCGACGGCTGCACCACGGGCGAGGACAGCGCGTGCGTGGACCCACCGTCCAGCCGGTCCCGCGCTGCGGTCATCGCGATCCAGGATGACGCCGTGGATGGGTTCCGGTTGTTCGAGGATGGGGCGCCTTGGGGGGCTTGAGGCGCATGGAGCAACCCGGACCGCGCGGGCCCGCTTCCTTCCCCCCACATGATGAGGGAAGCAGTCGGTGAAGTGGGGCTTCTTGATCCACATCCGGACCTTGGCCTCACTGCGAACGCACTGGCTCCACGCGTCCACCGGGCGGTGGTCCCCGCTTGAGGCGGTTCTTGATATCGAAGCGCTTGGCCACCCCCGTAGCGACGAGGTTGAAGTCTGGCAAGACTTCCTCGACGTGGTGGTAGACCCACCCGGCCGGCGCGATCATGCGCTTGACGTCGAGCTCGCGGGTGGCCTCGGTGGCGTCAGCACGCGAAGAGTGGCCGGTCTCGGCGTCGTGGTCGAGCTCGGGGAGCACGACCCGGGGGCCGGAGAGGCTCGCGGTTGTGCGGAGGAGGAGTAGGGAGCGGCGGGGTGGTACACCCATCCACGGGTTCCCAGGCGCGGCTGGGGTTTAAGGATCGGAGAGTAGGCGCGCTGGCCTGGCCGCGGACGCAGCAAATCCAAGCCAGATCCAGCGCGGGGGGTACCGTATATATAGTCGTCGACCCGTTGGAAGCTGCGCGCTGGAGGCGCGGGAGCATGGCGGCCGTGAGGTTGAGGGGAATTGTTGTCGCGGTTTTGCTCCTTGCACCTCTCTTCGCGGTGCCCCCCGTTGGAGCCGCGGCGCCCGGAAAGCCGACGAACCTGGAACCAGGCGTCGCAGCGTCTACATCCTACACGGGCGCCGGCGAGAAACTGTCTACCGATTCACCCACGCTGACGTGGAACGCTCCATCGACTGGCGCTGACAAGTACGGTGTCTACGTCTCCAAAGGCCCAGCGTTCAGCACGCTCGTTGTCGACGACGAGAGCGTGTTCGGGACCTCGTTGACGGTCAACCTCGACTGCGGATCCACGTACCGCTGGAACATCCGCGCCTACACGAGCGCAGGAGGATGGGGAGACTTCACGCCCAACCCGGACCGGATGTACTTCACCACGGAAGACTGCCCGGTCCAGGCACCGGGCAAGCCGACGAACTTGGAGCCCGGGGATCAGGCACCTGCAACGGCGACGAGCACAAACGGTGAACACCTCTCCACGTCCTCGCCTACCCTTTCGTGGTCCGCGCCATCGGGGGGAGCGGACAAGTACGGCGTGTACGTGAGCGAGGCCCCGTACTCGGGCGGCCTCGCGATTGACAACGAAAACGTGGCCGGCACGAGCCTCGCCACCTCACTCGACTGCGGGACCACGTACCGCTGGAACATCCGCGCCTACACCAACGCGGGAGGCTGGGGCGAACTCGCACCGAACCCGGACCGTGTGTACTTCACCACGGAGGACTGCCCGGTCCAGGCACCGGGCAAGCCGACGAACCTGCAACCAGGCGATCCAGCGTCTACATCCTACACGGGCACCGGCGAGAAACTGTCTACCGATTCACCCACGCTGACCTGGAACGCTCCATCCAGTGGCGCTGACAAGTACGGCGTCTACGTCTCCAAAGGCCCAACGTTCAGCACACTCGTCGTCGACGACGAGAGCGTGTTCGGGACCTCGTTGACAGTCAACCTCGACTGCGGATCCACGTACCGCTGGAACATCCGCGCCTACACCAACGCGGGAGGATGGGGAGACTTCACGCCCAACCCCGACCGCAGGTACTTCACGACGAAAACGTGCGACACGAGTCCACCGCCAGCTCCAAGCTTGTCCAGCGTGTCGCCCACATCGTACGTTGCGGACGAGTCGAACCAGCAGATGACGTTGAAGGGCAGCAACTTCGCGAGCACGAACACGATCGAGTACACGTCGCCCAGCGGTCAGACCTATTCGAGCACGGACCATCCGCACAAGTTCACGTACGTGTCGAGCTCGGAGTTGCGGTA